>NZ_VCLA01000120.1:71155-93424 GCF_009600885.1 Streptomyces jumonjinensis
GCCGGAGGAGGCGCTTCAGCTGTTCACCCGGATAGTGGGCGAAGAGCGGGTGCCGGCCGAGCGGGAGGCGGCGCTCGATGTGGTCGCGGCCTGCGGTTTCCTGCCGCTGGCGATCCGGATCGCCGCGTCCCGGCTGGCCGCCCGGCGCACCTGGACCGTCTCCGTGCTCGCCGCCAAGCTCGCCGACGAGCGCCGCCGGCTCGACGAGCTCCAGGCCGGCGACCTCGCCGTCAAGGCCACCTTCGAGCTGGGCTACGGCCAGCTGGAGCCCGAGCAGGCCCGCGCCTTCCGCCTCCTCGGCCTCGCCGACGGACCCGACATCTCCCTCGCCGCCGCCGCCGCGACCCTCGCCCTGCCGCCCCAGACCACCGAGGACCTCCTCGAAGCCCTGGTCGACACCTCCCTGCTGGAGTCCGCCGCACCCGGCCGCTACCGCTACCACGATCTCGTACGCCTCTACGCGCGTTCCTGCGCCGAGCGCGACGAGCGGCCCGAGGAGACCGAAGGAGCCCTCTCGCGACTGCTCGACTTCTATCTGGCGACCGTGACCCGCGTCTACGCCCTCACTCATCCGGGAGATCCGCTGCCGCGCCTTCTGGAGCCGGTGGAGCATCAGGGGCTGTCCTTCGCCGGCCGCCACGAGGCGCTGGACTGGCTCTACACCGAGGCGCACTGCGTGCTGGCCTTCGCCCAGCAGAGCCTGGTGGGCGGCAGGCTGCGGCGGGCCGTGGATCTGCTGTGGGCCGCCAAGGACCTGGCCGAGTCCGGCGCCAACTCCAAGCAGTACGCGTCCGCGTCGCGGGCCGCGCTCGCCGCCTCCCGCTCGGTCGGCGACGCCCGCGCCCGGGGCCGCGCCCACACCGTCCTCAGCAGTGTGCACCTGATGGCCGGACGCTATGCGGAAGCCGACGAGCAGGCCGAGCAGGCCGCCCGGTACGCCCGCCGGGCCGATGACCCCGCCCCCGTCTTCTGGACCAACAACGACCGGGGCATCATCGCCACCAACCAGGGCCGCCACACCGACGCCGAACGCTATCTGCGGCAGGCCATCCAGGACTCCCGGGCGGACGAGAACGGAGCGGGCGAGGCCAGCGCCCTCTGCAATCTCTCCCGGCTCTATCTCTTCATGGGCAACAAGGAGCCCGCGATCGACCTCGCCCGGCAGGGGCTGGAGATCCTGGACCGCCATGGGCTCACCATGCGGCTCGCCAACGCCCACTACACGCTCGGCGTCGCCCTGACCGAGGCCGGACGGCACGAGGAGGCCCTGGAACAGCTCCATGACGCCCTCGACGGCTTCGAGGCCAACCGGCAGCGGCTCTGGGAGGGGACCACCTACTTCCGGATCGCCCAGGCGCATCTCTCCGCCCTCCGCGCCGGGCGGGCCGCCCAGCACGCCGAACAGGCCCTCGCCATAGGCTTCATCGGCGGCGACCAGATGCGCGCCAGGGTCCTCATCACCCTCGGCCGGGCGCTCTCCACCCTCGGCCAGGCGGACCGGGCACGCGCCTGCTGGCAGGAGGCGCTGACGCTGCACGAGCAGCAGGGGTCGGCGGAAGCGGAGGAAGTGCGCGGGCTGCTCGACCCCCTCAGCGCCGTCTGAGGCGGTGCCCCAGCACTCTGTGACAGCTTTCTTCCAGGACGTTCATCGAATGTTTATGGGCATCCGACATGCTCAGTGCAGTCAATCCGCCGCGTCGGGGGGCAGACGGATCGATGAGGGACCTTCACCCAGCCGGGGGGCGGGTGGAGATCCACGGCCTTCCGTCCGGCGACCCTCGGGGGAGTCTCCGGGCGGAAGGCTGTTTCTGCTTCATAGTTTAAGTTTCACGTACAGCAAAATCCCATGGGGGACAGAATGAGCGACACCGAGAACGACACCACCCTGGACGTCACCAGCACGGACAACTACAACCCGGCTCCGCCCAGGGTCATCCGGGAGAGCAAGCCCGGCAAGCCCGCCAAGCCGCAGGACAACTACAACCCGGTGGCGCCGGTCGGCCTCGGCACCACCGAGGGTCCCGGCGCCGAGGCGGCCGTGATCACCACGGACAACTACAACCCGGCTCCGCCCCGGATCATCACGGACAGCGAGCCCGCCAAGCCCCAGGACGACAGCTACACCTCGGCTCCCGTGGCGAGCTGACCCGGGACCGGATTCAGGGCCGGTCCCGGAGCCGGGAGCCCCGTGAGCCGTACGGGGGAACGGAATTCGGCTCACGCCCCGGCAGGTCTCCGGAAACACCCGGCTTCTCCCTCGCTATTCAGGCCGGACCGCGGTCCGCGCACGGTGGAGAAGCCGGGTTCACGGCCCGGGGAACCAGGGTTTGTCGGATCACCGCCGCACCGGGCCTAAAAGGCCCTGAAACGAAAAGGACTTCAGCTGAATATCTGAGCTGAAGGTCCGGTCCAGATCATCGAATCCCGGGGGAGAGTCATAACTTTGAGTGATGATCTGGAAGCGAAGGACTGATCGGGACTTCACCCGATGGTGTACGGCCGCGACGGCACGGAGGGGAGCCGTCGCGGCCTTTGCGCGTCCGCCTCCGCACTCCCGATCAGCGGTCCCACACCATGTCACCACTGCCTCGACACCCCTCTGACGCTCCATCAGGGACATCGGGCGCAACTGTCCGGCAGATGTCGGAGCGACACAAGTTCTTCGAGCAAAACCCCCCGCGATCACTTGATGACGGTGTGTACTTGGGCGGGTCGTTTCCCAGACGACTTCACCCCCCACCGCCCCCGAGGTCTATTCGATGATCGAGATACCGGATCTGGCCATCGTCGCCGCCGGGACCCTGTTGGCTTTCTACATCGGAAGTGAACTCATGCGCTCCCGTCGCCAAACGGCCCGGCAGCGCGAGGAGATCGATTCCCTCCGGACCCGGCTGGACGCCGTCCGGCAGGAGACCGCCCGTGCCGTACGGGCGTACTCCGCCGAAGTCGTCCCTCTGGCACAGCAGCGCATTCCGGCCGCCGCCGTCCGAGCCGCCCACCCTCATGTGCAGGTACCCGGCCCACTCGACCCCGAACTCACGGACGGTGAACTCGGCGCCGCTCTGGACGCGGCCCTCGACGGCGTCGCCGCGGCGATGCTCCAGGAACGCAAACGGGTCGACGCCGCCGCCCGGGCCGGGATGCGCGGGGCGACCCGTGAGATCCAGGCCGGGCTCTACCGTCTCCAGGACGTCCTGCGCGGACTGCAGCAGCGCTACGACGACCCCGAACTCTCCCAGACCCTCTACTCACTCGACCACGAGAACGAACAGTCCCTGCGCCGTGCCCAGGTCGCCGCCGTCGTCTGCGGCGCGTGGGTGGGGCTCGCCCGCCAGGAGTCGCATCTCGTGGACGCGGTGACCGGCGGACAGTCCCGTCTCATCGGCTATCAGCGGGTGCACATCAGCAACCATCTGGAGAACGGCACCGCCCTCGTCTCGCACGCCGTCGAACCGGTCGCGATCATCGTCGCCGAACTGCTCGACAACGCGCTGCGGCACTCCTCGCCCGACACGACCGTCGCGGTGAATCTGGAGCGCGCCAACCACGGCGTCACCGTAACCAGGGACGACGCCGGTGTGGGCATGGCCGCGGACGAACGGTCCTACGCCCAGCGCATGGTGGCCGGAAGCGATCCGATCCTCCTGTCCGAGCTGGGCGACCCGCCGCGGATGGGACTGGCCGCGATCGGACAGCTGACCCGGCAGTTCGATCTGTCGGTGGATCTGTCCTCGCCCTCTCCCTACGGCGGAGTACGGGCCGTACTGCTGGTGAGAAATCATCTGCTGAGCCATATCGACCCGGCCGAGCGCCCCCAGGCGGCGAGCGCGCCGCACTCCACCCGCGGGAACGCGGCCCTGCCGGAGCCCTTCACCACAGGGGTCCCCGGACCGGCCGGACCGCCGGGGGCGCCCGTCGCCCCGGGCGGACCGGCCGGACTCCCGGCCCAGGCGCCTTCCGTGCCCGTGGCCGTGCCGACAGGGGGCGCGTACCCGGAACCGAGAGGGGCCGCGTACCCGGAACCGCTGCCCAGCGGAGCGCCGCACCGCCCGGTGACCCCGGCGCCGCCGCTCCCCGGACCGGCGGCTCCGGAGGCCCTCCCCGCCCGAATCTCCCCCTCCCCCTCGCTCGCCCCGTTCTCCGATGCCATCACCCACGACCCCGTGCCCGCCCCCGACGACGAGGCGCTGCCCCGTCGCCGCCGCCGGCTCCACGCCGCCGCACCCCCCTCCGAGATCCAGGCCCGCCCCCAGCCCGCCACGCGGACTCCCGAAGAGGCCGCCGCCGCGCTCGGCGCGCTCCAGGCCGGGACCGCAGCCGCACGCAATGCAGCCGACCCCGAAGGGAACGACCCCCGATGACCAGCCGCACCTCCCGCGACACCGGCGATACCGCGTGGGTGCTCGACCCGATTCTGGAAATCCCCCATGTCCGCGCCGCCGTCCTGCTGACCAGGGACGGCCTTGTCTCCGGTTACTCCGACCGGCTCTCCCAGGCGTCCGCCGAGCGGGTCGCCGCCATCACCAGCACCGTGCAGGGCGCCTGCCGCACGGCCGCCGCGGCCTTCGCGGACAAGGACGGCGCGGAAGTACGCCAAGTGGTCGTCGAATCCGACCACGGCTACATCCTGGTCGCGCCCACCACCCACGGAACCTGTGTGGCCGCCTATGGCGATCCCGAGGTACGGCTCGATCTGCTCGCCCACCGCGTCCACTCCCAAGTGGCCCGGCTCGGCGAGAAGGCGATGGCAGCCGCACCCCGGGGAGCCAGTGGCCACACGACGCCATGACCGGCCGCCGAAGCGGGCGGCCCCTGGTCCCCGCATATGTGTCCACCGGCGGAAAGACCCGGCCGAGCCGGAACAGCCTGGAGCGTCTTTCGGTGCTGACCGGACTGACGATCTGCCCGGGCGAGAGCGCCGCCGGACCGTCCGGCGGCGCCGGGCCGCCCTTACCGGACCCCGGCGCCCCCCCGGGCGTACGGACAGAACCCGCCGTGCGGACAGAACCCGGCGTACGGACGGATTCCGGCGTACGGGCAGAACCCGCCGTACGCCACGACCCGCGGCAGCCGCGCGCCGAAGCACGTCAGGAGGTCCGGCGGCCACGCCACACCCCGGGCGCGGCCCCGCCCGTCCCGGGCGATCTCCCCGCCGCCCAGCGCACCCTGCTGGGCACGCTGGACGGCGGATCGCTCACCGTGGTGGAGACGGCGGCCGTGCTGGCGCTGCCCGTCTCCGCCGTACGCGTCCTCGCGGCGCACCTGATCGACCTGGGACTGGTGAGCGCTCGCCCGCCGATCCCGTATGCCGCCCAGCCCGACCTTGATCTGTTGGAGAGAGTCGCCGATGGCCTCCGCGCCCTCAAGCTCTAGCGGCCTGCACCTGCCGGACAGCGCCCGCGAACTGGTGAAAATCCTGGTCGCAGGCCCGTTCGGGGTCGGCAAGACCACCCTGATCGACTCCGTTTCCGAGATCCGGCCGCTGCATACCGAAGAGCAGCTGTCCGAGGCGTCCGTAGCGGTGGACGACCTCGCCGGTGTGCGGGACAAGACCACGACCACCGTCGCCATCGACTTCGGGCGGATCTCCCTGAACGGGGGGATCGTCCTCTATCTGTTCGGCACCCCCGGGCAGGAGCGGTTCCGCTCGCTCTGGGCCGAGATCGCCTATGGCGCGCTCGGCGCGCTGGTGCTGGTGGACACCCGCCGTATCGACGACTCGTTCGAGGTGCTGGGGCTGGTGGAGGACGCGGGGCTGCCGTACGCGGTCGCGCTGAACACCTTCCCCGACTCGCGCCAGTACACCGAGGAACAGCTGCGCACCTCGCTGGATCTGGACCCGGGCACCCCGATGATCGCCTGTGACGCCCGGGACGCCCATGCCTCCGTCGACGCGCTGAGCTCCCTGGTCCAGCATCTGCTCATCCGGGCGGGACGGGGCGGGGCGGCGGCCGGCATGCGGAGGGCGCCCCGATGAGCCCGCCGCACCCGCCGCACCCGCCGCACTCGGTGAACCCGGCGGGCTCGGCGGGCGCCGTGCCCGCCATCTCCGCCCCCGTACGGCTCTGGGAGGACGGCTTCGCCGTCGACCCGCACGCCTACTACGAGATACTGAGGTCCCAGGGCCCGGTGGGCTGGGCCGAGCTCGCCCCCGGGATCTTCGCGTATGTCGTCGTCGACCGGCGGGCCGCCCTCGATCTGCTGCACGACACCGAGATCTGGTCGCACGACCCGCGCCCCTGGGAGGCCACGGTCTCCGAGGACTCCCCGATCCTCGGCATGATGCGCTGGCGGCCCAACATCCTCTTCGCGGACGGCCAGGCCCATATCCGCTACCGCCGCACCCTGGTCGACGCCGTCAGCCTGGTCGAGCCGCACGATCTGCGCGAGCGGGTGCACCGGGCCGTGGACATCCTGGTCTCCCGCTTCGGGCCCCGGGGAAGCGCGGATCTCGTCTCCGAGTTCTGCCGCCCGCTGATGGGGCTGATCTTCAACAACCTCTTCGGGCTGCCCGACAGCGAGAGCGACCGCCTCACCGACTCCATGGCGCAGATGATCGAGGGGACGGAGCGGGCGGCGCAGGCGGAGGTGGAGTACGGGAAGTACGTACTCGAACTCATCGCCGCCAAACTGACCGAACGCGGCGACGACCTCACCAGCTGGCTCCTCGACCATCCCCTGGGACTCACCCCCGAGGAAGTCACCTGGCAGGTCTTCATGACCCTCGGCGCGGGTCATGAGCCGACCGCCAATCTGGTCTCCAACGCGCTCTCCCGCATCCTGGGGAACCCGGCGTACTACACGACGCTCACCAGCGGCTCGCGGCCGGTGATGGACGCGGTGGTGGAGGTGCTGCGGTACGAGACCCCGCTGGCGAACTACGGCATCCACTACGCCCGCAGACCGCTCAGTTTCCATGGCGTGTGGATACAGGCCGCCGTGCCGGTCGTCGTCTCGTACGGCGCGCTGGCCTACTTCGCGGAGAAGGAGTCCCGGGGCGCGCACCACCCGGGCGACGCCTCGCATCTGTCCTGGTCGGCCGGGGCGCACGCGTGCCCGGTGAAGCAGCACACCCTGCTGATCGCCACCGAGGCGATCGAGCGGCTGACGCAGTGGCTGCCGGATCTCGATCCGGTGATCCCCCGGGAGCGGCTGACCTGGCGTCCGGGGCCGTTCCACCGTTCGCTGACACAGTTCCCCGTCCGGTTCACCGCCCGTACCCCCGATCAGTCAGGAGAGCGCGAATGAGCCTGCCGTCCGCCATATCCATCGACCCGTTCGGCACCGACATCCTCGCGGAGGCCGCGCGGCTGCGGAAGCTGGGCCCGGTGGTCCCCGTCGAGCTGCCCGGCGGCGTCCCCGCCTGGGCGCCGACCCGCTACGACACCTTGCGCGCCCTGATCCTGGACCCGCGCGTCAGCAAGGACCCGCGCAGGCACTGGTCGCTCTTCGACGAGGTCGCCGAACACCCGGGCTGGAGCTGGATCATGGGCTGGGTGGGAGTGGTCAACATGCTCTCGTCCTACGGGACCGATCACACCCGGCTCCGCAAGCTGGTGGCGCCGAGCTTCACCGCGCGGCGGACGGAGTCGATGCGGCCACGGGTGGAGGAGATCACCGGGGAGCTGCTGTCCTCGCTGGAGGGGGCCGCGTCCGACGGTGTGGCGGAGCTGCGGACCGCGTATGCGCAGCCGCTGCCCATAAGGGTGATCTGCGAGCTCTTCGGGGTGCCGGACCCGATGCGCCCGGATCTGGTCGACACGATCGCGGCCCTGATCAACACCTCCGATCCGAGCCCGGAGCACGCGGCGTACGTACAGGAGCGGATCGGCACGGTGCTGCCCGCGCTCATCGCCCATAAGAGCGAGCACCCGGGCGATGACATGACCACCGAGCTGATCCGGGTCCGGGACGGGGACGGGGACCGGCTGAGCGGCGATGAGCTCGTCTACACGCTGCTGCTGGTGATCGGCGCGGGCTTCGAGACGACGGTGAACCTCATCGGGAACGCGGTCGTGGAGCTGCTGCGGCATCCGGCGCAGCTGGCGGCGGTGCGGGCGGGGGAGATCTCCTGGGACTCGGTGATCGACGAGGTGCTGCGGGTGCGGCCGTCGATCGCGAACCTTCCGCTGCGGTTCGCGGTCTCGGACATCGAAGTGGCGGGGGTGACGATTCCGGCGGGGGACGCGATTCTGACGACCTTCGCGGCGGCGGGGTCGGATCCGGGGCAGTACGGCGCGGACGCGGCGGAGTTCGACGCGGGGCGTGGCGCGGACGACCATCTCTCCTTCGGCATAGGGGTCCACCGCTGCATCGGCGCTCCGCTGGCGCGGATGGAGGCGCTGACGGCGCTGCCCGCGCTGTTCGGCCGCTATCCGGGGCTGCGGCTGGCGGCGGGGGGCGGGGGGCTGCGGCAGGTGCCGTCGTTCATCGCGTACGGGTGGGAGGAGATACCGGTGCGGCTGGGGTGAGCCGGCGGTCGGGTGTCAGGGGCCGGTGTCCCCGGAGGTCGTGGCCCCCGGAGGCGTCAGGGGCGGCGGGCGCGGAGGGCGGTCTTCAGGACCTTGCCGCTCGCGTTGCGGGGCAGCGACGCCAGGAACTCGATCCGCCGGGGGACCTTGTAGTTCGCCATCTCCCGGCGGGCCCAGGCGATCAGATCCCCCTCGGTGACCGTCGCCCCCGGCCGCCGGACCGCATACGCCATCCCCACCTCCCCCAGCCGCGCGTCCGGGACCCCGACCACCGCCACATCCGCGATCTCCGGGTGCAGGCCGATCAGCTGCTCGATCTCCGCCGGGTAGGCGTTGAACCCGCCCACGATGAACATGTCCTTGATCCGGTCGGTGATCCGCAGATTGCCGGCCGGGTCCAGCACCCCCACATCCCCCGTGCGCAGCCAGCCCTCCTCGTCGATCACCGCCGCCGTGCCCTCCGGGTCCTCGAAGTACCCCCGCATCACATGGTGTCCGCGCACCAGCACCTCCCCCGGCTGCCCCGGCTCCGCCAGCACGCGCAGCTCCGTGCCGGGGATCGCCCGCCCGGAGGTGGTGGCGATCGTCTCCGGGGAGTCGCCCCTGCGGCACATCGTGACGATGCCGCTCGCCTCGGAGAGGCCGTACGCCGTCAGTACGGTCTCGATGCCCAGCTCGCCCCGGAGCCGCTCCACCAGCCGCAGCGGCACCACCGCCGCGCCCGTCACCACCAGGCGCAGCGCCGAGAGGTCGTGCTGCTCGCGGGTGGGGTGGTCGAGGAGCGACTGATGGAGCGCGGGCGGTCCGGGCAGTACGGATATGCGCTCGGCCGCGATGTTCGCCAGGACCGTGTCCGCGTCGAAGACCGGCTGGGGCACCATCACCGCGCCGCGCATCAGGCAGGCGATGATTCCGGCCTTGTAGCCGAAGGTGTGGAAGAAGGGGTTCACGATCAGATAGCGGTCGCCCTCGCGGAGTCCGGCGAGTTCGCTCCAGACGCCGTAGCAGCGCAGTGTCTGCATATGGCTGATGACCGCTCCCTTGGGGCGGCCCGTGGTGCCGGAGGTGAAGACGATGTCGGAGGGGGAGGCGGGGTCGACCGAGTCGGCGCGGACGCGGACCTGGGCCGGGGTGATCGGGTCGCCGCCCGCGAGGAAGTCCTTCCAGGTGCGGTACTCGTCGGGTGCGCTGTCGGCGAGGACGACGACCTGTTCCAGTTCGGGGAGTTCGGTCCGGGCGCGGCGCAGGGCGGCGACATAGGAGGCGCCGAGGAAGGTTCCGGTGACGAAGAGCAGCCGTACCCGGCCGCGGCGGAGGACGTCGGCGGCCTCGGCGCCCTTGAAGCGGGTGTTCAGGGGCACCAGGACCGCGCCCGCGGTGACCGCGCCGAGTGCGGAGACGATCCAGTCGAGGGTGTTGGGGGCCCAGATCGCGACCCGGTCGCCCCGGTCGACGCCCGCGGCCATGCACGCGGCGGCGGCGCGTTCGACGCGCGCGCCGAGTTCGGCGTAGGAGAGCCGGGTGCGGCCCTCGACGACCGCCTCGCGTTCCGCGTACCGGCGGGCGGCGTCCCGTACCAGCCGCCCGATGGTGCCCCACTCCAGGTCGCCGCGCATGGAAACCCTCCCGCTCGGTAGCTGACTAAGCGTCAGATTAGCTGTAGCCTGACGCGCTGTCAGCAGTAGGGATCGAACGGCGGAGGTGCCCGTGCCCGGTCTCAAGGACGCGACGGCGATAGCCGGGATAGGCCAGACGGCCTTCGCGAAACAGCTCCCCGAATCCGAGAAGACCCTGGCCTGCCGGGCGATCACCGCCGCGCTCGACGACGCGGGGATCGCCGCGTCGGAGGTCGACGCCTTCGCCTCGTACACCATGGAGGAGACCGACGAGGTCGAGATCGCCAAGGCGATCGGCGCGGGCGACGTCACCTTCTTCTCCCGGGTCGGCTACGGCGGCGGCGGCTCCTGCGCCACTCTCGCCCATCTGGCCGCCGCCATCGCGACCGGGCAGGCGGGCGTGGGGGTGGCCTGGCGCTCGCGCAAACGCGGCAGCGGGCCCCGGCCCTGGCGGAACACGGCCGTACAGCTGCCCACCCCGGCCCAGTGGACCCGGCCCTTCGGGCTGCTGCGGCCCGCCGACGAGATCGGCATGCTGGCACGGCGGTACATGCATGAGTACGGGGCGACCCGCGACCATCTCTTCAATGTGGCGCTCGCCTGCCGCAACCGGGCCAATCAGAACCCGGCGGCGATGATGTACGAGCGGCCCCTGACCCGCGACATGTATATGACCTCGCGCTGGATCAGCGAGCCGCTCTGTCTCTTCGACAACTGCCTGGAGACCGATGGCGCGCTGGCCTGTGTGCTCGTCTCCGCAGCGCGGGCCCGGGACTGCCGGCGGCGGCCCGTCTATCTCCACTCGGTCGCGCAGGGGCTGCCCGCCCAGCACCACGGCATGGTCAACTACTGGAACGACGACCCCCTCGCCGGACCCGCCTGGACGGCCGCCCGGCAGCTGTGGAAGACGGCCGACTTCGGTCCCGAGGACGTGGACGTGGCCCAGATCTACGACGCGTTCACCCCGCTCATCCCGCTCTCGCTGGAGGGGTACGGCTTCTGCGGGCGCGGCGAGGGCGCGGCCTTCACGGAGGGCGGCGCGCTGGAGATCGGCGGACGGCTGCCGCTGAACACCTCGGGCGGCGGGCTGAGCGAGGCGTACGTCCATGGCTTCAACCTCATCACCGAGGGGGTGAGACAGCTGCGCGGCACCTCCACCGCGCAGGTCCCGTCCGCCGCCACCTGTCTGGTCACGGCGGGCGAGGGCGTGCCCACATCGGCCGTACTGCTGAGGAGTTGAGATGGCACTGCTCGATCCCGTCCCCGACGACGACGGGGCGCCGTTCTGGGAGTACGCGGCCCGGGGCGAACTGCGCGTCCAGTACTGCGCCGCCTGCGACGAGCCGCGCTTTCCGCCGAGGCCGTGCTGTCCGCACTGCCAGTCCTTCGACAGCGGGTGGCGCCGGATGAGCGGGCGGGGCCGGATCTGGTCGTTCGTGGTGCCGCATCCGCCGCTGCTGCCCGGGTACGCGGAGTTCGCCCCGTACAACGCGGTGGTGGTGGAGCTCGCCGAGGCACCGCGCATCCGGCTGGTGGGCAATGTGGTCGCGGCGGCGGACGCCCCGCTGGACTCGGTCGATCCGGCCCGGCTGCGGATCGGGGCAGCGGTGAAGGCGGCGTTCACCGAGGCGCGGGACGGCGGGCTGCGGCTGCCGCGCTGGCTGCTGGAGCGGGCATGAGCGTCCGGGTGGAGACGGACGCGGTCGGGGAGAGCGGGGTGGCCGTGGTCGTACTCGACCGGCCCGCCAAGCACAACGCGATCGATCTGGAGATGGCCGCAGGGCTGGCAGCCGTGTGGCGGGAGTTCCGCTACGACGACGCGGTGCGCGCGATCGTGCTGACCGGCGCCGGGACGAAAGCTTTCTGCACGGGGATCGACCGCTCGGTGGAGGTGCGGCAGCCGCCGTCCCCGTACTCGATCGACGATCCGCTGATCGCGATCGGCCCGAAGGCGAACGACCTCTGGAAGCCGGTGGTGGCGGCGGTGGAGGGGATGGCCTGCGGCGGGGCGTTCTATCTGCTGGGCGAGTGCGAGTTCACCGTCGCCTCGCGCGAGGCGACCTTCTTCGACCCGCATACGAGCTACGGGATGGTCAGCGCGTACGAGTCGATGTATCTGGCGCAGCGGATGCCGTACGGGGAGGCGGCGCGGCTGGCGCTGATGGGCACGGCGGAGCGGATGTCGGCGGCGCGGGCGTACGAGACCGGTCTGGTCTCCGAACTCGCCGCGCCCGGCGAGGCGGTGCGGGCCGCGGTGCGGGCGGCGGCGGTGGTGGCGTCGTATCCGACCGGCGCGGTGCAGGGGACGGTACGGGCGGTCTGGGCGGCGGGCGAGGCGGCACGGGCACAGGCGTTCGCCCTGGCCCCGCATCTGATCGCGCTGGGGAGCCTGGGGACGGAGGAGCAGGGGGAGCTGTTCGGGGGGCGGAGCGGGGCGTACCGGGTGCGGTAGGCCCCGGCCGGGGCGGGGCTCGGGGTCCACCGGCCGGGGACGCCCGGCGCCGTCACTCGTGGCCCGGCGCGGTCACTGGTACCAGACGCCCCGGATCGCGCCGCGCTGCTCGGTGGGCCGGGCCCCGGCAGGCAGTACGGCGGCGTCCTGATCACCGCGTACATGCTGGTAGAAGTCGGGCGCCGGGAGGCCCCGGGTCTGGAGCCAGCCCTTGCCGCGCACATGCCCGGCGGCCCGCAGCGCGGCCGTCTGTCCCGGCGGGGCCGACTTCTCGTCGTACAGCTGGCAGATCGTCTCGTCGTCGTCGGCGAAGAGGAACCGGGCGGCGTAGGCCCTGCCGTCGTGCACCCATGCGTACAGCACCAGCGGTCTGCGCAGCATCGCCCGCATCCAGTCGGCGGTGGCGCGGGCGAGTTCGTCGTTGGTGCCGGTGGTGTCCAGGGCCCAGCCGGTGGGTTCGTCGGGCAGGGAGTAGAGCTGGTTGTGCAGCCGGTCGCCCCGCACCCGGTTGCCCCGGAGATGGACGCCGAAGTCGAACAGGCTCATCGGCCAGGCGGTGTCGCTCAGCGAGAGAAAGACCAGCAGCGTCTCCTCGTCGTCGAGACGGTCGATCCCGCTCCCGACATCGGGCGTGGCCCAGGCTTCGGTGTGCTTCTTCAGCAGGTCGAGGAAGTCCTGCTCGATGGGGGTGACGCGGAGGTCGTCCTCCTCGGCGCCGTCGCCTTCGAGGTCGTCTTCTTCGAGGTCTTCGATCTCGAACCAGGGGTGCTCGGCCATGATCGGGACCTTATCCGATGCCCCTACCAGCCTCTTTACGCCCCGGAGGGGCCGACTCTCCCCCACATGGACGGCCGTCGCTCCGGGCACGGAAGGGCATCGGGACGGCGGCCGCCGCCACCGACGCTACGCCAGCCGCGGGAACCCCGCCATCGGAGGCCACGGCTTGGCGGGGGGGCAGCACCGGGGACCTCGCCGCCAAGCCCTCCCCGCGCCTGGCACGAGAGGGCGGACCGGCACGCGCCCCGCCCGGAGGCCGGGGCACATCCGGAACGGGTTTCACACGACGGTGACGCCCCGGTGAGCCGCCCACTCCCTCGCGGCTTCGTGCATGGCCTTGCGGGAGGGCACATCGGGCTTCCGCTCGACCATCTCGCGCCACAACCGCACGGTCGCGGCGGCGAAGGCGTCGACGGCCCGCGCGTCGGCCTTCTCCCACGCCCTGCACCTGTCCGCCCAGGACTCGGCGCTTTCGGCGGTGTGCCCTGACGCTACGAGGTGCACGGTGAACATGGCCACGTCGATGAACGCCGCGCCTCGGGTCGGCCAGCCCCAGTCCACGGCCCACACGGTGTGATCCCCGACGAGGAGGTTGAACGGATTGATGTCCGCGTGCAGCAGTGAGTCCCCCCGGAACAGCTCCGTCTCGGCATCCGTGGTCGCGAACCGATCCCACCGCGTCTCCGTCCAGTCCCGGGCGACGTCCGGTACATCGAGTTCCCCGATCCTGTTGAGCAGTCCGACGACTGCCGGCAGATCCGTTCCGCCGGGCCGGAAGTCCGACTCTCTGCCGTTGACGGCCTCAAAGCCCAGGACAACCCACTCCTCGTCCTCCGCCGACCACAGCAGAGCCGGGGAGATCGGCCGGACGAACCGGTTGATCGACTTCTCGCGGATGATGGAGTCCCGGCGCCCGCCGGGCCGGTTCCGCATCGCCTTGACGAAGAAGGAGCCCTTCTCACACCGGACCACGGCCGTGAGATCGGACATCGCCCCGCGCTCTGTGCGCCGGACATCGATCACGTCTCCGGTATGGGGATGAACGCGCGCCCAGAATTCGGGGCCGGGGTCACGGGTCATGGGCGTCTCACCTGTACAGGCCGCATGGGTCACTCGGAAAGCCAGGAGTGCACTCCTGGTCCGGACCGCATGGGACGATCGGGTTCTGATCGGGCTGACACGGAGCGTTGTCCGGGTAGCAGGAAGGCTCCTGATCGGGTCCGCAGTCACCTCTGCCGACTGCGCCACGGATGAACCGGTTGGCCTCGGCCATGGCGGCACCGTCGAGGATATCGGCCAGCGCAGTGTCACGGATGTTGCCGGCACTCATCCAACCGGAGAAGACACATGGCGCCACATCACCCGTGGGGCCGACCGAAGCCCTCCCCGAGCCACACCGGCCGCAAAGGCTCGCGGCCTCCGGGGCCTCGTCCTGTGCGCCTCGCCCGAACCGGCGGACATGGTCGACTCCGATTCTGGTCACGCCCAGGGATTCAAGGTCCCGCCGCGCCTCGGCGACGCGCTGAGCGCTGCCGCCGACGATGACGCCCGCCCTGAGCGGGATACCGAGGCTGACGGCTTTGGCGATGTTCGCCCGGGTACGTGTGTGGCTGCGCCGGCCGGTCATGGCATCGTGTTCACCGGCGTGGTCGGAGTAGTAGGACGTGGCGAGGGTGACGCCCTGACGCTGGAGCAGGTCCCAGCACATGTCGGGGACGTGGACCAGATTGCTGAAGACTTCCGACCACAGACCGAGAGCCAGCGCGTGATCCAGCAGCGCGGGGAAGTCAGGGTGCATGGTCGGCTCCCCGCCGATGAACTGCACGTGCGTCATGCCGGTTGCGGCGGCCTGGTCCAGGACGCTGATCCAGTCCTCGCGAGTCATGGCACCGTGGGAGCCGTCCGGTCCAGAGGCGTTGTAGCAGTGAACGCAGTGGAGCTGGCACTTTCGCGTCAGGTCCAGCCACAGCAGCCGGGGCACGGCTGCTCCGCCGCCCGGCTGCACTTCCGTGGTCGTCGTCATCATGCGGCCTTTCCCCCTTGGATTTCGGACTCCGCCACTGTGAATCAGTCGGTCTGCCTGCGGAATGGAAGAACCGGTCAATTCCGGCTGAGCGTCGCCGCACCGTCGGCCGATCCGGACCAGCCGTGATGCCACGGTGGACCGCCCCTGCGGCCTTCGCCCTCGGGGCCCATGGAGCTCGCGCTCCCGTGGTCCCATGGCCCGTTCTCAGGCCCCCTCCCGGACCGCGATCTCGAACCAGACGGCCTTCCCCGTGGGCCGCCGCCGCGCGCCCAGGAGGGACACACCCCACGTCCGTGCGCAGCCGTACGCCACGGAATGGAGCGAGGTTCGTTGAACGAGGTAAGGCCAGTGAAGGGTGCACGCCCGTCTCCCGACGTCGGAGGGAATCGGGCCTGCCGCCGCCGTGACCCGGCCGCCAGTGGCTGCCCTCACCTGGGCACACTGCGGCTGGTCAGCGGAACAACATAGCTACCTATACCCGGAACAAAGTAGATCCGCACGGATCGGATCACTCGTACGAGGGAGACTTGCCCCCATGCCACCACGGACCGTCACCACCGCGCGCCAGCGGCGCCTGGGCGCGGAGCTGCGCAAGATGCGCGAAGCGGCCGGGATCAACGCGAGAGAAGCCGCGTCGATCCTGGGCATCGACCACACGAAGATCAGCCATATGGAGACGGCGCGGTTCGGGGTCGGGTCCGGTCGGCTGCGTGCCCTGGCCGATGCCTACAGGTGTACGGACCGGGAGTATGTGAACGCGCTGGTGGCGATGGCCACGGATCGGACCAAGGGCTGGGACGAGGAGTACCGGGGCGTGCTCCCGGCCGGCTTTCTCGATCTGACGGAGCTGGAACGCAACGCGACGTTCCTCCGTACGTATCAGATCGCGCATCTGCCGGGGCTGGCCCAGACCGAGGACTACGCGCGCGCCGTCTTCGAGTTCGGCTTCCCCCGGATGTCGGCAGAGGATGCCGAGGTAAGGATCGCGCACCGGCTGCGACGGGCACAGATCCTCGACGCCGAGGATGGACCGGCTTTCACCGCCGTGGTGCACGAAGCGGCCCTGCGGATGCGGTTCGGCGGACCCGAACTGGCGCGCAAGCAGCTTGAGCACCTGCTCGCCCTCTCCGAGCGGCCGGGGTGCACCATACGCGTACTCACCTTCGAGGCCGACGGCTTCGCGGGATCGGGGCAGGCGGTGCTGCTGGCCGGAGGGCCCATGCCCCGGCTCGACACCGTACATCTCGACTCCGCGCACGGGCCGTTGCTCCTGGACGCGGAGGCGCCGCTCAACGCCTATCGCGATCTTCTGGCGGCGATGGAAGACCGTAGCCTGAGCGAGAAGAAGTCGCGCGACGTCATCCGAGGCATCGCGCGCTCTCTCTGAAGGGGCATGAGATGCCGGACAAGGCTTGGCAGCAGTCCTCTTACTGCGGCGGCGGCGGCAACAACTGCGTGCAGGCGAAGCGGGAAGGCACCGCCATACATCTGCGGGAGAGCCAGCGTCCGGACGATGAGATCACCATGACGCCGGATCAGTTCGCCGCGTTCGTCCAAGGCGTCAAGGCAGGCGAGTTCGACCACCTGATCTGAGTGCCCCGGCAGCGGAGCCGACGGCCGTACCCGTACCCGGCAGCGGCGGCCCGCTGCCGGGTACGGGACGGGTACGAGTACCGGCTAGCGCGGGCGGCCCGTCGCCGTGCCCTTCACCGCGTCCAGGGCGTAGACGCAGCGGTCCTTGCTGCACGCGTAGACCACGCCGCCCTTCGCCACCGGCGAGCCCGTGATCTCGCCGCCCGTCGCCAGCTTCCACCGGAGCTGGCCGCCCGCCGCGTCCAGGGTGTACAGCACATGGTCCGCCGAGCCGAAGTGGACCCGGCCGTCCGCGACCACCGGGGCGCCGACGACCTCGCCGCCCGCCGCGAAGCGCCACATCGGAGTGCCCGTCACCGCGTCCAGGGTGTAGAGCGCGCTCCCGCTGCCCACATGCACATTGCCGCCGGTGACCAGCACCGGCTCGATCGACTGGCGGGACTCCGTCGCGATCCGCCAGCGGTCCTTCCCGGTGAGCGCGTCCAGCGCGTACACCGTGCCCAGATAGTCCGCCAGATACACCCCGCCGCCCGTGACCGCCGGGCCCGGCGCGAAGGCCGGAGGGGAGAGGAAGACCGCCGGCGCCTCGAAGTGCCAGCGCACCAGCCCGCTCGCGACATCGATCGCGAGCACCCGGGCGCCCGCCGAGACATAGACATGGCCGTCCGGCGCGGGGTGCACCCGGACCGGGACGCTGCCGCAGGACGCCGCGTCGCCGACCGGGTAGGACCAGCGCTCATGACCCGTACGCGCCTCCAGGGCGCGGAGCCTGGCGTCCTTCCAGACGTAGACCGTGTCGTCGTGTATGACCGGTCCGGCCTCCGGGGTCTCGAAGTCCGTCTGCGCCCCGGTCACCTCCCACAGCTTCTCGCCGTTGGACGCCTCCCACGCCTGTACGCCGCCGCCGCGCGTCCCCGTCAGCACCGTGCCGCGGGCCGTCTTCAGGGAGTACACCCAGGCGTCCGCCTGGAGCCGCCACCGCTCCTGGCCGCCCACCGCGTCGAGCGCGTACAGCGTGGGGCCGTCCGAGGCGTGGATGCGTCCGCCGTCGACGGCCATCGCCCACGCCACGTCCTTGGTCTTGAACTGGCGCCGGCCGGTGCCGGTGTCCAGCGCGTGGACCTCGAAGGAGGTGACGTACAGCAGATCGCCCGCGACCACCGGAGTGCCCCAGACGTCGTTCGACATCCGGAAGCGCCACGGCCGCCAGTGAGCGGGGCCGTCCGGCGGAGACGCGGGCGGGGGTACGGGGGCCGCGGGGGCCTGCGGGGCGGGCGCGTGTCCTGGGGCGGGCGGGTGTCCCGGGGCGCCCGCCGGAGGGCGGATCCAGCCGGTGGCCGGGGCCGCCTCGGCGACCGCGGCCCGGGCGGGGTCGGCCACCCGGGGGCCGGGGCCGATCGGGACATCGACCCCCGGCAGCCGTACCGGACCGGCCGCGACGGGCACGCTCGTCCGGGGATCGGCCCCCGGCCGCTGGCCCGAGCCCCACTCGGGGGCGCGTCTCGGCGGCGAGGACGGCATCGGCGGCGGCTGCGGCGGCTGCGGTCCGCGGTGCGGCGGGGCGGCGGGTCCGACCGGCGCGATGGTCCGGCCGCCGCCGCGCCGCTGCTCGATCATCGCCGTCGCCCGGCCCGGCAGCCAGGCCGACGCCGTGCCGCTGTCATCGCCGCCGGAGGCGAAGAGATGGGGGGCGAGCTGCGCCTGGAGGTCCTCCGGCGAGGGGCGCAGACCGTGCTCGGTCTGCATGCACGCCTCGATCAGCGGACGCAGCTCGGCGGGCAGGCCCTCCAGATCGGGGCCCTCGCGCAGCAGCATGAACACGGTCTCGACCGGGTTCGCGCCATGGAAGGGCGCATGGCCGGTGGCCGCGAAGACAAGGGTGGAGCCGAGCGAGAAGACATCGCTCGCCCCGGTCACGCTGCGCGAGTCGCGCGCCTGCTCGGGGGACATGTACGCGGGGGTGCCCACGGCGACGTTGGTCATGGTCAGCCGGGTGTTGGAGACCCCGGACGCGATGCCGAAGTCGATGACCCGCGGGCCGTCCTCGACGACCAGGACATTCGACGGCTTGAGGTCGCGGTGGACCAGTCCCGCGCCATGGATCGACTGGAGTGCCTCGGCGATGCCCGCCGCGAGCCAGCGCACGGCCCGTGCCGGGAGCGGCCCGCACTCGTTCACTATCTCCTCAAGGGAGGGGGCGGGGACATACGCCGTCGCCAGCCACGGCACCGCGGCCCTCGGGTCGGCGTCCACCACCGCCGCCGTGTAGAAGCCGCTGACGGCCCGGGCGGCCTCCACCTCGCGGGTGAAGCGGACACGGAACAGCTGATCCTCGGCGAGCTCGGTGCGTACGGTCTTGATCGCCACCCGGCGGCCGGACGCCGACCGGGCCAGATAGACCAGCCCCATGCCCCCGGCTCCGAGCCGGCCCAGCACCTCGAACGGCCCGATCCGCCTGGGATCGTGCTGCGTCAGCTGCTCCATACCTGCCTGCCACCTCCCCGTACGGGCCCTGTCTCACCCCTGAGACCCTCAGCGGCGGTACCCGCCCTGATTCTCCCTGTACAACCCTAGGGTTGCGAAACCCCGGGGGCGGATCGGGGTGTCTCGGCCTGATTCGGGCGCAGAGCCCGCTCCATCGCGGCGGAGTCGGCCGTCGTCCCATGTCAAGAGGGCGGACCGGCTGCCACGGGCATCACGGCGGGATATATTCGAACATTTGATCACTAGACTGCTGGGGGGCTTGAGCCGGGGCCGCACCCCATTTGCAGTCGGCCGAATCGCGCCGGGATCACCCGTCGGTAAGCTGACGGCATGACAGGACAAGTACGCACTGTCGACGGCCGCGTGGCCGGACGACGCGGCCAGGCGACGCGGCAGAAGCTGCTCGACTGCCTCAGCGAGATGCTCAGCTCGTCGCCGTACAGGGACGTCAAAGTCATCGACGTGGCCCGTAAGGCGGGCACCTCGCCCGCGACCTTCTACCAGTACTTCCCCGACGTCGAGGGCGCCGTCCTCGAACTCGCGGAGGAGATGGCCAAGGAGGGCGCGGGTCTCACCGCGCTGGTCTCCGGGCGGAGCTGGACCGGAAAGGCCGCCTGGCAGGCCTCGGAAGACCTGGTCGAGGGCTTTCTCGACTTCTGGCGCCGCCATGACGCGATCCTCCGGGTCGTGGACCTGGGGGCCGCGGAGGGCGACAAGCGGTTCTACAAGATCCGTATGAAGATCCTGAACTCCGTCACCAACTCCCTCACCGAGGCGGCGAAGGGGCTCCAGGCCAAGGGCCGGGTCGACAAGGACGTCAGCCCCGCCGCGATGGCCGGTTCGATCGTCGCGATGCTGGCGGCGGTCGCCTCGCACCAGAAGGGGTTCACCGCCTGGGGTGTGAAGCAGGCCGAGCTGAAGCCGAATCTGGCGCTGCTGGTGCACCTCGGCATCACGGGCCGGAAGCCGACGAAGTAGGGACACGCGACCCCGCGGATCCCCGCTCCACAGAGGGCGGAGCCGGGGCAGAGCCGGGGCGGTGTCAGCCGTCCGTGCCCGGCTTGACGCCCCAGATGTAGATCTGGTCCTCCAGCGCCAGCAGATCCCAGAGCTTCTCCGCGTCCGACAGACGCAGATTCACACATCCCGCGGAGCCGCCGCCGTCGTAGAGATCGTCCAGACGGCCGTGCAGGGCCTGGCCTCCGTCGAAGAACTGGGCGTACGGCATGGGCGCGTTCTCATAGATCGTGGAGACATGGTCGCGGCTGCGCCAGTAGATCGAGTGCCAGCCGAGCCGGGTCTCCTCGGCGTCCCGCCCTGTGCGTATCGGCACGGGCTGAAAGATCACCTCTCTGTCCCGCTGGACCCACAGCACCTGGCGGTCGAGGTCCACGCAGGTGACGCGGTAGCTGCGGACGGGGCACTCGCCCTCGGCGTTCGGGTCGGCGCGGGCCTTGAGGGCGACCATCCACCGGTAGGTGGCGAGACCGGCGTACCCGTTCGCCGGCTCGATGGCGTTCGCGCTCTGGAACGCGCGGATGGCCTGGCAGTCGGCCGTCGACTGGACCCCGTCGACCGGGAGCTTCAGATACTCCTCCAGGGGGCGCTGATAGGGGCCCGTCCTCGCGGTGCACGTCTCCGCACGCGCGGCGGAGGGGGTGACCAGGGTGAGCGCCAGGGCCAGGGTCACTGCCGTGAGGGCCGCGGTGCGGGCAGCAGGTCGTACCGCGGTGCGTGCCGCGGGCCGTACCGCTGTCCGTATCACCGGCCGGACCGCTGACCGTGCCATCGGCCGTGGTGCGGGCGTCGGGGTGGGGGTGGTCCGCATTCCGTGCTCCGTTCTCGTACGACGCCGTTCTCTCGTACGACGCCGTGCCCGCGGGTCAAACCGGTGAAGACGCGGAGGACGCGGACGGGCTGGGGAGCCCGTCCGCGTCCTCACGGAATCTCAGGAGGTCGGGGGATCAGCTCTGGTAGAGCTTGTCCTTGCCTCCCTTGCCCTTGCCGGGCTCGCCGCGCTTGTTGGCGACATCGACGCTGACACCGTCAGCGGCGTTCTCCTCGGTGATGACGATCGGGCCGAACACCGGGTTCTCCGGCAGTACATAGCCCTCGGGTACGTCGGTCTCCAGCAGGTAGTACGTCCCGGTGTTAAGGCCTTCGAAGAGACACTCACCCTGGGCGTCCGTGGAGCAGCCGTTTCCGATGGGCGTGTCGGAGGGGTTGCCGCCCGACGACGTGGTCTGGAGACCGGGAACACCGTTGGTCTCCTCCCACAGCTCGAACACCGCACCGGCCAGGTCGAGGCCGTTCTTGGCGTCGGTCTTGTGCAGAGTGATCTTCCCCTTGACCGCCGGGGTCCTGGTGTCCTCGGCGGTCACGGTCACGCCCTGGGAGGCGTTGTCGTTGGTGAGGACCAGCGGACCGAAGACGGGGTTGGCGGGCAGGTCGTAGCCGCTGGGTGCGGCCGTCTCCTGCCAGGAGTAGGTACCCGTCGCGACCGTCCGGGTGCACACGCCGTTCGCGCCCGTGGTGGACGGGCCGTTGACGGTGGTGTCCGGGTTGATGCCGATGGTCTGGAGACCGGGGATTCCGTTGGTCTCCTCCCACAGCTGGAACACCGCGCCGGCGAGGGTCGCGCCTGTGTCGGCGTCCTCCTTGACGACGGTGACATCGCCGGTGACCGGCACGGTCGGAGTGTTCTCCGCCGTCACGGTCACGCCCTGCGAGGCGTTCTCGTTGGTGAGGACCAGCGGACCGAAGACGGGGTTGGCAGGCAGGTCGTAACCCGCCGGAGCGGCGGTCTCACGCCAGTAGTACGTACCCGTCGCGACCGTACGCGTGCACTCG
>NZ_VCLA01000120.1:93434-100045 GCF_009600885.1 Streptomyces jumonjinensis
AAGACCGGGAACACCGTTGGTCTCCTCCCACAGCTCGAACACCGCACCCGCAAGCGGGTCACCCGTACCCGAGTCCTCCTTCACGACCGTGACATCGCCCGTGACCGGAGTCGTCGGAGTGTTCTCCGCCGTCACCGTCACACCCTGCGACGCATTGTCATCCGTCAGGGCCAACGGACCGAAGACCGTGTTCACCGGCAGGTCATAGCCAGCCGGAGCAGCGGTCTCACGCCAGTAGTACGTACCCGTCGCGACGGTACGCGTGCAGACACCGTTCGCACCCGTCGTACAGGAAGCCCCGATCTGGTTGTCCGGGTTCGGGCCCATGGTCTGGAGACCGGGGACGCCGTTGGTCTCCTCCCACAGCTCGAACACCGCACCCGCGAGCGGGTCACCCGTACCCGAGTCCTCCTTCACGACCGTGACATCACCGGTGACCGGGGTCGTCGGAGTGTTCTCCGCCGTCACCGTCACGCCGTCAGCCGCGTTCTCGTTGGTGAGGACCAGCGGACCGAAGACCGTGTTCACCGGCAGGTCGTAGCCCGGCGGGGCCGCAGTCTCACGCCAGTAGTACGTACCCGTCGCGACCGTACGCGTGCACTCGCCATCCGCGCCCGTGGTGCAGGGACCGTTCAGCTGAGTGTCAGGGTTCGGACCCGTGGTCTGGAGACCGGGAACACCATTGGTCTCCTCCCACAGCTCGAACACCGCACCCGCAAGCGGGTCACCCGTACCCGAGTCCTCCTTCACCACGGTCACATCGCCGGTGACCGGCACGGTCGGAGTGTTCTCCGCCGTCGCGGTCACGCCTTCAGCCGCGTTCTCGGTGGTCAGGACCAGCGGGCCGAAGACCGTGTTCAGCGGAAGGTCGTAACCAGGCGGAGCGGCGGTCTCACGCCAGTAGTACGTGCCGGTCTCGACCGTACGAGCGCAGAGGCCGTCCGCACCCGTGGTGCACGGGCCGTTCAGCTGGGTGTCAGGGGTCGCGCCCATGGTCTGGAGACCGGGGATTCCGTTGGTCTCCTCCCACAGCTCGAACACCGCGCCCGCCAGCGGGTCGCCGGTGCCCGAGTCCTCCTTCAGGACCCGTCCCTCACCGGTGACCGGTGCGGTGGCGGTGTTCGGGGCGTTGACGATGATGCCCTGGGAGGCGTTGTCGACGGTGAGGATCAGCGGACCGAAGACCGGGTTCACCGGGAGGTCGTAGCCCGGTGGGGCCGCCGTCTCCTGCCAGTAGTACGTGCCGGTCTCGACCGTACGCGTGCACTCGCCGTCGGCGCCCGTGACGCAGAGGCCGCCGATCTGGGTGTCCGGGTTCGGACCCGTGGTCTGGAGGCCGGCGACGCCGTTGGTCTCCTCCCACAGCTGGAAGGACGCGCCCGCCAGCGCCGCGTCGGTCGCGGCGTCCGTCTTGACCACGGTGACGTCGCCCGTCACCGGAGGCACCGGGGTCTTGGTGTTCTCGACGTTCACATTGACGCCGGCCGCCGCGTTCTCCTCGGTGAGGATCAGCGGGCCGAAGACCGGGTCGCCGGGGAGGTCGTAGCCGGGCGGCGGCGTGATCTCACGCCAGTAGTACGTGCCGGTCTCGACCACGCGGGAGCATTCGCCGATCGCGTCCGTGGTGCACGGGCCGTTGACCTGGGTGTCCGGGTTGGATCCGGAGGTCTGGAGGCCGGCGACGCCGTTGGTGTCCTTCCACAGCTCGAACACCGCGCCCGGGAGCCCGGCGCCGGTGTCCGAGTCGGTCTTCTCCAGCGAGACCTCACCGGTCACGGGGGTCCGGCTGTTGGCGGCGTTGACCGTGATCCCGGCCGGAATATTGTCCGGGCCGAGCACCAGGGGACCGAAGACCGGGTTCACCGGTAGGTCGTAGCCGGGTGGAGAGGCCGTCTCCTGCCAGTAGTAGGTGCCGAGCTCGACCGTGCGGGAGCAGACTCCGTCCGCGCCCGTGGTGCAGGGGCCGTTGATCTCGGTGTCCGGGTCCGTTCCGGTGGTCTGGAGACCGGGAACGCCGTTGGTCTCCTCCCACAGCTGGAACACCGCGCCCGCCAGCGGGGCCTGGGTGTCCGCGTCCCTCTTGACGACCTGGACGGGAGCGGTCGGCAGAGGCGCCGAGCAGTCCGGCAGATCGCCGTCGAAGGGGTACGAGTGGAACTCCTGGCCGCCGCCGGCGCCCACCACACTGGTGTGGGTGATCGAGCCGGTGGAGAAGAAGCGGCCGTTCGTGCCCGGGAGCGTGACCGTGGTCATCGACGCCTGGTTGCCGATGAGGACGCTGCCCTGGAACTGGCCGGTGCCACGGAGTCCGACCGCGGTGGCGTCGGGGAAGTTCCACAGCAGCCGCTCACGGAGCTGGTTGAGCGGGTCCGTGTCGAAGGGGCTGCCACTGTAGGTGTTGATCACCCGGTTGGCGCCCAGCACATTGACCAGGATGGTGGCGCCCGCGGGGATGTTCGCGAACCGCAGCCCCTGCTGCCCACCGGTCGCCGTGGTCATGTTGAAGTCGGCGTTGAACACCTGGAGAGCGGAGGTTCCGTCACCGGTGAAGACCGTCTCACCGCCGGTGTTGACGGCGGTGCCGGTGGCGGGCCGGGTGCCCTGGGCGTCGCGCGCGTAGCACTGGCTGGCGGTGGTCAGCTGGTCGCGGAGCGCGAGATACGGGGCCGCCGCGTTGGGGTCGGCGACCGGGGTTCCGGTGACCGTGCCGGTCAGAGTGCCCCCGTAGCGGATCACACCGCCGTCGGCGAGCAGCCGCTGTCCGGCGGCGACGGTGACATTGCCGCCGGTGGTGAGGAAGTCCGAGCCGTCCGGAGGCGGTACGCGCGATCCGACGCCGACGATGCCGACGTTGTAGACGACGCTGCCGCCGACGGACTTGTTCTGGTCGAAGTTCCCGAGAACAACGATCTTGCCCTCGGCCTCGGCGGCACGCTCACGGACGAGGAAGTCACCGCCCGCGAACACATTGATATTGAGGTCCCGGCCCTGAATGGGGCCGTTGTTGATCGGCGGATAGGGGTTGGGGCAGTCGCCTGGAATACAGGGCCCCAGCCCGCCCGGCAGCGGTGCGGCTGCTCTGACCTCCGCAGTCTGCACGTTCTCTGCCGGGGCGTAGGCCGCTCCCGTCGGCAGCATGCCAGGCCCGAGGGCGAGCGCGGGTGCGGTCACGGCGAGGACGGCGCAGGCCATGCCCGCTGTCCAGGACCGTTGTCGCAATCGCGCGAGGATTGCTCTCATTCGTCGAGTTCTCCTGTGAGTTCTCTGTCCGGCAATTCTCTGGACAGGCTGAGCAGGAGAAACTGAAGGGAACGGCCGACACTCCCGTATAGGGGGAATAAGGGGCGGACAATCACCCGGCCGCGCCATCGTTGCAGTATCCCTCTATCATTTCCGCCGGTCTTCCACCACCTTCCGCCGCCCTTCAGGTGGTCTTCGGAGCCTCTTCAGGGACTCTTCGAGAACTCTTCGGGTGCTCTTGGAAACCTCTTCGGAGACTCTTCGGGGAGTCTTTGGAGGCTCTTCGGGCCGCCTCGTCGCCCCGGGTGAGCACCGGCCTCAGCGGCCCTCGGCCCGTGCCAGGGTCCGGTGCTCACCCGGCCGTACCCCGGTGATCCGCTTGAAGGCCACGCTGAGGGCATACGCGTTCGCATAGCCGACCCGGCGGGATATCGCGTCGACCGTGGCATCGGTCTGGGCGAGCAGATCGGAGGCCAGGCAGATACGCCAGTCGGTGAGGTACGCCATCGGCGACTGCCCCATCAGTTCGCTGAACCGCCGGGCGAACCGGGCCCGGGACGCGCCGGCGCCGACGGCCAGCGAGGCCACCGTCCAGGCATGGGCCGGGTCGCCGTGCATCAGCCGCAGCGCCCGCCCCACCACCGGATCGGCGTGGGCGAGGTACCAGCCGGGGGGCCGTGCCTCGGGCCGCTCGAACCACTCCCGCAGACTCATGACCAGCAGCAGATCGAGCAGCCGGTCGAGCACCCCCTGCTGGCCCGGCGCATCCTTGGCGATCTCCGCCGAGATCATGTCCAGCGCCGGACAGCCGTCCGGACCGGCGGGGATCAGGGCGATACGCGGCAGCGCGGAGAGCACGCGCTGCGAGACGCTGCCGCTGACCTGGAAGGTGCTCTTGAGCAGCACCCCGGAGGAGTCCTCGCGCGGCGGTCCGAACCCGCACATCGACAGCTGGCTGAGCATGAGCCGTCCGTCCGGTGTCGTACAGCTCCCGTCGCCGTGGACCACGGCGCACGGCGGCGTACCGGGTTCGTCGCCCACGGTGTAGGGCTCCGTACCGGTGAGGAGGGCGACGTCTCCCCGGCCGAGGCGGACCGGGGCCGCGCCGTCAGGGGTGACCCAGGCAGAGCCGCTGACCATGGCCAGCAGCGCCAGCGGGGTCCCCTCGGCGAACCGGAGCGCCCAGGGAGGGTTGATGGCCGACCGGTCGAAGAGGGCGCCCTGGGGGCGGACGTCGTGGAGCAGGCTCGACAGCGCGTCATCCATGCGCAGCGAGTCTAGGGGCGGGTGAGACGTTCAGACATCGACATGAGAGGAACAGCCATCGCCCGCTCCACACACCGCCGGTTGACTGATCATCATGACGAATCCATTGATGTCCACGGCTCCCTCTTCCTCTCCCTCTCCCTCTCCCTCTCCCTCTTCCTCATCCCCCTCCCCTGTGCTGGTGCTCGGCGGCACCGGTAAGACCGGCCGCCGGGTGGCCGACGGTCTGCGGCGGCGCGGCTTCACGCCGAGGGTCGCCTCGCGCTCGGGCGAGGTGCGCTTCGACTGGTACGACGAGAGCTCCTGGGACCCTGCGCTGAACGGGGTCGGCGCGGTCTATGTCGTCGATTCGCAGGGACCCGGCGCGGGGGACGAGGTCCGCGCCTTCGCGGCACGGGCCGCCGCGCTGGGTGTGACCCGGCTGGTGCTGCTGTCGGCCAGGATCTGGGCGGAGGTGGACCATGAGAGCGGTCGGCTGCTGGCCACGGAGCGGGCCGTACGGGAGTCGGGTCTGGAGTGGACGATTCTGCGGCCCTCGTGGTTCAACCAGAACTTCACCGAGGAGACCGGCTTCTATCCGCTGCTGACCGAGGGCGAGCTGCGGCTGCCCACCGGGGAGGGGCGCGAGCCCTTCATCGACCTGGAGGATCTGGCGGATGTCGCGGTCGCCGCGCTGACGGAGGAGGGGCACGCGGGCCAGACGTACATCCTGTCCGGGCCGGAGGCGATGACCCTGCGGGAGGTGGTGGCCGCGCTGGCGGACGCGACCGGCCGCGAGCTGGCGTACCACCCGGTGACGGACGACGAGTACCGCGTGCTGATGGCGGAGCGGGGCCATCCGGCGGAGTACGTGGAGTTCGTCATAGGGCTGTTCGGCCATGTCCGCGCGAGCAGGGGCGCGGAGCTGTCGGACGGGGTGCGCAGGGCGCTGGGGCGGGAGCCGCAGGAGTTCGGCGCGTATGTGGCGCGTACGGACTTCGCTTCCTTCCAGGAGCACGCGCTCCAGCGGTAGTCCGGCGCCGCCCGTGGTGTGCCGTGGGGCCGGGGCCGGAGCCGGGGCCGGCGCACCACGGGCGGGCCCGGATCATGACGACCGGCTCACGACCGGCTCACGACCGGCTCATGACCTGCGGGTCAGCCGGAACAGCCGGATCGTCCGGGGGATCCGTGCCTGATAGACGGCGTACGGGGGCCAGAACCGCAGCGTCCTCGCCCATACCTCCGCACGTTCCTCGCCCGTCAGCAGCCGGGCCGTCACCGGGATGTCCTCGCCCTTCCAGCTCACCTCGGCGTCGGGGAAGGCGAGCAAATTCGCCGTCCACGCCGGATGGTCCGGCCGCCCGAAGTTGGAGCCGATGAGGATCCACGAGCCGTCCGGCTCGGCCATGCAGGCCAGCGGGATGGCCCGGGGGAGGCCGGACTTCGCGCCGCGCGCCGTGAGGACCAGACCGGGCAGCATCCGGGTGCTCGGCAGAACACGGCCGTGGGTCAGCCGGTGCACGGCATGGTCCAGTCGCGGGATGACATGGGGGGCGAGCCGGGCGAAGAGCCGGGTCGAGGAGACCTTGCGGACCAGTCGTACGCCGAGGGGGGCTGCGGTCGTGTCCGTCATCACCGGACCGCCCGCGCGGCTTCCACGGCCCCGGCGCTCCCGCTCGCGAACGGGGCCTCTTCCCCGGTCCCGTTCGCGAGCGGGGTTCGTTCCCTGGGGTCGTGTCCGGGTGGGGCTCCGTTCCCGGAGTCGTGTCCGGGTGCGGCTTCCCGGGGCCCGCCGGGTCCGTACGCGCCGGTGAACAGTCCCGCCGTCTCCGCCGCCCGTGCCCGCAGCCGGTGCACCGGGCCGAAGAGCAGCTCGTCCCCCGCCGCCCGCTTGAAGTAGAGATGGGCCTCGTGCTCCCAGGTGAAGCCGATCCCGCCGTGCAGCTGGATCGCGTCCGCCGTGACGGCCCGTACCGCCTCCAGGCACTGGGCCAGCGCGAGTCCGGCGTCGGCCGGGTCACCGTGTTCGGCCGCGTAGTACGCCGCCGAACGCGCCGCCTGGACGCGGACGTACAGATCCGCCAGCCGGTGCCGTACCGCCTGGAACGAGCCGATCGCCCGGCCGA
>NZ_VCLA01000121.1:0-29557 GCF_009600885.1 Streptomyces jumonjinensis
GGGGCCGCCCGGCCCGCCCACTCCATCACCGACCACGGCGGTCTCAGCTCCCCCAGCCTCCCGATCCGCACCGGCCGCAGCGACCCCGGCTCCGGCGCCTCCGAGTGCCGGGCGAAGACCCGCTCGGCGTAACGGTGTCCGGTGTCCGCCCCGAGCACCAGATAGGTGGTGTCCGGCTGCCGTTCGGACTCCCAGCGGGCGACGAGATGCGCGGCCCCGGTGGACAGCCCGGCGAAGACGGCGTGGCGGCGCAGCAGTTCCACGGCCCCGGTCATGGCGTGCCGGAAGTCCAGCCAGTGCAGGGTGTCGTACAGCTCGTGCCGTACGTTCCCGAAGGGGATGGAGCTGCCGATCCCGGCGATGATGGCCTCCGGGTCGCTGAACCCCTCGCTCCCGAAGGTGACGCTCCCGAAGGGCTGCACCCCCACGAGCCGCACCTCGCGCCCGCCGCCGCGCAGCGCCTCGGTGAGCCCGCCCGTCGAGGACCCGGTGCCGACCGCGCCGACGACGGTGATCGGCCCGCTGGGCAGCGCCGCGCCGACGAGCGCGGCGAACTCGCGGTATCCCGCGTAGTGCACCTCGTCGTGATACTGCCGCATCCAGTGGAAGTCCGGCCGCTGCCGCAGCAGCGACCGCACATGCCGCACCCGGCGCTCCTGGTCGAGCCGGAGGCTCTGCGACGGCGGCATCCGGTCGACGGTCGCGCCGAGCACTTCGAGCTGCGCGCGCATGGTGGCGTCGACGGTGGTCGAGGCGACGATGTGGCAGCGCATCCCGTAGCGGTGGCAGGCCATGGCGAGCGCGAGCGCGTAGATGCCGCTGGAGCTGTCCACGAGCGTCTGCCCGGGGACGACCTTCCCGGTCTCCAGCAGGGTGCGTACGGCCCCGAGGGCCGCGTACACCTTCATCGTCTCGAACCGGGCCAGGACGACGGAGCCGGAGAGCCGTATGAGGGCGGGGTCCTTGAGGGCGTCGGTGATGTGGTCGTGCACGGCGACGGGCGCGGTCCCCGGTCCCGCCGTGGCTTCGGCGACGACTTCGGCGATGGCTGGGGCGGGGGCGGCGGCTGCGGAGAGCTGGGTCATGGCGTACGTGTCCTCCGGTAGGGCGCGGGTGAGTGGGGGGTGCGGCGGCCGGTCTCAGCCCGTGCGGCCCTGGACGATGAGCCGGCGGGAGTGCTGGTCGTAGGGGCCGCCGTCGAAGTCGCCGAAACACTCCACCTCGGTGAACCCGGCCGCCAGGAAGAGATCGTGGAGCTCGGCGGCGCTGTAGAGGAAGGAGTGGATCGTGGAGGTGCGGGCCGTGTCGCCGCGCACCAGGGTCCATTCGGTGCGCAGCCGCCGCCAGCTGTCGAGCACGGTGTCGCGCTGGATGACATAGCCGCCGTCCGGCAGATCGACGGCCTGCGGACGGCCGATCCACCCGGCGAGCACCTCCTTGCCCATGACGTCGACGATCAGCCGCCCGCCGGGGGCGAGGCTGCGGCGCGCGTTCCGCAGGACCTGGAGGTTGTCGGCGGGGTCGGCGAAGTAGCCGAAGGAGGTGAAGACGTTGAGGATCACGTCGTACGCGCCGGGGTCGGCGTAGTCGAGCATGTCGGCGCGGACGAGGTCCACGGCGGCCCCGGCCCGGTCGCAGGCGTCGTGGGCCCGGTCCAGCATGGCGGGGCTCAGATCGACCCCGGTGACCTTGTAGCCGCGCGCGGCGAGGGGGACGAGGAAGAGGCCGGGGCCGCAGCAGAGGTCGAGGACCCGGGTTCCCTGGGGGAAGTCCAGCAGCCGTGCGGAGGCGACGAGCGCGGCGACGGAGTCCGCGCGTTCCCCGGAGAACATGGCGGGCGCGAAGTCGGTCCAGAGCGTGTCGTCGGCGTACCAGTCGCCTTCCCGCTCGTCGTGCTCATCGCGCCCGGCCCGCCCGTCCCGGCCGACGTGCCGCCCGTACCGCTCGTCGTCCGTCTCCGGCAGACCGTGGATGTTCCCGCTCACCGTGCACCGACCTCCTCGCAACCGTGTCGTCGTCCGTCCCCCGAGTAGTCGGGCGGCGACGGTGCGGAGTTCCCGGGCGGATGAAACTGCTTCCGGCCGCTCCCGTCACCCGTTCCCCCGCCCCGGCGTGCCGCCGCGTCCGGGCCGGGCTTGAATGCGAGATGTCGGCGCGGCCCGGTCCGCCGTACACAACGGGTCGGCCGGGCCGGCCGGGCCGGCCGCCGGGAGAGGCCCGGAACCCGCCGGAGGGACCGCGAGCCACGAGCCGACGCCCACCGGCCGGGGTGCCGCACGCCAAAGGGCCGGCAGGACCGCCGGGAGTACGCGAAGACCGGGAGCACGCATGCCGCAGCCGCAAGCCCCGGAGCCCAAAACCGCCTCCTCCCCAGCCCGCAAGGGGTGGCTGCGCCGGACCGGCGAATGGTGCGCCGAGCACGCCGTCGTCGTCATCATGCTCTGGCTCGCGGCCCTCGCCGGGCTCCAGGTGCTGCACCACAGCTACGCGGGCGAGTACTCCGACGACTTCTCCCTCCCCGGCACCCAGTCGCAGCACGGCCTCGACGTCCTCAAGGCCCATGAGCCCCTGGCCGGCGGCTACAGCTCCCAGATCGTGCTGAGCGACCACGACCGCCCGCTCACCGCCGTCAGCGGCCAGCTCTCCGCCGCTGTCGCCGCCCTCCAGCGACTGCCGGACGTACTGGCGGCGCAGGACCCCCTCACCGTCCCCAGCGCCCCGAGCGTCGGCCCGCTCTCCGACGACGGCAGAACGGCGTACATCACCGTCCGTTTCAGCGTCCCGCCGTCCACCCTCGGCGGGGACTACCTCCAGGGCGTGGACTCGGCTGTGGCGCCGCTGCGGGCGGCGGGCGTCCAGGTGGACTACGGCGGCGGGCTCGGCGAACTCGCCCAGCCCGAGCCCAACGACCGCCTCAGCGAGATCGTCGGGTTCTCCGTCGCGATCGTCGTCCTGCTCATCGGCTTCGGCAGTGTGGCGGCGGCCGTACTCCCCCTGATCACCGCGCTCTTCTGCGTGATCTGCGGGCTCGCGCTGCTGGGGCTGCTCGCCTCCGCGTTCGTCTTCGCCACCGTGTCGCCGACCCTCGCCACGATGATCGGTCTGGGCGTCGGCATCGACTACGCCCTCTTCCTGGTCACCCGGCACCGCCAGAACCTCATGAACGGCGACGATCCGATCCGCGCCGCCGGAAAGGCCACGGCCGTCAGCGGCCACGCGGTGCTGCTCTCCGGCTGCACGGTGATCATCGCCCTCTCCGGACTCTGGGTCTCCGGCATCGGCTTCATCGGCACGCTGGGGCTGGCCGCCGCCGTCACCGTGGTGACCGCCGTGGCCGGGGCGATCACCCTGGTGCCGGCCTTCCTGGGACTGGCCGGACGCCATATCGACCGGCTGCGGGTACGCACCCCGATCGCCGAGGCCGACGGCGAGCCGGGCGGCGAGTCGGGCGGGGAATCGGGCGGCGAATCGGGCGGGGAGGCCCGGGGCAGCTGGCACCGGTACGCCCAGCGGGTGGAGCGCCGCCCCTGGTGGTATCTGATCAGCGGGGTCGTCGTCCTGGCCGTGCTCGCCATCCCGCTCTTCTCCATCCAGCTCGGCCATATCGACGACGGGGCCGACCCGGAGTCGTTCACCGACCGGCGTGCCTTCGACACCATGTCGGCGGCCTTCGGGCCCGGCTCCAACGGCCCGCTGACCCTGGTCGTCGACCAGTCCGCGGTGCCGCAGGCCGACCGGCCGGCCCTCGCCGCGCAGGCGCAGCACGGGCTCGCCGATGTGCCGGACGCCGCCGCCATCACCCCGTTGACGCCCACGTCGGACGGCGATGTACTGATCGCCACCGCCTACTCGGTCGCCGCCCCGCAGGACGAGCGGACCACGGAGCTGACCAACCGGCTCGCGGACGACATCCTCCCGGCGGCGGTCTCCGGCAGCGCCGCGCGCACCTATGTCACGGGGGCGACGGCGGCCCAGGTCGACTTCCTCGACATCGTCTCCCGACGGCTGCCCCTGATCATCGCCGTGGTGGTCGGCCTCGCCTTCCTCGTCATCCTGGCGGTGTTCCGGGGGCTGCTGGTCGCGATCAAGGCGGCCGTGCTCAATGTGCTGTCGATCGCGGCCTCGTACGGGGTCGTGGTCGCGGTCTTCCAGTGGGGGTGGGGCGGCCCGGCGCTGGGGGTCTCGGGCACGGTGCCCATCGAGAGCTATGTGCCGATGATGATGTTCGCCATCGTCTTCGGGCTGAGCATGGACTACGAGATCTTTCTGCTGTCGCGGATCCATGAGGCATGGCTGCGGACGGGGGACCCGAAGGCGAGTGTGGCGCACGCGCTGGAGATCACGGCACGGGTCATCACCTGCGCGGCGCTCATCATGGTCAGCGTCTTCGCGGCGTTCGTCATCAGCGACGAGATCGTGGTGAAGATGCTGGGGCTGGGGCTCGCGGCGAGTGTGCTGATCGACGCGACGGTGGTACGGCTGCTGCTGGTACCCGCGGTGATGACGCTGCTGGACCGGCGGGCGTGGTGGACGCCGCGCTGGCTGGACCGGGTGCTGCCGCATCTGGAGGCGGAGGGGCATGACATGGCGGGGGAGGGGGAGGGGACGGGCCTGGGCCGGGGAGCGGGCGACGGGCCCGGCGCTCCGGCACAGCCCTCGCGCCTGTAGTAGCGGGACGCTGCGGGGGCGGCGCGTCGTCCTCCCAGCCGGCTCACCGACTCACGGGCGTACGGGCGTACAGACGTACGGGCGTACGGGTCGACTCACCCGCTCACCCGCTCACCACCCCCCGGCCCCCGCCCGGTGCGCAGCCGCCCCCGCACGCGCTGTGCCGACCGCTGCCGACGCCCTGGCCCGCGCCCCCTCCCCCGCCATGGGTCCGCTCCAGCGAGGAGGGCCGTGCCGAAGCGGCGAGCGAGACGGCGGCGGTGGCGGCAGCATCGACTTCCGCCCGTACCGCCTTGCCCGCCGTCGAGTCCTCGTCGTACACGGCCTCTCCGCCCACCAGCGTCAGCCGTACCCGGGTGTCGCTGATCTCGCGCACCGGCACCCGGGTCACATCCCGGTCCAGCACGATCAGATCCGCCGCCGCCCCCGGGGTCAGCTTCCCGATCCGCCGCTCCATGCCGAGCTGGTAGGCGCTCCCCGCCGTGTGCATCCGCAGCGCGGCGGCCCGGCCGAGCCCCTGGAGCTCCGGGTGGAGCGCGCCCTGCCGCGCGGACTCGCCCTCCCGGTCGACGGCCGTACGGATCTGGTTCCACACCCCCAGCGGATCGACGGGCCAGTCCGAACCGCCCGCCAGCACCGCCCCGTTCCGCGCCAGGCTGCGCGCCGGATAGAGCCTGCGGTGCCGCTCGTCGCCGATGTACGGGAGCAGCGCCTCCATGGTCCACACGTCCCGCATCGCCCACTGGAGCTGCATGCAGGCCACCACGCCGAGCCGGGCGAAGCGCGGGTAGTCGTCGGGGTGGACGAGCTGGAGGTGGGCGATGGTGTGCCGGTTGCCCCCGCTGCCCCGGTTGCCCCGGCTGCCGCCCGCGCGGCGGGCTGACTCGTAGCCGTCCAGGGCCACCCGTACGGCGCGGTCGCCGATCGCGTGGGTGTGCAGCTGCCAGCCGTGCCGGTCGAAGAGCCGGGCGAGCGCGGCGAACTCGGCGGCGGTGGCGTACAGATCGCCCCGGTCACCGGTCGGCCGCCCGTCGCGGTCGAGGTAGGGATCGAGGAGCGCGGCGGTCCGGGTGGGATGCTCGATCACCCCGTCCAGGAACACCTTCGCCGTGCCGAAGTGGAGCTTCGGCGTCCCGCCGTGGGTCCCGCGCATCTCCCGCACCCAGCGGAGCGCCTCCTTCGGGTCGCTCACCTCCTCGGGCGACAGCCTGAGGGCGGTGGCGACGCGCTGGATCATCCGGTCCGAGCCTGCGAGGGCGGCGTACACGTCCAGTTCGAACTCGGTGACACCGGCGTCGAGAAAAGCGGTGACGCCCTGCGCCGCCGCGTGGCTGAGGGCCTTGGCGACGGCGGCGTGCAGCTCTTCGCCCTCGGCTTCGGGGATCAGCCGGGTCACCGGATGGATGGCGTCGTCCTTGAGCAGCCCGGTGGGGGAGCCGTCCGGGTCGCGGACGATCTCGCCGCCCGGCGGGTCGGGGGTCTCGGCGGTGATGCCGGCGAGTTCGAGTCCGCGCCGGTTGACCCAGGCCGTATGGCCGTCGCCGCCGAGGAGGGCGACGGGACGGCGGGTGGGGAGTTCGTCCAGGATGCGGTGGTGGGGGACGGTCCCGGCGGGCAGCAGTCCGACCGGGTTCCAGTCGACGGCCGAGAGCCAGCCGTCGGGTTCGCCGCTGGCGCTCTCCGCGAGAAACCCCCGGAGGGTTTCGAGGAGTTGTTCGACGGTGAACTGCTCATGGTCGAGCGACGGTTTGAGGGACCGCGTGCCCGCGCCGATCGGATGGGCGTGGGCGTCGACGATTCCGCTCATGACGGTGGCGCCGGACGCGTCGACGACATCGGTCCCGGGCCCGGAGAGCCGCCGAATGACGGCGGACGGCCCGGTGGCGAGGACGGTTCCGTTCCGGCCGACGGCGATGGCCTCTTGGGGGCGGGCGTGGCGTTCCCCGGTCAGCACCCGGGCGTTGTGGACGACGAGGGCTGCGGAGCCACGCCCCCGGAGGGAGGAGGCGGTGCCGGTGGAGGAGGTCAGCACGGCGGCGGTGCCGGCCGCGCCCGCGGCGAAGAGGACTCGGCGACGGGAGAGATCGGGGGGAGTCATAGGCGGCATCCTGGGCGTTCGACTCCGTTGTGATCAACGGTTTTTGACGGCGGGGGGGCTGGCCGGATGCCCGCTCGGCGGGGAGGGTGGGCCCTGGTCCGGCCCAGGTCCGGCCCCGGTCTGGCCCCGGCGGAGCCTTTGCTGGGCCGCACACACGTTCCCCGACCGTCTGGAAGAGTCTGGAAGAGTACGGAGACATGAGCGGATTCATCCAGTGGCAGAAGTCGTCGTTCCCCGGCGGGGACGGGCCGGAGTGCGTGGAGATAGCCCAGCACGACGGCAGCATTCTGGTGCGCGAGAGCGATGACCCCGGCACCGTCGTCACCACGGACCGCGCGAAGCTCGCCGCGTTCCTCCAGGGGGTCAAGGCAGGGGAGTTCGACCATTTCGTGGCCCAGGGCGGCCATCCCTGACACTCATGCGCATGAGCGATCTCCTGACCCCCCGGCTGCTGCTCCACCCGCTGAGCCCCTCCGAGGCCCGGCGGCTGGCGTCCCGCGAGCCGGACGACGGGGCGCTGTGGGCGGACGGATACCCCGACGCCGGGGATGTGACCGGGGCTCGGCGCTTTCTGGGCGTCTGCGCGGAGCACGGCGACCCTCGGCCGTTCGGGGCGTATGAGATACGCCGCCGGGGCGACGGCCGGGCGATCGGCGGGCTGGGGTTCCACGGACCGCCGGACGAGCATGCCACGGTGACCATCGGATACGGGCTGATCCCGGCGGCCCGGGGCCGGGGGTACGCCACCGAGGCGCTGCGGGCGCTGCTGGAGTTCGCACGGCGGCACGGCATCGCCTGCGTACGGGGCGACACCGACCTCGGCAACGTCGCCTCGCAGCGGGTGATGGTCGCGGCGGGGATGAGTCCGGCAGGGGAGGACGACCGGTTGACGTACTACCGGATCACCTGGGCGGGCCGGGTGGAGTGAGTGGGGCGTGCGGAATTCATCCACAGCCTGTGGATATCTTTTCGCATGTCGGACCTCGGGCGGCACGGGACGGGGGTACGGGGGCACGGGGGTACGGGTCCGTGGGGGCACGGGCCCGTGGCGTACGGGGGTACGGGCCCGTGACATACGGGTGCACGAGTCCGCGGCAGACGGACGCGGACCGCCGAGCCCGGTGTGGATACCGTCCCGGGCGCCCCTTGCCACTCCTCACTCCTCCCCCTCACTCCTCACTCCTCCCCCTCACCCTTCGCAGCTGATGTCCTTCTCGGGCCGCTGCCCCGTGAGCAGGAAGCTGGTCACCTTCCTGTTCCCGCAGGCGTTGCCCTCCCCCAGATAGGCCCCGTGCCCGCCGCGCTCGACGGTCACCAGCCGGGCCCGCTCTCCGAGGGCCTCGCGCATCTTGAGAGCGCCGAAGTGCGGGGTGGAGGGGTCCCGGCGGTTCTGGATCATCAGGATGTTGGACGGTCCGTCATCGGTGATGCGGACGGGCTTCTCGGCGGGGGCCTTCCAGAAGGCGCAGGGCAGCATGGTCCCGGAGAGCCCAGCGGTGAGGGGGTGCCGGACGCGGTCGGCGGCCACGGCCCGCTCGTACGTCGAGAGCTTCCCGGGCCAGCGGACGTCGTTGCAGACGACGGCCATGGTGACGGCGGCGGCCTCGTCCGACACCGGCTTCGCGAGCTCGCCCGGGAGCTCCGGGGCGCCCTTCGGATGCCCCGCTTCCCGGATCAGCCGGGCGAGCTCGTCGAACAACCGGTCGCTGTAGAGGTAGCTCTGGAGGGCCTGGCGCAGCCGGTTGCCGGTCAGGGGCACACCCGGGGTGGTGGTCTTCTTCGGCGTCCGGTCCAGCCGGGCGGCGAGCTCGATCACCAACGGCCGTACGCCCTCGGCCCGTTCAGCCAGCCGCAGCCCCTCGCTCTCCCGCGCCGGATCGGCGGCCCAGCGGGCGAAGTCGGCGAACCGGCCCTCGACCGCCGCGCCCGTATTGGCGAGCCAGCCCCGGGCGACGCGCCGGGGGTCGGGGTCGCCGTTGGTGTCGAGGACCCAGCGATCGGTGCGGTGGGGGTACTTCTGGGCGTACGCCGCGCCGACATAGGTCCCGTACGAGATCCCCCACGCGGAGAGCTTCTCCACCCCGAGCGCCTGCCGGAACCGTTCGATGTCCCGCACCTGGTTGGCGCTGGAGAAACTCTTGAGCACGTCCCCGCCATGCCGCTCACACGCCTCGGCGGTACGCCGCGACCGCGCGGCGGTCCCGGTGAGATCCCCGTCCGCCCCGGGCCAGGCCCGCAGATTCACCAGATCCCGGTCCTCGTCCGCCAGCCGACAGCCGGCGGTCGTACTCCGCCCGACCCCACGCGGATCGATGCTGACGATGTCGTACGCCCCACCCAACTCCCCCCGGAGCGCCTCCCCCTTCTGCGCCAGCCGCTGCACCCCGGACGACCCGGGCCCCCCGGCGATGACCAGCAGCGTCCCCCGCTTCTCCGCCCCCCGCTCACTCGGCAGCCGCGACACCCCGACCCTGATCTGCCGCCCACCCGGCTCCCTATAGTCGACCGGCACCTCCAACTCACCACACTCCTGATCCCGCGGCCCCTGCTCATACACACACGGCTCCCAGTTGGGCCCCGCCTTGGTAACCGCCTCGGCCTGCGCCCCGGTCCCCCCGACCCCGACAAGCGCGGCGGCCACGGCGGCCCCGGAGAGCGTGAGAGCGAGAGCACGTGCGGTATAGGTCGTCGTCATGCCATGAAGCTTCGCCACCCTGGGCCCTCCGGCCCATCCGGAGAGCCGGTGTGCGGGGGTGGGGGTAGCCCCCGGGGGGATCCCTGGCGGGGGGTGTCTCCAAAGGGCCGTGCTCATGGGAGAGTTGACGGTCATGGACCTGCGTTCCCTCATCCGGCCACCAGGCTGCGCCTGGCATCTCTTCACCCCGGGAGGCCCCGATGCCCGACTGCCCGCAAGTGAATGAAGACCGCTACTTCGGGATGTGAACGCGCAGGTCAGGAAGGGTGGGCCCCGCGCGTGCGGGGATGGTCCGGTGCGGACCGTCTGAGTTCTTTTCTGGCGCGTGTGGGCCCCGCGCGTGCGGGGGTGGCCCGGGGAACTCGTCACACTCCTTCCCGCCCTTCGCATGGGCCCCGCGCGTGCGAGGGTGGCCCAGGTCGCGCGGGGCCCGGCGCTGGGCCGGATGCCAGGGAAGGGCTAGCCTGCCGAGCCCCCGCAGCGGGTTCGTCGGCCGAGCGCTTCTGGTCGGCTCGGCGCCCTGCGGCGGTTGCGGCGCGCGGCCTGAACGTGTGCGATCCAGGCTGGCACCAGCCATGCCGCCGCGCTTCGCCAGGCTCGGAGCAGAGCGGTCTGGGATGCTGCCCGGCGGGGCCCCGGCAGGTATTGGGGAGGACGGCCTGAGGACGTACGGGTGCCGCGATACCGCAGTCGAGTTGCTTGAGTGGCCAAGTTGCCCGGCTCAGGCAAGCGCGATATCTAGGAAAGGTTGCCTGAATCGATGACTTTACTGAGGCAGTAAAGTCATCAGCCTAAGCAAGTTTGCCTGCATGGCGTGTGATAATGGTTTGGTGGAATCTCCGCTGATCAGAGAGGCGCACCTGCTGGAACAGGGCATCCAAGCCCTGAACAGCCTGCTGGGGCCGGAGTGGCAGGTCACACAGCGCCCGAATAAGAGCAAGGTCTTCGATGCCCTCCTGGAGGTAAGGGCGGAGGGGGACAGCACCTTCACGCAACTGCTGGTGGAAGCAGTGCGGGCAGTACCACCACGGTTCGTGATGGAGCGGCTGGTGCCCAGGGTGCAGCTGCTCCGCGAGGTCAATCACTACACGAATCTGCTGGTCATCGCGCCATGGATCTCGTCCCAGGCCCGTGAGCTGTTGCGGCAGAACGGCATCGCGTACCTGGATCTGACCGGCAATGTCGGCATCCGTGTGTCGCGGCCGGCCATCATCATCCACACAGTAGGAGCCGAGAAGGCGCCGCGGTCAGCGCCGCGGGAATCCAGCAGGACCACTCTGGCGGGCCCGAAGGCAGGCCGTCTTGTGCGGCTCCTGGCCGATGTGCCGCCACCTCACCGAGCCACCGACTTGCACCGAGTCTCCACGCTGAGCCTTCCCTACGTGTCCCGGCTCCTGGACACCCTTGAAGACCAGCTCCTGATCCGCCGCCAAGGGCGGACCATCACGGAAGTCGACTGGGCTCAGCTTCTGCGCGCACGGGCCCAGGAGACCAGTCTCCTCTCCCATGGGTCGTACCGGGGAGTGCTGGCTCCCAACGGTGTACCGGCCCTACTGCAACAGATCCCGCAGCTTTCCACGGAGTACGTCGACGGTCTCTCGGTCACCGGCTCCTACGCCGCACAGCGATTTGTCCAGGTCGCCGTGGGAGGCCAGCTGATGCTCTACGTCGCGTCCTGGCTGAACGTCGACGACGTGGCCGATGACCTCGGACTCCTCCCCGTCACCGACGGCGCGGACGTCCTGCTGCTGAACGAGCCGGATTCCTTCGTCCGAAGACGGGCCGAATTCGTCGACGGCGTGCAGTACGTCGCGCCCAGCCAAGCGGCACTCGACTGCCTGGCCGGCCCCGGCCGGATGCCTGCCGAGGGAGAGGCGCTCCTGGAGTTCATGGAACGCCATCCCGAGAAGTGGCGCGCTTCCAAGAACAACGGCGAGACACGGCCCGTCCAGCACTAAGATCGCAACGCAGGACGCAAGCCGACGAGAGCACGAGGCGCCATGTCACAGGTTCCGGAGGGCATCGACCCCGATCAGCTGACGGTGGTGGCCCGGCGCGTTCTCCTCGACGGTCTGGTCGCGTTGAGCCCTCACCTCGATGCCCTGACTGTCGTGGGTGCGCAGGCCGTCTACCTGCGCACCCCGGACGCGGCAATCCGCAACTCGCCCTTCACTTCCGACGGCGACCTGAGCATCGACCCCGCACTTCTTGAGGACCAGCCACTTCTCGACGCATCCCTGCGCGAGGCCGGCTTCAGGCTGAAGAAGGAGAGCGAACCCGGGCTTTGGGAACGGCAGGAGACCGTGGGCGACCAGGTTGTCCCGGTGGAGCTGGATCTCCTCATCCCCCGGCAGCTCTCTCCCAAGAACGGGCGTCGCAGCGCCAAGGTCCCGCCGCACGGCACGATGTCCGCGCGCTGGATCGAGGGCCTTGAGGTCGCCGCCGTGGACCGTTCCCCCCTGCCCGTCCGCAGCCTCGACCCTGCCGACGATTGCTCCATCACGGTCAACGTCGCAGGCCCCGCAGCCCTCCTGGTCGCCAAAGCCTTCAAGATCACCGATCGGCTCAGCCAGGCCGAGAAGCGTCCGGACCGCCTGACCGACAAGGACGCCGGTGACGTCCTGCGCATCATGATGACCACCAAGGCACAACAGGTCTCCGAAACGTTCACCGTTCTGCGCAACGACCCGCGCGTGGGCGACGTCGCGGCGGACGGGCTGGAGAAGCTGCGTCAGCTTTTTGGCGGGCGTGCCACCCCCGGCGTCGATATGGCTGTCAAGGCGCTTGCGGGCTCCCTCGAAGAGGACCGCGTCCGAATCCTCGCCCCTGCCTTCATCGCGCGCCTGACGGAATAGACCACCCCGAGCCTGTGCCGTGCGGGTGGCGGACCGGCCTTGGCCAAGGCCCGGCAAAGGGCCTGGCACTGGGGACTCGCGGCGAGCGCCCTTCGGATTCGCCGCCTTCCGGTCGTACAGTCGGGGCCTATTTGAAGGGGCACTCGCCATCACTGGCCACTGCCCCTCTGGGGCTCGGAGCGCGCCGATCTTGTCAGCGGACAGCATCGGCAGAGCACAACGCGGAACTTCGGCGGGTGTGGCCTTGGGGGGCCTCCCGTGAAGGATCAGGCAAGCGTGCGGCGGCCCCGGAGAGCGTGAGAGCGAGAGCCCGTGCGGTATAGGTCGTCGTCATGCCATGAACCCTCGCCGCTCCCGGTTCTCCGGCCCATCCGGGGAACCGGTGTGCGGGGGTGGGGACAGCCCCCGGGGGATCCCTGACGAGGGCGCCTCCAAGGGGCGGTGTTCATGGGACAGTTGACGGACACGGGCCGCGTTTCCTCACCCGTCCATCAGGCTGCGCCTGGCACCTCTTCACACCGGGAGGCCCGCCCCGATGCCCGACTGCTCGCAAGTAAATGAAAACCGCTACTCCACGATGTGAACGCGCAGGTCAGGAAGGGTGGGCCCCGCGCGTGCGGGGATGGTCCGCCTCCAGCCCGTCGCCGAGCAGTTCCTCGGCCGTGGGCCCCACGCGTGCGGGGATGGTCCTGCATCTCCGACCGCCCGGATAATGCTTGCCGAGTGGGCCCCGCGCGTGCGGGGATGGTCCGTGGGCCGGAGAGAACGGGTACTGCGTCCGCAAGTGGGCCCCGCGCGTGCGGGGATGGTCCCCTGTGTGATCGGCCTCCCGAACAGCTGAGAGAGTGGGCCCCGCACGTGCGGGGGTGTCCCCTGCCGACGCTGGGCTACATGTTCTTGGATTGGATGGTCCCCGCGCGGGCGGGGGTGTTCCCCTCAACTCCGGTGACAGAGGCAGTCTCGGTCTGTGGTCCCCGCGCGTGTGGGGGCGCCTCTCCCACGGGCTGCTGGCCACGGAGGTAGACCTGCTGCCACTCCAGCGAGTTCATCTTCAGCGCTGCTACGGCAAGCTCCTGCGCCGAGGCGGTTTTGAGCTTGGCGAGACTGCTGTCGATCCAGGGCTGAACGTTCTGGCAACCCTGCTCGCGGTACTCGACGGCCTGGATGAGGCATTCGAGCTTGTCGGCGTCATGCGCGACGATCACTTCGAGGGAATCGCCGTTCTCGTACTCGTGAACGACTCGCTGCACGCCCGCACGTACCGCCGGGTGAGCGGCGGACACCTGGTCGGCGGTCACCTTCTCGTTCGGCGCGGCCTCCAGATAACGGCGGCCGATATGAGGGATGTCGCTGACGCGGGTCTCCTGTGTGTCGTGAAACAGGCAGAGAAGAGCCACCTTCGCGGGGTCGGCACCTTCCATCATGGCGAGCACCGCACCGATGACTCCGGTCCGGAAAGAATGCTCGGCGATGGTCTCGGGATCCTTGACACCGGCGATCCACCAGCCGGTTCGTTTGGCCCGCTTGAGCACACCCATCTCCAGCAGGAAGCCTGTGGTGCCCCTCGCGTGTTCGGTGTCGTCCGCCATGTGGTGGCCCTCCGGTCTGTCACGTGCGGTTCTCATGCAGAACGTAGTACACAGCGCTGAGTTCCCGCTTTGATCGTGAAGAGATCCGGCCGCTGTCCAAGAGCTGCAACGCTCGCTCGCTGAGTTGACCAGCAATCTCGGGTGATGCCATCGGAAGCCACCTATGCGCTGTGAGTAGTGCCCACAGCGAGTGGATGTACAGGTCAACATAGCCGGGAGCTTGGTGAATCCCGTACACAAGGCATCGCATCAGAGTTATTGGGTCCCACGCAGCCAAACCTCGGTCGCGCATGAAATGATCATTCGCATGAGGCTCCGCCAAGGCCCCTAACCAGTAGGCCCAGTAGGTGAGGTTCGCGGCCTCCGCCACATCATCGTCGATCACCGATCGCTCGATGAAGTCGAGCAAAGGTTGAGGATCACCGAGGCGGGCCAATGCAGCAGCGGTCGAGCGCGCCTCTGCCCATTGGGGTGTCCATCCACGTGCACCCAGGACACCACGGCGGGCGTGGAGAGCATGAGCTGTCCATGATGCCGCGTCAGCGCTCTGGTCATACGAGGTCAGATAGAGCGCCTGACGACCCAGAAGGACACCTGACTCCTCGATCCGGGAAGCGGATTCAGCTGCGGTTCTCAAATGCGAGAAGAACGCAGTCCGCTCTGGCACTGGGAGGAGCGGACCCTTCGCAACAGGCCCACGGCGGGAAGGTGTCGGATGCGCGAGGGACGGTGGGGGCGTGCCGGTCAGCGCCCACGCGATCATGTGTGCAGTTTCGCGGGTATGGACCCACTGACCGAGAGGATGTACAGGATCCCGGTCCGGTCCGGCAAGGCCGGCTTCGATGACCCGATCTGCGTCCATCGCGGCTTCCAGAAGCCGGACAACCTGTGGATCTGCGCCGAACGCAGGCAACCGCCGTCGCAGTGCAAGCAGCGAACCGGCCTTCATGTTGGCGAGCGGCCTGCGCCCAGATTCCCAGCCTTGCACCGTCCCAAGATCGACACGAAGCGCTTCTGCCATCCCCGCCTGTGTACGCGAGCCGTTTCCTGCGGGAATGCTCTCGCGTGCCATGCGCAGAACAAAGCCCGCGATGCTGGGCATAACCGCACGTCGCCGTGCAGACGCTCTAGCGTTCATGACGCTCCCGAGTGATCGGCTACCTCAACACGTACCCGTAGTCAGTGTTACTGCATTCAGCACAGCCATACGGTCAAGCTGCGGATTCCACACAGACCTGAGTGAACCAGGCTCTGATACCGCCGCCGCCAGGTCGGCCGTGTGCTCATCGCTCTGCACGGCGGGCCTGGAGGCGACATCCGGTCGCGATTCTCCCCGCCTGGGCCGGGTGTTCCACTACCCCGAAGGTGCGACCCTGTGAGCAAGGCGGCTACAAAACCACCCGATATGACGATGAGCCTCACCGCGAAGCCCTCGGAGATCGGTGGTATCCGACGCACTGTCATAAGTTTTCTGCAGGAGTGCGGCCTCGACTCGATCTCTGATGACGTGGCCCTTGTCGTCAGTGAACTACTGGCCAATGTTCATGAGCATGCCCAAGGCGTCTGCGATCTGGAGATTCGCCAGGAAGGCGAAAAGCTCCTCGTCGAAGTCAGCGATACCGTCATGGCACCGCCGACCCTCCGCAGCGGATCCGTCTCCGCCGAGGCCGGGCGAGGGCTCCTCCTGGTCGATGCGCTGACCGAGCACTGGGAGACCACGATCACCGCCACCGGGAAGGTCATCACCTGCGCCTTCCGGACCTCGTAGCGCTCCACGAGCGTTGCCGTGAATCCGAGAAATGAACTGATCGCCTACGCGATATCCGTGCTCGCGCTCACCGGCGCCCTCGCATGGGCGGTCCTCCCCAAGCCGTGACGCGCAGGGCCAGTCGGGCTTTTCCTCCCGTCCCCCTCCGAGAATGGTCATGACGGGCCCGTACACCACTCACCAGAAGGGCATCGCCCATGAACGATCTCTACGAACTCCCCTTCCCTGACGCGTAGCTCGAACGGTTCTGCGGCGGCGAGCACGGAGCGTGCGTCGAGGTCAGCGCGATCCCCGGGACCGCAGGCGGATTCGTCGTGCGCGACAGCAAGCCCGAGGGCTCCGGTCGCGAACTGCGCTTCAACGCAGAATTGACGGACATGGGCCGCGTTTCCTCATCCGCCCATCAGACTGCGCCTGGCACCTCGGGACGTGGACTCCTCGCGGCTGAGCGCAGCGCTGGACTCCGGGGCCTACTCCGCGACCGCCGGCGCTGCCGCGCTGGCCGGCTTCGACATCGCGGTGATCACTGTGCCGACCCCGTTGCGGGACGGCATGCCCGACCTGACCTACATCGAGTCCTGCGCTCGGACGCTGGGCGAGCACCTTCGCCCCGGTGCGACGGTGGTCCTGGAGTCCACGTCTATCCCGGTCGGCTGCCACTGCGGAAGGTGCGCCGACAACGCCCGGTAGTCCACATGCGCGTTGTGGGCGCAGATCCACGAGCCGCCCAGGAACGTGCAGGGGTAGCCCCCCGGGCAGGGATCCCTGACAGGGGATGCCTCCAAGGGGGCGTATTCATGGGAGAGTTGACGGACAAGGACCGCGTTTCCTCACCCGCTCATCAGACTGCGCCTGACACCTCTTCACACCGGGAGGCCCCGATGCCCGACTGCTCGCAAGTGAATGAAAACCGCTACTCCGCGATGTGAACGCGCAGGTCAGGAAGGGTGGGCCCCGCGCGTGCGGGGGTGGTCCATGGGCCGAACGGCGCGCGGACGGTCATGGCCGGTGGGCCCCGCGCGTGCGGGGGTGGTCCTCCCTCCCAGGCTGCGAAAGCCTGCCCCCAGTCGTGGGCCCCGCGCGTGCGGGGGTGGTCCCCAGGACCCCGCCGCCGGCTATCTCATGGCCCTGTGGGCCCCGCGCGTGCGGGGGTGGTCCTCAGTCGCATGCGGCAGACGCGGGCCCGTAGTGGTGGGCCCCGCGCGTGCGGGGGTGGTCCCCCGTTCCCGGACCGATCGGCATCCCCGCACAGGTGGGCCCCGCGCGTGCGGGGGTGGTCCGGGGCTCGCCGAGGCGGCGCTCGACCTCCAGGCGTGGGCCCCGCGCGTGCGGGGGTGGTCCAAGGTTCAGGTCGTTCTCTCGGGCCCGGATGCTGTGGGCCCCGCGCGTGCGGGGGTGGTCCGGTCGACCAGGCGCCGGGCGGCGTCACCATCCAGTGGTCCCCGCGCATGCGAGGGTGGTCCGGCCCCGGCGCGGCGGCGGGCGTCCTCATCGAGGTGGGCCCCGCGCATGCGGGACGGTCTTCGGGCCAGTGTCCGCTACGACTCAGGCTGTCGGCATCAATGTGGCCCTGGGGGGAGACAGGCAAGGCCCTGTCGCTGATCGGGAGCATCAAGCCGGTGCACGAGAGGGTTCTGTCAGGCGCCGCCCGGAACCGGTACGCCATGGACAAGGCGCTCGCGCAGGCGGATGCGAAATTGTGGGACGCGTCGTTGGAGACCCTGGAGGGTGCGCTGCTCGCCGCGCCGCAGTGGGCCCGGCACCAGGTCCTTCCCTCGGTCATGGTGTCGCGTGTCGCCAAGGGCAGTACGACGCGTCTACGGCGGGTTGGCTCTGTACACGAGAGAGAGACAGCAGATGTTCACCACTTCGGGAGGCAGTTCCGAGGGCCGCTGTGCTCGAATTGTTCACGAGCACCGGCAGCACCGGTTGCCGGCGCTCAGTGACGGTAGGCGGCTGTCGCGATCTCGATGAAGGATCGGATCAACGGGTTGGTGTCACCTTCGTTCCACACCGCCACCACTCGGCTCGGCACCATGTCGGTCAGCGGTACCACGGCCAACTCCGCGGGCAGGTCGTGTCCGAGCGGGGCCAGGCCGACCGTGCCGTTCCACAGCACGGCGTGCAGGCACTCCTGGACGGCGCGCACCACTGGGCCCTCGCGCGGCGTGCTGCCGTTCCAGTACGACTGCCAGATGGGGTCGGTGCCCTGCGGGAACTGGAACCAGCGGCGGTCGCTCAGTTCGGCCAGCCGCAGCCGGTCGCGGCGGGCCAGCGGATCGTCGGCGCGCAGGACCGCGCCGACCGGATCGGTTCGCAGCGCACGCACCGTCAGGGCGGTCTCGTCGAACGGCGCCCGGGTCAGGGCGACGTCGACCAGTCCGGCGCGCAGCCCGCACGTCGGGTCGGTCAAATCGGTGTCGCGGATGCGGATGTCGATGCCGGGGTGGGTTCGGCGGTAGGCGGCGGCCAGCCTGGACACTCCGGGGTCGGTGCCGTCGCCCAGGATGCCGACGGTGATGGTCGTGGCGCCGGCTGCCGCGCTCACGCGTACACGGACGCGGTCAGCATGGTCGAGCAGGGCCCGCGCCTCGTCGAGCAGCACCGCGCCCACCGGAGCGAGCGTGACGCCGGTGGGTGAGCGGGCGAACAGCAGGGCCCCGACATCGGCCTCCAGCTGCTTGATCGCCCGGCTCAGCGACGGCTGACTCATGTGCAGTCGGGTGGCTGCCCGGCCGAAGTGGAGTTCCTCGGCGACGGCCACGAAATAGCGCAGGGTCCGTAGCTCCACGCTGCAACGATAGCCAAGGGGTATCGGCGCTGCGGGATGGGTCTTGGACACTGGCAGGCCCCCGGCGGTGCACTTGTGAGCATGACCGAAGCAGCAGAGGCCAACGCGCCGCAGGCCGACCCCGTGGTGTCGGTGGTGGGTCCCGGCGAGGGCGAGACGATCGTTCTGGGCACCACGCACATGCGCGTCCTGGAGGACGGCAGCCACACCGGGCACCGCCTCGCGATCGCGGAGTCCGTCCTCGCCCCGCACACCCAGGGACCGCCGCAGCACCGTCACACCCAGCACGACGAGGGCTTCTACATCCTCTCCGGCACTGTGCGGTTCACCGTCGGGGACGAGGACCACGACGCCACCGCGGGCACGCTCGTGATGGTTCCGCCCGGTACCCCGCACACCTTCGCCAACCTGACCGACCAACCCGCCGTCATGCTCAGCACATTCACCCCCGACTTGTATGTGCAGTACTTCCGAGACCTCCAAGAGGTGCTCGTCGGCGGCCGGCCGTTGACGCCACAGGCCAATATCGACGCGATGAGCCGCTACGCGACCGAGCCTGCCACCGACCTCGCCTGAAGCAGTCGACGGGTCCCGTGAACCAGTGACCCATGAACGGGAACTATGAACATCGCCTACTGGATCGTCGCGGGACTGCTCGCCCTCTTCTACTTCTACGCGGGCACGCTGAAGGTGATCCGCAGCCGCGATCAGCTCCGACCGATGGCGCGGGCCTCTTCGGGCTCACCGTCCGCCACACCGAGCACGTCCTCCCCATCCCCGATCCCGGGGACGCCTGGCGGGAGCGCGCCCGCCGAATGGGCCGCGTACGCCTCACCCTCACCCTCGCGCCCCTGCCAACCGCCGGCATGAGCCCCGAGGACACCGCGCGAGCCGTACGCCAAGCCCTCACCGACGGGCGCATCCTCACCGGCACGACCCGATTCGACGATCTGTCGAACCGAGCCCGCAGGGAGTAACCGTGTGCCGGGCAATGGTGAGCGGGAAAGGAAAGGCCGCCCGCACCCTCTACACCAGGCCCACTTTGTTCTTCCAGGCGAGGACTCCATCAGTGAAGCCGAAGCGCGCGTACCCTATCAGCACATTCCCGGCCTTGCAGTGGAACCACTGCTCGTGTCCAGCCGTCGAGGGGTACGCCGGGTACTCCTCCGACCAAATCACACAGGAATTCCGGTTCGCGATGGCCATGGCCTGATCCACCGGCATTCCCTTGGGGATGCTGTCGTACTTGGCCAGCGTCATGGACGGCGTGACCGGCTTGATCAGGTGCTCCTGGGACTTTCCGGTGAGCTTGCCCTGGGTGAAAGTCAGGTTCGCGTAGGCATAGATGTCGCCCGACGGCTCGGACCCCCAACAGAGGTAGGTGTATTTCGTCGTAGACGCCGCGAAGTTGGGAGAGGAACCGTCACAGGAATCCCGGCCGATGGCATCGAACACCTGGGTCACCGTCATGCCGAACTGGGCCGCGTTGTACTTCTCCGCCGTCATCGTCCCGGGCGGCCACCCCGCAGAATTCTCAGCCGCGACCGCGCTCGGCGACGAGACCCCAGCGACGGTTGCGCACACCGCAGCCACCGCCGCCGCACCCAATCCAAAACGCCTGCCCATGATTCTCCGCCTTTCAGGGAAATTCACGCTCTCAGAGAATCCGCAGTCGCCTCACAGGTGACTGCAAAACTCGCATGAGTATGCGGAGATCACTGATCAAGGGTCAAGGAAAGCACCCGGTGATCAGCCGGGCGGAGACCAGTCGGAGAGTGCCCGGAGAATCTGCCCCTCCAGCTCTACGTTGACCGAAAACCCGTCTGGCGAAGAATGGGTGTTCAATATCGGCCACAGGGCGAAAGGGAAACCGGACGCACGGGTACGGGTGGTCGCCCCCGGCCCGGCCCTCGGCCCGTGGGCGTGCCACGGGTCGGGGACCGGGCCGGGGCGGAGGTCAGACGAAGTTCCTTCCGTCGTCGGGACGGTAGGCCGCGAGCGCCCAGATGATGAACACATCGATCGCGATCACGATCACCGCCCAGATGGGCAGGTACGGCAAGAACAGGAACTGCGCCACCAGGCTCAGCGACGCGAAGAAGATACCCGCGTACCGCGCCCAGCTCATGTTCTTCAGGAGGCCGTAGCCGGTGATCAGCACACAGACACCGATGATCAGATGGATCCAGCCCCAGCCCGTGAGGTTGATCCGGTAGATATAGGTGCCCACCCGGCCGTACACATCGTCTTCCGCGATCGCCGCGATGCCCTGGAGGATCGCGAGCACCCCGCTGCACACCATCAGGATTCCCGCGAAGACGACGCCTCCCACCGCCCAGCCGCTGTTCTGACGGGTTCCGTGCGAGGACTTCGGTGGCGGAGTCCCGGCCGGCTGTGATGCGTGGCTCATGGGACCTCCCTTCCTTGGCCCGTACGCCCAACGCGGACGGGGATTCGACTCTCAGCCCGAACCCTTGTCGCCGCCATCCGGATACACCCGTTCGGGTGACGGTCCCGCCGTGTCGGCGCCCGCCCCGGGGCCTGGATCCGCCGCCAGGAAGTCCACGACGGCCACCGCGAACAGCAGTGCCAGCACCAGCCCCACCACCACCCACCCCGTGGGATAGCTCCACAGCAGATACGCCAGCACCGCCCCCGCCACCAGCGCCCAGACGATCCACCGCCGGTAGCGCCGTACCCACGGCCCCACCGGGCCGGTCCGCAGCCCCGCGCGGCCGGCCACCCCCCGTACCGCCTCGATGCCGCTGCGCCACAGTCCCCGTACGAGGACGGCCCGGCGGCCCGGACCCGTCAGCCATGCCGCCAGGGCGATCACCACGCCCAGCGTGACGACCATCCGCACCGCCGTCCGCAGAAAACGGATCAGCGCGTCGTACACCGCGCCGGCCGCCGGCTGGGAGACCTGGGCCGGCAGCCGGTCCAGATAGAGCGCGCGGAAGACGGTCAGCGCCAGACCGAGCAGCCCCATCGCGACCGCGACGCCGAGGGCCGCGGCGACCACGGCCCGGCGGCGGCGTACGGCCAGCAGGACCCCCGCCACGACCAGCGCCAGCGCGAGGACGGGCAGCCAGGCCCCGGCGAGCTGGAGCAGCCGGAACGCGGTCTTGAGCTTGCCGATGTCGTCCGAGCGCGCGACGGTGAAGTTCGTATGGATCTCGGGGATCTTTCCCGCTGCCGTCAGACCGTCCGCGGCCAGCCGGGCCTTGACCTGGTCGATGACCGGGGCGAGATCGATCTCCACCGTGTTGCCGGTGAGCTTGACCGCTCCCCCGCCGCTTCCGGTCAGCGCCTTGTCCACGGCGTCATGGGCGGCGCGGTTGGCGTTCGTCCACAGGGTGCTGAAGGCGGGGGAGGCGGCGATCGCCTGCGCCTTGTCATGGACGAAGCTCCGCAGCGCGTTATCCAGCGGGCCGGCCAGCCTCGCCAGCGCCTTCGCCAGCCGGGGGCGGTCGGCCGGGGCCGCGCCTTCCAGCAGCGAGTTCAGATCGATATGCCGCATCACCGCGTCGGTGACCCGGTTCGCCACGGCCGCCTGGACGTCCTTGTCGGACGCGAGAGGGGCCACCGTGGCGACATAGCGGTCGGTGTCGCCCACCTCGTCGGCCGTCCATACGGCGACCGCGCTCAGCGGGGCGAGTACGCAGCCGATGACGATCAGCAGCGCCGAGAAGAAGGAGCGCACCCGGTGGTGGGGCCCTCTCGCGGAGCCACGGGACTCCAGCGCCGTGATCCGGGAGCGGAGTTGCTCCAGCTCGCTCTCCTCGTCCGCCATGGCCGCCACCACCTCCACTGTCTGCCCTCAGGGAAAGCGGAACGGGCGGGTACGGCGACCCGCGCTGGGGCATCCGGGCCAGATCCCCCGGGCGGCTCACCCGTTCGGGCCCGCCCACGCGCAGCCGGGCCGCCGCTGGCCTTGCATGGGGGCATGCGCGCATACGGGTACGGACGGTACGGAACGACCGATCCGGGAGAGCCGGGAGCGGCCGTATGAGCGCATCGGCGTCGGCGGGAGGGGACGACTCGCGGAGCGACAAGAGCCCCAAGAGCTCTCGGGGTCCCCACAGCCCCGAGAGCCCCGGGGCCCCGGGAACCACCCCCACCCTCCGCGACACCCTCCTCAGCAGCGGCTACCTCAAACTCCTCCTCCTCTCCGTCGTCATCGGCGTCCCCATCGCCCTCGCCTGCTTCTTCTTCGTCAGCATTCAGCACGCCTTCCAGCACGCCGTCTGGGAGACCCTCCCCGAGGCCGTCGGCTACGCCGAACCCCCCTGGTGGTGGCCCCTGCCCGCGCTGCTGCTCGCCGGGCTGCTGCTCGCGCCCGTCGTCACCCGGGCCGTCGGGAGCGGCGGGCACACCCCCGTACACGGTCTCGGCGGTCCCCCGCTCGGCCCGGACGCGCTCCCCGGGGTGATCTTCGCCGCCCTCGCCACCCTGCCGCTGGGGGTGGTCCTCGGCCCCGAGGCCCCCCTGATGGCGCTGGGCAGCGGGCTCGCCCTGCTCGCCGTACGGTCCGCGAAACGCGCCGAACCTCCCGAGGCGGCACTGGTCCTGGGGACCGCCGGGTCCACCACCGCCATCTCCACCATCCTCGGCGGGCCGCTCGTCGCCGCCGTGATGATGGTGGAGGCCGCCGGTCTCGCCGGGCCGCAGCTGGTCGTTCTGCTGCTGCCCTGTCTGCTGGCCAGCGGCGTCGGCGCGCTGGTCTTCACCGGCTTCGGGGAGTGGACCGGCCTCTCCATCGGCGCGCTCGAACTGCCCTCCGTACCGCCGAACGTCCCGCCCGACGCCGGGGACTTCCTGTGGGGCCTCCCCGTCGCCGTCCTGCTCGCCGTCGTCGTCACCGCCGCCCACCGGCTCGGCTATCTCGCCGAAGCCTGGACCACCCGGCGGAACACCGGCCTCCGCACGGTCGCCGCCGCCGTCGCCGTGGGCGTCTGCGTCGCCGCGTACGCCCTGATCACCGGGCGCTCCCCGGCGGAGGCCGCGCTCTCCGGGCAGATCGCCCTCGGCGCGCTCGCCGCCGACCCGCACGCCTGGTCCATCGCGGCGCTGATCGTGCTCGTGCTCTGCAAGGGGGTGGCCTGGGGCATCTGTCTGGGCGGGCTGCGCGGCGGGCCGATCTTCCCCGCCGTGCTCCTGGGGGCGGCGATCGGCATCGCCTGCTCCGGGCTGCCCGGGTTCGGCACCACCCCGGCGCTCGCGCTCGGCATCGCCACCTCGACGGCGGTGGTGACCCGGCTCCCGGTCACCAGCGCCGTACTCGCCGCCCTCCTCATGGGCGATGACGCGGACAATCAGATGCCGCTGATCGCCGTCTGCTCGGTGGTCGGCTTCATCACCGCACAGCTCCTGGAGCGAAAGCCCCGCTGAGGCGGGCCTTAACCACTGGCACACGCGCCGGACCGCACCCGATGATGGCGGCTCACCAGGCCACCACCCGGAGGTCACCACCCGGAGGCCACCACCCGGAGGTCACCACCCGGAGGAGCACCCCGCGCCATGCCCGATCAGGAGACCGTGCCCGATCAGGAGATCACGTCCGATCAGGAGATCATGTCCGGCGGCGTCAACACGGTCGTCCGCGTCGGCGACACCGTACGGCGGCCCACCGGCCCCTGGTCCCCACGCGTCCATGAGCTGCTGCGGCGGCTGCGGGAACAGGGGTTCACCGCCGCCCCGGCCGTGCACGGAGTGACCGAGGACGGTTTCGAGCTCCTCGACTTCATCCCGGGCGAGGTCAGCGACTACCCGGCCACCCCGGCCGCCGCCTCCGCCGAAGCCCTCCGGAGCGCGGCCGAGGTGCTGCGCGCCTATCACGACGCCACGGCGGAGTACGCGCGCAGCGCCGCCGCGGACGGGTGGATGCTCCCGGCGCGTACCCCCGTCGAGGTCATCTGCCACGGCGATTACGCACCCCACAACTGCGTCCTGGACGGTACGCGGGTCATCGGCGTCATCGACTTCGACACCGCCCACCCCGGCCCCCGGCTCTGGGACATCGCCTACGCCGTCCACCGCTGGGCTCCGCTCACCGCGCCCGCCAACGCGGACGGCTTCGGCACAGCGGCGGAACAGGCCCGGCGGGCCCGGGACTTCTGCGACCGCTACGGGCTCGGCGCGGCGGACCGCGCGGAGTTGATCGACACCGTCATCGCCCGGCTGCACGCCCTGGTGGCGTATATGCGCGCCGAGGCGGCGGCGGGCAGCGCGGCCTTCGCGGGCCATCTCGCCGACGGGCACCATCTCCAGTACCTGGGCGACGCCCGCTATCTGGACGAGGAGCGGGCCGTGTTCGACCGGTGGCTGGGGCCGGGGGACCCGGGCCCGGCGGGGCCCGGAGGACCGGCGGAATCCAGAGGACCGGCTCCGGCGGACGGCCGCCGCTGAGCCCGGAGTACGGTACGGAGGCCGGAAGCCCGGACCAGAGGCACGGACGCCGGAAGCTCAGCCACACCCCCAGGAGCTGCGGAATCGCACCCTCCACCCGGCGGTCGATGGCACACTGACGCCCGGCCTTCGAAGGAGCCGCACCGTGCCGATGATCCACAAGCTGCGCCGTGCGATGCGCCGCGCCTACCGCCCGACCGTCGATCTCAGCCACCCCGCCCGCTCGCCGCTCGGCAGCTCGGTCGTCAACTGCGTGGTGTACGAGGACGGGGTGCGGATCCCCTGCGACAACGATGCCGGGAGAGCCCTGCGCCGGGTGCGCAGCGGCAGCGGCAGAAGCAGCCGCAACGGCAACAGCCGCGGCTTCGTCTGGATCGGTCTGCACGAGCCCACCGAGATCGAGTTCGCCGTCTTCGCCGAGCTGTTCGGGCTGCACCCACTGGCCGTCGAGGACGCGGTGCAGGCCCATCAGCGCCCCAAGGTGCAGCGGTACGGACGCGAGGACGGCGGCGGCACCCTCTTCACCGTCCTCAAGACCTGTCGCTACGTCAGCCGTGAACAGCAGGACGCGGCCGGTGAGGTGGTGGACACCGGCGAGTTGATGGTCTTCACCGGGACCGACTTCGTGATCACGGTCCGGCATGGGCGGCATGGTTCGCTGGGACCGCTGCGGGAGGCGCTGGAGGACCGGCCCGAGCAGCTGGCCAAGGGGCCCGCCGCGGTGCTCCACGCCATCGCCGACCAGGTCGTGGACGACTATCTCGCCGTCACCGACGCCGTGCAGCACGATGTGGACGCCGTGGAGACCGCCGTCTTCAGCACGGACGCCCGGCGGGTCGACGCCGGACGGATCTATCTCCTCAAACGGGAACTGCTGGAGCTGAAGCGCGCGGTGGGGCCGCTGGAGCGGCCGATGCAGGCGCTCGCCACCGCACCGCTGCCGCCGGTGGGACCCGCGATCCAGCCGTACTTCCGCGATGTGGTCGACCATCTGGCGCGGCTGAACGAGCAGATCGGCGGGTACGACGCCCTGCTCGACTCCATCCTCCAGGCGCATCTGGCGCAGGTGACCGTCGCCCAGAACGAGGACATGCGGAAGATCACGGCATGGGCCGCGATCGTCGCGGTGCCGACGATGGTCTGCGGGGTGTACGGAATGAATTTCGACCATATGCCGGAGCTGCGCTGGACCTATGGCTATCCCCTGGTGATCGGGGTGATGGTGACCGCCTGTGTGCTGATTCACCGGAGCTTCCGGCGCAACGGTTGGCTGTAGAAGGGCTTTTCAGGCTGTTTTCAGTCAGTCGGCGCGACCCGACAGCGTTGTCACGGAAACCCCGAAAGCCGCCATCACCCCGTGATGAGCAGGCCGTACATCCAGGGGCGGCGCCCTGGACGATCAAGGTATGGACAACGTCATTTGGCATGTATACGCTCGGCCACTCCAAAACTATCTGCAACGTACCGCTAACCCGTAGTGAGCACGGCGACGACGCCGGCGCTGGCCACGGGTGACACCGCCGCCCGGCTCGCGGCGCCCTCCGGCGCCGCCACGACCCGGCGGCGAGCGCAGCGCCACCCTCATGACGTCAATGCCCGAGCCGCCACCGACGCCGACTGGGACATGCCGTCTTCCCATGCCATGCCGACCACGGAAAGGCCGTTCACGTTGAGGAAGATCCAAGGCATCGCGGGTGCCGCCGCACTCACGGCACTGCTCGCCGGGTGCGGAACACAGCAGGCGGGCGCCCCGCCCCAGAGCCCCCCTACCAGCGTCGCGAACACGATGCCCCCGCGGGCCGCGCTCAGCGATCTGCCGACGGCCCCCACCAAGGGCCTGTCGAAGGGGCTCACGCTGCCTCTGGACCAGTACACCACCCAGCCGGCGGACGGCTACGCGTGGAAGGTCGCCGTCCACGCGCAGTGGCGCTCCTGCATGGCGCGTTACGGATTCCAGGACTTCGGCCCGCCCCCGGTCTCCGCGCAGTCGGTGACCACGGAGACCAACGCGGCCATGGGACGCCGGTACGGCATATCGGATCTCGATCTGGCGAAGAAGTACGGCTACCACCTGGCGACCGACACGAAGGAGACCCCGTACTGGGAGCCGGCGCCCGGCGCCGAGTCCGATGTGTTCACCGGTGCCGGGCCGTCGGTCGAAGGCGGTGTCTACCAGGGCCAGAAGATCCCCGAGGGCGGCTGCCGAGGCGAGGCCCGCCGGATGTTCCCGATGCCCCAGACGCCGCAGGCCGAGAGGGTCGGGTTCAGGGCCTTCCAGCAGTCGCAGAAGGACGCGGACGTCGTCAAGTCGATCGCACAGTGGTCCTCCTGCATGAAGCGGAAGGGCTTCGAGCGGAACCATCCGCTCGAAGACCTCGGCAAGCTCGGCATCTCGCTCTCCTCTCCCAAGGCCGGCAAGAAGGAGATCGCGGTCGCGGTCGCCGATGTCGAGTGCAAGAAGAAGACCGGGCTCGTCAAGGTCTGGAACACCGAGGAGCGCGGCATCCAGGCGAAGGCGATCAGCGAGCACAAGTCGAGGCTCGCGAAAGAGAAGAGCACCAAGGACAAGACCATCGTCAAGGTTCGACAGGCATACGGGGTGGCGGGCAACTGATGAGCATGCGGAAGACGACGGCCGTGGCCTCCGCCATCGGCGCGCTGAGCGCACTGGCCTTCTCGGTGACGCCGGCCGCGGCGGCACCGCCGGCACCGGCGGCCCCGCCGGCCCCGCCGGCCCCGCCGGCCCCCATCTCCTACGAGTCGGACGCCTGTAGCTCGTCGGGCAATGGCTACTGCTTCATCCTGCACGTCAACAGCAGGGGCGGGCAGACCTGGTACTCCGACAGCCCGTGCTTCGTGGCCAACAAGGACATCTCCGACCACTACGGGTACTCCCCCAACGGAGTCTCACTCGTTCGGTATGTCTGCAGGCCCGGCCAGATCTCGGGCAGCCCGGCGGTGTGCAACCTGTCGAACAGCCATGACGGCCAAGGCATCAAGAACAACGCGGCGTCGGCGTCGAACGGCGAGTGCTCGGCCAACTACCGCGTCTACTTCAACTCCGGGCACGGCGGGCCGAGCCAGGCGTTCCTGCCGACCTGTGGGGACTACTGGCCGTCGGAGAACCTGGTCACCGCGCTGAAGAACAACAACGCCTCACACGACCGCTACTGATCCCCTGTTCCCGTCGGCACGGGACGCTCCGGGCAGGCCCGCGACAGCCGCCGGACCGGAAACGGCCCGGCGGCTGTCGCTGTCGCCGTCGTCGCGTTCCCGAGCTCCCGGGCCCCGGAGCTACAGCAGGGCGACGAAGAGTCCGAGGGTCAACAGGGCGACCAGACAGCCGTAGAGCGCGAGGGTGAGGGAGCGCGCCTCGTCGGAAGGGTCGGTGCGGCCCGCACTGGAGAGCCGCAGGGCCGATGTGGCGACCAGGAGCAGCGCGGCGGCGGAGAAGGCGAGCACCACCGGCACCGGAAAGTCGTCGAGAAAGTCTTCGATCACTCGGCGACCGTCTCACGGGCCATCGGGGCCCGCACCCGGAGATACTCCGTCCCACGGCGGCCCGTTCGCTCTAAAACCCGAAGCCCTGCGCCCCCGGAGCCCCGGAGCGCGCCCCGTGCCCCCCGGCGAGGGTCTCGGCACGAGCCATAGTCGGAAATCGGGCAGTGGAGAAGGCTCCGAATCGGGGAGTGCGGCGTCAGCACCGGTACCAAGGGCCGTCACCGGTGATCCCGGCGGGGAAGCCCGCACAGCCGTCCCGTACCGCGACCGTGCCGGGAGTACCGAGTACCGGATCACCGGGGCCGGCCGGGTGCCACCGCTCCCTGCCCTGCCCGAGCACCGCTCGATCCGGTGACATGCCCCCCTGCTCAGGGGCGCTCCCTGGCGTTTGGGCAAGCGGCCCGGCGGCCGATCGCCGGCCCCGCGCCCGAAAACGCCGCCGCGCCGCCTCCCCGTCCGCGCGCCGTCTCACGCGCCCGCGCTCACGCCCGGGGGATTTGCAATCCGACAAGCTTCTTAATCACCTCTTCGGGTGATAGTGCTCTCATGTGCGCCGCCTGAGTCCTACCTTGCGAATGTGGCGGGAATTGAGCAGTTGAGCATATGGGGGATCGCGGCCATCCTGAGCTCGCCGGGGATGACCGCGATCGACCCCGTGGATACCGCGCGACAGCCGGACCGGCAGTCGAGCGCGGCGGCGCTCTCCCCGGGGGGTGAGAGGGGACGGCCGGACACGGCGTCCCCCGAGAGACCGGAGGCCGTACGCGTCATCGGCGAGGCGTTCCCCTACGAGGTGTCGGCCGCCGTCTCGGTCCCCGGGGTCGTCTGCGCCTCGGCGTCCGCGTCGGTCGCCGGGCCCCGGCCCGTCTCCGTGGGCGTACGGGTGTCGGTCGAGGTGCTGCGGCACTGCCCGCCGCCCCCGCCTCCCCCGCCTCCCCCGCCGCACCCACCGACCCCCACCTGTCCGCCGTCCCTATCGCCCACCACCTGTCCCACCCCCACGCCGACCCCTACACCGACGCCCACTCCGACGCCCAGCCCCACGCCGACTCCGACCCCGACCCCGACGCCCACACCCAGCCCGACCCCGACCCCGAGTCCCACGCCCACACCCACACCCACACCGACTCCTACACCTGCGGAGCCGGCCTCCCCGACCCCGGAGAGCTCCACGCCCCCGGCCG
>NZ_VCLA01000121.1:30070-38699 GCF_009600885.1 Streptomyces jumonjinensis
CCCGTACGCGATCAGACCCCGCTCTCCTCGAAGCCCGAGGACGGCGGCCCCTCCCTGATCTCCACGGTCCTGGTCATCACCGCCCCGGCCGTCCTCGCCGCCGCCGTGCTGAGGCCCCGGCGCTCACGCGGCTGAGCCATGGCGCCCGCCCCGGCGGCGTCCGCGCCCCCGGTCGCGTATCCCCGCGCCCCGATCGCGTACCTCCGAACCGAACCGTGACAACAGAACACACGACAACAGAACACACAGGGAGATCACCATGTCCGAGTGGCTGATCCTGTCCATCGCGATGGTCGCCGCCTGTGCCGTCGTCCTCGCCGTCACCCTGCTCAGTCAGCGCAGACGCGCCGCGCGCGCGGAAGGGGCGGAGCCGCACCAGGCCCAGACCCCCGAGGTGCTGGAGTACATGACGATGATGATCGGCGTCATCTACGCCATCGTCCTCGGTCTCGCCATCGCCGGCGTCTGGGAGGCCCGCAGCGCCGCGCAGGACGATGTACGGCGCGAGGCGCAGGCCCTCCATGAGATCACCCAGCGCGCCGAGGTCTATCCCCGTGCCGTCCAGGAGACCCTGCGCGAGGACATCGAGAGCTATGTCTCCTATGTCCTGCGCGAGGAGTGGCCCCGGATGGTCAAGGGGGAGGTGCTGCCCAGCCGGGGAGCCGAGCTGATCGACAAGCTGCGCGAGGACATCGCCGAGCGCGCCCCGGCCGACGATCTGGAGGCCCAGGCGTATCAGCCCATGCTCGAACGGGTCGCCATCACCGACGACGCACGGAACGAGCGGGCGCAGAACGCGGGCGCGACCCTGCCCGCGGTGGTCTGGTTCGGTCTGATCATCGGGGCGCTGATCACCGTGGGGCTCATCTTCACCATGCGGCTGGGGCGCAGCACCCGGGAGTTGGTGGTCGCCGGGCTCTTCAGCGCGCTGATCGCGTTTCTGCTCTTCCTCGTCTGGGACTTCGACGCGCCCTTCGGGCGGGCGGGGGCCGGTACGGATACGGCGGAGGCGTTCCGCCAGCTGTTCCCCGGCGCGACGCAAGGGCTCTGACCTGCCTGAAAAGGGCCCTGACCTGCTTAAAACGGGCTCCGACCTGCTCGGACGCGATGCGGAATAGCCAAGAGCGGCCTTCCGTTATAGGCTTTGGTTCAACATTCAACTAAAGTCTTCGAAGTCTTCGAGAGGTGAGTCTCATGCAGTTCGGCATCTTCACCGTCGGTGATGTCACCACCGACCCGACCAACGGGCGCACGCCGAGCGAGCACGAGCGGATCAAGGCCACGGTCGCCATCGCACAGAAGGCGGAGGAGGTCGGACTGGACGTCTTCGCGACCGGCGAGCACCACAACCCGCCGTTCGTGCCGTCGTCCCCGACCACTCTGCTCGGCCATATAGCGGCCCGGACCGAGAACCTGATCCTGTCCACCTCGACCACCCTGATCACCACCAACGACCCGGTGAAGATCGCTGAGGACTACGCCTACCTCCAGCACCTCGCCGACGGCCGGGTGGACCTGATGATGGGCCGCGGCAACACCGGACCGGTCTATCCCTGGTTCGGCCAGGACATCCGTCAGGGCATCCCGCTCGCGATCGAGAACTACGCCCTGCTCCACAAGTTGTGGCGGCAGGACGTGGTGGACTGGGAGGGCAAGTTCCGTACGCCGCTCCAGTCCTTCACCTCGACCCCGCGCCCGCTGGACGGCGTGCCGCCGTTCGTCTGGCACGGCTCGATCCGCTCCCCGGAGATCGCGGAGCAGGCCGCCTACTACGGTGACGGCTTCTTCCACAACAACATCTTCTGGCCCATGTCCCACACCAAGAAGATGGTCGCGCTCTACCGGAAGCGGTACGCGCACTACGGCCACGGCACCCCCGAGCAGGCCATCGTCGGTCTCGGCGGCCAGGTGTTCATGCGCAAGAACTCGCAGGACGCGATCAACGAGTTCCGTCCGTACTTCGACAACGCGCCGGTCTACGGGCACGGTCCCTCGCTGGAGGAGTTCAGCGAGCAGACCCCGCTGACCGTGGGCTCTCCGCAGCAGGTCATCGAGCGGACCCTGTCCTTCAGGGACGCCGTCGGCGACTACCAGCGCCAGCTGTTCCTGATGGACCACGCCGGACTGCCGCTCAAGACCGTCCTTGAGCAGCTCGACATCCTCGGCGAGGAGGTCGTCCCGGTGCTCCGCAAGGAGTTCGCCAACCTGCGGCCGGCCGGAGTCCCGGAGAGCGCTCCGCTCCACCCCGCCGTCACGGCGGCCCGTACGAAGGAGGCGCGACGATGACGAACACGCCGACCACGACGACCACGCTGAAGCTCGTCGCCGTCTCCGCCGGACTGAGCGTGCCCTCCTCCAGCCGACTGCTGGCCGACCGGCTGGGCGACGCCGTACGCTCCACGCTCGCCGGGGAGGCGAAGGACGTCGAGGTACGCGTGGTGGAGCTGCGGGAACTCGCCGTTCCCATCGCCAACCACCTGGTCACGGGGTTTCCGTCCCCGGACCTCGGCGAGGCGATCGAAGCGGTCGTGGAGGCGGACGGCCTGATCGTGGTCACACCCGTCTTCGCCGCCTCCTACAGCGGGCTCTTCAAGTCGTTCTTCGACCTGATCGAGCCGGACGCACTGACCGGCAAGCCGGTGCTGATCGGGGCGACCGGCGGCACCGCCCGCCACTCGCTGGTGCTGGAGCACGCGCTGCGCCCGCTCTTCGCGTATCTGCGGGCCGTCGTCGCGCCGACGGCGGTGTTCGCGGCCTCCGAGGACTGGGGCGGCACGGGCGACGCGCTGACGGACACCCTGCCGACGCGGATCTCCCGCGCGGGCGAGCAGTTCGCCCGGCTGCTGGAGACGACGGAGCGCAGGCCGGCGGACGAGGTCCCGGTGCTGTCCTTCCCTTGACGGGAGGGCTCCCCCTGGCGGGAGGACTCCCCCTGACGGTCCATGCCGGCCCTCCCCTGACCGGGCCCGCACGGACACGCCGGTACGGACGGCACACAACACCCCGTGTGCCGTCCGTACCGGCTTTCCACTGTCAGGCCCCCGTGGTCACAGGGGCCCCGGCCGCCGCCGTCGCCACATCGGCGACGGCACAGGCGATGTTGTCGGGCCCACCCGCGCTCAGGGCGAGGCCGATGAGCTCGTCGACGGCCCCGTCCGGATCGGCGGCCGTCGCGAGGACACGGCGCACCTCGCTCTGGGCCACGACCGTGAACAGCCCGTCCGAGCAGAGCAGATACCGGTCGCCGGGCCGCGCCTCGCACAGCCGCAGATCGGGCCGGGCGCCGCCGCGCCCGCCGTCCAGGGCCTTGAGCAGCATGGCCCGCTCCGGATGGGACGCCGCCTCGTCCTCGGTCAGCGAGCCCGCGTCGATCATCGACTGGACGACCGTGTGGTCATGGGTGATCCGGAAGAGCTCCCCGTCGCGGAGCAGATGGGCCCGGGTGTCGCCGATGTGCACCAGCGCCAGCCGGGAGCCGCTCCACACCATGGCGGTCAGCGTCGTACCGGAGCCGTCCAGTCCGCCGATGACGGTGTCGGCGCGGTGGACGGCGTCCTCCAGGGCGTTGAGCAGATCCCCGGCCCGCACCTCGGCCGGGGAGCCGTCGAGCGCCTTCAGCGCGTCGATCGCCGCCGCCCCGGCGTGCGCGCCCCGCGCGCCGTAGCCGTCGGCCACCGCCAGCAGACGCTCACCGGCGTACGCGGCGTCCTGATGGGCCTCCCGGACGAGACCCCGGTCGGTCCGCGCGGCGAAGCGGATCGTGGGAGATGCCATGGTCATGCTGTCCTCCGACTGCTGGATGAGCTGGTCGGCGAGGAAGAGGGCCAGATCACGGCGGGCCGAGGTCTCCGCCTCCACCCGCGCCCAGTACTCCCGTACGGCCCGTGCGGCAGCCGCCGGATCGGGTCCGTACAGTTCACCGACCTCCCGGATCCGGGCGGTCGGCATCCCGATCCGCCGCAGCCACGCCACCAGCCGGGCCCGCTCCAGCTGCGCCGTCTCGTAGTACCGGTATCCGGTGTACGGATCGACGCTGGCCGGAGTCAGCAGCCCCAGCTCGTCATAGCGGCGGAGCGCCTTCGCGGACAGCCGGGCGGCACGGGCGAACGCCCCGATGGTGAGCCGGTCCATTGGTCCCCCTCCTCGCGCCGGGCGGTGGGCCCGGCGGAGTCGATGCTGGTCCTTCCCCGGGGAGGAAGGTCAACACCCGGCGACGGGAAGCATGGACGGGCCGGGGCGCCGGGCTCTCCGCACGGGGCCCGTACGGAGGGCGCTGCTACTACTCCCTCGTATAGAACACGTAGAACGACGACGCCGCCATGACAGCGGCGAAGATGACGCCCATCCACGCGGAGCGGAGCACGCTCGTCCCGGTCAGGCTGTGCAGAAACCCGATCGCGATGCCGCAGAGCGCGCCGTACGCGGCGGCGCGCAGCTCGCGGGGGAGGGCGTGCTGGATCCGGCCGAGGCCGTAGGCGAGCGCGGTGAAGACCAGTCCGGCGACCACGCCGTAGAGGACGTCCCACCAGCTGACGGCCTGGCCGGTGCGGTGCAGAAAGCCCGCGTAGAAGCCGAAGAGCGTACCGAGGGCGAGGGGAATCGCCCAGCTGAGCACTGCGGCGTGGTGCCGCGCGGGCACCGTCGCGTGAACGGCCATGGACCGGCTCCTTTCCTCATCCCCCCTCTCAGGGCACACCTGCGGACGGCCCCCGGCAACTCGTACGGGGGCGGCCCGGGGCCCGGTCGGCGGAGCACCGCTCGCGCCCGCGCCCGCGCCCGCGTTCCCTGTAGGGGTGCGGAGCTTCCTCTCAGCGGTGTCGACGGCGCTGATCGTGCTGGTGGCGGTGCTGACGCCGCTGAGCGCGCTCTCCGTGTGGGCCGAGCGGGAGATCGGCGACACGGACGGCTATGTCACCGCGATGGCGCCGCTGGCCTCGGATCCCGCCGTGCGGAACGCGGTCGCGGACCGGATCACGGAGGAGGTGATAGGGCAGGTCGACGCGGGGCCGCTCGCCACCAGCGTGCGGACCCTGGTGCATGAGGCGGTGCTGTCGTTCGCCGGGACGGATGCCTACCGGACCGCCTGGAACACCGTCAACCGGGCCGCGCACACCGCCGTGGAACAGGCGCTGACCAGCGATGAAGGGGATACGGCGAGTATCGATCTGGCCCCGGTGAGCGAACAGGTGAAACGGCAGCTGAGCATGGCGGGCGTGCCGTTCGCGGATCAGATCCCGGTGGTGGGGACACGGATCACGGTGGTGGAGTCCGATCGGCTGGGGGCGGCACGGGAGGTGTTCGACACGCTTCAGATCGCGGGGGTGTGGCTGCCGCTGGCGACGGTGCTGCTGGCGGTGGCGGCGGTGCTCTGCGCGAGGCGGAGGGCGCGGGCCGTGCTGTGGCTGGGCCTGGCGCTGGCGGTGGGCGGGGTGCTGCTCCGTCTGATGATCACCGTGGGCCGGGAGCCGGCGCTGGACGATCTGCCGCCGGATGTGGACCACGCGGCGGCGGGGGCGGTGTTCGACGCGCTGACGGGGACCTTGCGGGTGGTGTCGTGGTGGCTGGTGGGGGTGGGGGCGGTGGTGGCGGCCGGGACCTGGTGGCTGAGCCGCGACCGGGAACGCGACGGCCGGCCGGACGCAGGCACAGGCACAGGCACAGGCACCGACACGGGGCCGCCTCGCTGACCGTGGCCCGCCGTGCGGGCGCTGCTCAGCCACGGGGAGAGCCGCGCGGGTGCTGCCCGACCGCACCGCCCGACCGCGCCGAGGACCGGGCGGGACAGCGGTGCGGGCACCACCCCGGCCGCCCGCACCGCCCGGCCGCGCTGACCTGTGCCGCGGCTTGCCCCGGCACGCCCTCATGAGGCATGTGTGGACCATGGAGACCCGAGCGGGACGCCTGTCCCCACCCGAGTGGCTGCTCAACACGCTGCGCCCACGGTCCGCCCCCGTGCCCTGGGCGGCCGTGGCCCGCTCCGGGGTGGCGCTCTCCGCACCGCTGGCGGCGGGCCTGGCGACGGGCCACCCCATGTACGGCGCGCTGGTGTCGATGGGCGCGCTGAACGGAGTCATCGGCGACACCGCCGACGCCTACCGCATGCGGATCCTCAATATCGCGGTCCCGCAGATCTTCGGCGCGATCGGCGTCACCGTCGGCACGCTGGTGTACCAGCAGGGCTGGTCCGCCGTCCTCGCGCTCACCCTGGTGGCGCTGGTCTCCGGGATGATCTCCTCGATCGGCGCGGTCTCCTCCGTGTCCGGACTGCTGCTGCTGCTCAACGCGGTGGTGGGAGCGGGGCTCCCGATGCCCCAGCCGCTCTGGATGCCCGCGCTGCTGCTGTCCCTCGGCGGCCTGTTCGTCCTGGCGCTGACCCTGCTGGGCTGGCCGCTGCGCGGGCGGATGCCGGAACGGTCCGCGGTGGCCGACGCCTACCGCCGCGTCGCCGATCTGCTCGCGGCGGCCGGCACCGGGGCGTACCCGGAACGGCGCCAGGAGGTCACCGACTCCCTCAACGACGCCTATGACCTGATCCTCGCCCTGCGCACCCGCGACCACGGCAGACGGAGCCCTCTCGTACGGCTGCTCGCCCAGCTCAATGTGCTGATCCCGCTGCTTGAGGCGGCAGCGGCGGCGCATCTGTACGGCCGCGCCTCCCGCCGCCCCGAAATCGCCGCCACCGTACGGGGACTGGCGGACGCGGTCTCCCGGGGCGGCGGCGAGGCCGTCGATCTGTCGGAACTGCCCGCGCCGGAGGGGCCCGCGGACCGGGCCGTCGACACGGCGCTGCGGCACGCGGCGGCCGTGGTGCACCGACCGGACTCCGATCCGTATCCGCCGGACGACCGGCTGGGCCGCCCGGCGGCGGTGAGCGTACGGTTTCGGACCACGGTCCGCGCGGTGCTGCTCTCCGAGGCGTCCTGGCGCTACGGCGTACGGCTCGCCCTGTGCATCGGCCTCGCCCAGGCCCTGGTCTCCCTGGTGGCGGTCCCCCGTTCGTACTGGGTCGCGCTCACCGTCACCTTCGTGCTGAAGCCGGACTTCGGCTCGGTCTTCTCCCGCGCCGTGCTGCGCGCCCTCGGCACGGCGGCGGGACTGGTCATCGCGGCCCCCGTGCTCGCGGCGGTCCCGCGCGGCTGGTGGGACGTTCCCGTGATGATGCTGCTCGCCGCGCTGATCCCCTGGTTCTCCGCGAAGGGGTACGCCTTCCAGACGGCGGCGATCACCCCGGTGATCCTGCTGCTCTCCGACACCCTCAACCACGAGGGCTTCGATCTGGTGCTGCCCCGGCTGATGGACAGTCTGATCGGCTGCGCCATCGCGCTGATCGCGGGATATCTGCTCTGGCCGGAGAGCTGGCACACCCGGATCGGCGACCGGCTGGCGGCGGCGGTGGACGAGATCGCCGGGTATGTGGGGTGCGCGTTCGCGGTGAACGACGAGGGCAGCCGGTCGGAGCAGGTGCGCCGCCGCCGCCGGATCTACCGCGATCTGTCGTCCGTACGCTCGGAGTTCCAGCGGGCGCTGACGGAGCCGCCGCCCACCGGGGCGCGGGCGGCGGCCTGGTGGCCGCTGGTGGTGGCCGTCGAGCGCATCGTGGACGCGACGACGGCGGCACGGGTACGGGTGACCCATGGCGCGGCCCCGCCGTCCCCGCAGGAGGTGACGGCGGTCGAGCGGGAGCTCCGTGAACTCGCGGAGAATCTGCGCCGGAGCGATGTTCTGCTGGAGGTGCGGACGGCGCTGGAAGGCGATGAGAACGGTGTCATCGCCCCACTGCGCCATGAGGTGGCGGCGGCGCGGGCCATCACCTCCCCTCCGCGCGGGGGCCGGTAGCCGCCGCGCGGCGGGGAGGTGATCCGATGCGGACGGAGACCGCTAGCCCGCGAGGCTGAACTCACCGCCGCCCGCGATCAGCGAGATGCTGCTGAGGCTGTTGACGGGAGTGGAGAGGGTGCTCCGGTTGGCGACGGAACCATCGCCGAGCTGGCCGTTGTTGTTGTAGCCGACCGTGCTGACCTTGCCGTCCCGGTCGAGCACCAGGGTGTGGTAGCCGCCGGCGGAGATGGCGCGGACGTTGGTCGCGCCGTCCAGGACGATGGGGGCGGGCCGGTTGGTGAGGGTGCCGTCGCCGAGCTGGCCGTAGGCGTTGTAGCCCCAGTTCTTCACCGTGCCGTCCGCGAGCCGGGCGACGCTGTGGTAGACGCCGGCGCTGATCTCCCGGGCGGTGGCGATGCCGTCGACCTTGACCGGGGTGAGGCGCTGGGTGGTGGTGTTGTCGCCGAGCTGGCCCTGGGCGTTGTAGCCCCAGGCCCAGACCGTGCCGTCCGCGAGCCGGGCGAGGCTGTGGGCGTTGCCGCCGGCGACGCTGCGCGCGTTGGCAAGGCCCGTGACGGTGACCGGGGTGGTGCGGTTGGTCACGGTGTTGTCGCCGAGCTGGCCGTTGGCGTTGTAACCCCATGCCTTGACGGTGCCGTCGGAGAGAACGGCGATGCTGTGGAGGGCGCCGGCGGCGATGGCCTCGACGTTGGCGAGGCCGGAGACGGTCACCGGGGTGTTGCGCTGGGTCGCGGTGTTGTCCCCGAGCTGGCCCTCGGAGTTACGGCCCCAGGCGCGTACGGTGCCGTCG
>NZ_VCLA01000121.1:38709-42132 GCF_009600885.1 Streptomyces jumonjinensis
CTGGGCGTTGTAGCCCCAGGTCTTGACGGTGCCGTCGGAGAGAACGGCGATGCTGTGGAGGGCACCGGCGGAGATGGCCTCGACATTGGTGAGACCGGCGACGGTGACCGGGGTGTTGCGCTGGGCCGTGGTGTTGTCGCCGAGCTGGCCCTCGGAGTTACGGCCCCAGGCGCGTACGGTGCCGTCGGCGAGCAGCGCCAGGCTGTGGTGGTTCCCGGCCGCGACGGCGACCACGCCGCGCAGTCCGGTGACGGTGGACGCCTGCTCCTGCGCGGCGGTGCTGCCGATGCCGAGCTGGCCCTCGGCGTTGCGGCCCCAGCTCTCCACCGTTCCGTTGGAGAGCAGCGAGAGGCTGTGGTAGTACCCGGCGGCCAGGCTGTCGATGTCACTGCCCGTCGCGCCGGGGATGGTCACGGGCTTGTACTTGGCCGTGGTGAGGGTGCCGCCCAGCTGGTAGTTGTCATTGGCGCCCCAGCCCTTGACCCGGCCTTCCTGCGCGGTGGCGTCGGCCGGGGGCAGAGCGGCCCAGGTCGCCAGGACCGCGAGCAGTGCCAGCAGTGCGGCGAGGGCGCGGGCGCCGTAACCCCGGCCGTGGGGACGTACGTTCATGTCGATCCTTACCGATCGCGTGGCACGGCGGAGACCGATGCCACCATCATTACCAACAGTGGCCTTCCTATCACCGAGCGTGCTCGCGTACGGGGACGCCGCACCCGGTCCATACGGAGAGGTCCGCCGGGGCGGTGTGCCGTTTCGCGATCACCCGGCCGCCGTCACAGCTCAGTTGACGCCCGGCGGCGAAGGGTGAAACCCGGCGGGACGCCACCCCGGACACTCACCCTCAGGTATAGCCTGGACACATTGCGTAAGGACTGAGCCGCGGGGGTAACCGCCGTGCGAGAGAGCAGCAGTCACGAGAACGACGACGAGCGAGGGGATGCCGAGCGACGGACGGGCTCCAGCGCGCAGGGCGGCTCCGGGGCCCCGTCCCCCGGGGAGTCCGCACCGGCGAACCGGGACGGGGCCCCGGAACCGGACGACCGGGCCCCGGAGGACAGTCGGCCCCCGGAGCCGGACGATCGGGTTCCGGCGTCCGGCCGTCGCAGCTGGATCCGGCGTCATGGGCCCGAGACGCTGATCGGGGCCATGATCGTGGCCGTGGTCGCCGCGCTCGTCCCGGTCGCCCTCACCGCTCTGATCCAGGACGACGGCTCCAGCGCCTCCGGCAAGCCGCCGCCCGCGAAGCCCTCCGTCGCCGCCACGCCCGACTGCAAGGGGGAGACCTGCCACGGCCTCGACCCCGAGAAAGCCGGCTGCACCCAGGGCACGATCACCCTGCGGGACGACTGGGCGGGCCTGATGCGGCTGGAGATCCGCTACAACCCCGCCTGCGAGACGGTCTGGGCGAAGCTGACCGGCGCGGGCCCCGGGGACACCGTGTCGATCAGCACCTCACCCGGCAAGCAGCACACCACGGAGGTGGACTGGGGGAAGACCAAGTACACCCCGATGCTCCACGCCCCCCGGAAGAACTTCTCCGCGCAGGCGACGGCGGTCGCCGTCAAGGGGTACCCGGACCATGAGATCCCCAAGGGGTACGAGCTGCGGATCGGGGCGAACGCGACCCATCTGCCCACCCCGACGGCCACCGCCCGCCAGTCCTAGGGCCTTTCGCGGGAGATCACCAGCGTCTCTCGCGAGCGGTCACCGGGGCGGCTGCTGGAGCCGCTCCATCTCCCGGCGGTCCCGCTTCGTCGGCCGGCCCGCGCCCCGGTCCCGCACCGCGACCGGGGCGGTGAACTCCTTCGGCGGGGGCGGCGGACTGTTGTCCACGTAAGCCTGCACCGCCACCGGAGCGCCCACCCGCTTGCGGATGATCCTGGAGACGACCACCAGCCGCTCCCGGCCCTCATGGAAGAGCCGTACCTGATCACCGGCGTGCACGGTGTGCGCGGGCTTGACCCGGACGCCGTTGACCCGCACATGGCCCGCCTTGCACGCGGCGGCGGCCTGGGAACGCGTCTTGGTCAGCCGCACGGACCAGATCCAGGCGTCGACCCGTACGGACCCTTCTGTCCCTTCGGTATCCATGCGTCCGACTCTACGGCCCCGGGCCCCCGCCCCGGCCGTCATTTACGGGCCGGGGCGGGGGCGGCGGCACCAGGGCGGCGGCTCAGACTGCTCAGATTCCGATGTGTCGGCCGTCCTTGCGCCAGACGGCGACGACCGAGGGGCGGACGAGCTTGCCCGGACCGTCCGGCCAGCTGCTCGCGGGCTTCTCGACCGACGCCCCGTCGACCTCACCGGGGTGCTGCACGGCGACCAGGACGCGCCGGTCCTGGATGACCGGCCCACAGGTCTCCGCCCCGGTCGGCACGGTCAGGAACTGCTTCAGCTCACCACGCCGCTCCCCATGGGTCGCCACACCGAAGAGGCCGTCGTGGGAGCCGAGCTTGTTCCCGTCCGTGGAGATCCACAGATTCCCGTACGGGTCGAACGCCACATTGTCCGGGCAGGAGATGGGGCTGACCTGATCCTTGGGGAAGCCCGTGAAGTAGGTGGACGGGTCCTTCGGGTCGCCCGCCACCAGGAAGAGCCGCCAGGCGAAACCGTCACCGGCCGGGTCGTCCCAGTTCTCCGCCAGCTCCAGGATCTGGCCGTGCTTGTTGCCGTTGCGCGGATTGGCCTCGTCCGCGCCGGGCTTGCCGGGCTTGCCCCGGTCCGTGTTGTTGGTGAGCGCGACATACACCCGGCCGGTACGGGGAGAGGGCTCGACGTCCTCGGGCCGGTCCATCTTGGTCGCGCCGACCTTGTCGCCCGCGATCCGGGTGAACACGTACACCTCGTCGGCGGTCATCCCGGGGACATGGGAGACATCGCCGGTGGCCAGCGGAATCCAGACGCCGGAGCCGTCGAACTCGCCGTCGTTCGGGAGCTTGCCGGAGCCGTCGACATCGCTCGCCGGGCTGTCGCCGGACAGCTTGGCGACGTACAGCGTGCCCTCGTCCAGCAGGGTGCGGTTGTGGTCCCGCGCGGCGCGGGAGCTCCCCTGCTTCATCCGCTTCGACGACACGAACTTGTAGAAATAGTCGAAGCGTTCGTCGTCGCCCATGTAGACCACCGGACGGCCGTCGTCCGTCAGCCGGGGCTGCGCGGCCTCATGCTTGAAACGGCCGAGCGCGGTGCGCTTACGGGGAGTGAAATCGGGGTCGTACGGGTCCAGCTCGACCACCCAGCCGAAGCGGTGGGACTCGTTGGGCTCGCGCGCCACGTCGAAACGCTTGTCGAAGCGCTCCCACTTCCGCTCGGAGGCCCCGGCGGCGATGCCGTACCGCCGGTCGGTCTCGCTGGAGCCGTTGGCGAAGTACTGGTTGAAGTTCTCCTCGCCGTGGAGCGTGGTGCCCCAGGGGGTGGTGCCGCCCG
>NZ_VCLA01000121.1:42142-111705 GCF_009600885.1 Streptomyces jumonjinensis
ACTGTGGTTGTTCCCGGCCGCGACCGCGACCACGCCACGGAGCCCGGTGACAGTGGACGCCTGATCCTGAGCGGCGGTGCTGCCGATGCCCAGCTGCCCCTCGGCGTTACGACCCCAGCTCTCCACTGTCCCGTTGGAGAGCAGCGAGAGGCTGTGGTAGTACCCGGCGGCCAGGCTGTTGATATCACTGCCCGTCGCGCCGGGGATGGTCACGGGCTGGTACTTGGCGCTGGTGACGACACCGCCGAGCTGGTAATTGTCGTTGGCTCCCCAACCTTTGAGCCGTCCTTCCTGGGCGGTAGCGGCGGGTAGGACCGCCCAGGTCACGACGATGGTCAGCAGCGCCAGCAGGAGGGCACGTACCGGGGTATTGCGGCGCTGGCCGTTTAAGCGCACGTTCATTTGGCCTCCACGATCGCGTGACACAGGAGCAGCGAGAGACTTCTGCGCCACGGAGAACTGATGGGCCTCATGGGTAGCGGACATCGAATGCGCCGCGCACTACCTGAGCTTCGGGATCACCTGAACGGATGGTTAATCAAGCAGCCGTCGGAATATAGGATTCCGACGCTCCGTAGGGCGCGGGGCGACCGGAAGAGGCGGCCGTCGTCGGCGGTGCCGAACTCCTTGAGGTGGTCGCGGATCATGCGGACCAGGACGGGTGGGATGGGTACGGGCCGGGTGGCCTTCTGCGCCCGCTTCTTGAGCCCGCGTGTGTCGAAGGACTCCCCCGTGTCGGTCCAGCCCGATCCCGAGAGGGGTGCTGGTGGAGAGCAGGACTTCACCCCAGCCCTCCTCGGGGAGGGTGAAGTCGACCTCCCGCATGAGACCGCTCGGTGATCAGCCGCCTTCCGCGAGGGGTCAGACGGGCAGTTGTGTGAGTCAGGAGAACCTCCGGGCTCGTGAAGGCATCGGACGCCCCCACAGGTGCAGGCTGCCGGACCCGCGCTCTACTGCCAGGTCGCGGTGTCGGGGTCGATGCCGTGGGCGCGCGCGCTGGCGTCGACGATTCGACGGAACCATGTGGCAAGGCCGGCGCGGATGCCGTCGTAGTGGGCGGCGAATGCCGGATCGGCCTCATACCTGCGGCCGAGACAGACCTGCATCTGCCTGGTGAGGGGGAAGTACGAAGCAAAAACTTCGCGGTGCCGCTCGACGAGTTGATTCGCTTCCGGGCTACCAGGTGTGACGCCGGCGTCCATCGCATCCCCGAGGGCGCGGTCGAGGCCGGCAATGGCGTCGGCGATGGCCTGCCATTCCTCCGGGCCGCGAGAGGCTGAGCGTTCGGCGTACTGCAGCCATTGCGTCGTGTCTCCGTAGCGCTGACGGGCTTGGGCGGGCCAGTCCGGGTTCCACTGGGGGCCGAAGATCGCGGCCTGCTGGTCGACGGTCAGCAGCAGGCCGCGCTCGTGGGCGTCGATCATCCGGTCCAGTCCGGCGCTGAGCTGCTGGAGGCGGTCGATCCGTTCAGCGACCTGGGTGCGCTGCGCGCGCAGTGCGCCGGGCACGTCTGCGGGCGAGTCGTCCAGGACGGTCCGAATCCTGTCCAGGCCGAGACCGATCTCACGGTAGACGACGATGCGGTGCAGGCGTTCCAGATCACCAGCGGTGTAGAGCCGGTATCCGGCAGCTGTGCGCAGCGACGGTCGCGCCAGACCGATCTCGTCCCAGTGGTGCAGCGCGCGGACTGTCACGCCCAGACGCGTCGAGACCTGACCGACGGTCAGGCCATCGGCGTCAGTGGCATCAGGCATGCTCCCCATTGTCGCCGCGACCGGCGCCCGGTGGGGTGATCCCGATGGCTTCAAGGTTCCGCGCCTCCTGACTGGCCGGATCAAAGGGCTTCGCCGCAGTGAAAACGATCCGTGCGTTCTCGGGGGTGATCACCACTACATCGCGGGTGTTCCAGGGGGTATCGCGTGGACCATCGACCGAGTTCGGGCGCAACGCACGACAGGCCTCGACAAGGGAATCGACCTGGCTGAGCACACACGCGAAACTGAGGCTCACCGCTGGTGTCTGCTCCGGAACGCTCGCCGCCGGGACGAGGAGTACGTCCTGGAACGCCCACCGGCGCAGATGCACAAGCCTGCCGGGGATGCTGAACAGCTCGAAGAACCCGAGCCCACGACTCCAGAAGTCCACCGACGCCGCCAAATCGCTCGTGGGGATCGTCACGAACGCGGGCATTCCATAGATGCCACGGAACGGCTCCGGCGGAACCGCATCCGGGCCGGGGGCGGGCACGGGACTCATCTCGAACGCGTTGTAGTAGTCACTCATGCACCCCACCCTTCAGCCTCACGCAACGTGAGGGTCAAGCCGGATCCGTGAATCTCGCCTTACCTCCGACGATGCGACCGACGTTGTGGCCGGGTACAGCTAGCACGTGAGGGTGAGTCACCCATCGGGATGGCGTGGAGAGGAGGCGTCGGATGGCACGCACCGCGGAGGAGGTCGCGGCTGAGCTGCGAGGTCGCATCCAGCGAGCGGAACTGAGGGCCGGTGACCGGTTGCCGACGATGACCGGGCTGGTCGAGGAGCACGGAGTGTCCCGGCAGACGGTGAGGGAGGCCCTGAATCTGCTGAAGCGGGAGGGGCTCGTCGAGTACCGGGGAGGCCGCTCCGGGACGACCGTGCGGGAGCGGCCCGTGACCCGGCTGGTGCGATCCAGGGGTATGGAGCGGGATCATCTCGGCTACTACTCCGGTGCGAACGTCCAGCACTGGAGGCTGGTGCCGGGTACCCGGACGACCGTGACGACCGAGCCTGTTCCCGGCGATATCGCCGATCTGCTGGGCATCGAGGCGGGGACGCCCGTGATAGCCAGGAAGCGTCTGAACGGAGATCCGGAGAACGAGCTCCACCGGCAACTCACCGACAGCTGGCTCCATCCGGCGGCGGTCGAGGCCCTTCCGGTCCTTGCCGGGGATTCGGGGCTCGGCGGGATCTACGACCGGATCGAGGAGTGGGCGGAACAGCCGATCGTCTGGGAGGAGGGGGTGACCGCGGTGACTCCGAGTCCGGCGGAAGCGGGTGCGCTGCTGCTGCCTTCCGGTGTGCCGCTGCTCCGTGTCATCCGCACATCGACGGTGAAGATCGATGGCCGGCCGCTCGTCGTGGAGGCGAACGACATCAGGATGAGTGCCGAGCTGTTCTCCGTGCGCTATCCGATCACCAGGCGGGGAGCCGCGCGCTGGCCGGTGCAGCCGGCCAGCGCCGACTTCTATACGAACTGATCCAGGTCAAGGCCCGCGCCGTTCAGGCGTGGGCCTTCTGGTGCACCGCTGCCTACTGATCCTGCCGCCGCCTGCCCCCGAGGTCCAGAACCTCCTGGTGCGGTCGTGGTCGTTCCCGCAGACAGTGCGGTCACCTACCACCTGCCGTGTTCGGCTGACGATTCATCCGTTCATGGCAGGAAAAGCGGCATGAGGAACACTTCAGTCGAGGATGGCTTATTTATGACTGACGGCTGATATTTGCTGTTGCCAAGAAATGTCGGAGGCCCCTGATATGGTCGAAGTTTTCGACACGGGAACTCTACGCGGATAGAAGTAGCAGCGGAGTCAACAATTCCGTTTAGTGACTGAAAGTCGTTGAAAAAAACTTTGCCCACAGCGGACCGAAAGATGAAGGTGCAGGTCGGATGGTGTGCATCCGGGAGATGGTTGCCTAATTGATCACCTTCATGCACAGGAATTGTGTGTTTATCCCCAGAGTGGAGGCGCTTCTCCACACCCCCTGTGGAGAAGCGGATTGGTGTTGCCTCTTTCTGGTGCCACCATTGATGCCCACAGGGTGGCGAGGCCGCAAAGGAAAGGCGGCCCCCGCTGGCACGGGAGCCGCCCTGGCCGAATCCCTGGCTAGAGAGAAGGCCGTCTATGACAGTACCCACTGAGGCCAAAGCTTCCAATCAGGCGAAGCCGGACATCGCAGCTCGCCGCCCCTCCGGATCGCGTCGCTCCGGGCGTCGGCGGGGTGTGTTCTGGGGTGCTGCCGTTGCCGGAGTCGGGCTGATGGTGATGGCTATGTCGCACTTCGCCCCGTCTCTTGCCACCCCTGTGGCGACAGGGGCGACCGTTTCGGCGGTGCTCGTCCCGCTGGTGCAGGCCCGGATGAGGAGCGGTGACAGGGGGCAGCGGGAGGTTGACGAGAGTTAGCCGGAGGGGTCGACCGACCACATCGTGAGAAGCCTGCCCGGTCTGCCGGGCAGGCTTCTCGTGATACGGGCTCCGGGCGCTGCGCCGTGCGGTGTTCGTACAGGCGGGTGCCGGGCCGTCAGCCGCGCTGCCACCCCCGGCGTTTCTGGACCCCTCCAGGGGTATGACGAGCTGCGGCAGCGTCAGGAACGGGTCGTACCCCTTTCTCGGCAGTGGACGCCCGAAGAACGGAACGGCCCCGGCATAGGTGCGCCAGGGAGGAGGTCGATGTGCGCGGTTACCGCGATCTCGCAGATGACCTGCGGCGACGCATCGAAGAAGGGGAGTTCCGGGCCGGAACGACTCTTCCCCCGATCATCGCCCTGATGGACGAATACGGAATGGCTCGGCAGACCGTGAGGTCTGCGCTCGCCGAACTGGCGAACCAGGGGTTCGTGGTCGTCCGCAAGAAGCTCGGTACGCTCGTCCGCGACCGGAGTGTGGTGCGGATTCCCCTGAGCCGGTACGGCAGTGTCATGCGGCCGGGGAGGGACAGAGGGCCCTGGGAGGCGGCGTGTGCCGCGCAAGGTCTGAACGGCCGTATGGCGGTGGCCGATGTGGAACGCCTTCGCGCGGATGACGGCCTTGCCGCCCTCCTGGGCCTGCTGCCCGGCGCCGATCTCGTCTACCGTCGCCGGAACGCGCTCATCGGGGAGGAGATCATTCAGGTCCAGCACGCCTGGTACCCCAAGGCGATCGCCGAGCAGGCCGGCATCTCGGGTCGGAACAAGGTGGTCGGCGGGGTCTTCGGCGCCCTGATCGCCGCTGGACTCCCGCCTGTCAGCGCCGACGAGCGAGTGACCTCGGGAATGCCGACCGCCCATGAGGTCTCCCAGCTCCAGATCGGCACCGCCGTGCCGGTCCTGCGGGTGCAGCGGATCACGCGTACCACCGGTGGCGAGGTCCTTGAGCTGTTGAGGGTGGTGGCCCCCGCCGACAAGATCGAGTTGATCTACGACGCGCTTCCCCTCGGCCGCCGGCCCGACCTGAAACCCGAATGAGCCGCGAACGCCTGCCCGGAGGGCGGCGGGCGTCGCGGGCGGGCCGCTCAGTGTGTGCGCTGCCGCTCGGCTGTCTCCGCCGGCCGTCCGGCCGGGCCTTGGTCCTGTAGCTCCTGGAGAGGTCCCCCCCCTGGAGGTGCGGGCCATCCGCCCGGCACCGTCTCAGTCCGTCGTCCCGGGATCCTCCGCCTCCAGCAGCATCCGCTTCAGCAGCGCGTTCAAGGTGTCGCGCTCGGCCGGGGCGAGCGGGCCCACCAGGGTCGATTCGGCCGTGTCGCACAGCCGCATCGCCTCCAGCCAGCGGGCGTGGCCCGATGCGGTGAGTTCGACGCCGACCCGGCGGCGGTCGCCGTCCGTGCGGACTCTGCGGACCAGGCCCGACTTCTCCAGGGTGTCGATGCGTCCGGTGATGCCCGCCGGGGAGACCACCAGTTCGGCGGCGAGTTCGGACGGGGCGGCACGCCACGGCTCGCCGCGTGAGGCCAGCCGGTGCAGGGTCTCGAACTCGAACTCCTGAAGCTCCACTTCGGCCAGGGCTCTGCTCTTGGCCTGCTTCACATGCCTGGTCAGCAGCTGGATACGGGTGACGATCCCCTCCACCCGCTCGTCAAAGGGCGCTTTATTCCGCCAGCGGGCGATATGTCGGTCGACGGAGTCCTCCATCCGGTCATTGTGCTACGCCGCCGAGGAGAGCCACCGCAGATATTTCGCTAGCTAATATTTAACTGGCGAACTAACCTCCTCTCTCATGATCAACCTCTCGCCCTCGGTCCGGCTGCTGGCGGGCCGGAGCTGTGCCGTGCTCGCGACCGCGCTGATCCCGCTCACCCTGACGCTCGCCCTCGTCCGTACCGGTTCGGCCGCCGACCTCGGGCTGGTGCTGGCCTGTGAGCTCGTACCGATGCTTCTGCTGTTGCCCGTCGCGGGCGTGGCCGCCGACCGGCTGCCGCCCCGGCGTGTGGTGTTCGCCGCCGATCTGGTGCGGGCCGCCGCGCAGTTCGCGATCGCCGCCGAGCTGTTCTCCGGGCAGGCGCGTATCCCGGTGCTGGCCGTGCTCTCCGCGGTCACCGGAGCCGCCGTGGCCTTCGGTACCCCCGCCGTCCGTACGCTCGTCGTCGCCGTGATCGCCGAACCGGAACGGCTCCGTGTCAACGCCCGGCTCGGCATCGCCCAGGGGCTCGCCGGCGTCGCCGCCCCCGCTGTCGCAGGCGGGCTCGCGCTCACCGCCGGTGTGGGCTGGGCCTTTCTGCTCACCGGGGCCCTGTTCCTGGCCTCCGCCGCCACCCTCGGCCGGATCGCCGCCCCGCTCGCGCCCCCCGCGCCGCGGACCGCTTCCGGAACGACCGCCGAACGGCCGCGGACCGCTTCCGGAACGACCGCCGAACGGCCGGCGACCGCTTCCGGAACGACCGCCGAACCGCGCATGGCCGCCGAACTGCGCGAGGGCTGGGCCGAGATCCGCCGGCACCCCTGGTTCCTCGGCAATGTGCTCGCCCACGGCGTCTGGCATCTGGCGTCCGGTCTGCTGCTGACCCTCGGTCCCCTGATCGCCGTGCGCGACCTCGGCGGCGAGACGTCCTGGGTGCTCATCACCCAGGTCGGCACCGCGGGCATGCTGCTCGGTGTGTACGCCGCGGGCCGGCTGCCCGTCCGCCGTCCCCTGGTCGTCGTCGCCGTGGGCGCGGCGCTCTACGCGCTTCCGCTGCTCGCGTTCGCCCTGCGGCTGCCCGTGCCCGTGATCGCCTTCGCCCAGTTCGCGGCGATGGCCGGACTCGGGGCGCTGAGCCCGCTCTGGGAGACCGAGCTCCAGCGGCGGGTACCGCGGGAGAAGCTGGGCCGGGTCGGTTCCTGCGACACGCTGATCTCCTTCGCCGCCCGCCCTCTCGGTCTCGCCCTGGCCGTGCCGCTCGCCGCGCCGGCCGGTGCGGGGCTGCCCCTGGCGGTCGCCGCCGTCCTGGTCGCCGCCGCCAATCTGGCGGTGCTGCTGCTTCCCGGGGTGGCGAGCGCCGACTCCGGCCGGCCGCGCGGGCCGGCCGGAGTCGATCCAAAGCCTGAGTCCGCAGCGTGAACGAAGCCTGAGTCGGATCGGCCGCCAGGGCACCCAGGCCCCTCCCATCCCATTCGCCTCCCCCACCCTCACGCGATACGCTTTTCGAACAGAGGTTCGATGAGACTTTTCGGGGTGATTCGTACGATAGGGGTAGCGGGGTTCATGGCTGGAGGTGCGGCATGGAGGGTTTTACGCATCTGCATGTCGCGTCCGGCTACTCGGCCCGCTACGGCGCCTCCCACCCCCATGCGCTGGTCCAGCGGGCGGCCGAACGAGGCATGAGCGCCCTCGCGGTGACCGACCGGGATTCGGTCGCCGGAGTGGTGCGGTTCGCCAAGGCCGCCGGGGAGCGGGGCGTACGGCCGGTGCTCGGTGTCGATCTCGCCGTCGAGGCGCTGGTTCCGGTACGTCCGCACCGGCGGCCCGCCCCCGTACGCGGCGGCGCCCACCTCCAGGAGCCGCCCCTGCGCATCACCCTGCTCGCCCGCGACGCCCGGGGCTGGGCGGCGCTCTGCCGGCTGACGTCGGCCGCGCACGCCCGGCCTGTGGACGGCTTTCCCGTCGTCTCGTGGGAGGCCCTGCGACGCCACGCCGGAAGCGGTGCCGGAGGCGGTCCCGGAAGCAGCCCCGGAAGCGGGCTGATCGCCCTGCTCGGCCCCCTCTCCGAACCCCTGCGCGCCCTCTCCGCCGGACGGCCGGATCTCGCCGAACGGCTGCTCGCCCCCTGGCGCGAGGTCTTCGGCGCGGCCCTGCGACTGGAGGCCGTGGGACACGGCCGCCCCGGCGCCGGCCCCGGCTCGCTGCGGCTCGCCGCCCATACGCTCCGGTTCGCCGACCGGACCGGAGTGCCCGCCGTGCTGACCAACGCCGTACGGTACGCCGACGCCCGGCAGCACCGGACCGCCGATGTGCTCGACGCGGCCCGGCTGCTGCGCCCCGTCGACCGCCGCCGGCTCGACTCCGGGGAGCGCTGGCTCAAGGACCCGGCGGCCATGCGCGCCGCCGCCGGACGGATCGCCGAGGCGGCCGGGCTCGGCCTCGGTCGGGCCCGGGAACTGCTGGCGGAGACCGCCCGCACCGCGGCGCTCTGCCGGGTGGACCCCGTCGCCGACCTGGGCATCGGACAGCGGCATCTGCCCGAGCCGGGCACCGTCGGCGCGGTGGACGCCGCCGACGCCGCCCGGGTGCTGCGCGAGCGGTGCGAGGCCGGTCTGATCCGCCGTGGCCTGGACCGCGACCCCGCCGCCCGGTCCCGTCTCGAACAAGAGCTGGCACTTATCACCGAACTGGAGTTCGATACGTATTTTCTGACCGTCGCCCAGGTGGTCTCCGACATCCGCGAGATGGGCATCCGGGTCGCCGCCCGGGGCTCCGGGGCCGGGAGCATGGTCAACCACGTACTCCATATCGCCACCGCGAATCCGCTGGACCATCGGCTGCTGTTCGAACGTTTTCTGTCACGGCAGCGCACCGATCTGCCCGATATCGACCTCGATGTGGAGTCCGCGCGCCGTCTCGACGTCTACGACCGGGTCATCGAGCGGTTCGGACGGGAGCGGGTCGCCGTCACCGGCATGCCCGAGACCTACCGGGCCCGGCACGCGCTCCGGGACACCGGACTCGCCCTGGGCATCGCCCCCGCCGAGGTCGACCGGATCGCAAAATCGTTTCCCCATATCCGCGCCTCGGACATCACCGCCGCTCTCGCCGAACTCCCCGAGCTGCGGCAGCTGGCCGCCGAAGCCGCCCCGTACCGGCTCCTCTTCGAGCTCGCCGAAGGTCTGGACGCGCTCCCCCGGGGCATGGCCATGCACCCCTGCGGAGTGATCCTCACCGATGCCGCCCTGCTCGACCGGCTCCCCGTACAGCCGACGCCGACCGGCGGTTACCCCATGGTCCAGGCCGACAAGGAGGACGTCGAGGACCTCGGAATGATCAAGCTGGACATTCTCGGCGTCCGGATGCAGTCCGCGATGGCCCACGCCACCGCCGAGATCGCACGCGTCACCGGCCGCCGTATCGACCTCGACGACCCGCGCCAGGTCCCCCTGGACGACCCCGCCGCCTTCGAGCTCATCCGGGCGTCGGACACCCTCGGGATGTTCCAGCTGGAGTCCCCGGGCCAGATGGATCTGCTCAGCCGGCTGCGGCCCCGCGACCCGCAGGACGTCATCGCCGACATCAGCCTCTTCCGGCCGGGACCGGTCGCCGGGGGAATGCCCGAGCGGTATGTCGCCGCCCGCCACGGCCGCGCCCCCTCCTACGCCCACCCCGCGCTCGAAAGCGTGCTGTCCGACACCTACGGCGTGGTGATCTGGCACGAGCAGATCATCGAGATCCTCTCCCTCATGACCGGCTGCGACCTGGCCTTCGGCGATTACGCCCGGCGTGCCCTCAGCGACCGCGCACGGCTGCCGAAGGTACGCGACTGGTTCCACCGGCAGGCCGCCGCGCGCGGCTACCCGCCCGCCGTACGGGAGGAGGTCTGGGAGACCGTCGAGGCGTTCGGCGCCTACGGCTTCGCCCGCGCCCACGCCGTCGCCTTCGCCGTGCCCGCACTTCAGTCGGCCTGGCTGAAAGCGCACTATCCAGCGGCCCTCTACGCCGGACTGCTCGAACACGACCCCGGAATGTGGCCGAAACGGGTCATCGTCGCCGACGCCCGCCGCCATGACATCGCCGTGCTCCCCGTCGATGTCAACCGCTCCCGTCCCGAGTACACCGTCGAACAGACGCCGGACGGAGCCTGGGGCATACGGCTGGCCCTGGCCGGGGTGCGCGGGATCAGCGGGGAGGAGGTCGCCCGTATCGCCGCGGGCCAGCCCTACACCTCACTCCACGATCTCTGGCAGCGCGCCCGGCCCCACCGGCCGACCGCCGAGCACCTCGCCGACATCGGCGCCCTGGATCCGCTGCGCGGCCATCGCGACGGCCACCCCGGCGTCACCCGCCGCGATCTGCTGCTCCAGATCGCCGAGCTCCACCGCCAGTACCGGGGCCGGCCCATCGGCGATGGACAACTGCCCCTGAACGCGTACGCCCCCGCAGTCGGCACCGGAGCCGCAACCGCCGCCGATCCCTTCGCCGACTTCGCCCGGCAGAGCGCCGGACTCCCGGAGATGACCAGCAGTGAAGTCCTCGCCGCCGAACTCGGCATCCTCGGCATCGATGTGAGCGGGCATCTGATGGACCATCACCAGCGGCTGCTCCGCGAGCTCGGCGCGACGGACGCCCGCCGGCTGCGCGATGCCCGCGCCGGACGGACCGTACTGGTCGCCGGGGTGCGGGCCGCCACCCAGACCCCGCCCATCGCCTCCGGCAAACGGATCATCTTCGTCACCCTCGACGACGGCTCCGGCCTGGTCGACCTCGCCTTCTTCGAGGACAGCCACCCCGCCTGCGCCCATACGGTCTTCCACTCCGGGCTGCTGCTGGTGCGCGGAACCGTCCAGCGCAGAGGCGGACGCGCCACCGTCGTCGGGACGATGGCCTGGGATCTGGAGACGCTGGCGACGGCCCGGCGCGACGGCGGACCCGCGGCCGTGCACCGGCTGCTCGGCTCCGCCGGCCAGGGACCGGGGCAGGCGGAGCGCCGCCAGGGACCGGGGCAAGCCGCAGGCAGCCGGCGGCCGGTGCGGCGCACCATCCCCCAGGAGACCGGGGCGAGCCTGCACCCCTGGGCCGACCTCAGGCCCGCCGGCTCCGCGACCCCCGCCGCCCCCTCCCCCGACCTCAGAACCCTGGGCTACACCAGCCCCGGAAGCGCCGGGTGATCGCCATGACCGAACGGCAGGTGCTCCGTATCCACTGCCACCTGGACGACCAGGGATACGACCAGGGGTACGACCCGGAGCTGTACGAGCGACTGATCGAGCTGCTGCACGACTTCACCCCGCGCACCCAGGCGCTCCCGCCCGCCGACGCCGACTGCGATGTCACCGGGGCGCTGCGCTACTTCCGCACCGACCCGTACGGTCTCGCCCAGCTGATCCGGATGCGCGCGCTCGCGCTGTACGGAGTCGCCACCACCATCGGCTCCGGCCCCAACCGGATGCTCGCGGCCATGGCCGCCGACGCCACCCCGCCCGGCGAGGTCACCCATCTCGGCCCGGAACCGGAAGCGATCGCCGCCTTTCTGCGGCCCCGGCCGGTGGGCGCGCTGTACGGGGTCGGACCCGCGGTGGCCACCCTTCTCGTACGCCATGGACTGCACACCGTCGGCGCGGTCGCCGACACTCCCGTCGGCACCCTGCAACGCCTGCTCGGCCGCGTCCAGGGCAGGAGGCTCCATGAGCGCGCCCATGGCCTGGACGACCGGCCCGTCACCCCGCTCGAACCGGCCCGCTCCCTCGGCGCGGAGCACTCCTTCGCCCACGATGAGCTCGATCCGCACCGCCACCGCGAGGCCGTGCTCGCGCTGAGCGAGCACCTCGGCATCCGGCTGAGGGCGGAGCACCGCGTCGCCCGGCGGCTGACCCTGACGGTCCGCTACGCCGACCGATCCACCACCAGCCGTGGCCGCGCTCTCCCCGAGCCCACCGGCCACGGCCCCGCGCTGACCCGGGCCGGATACGACCTCTACGCGTCCCTCGGGCTCCAGCGCGCCCGCGTCCGCGGCATCGGGCTGCGCGCCGAGGAACTGCGGCCGGACGCGTACGCCACGGTTCAGCTCAGCCTCGATCCCGCCGACGACCGGGCCCGGCGCATCGAGTCATCGGCGGACCGGGCCCGCGCCCGGTTCGGCGAGACGGCGGTCCGGCCCGCGACCCTCGCCCGCCGCTGAGGTGCGGCCCGCGACCCCGAGCACGGTGGAGCGGCGTCCCCGTGCCTCAGCGGAGCTCCGTCACCGGGATGTGGTGCCGCTGGGCATGGAAGCGGATCGCCCGGGGGAGCGGCACGCTGTCCAGGAACGGCGTCAGCCAGCCGGTCCTGATGCGTATCTCCCCGGTGTCCGTCCTGCTGACCCAGCGGGGCTTCACAAAGGAGGGGAGCGGGGTGCCGTCCTCGCTGATCCGCACGGCGAGCCAGCGGGCCCCGGTGCGCAGATCCAGCTCAAGGGCCTCGATATCGGTCCAGCTCAGCACGGCGGCGTAACGGACGCAGAGCACGGTGATCCCGTCGTCGCCGACCCAGATCCCCTCGTATCTGCCGAACACCCCGAGGCTCCGCAGCAGCAGGAACAGCGGTACGAGCCCCGCCACGGACACGGCGACGGTGACCAGGACGCCGCCCGGACCGGATCCGGGGCCGAGCCGCTGCACTCCGGCGAGCCCGGCCGCGAGCAGCAGACTCCACAGCGACAGGAGCGCTCTGCTCCGCGGGCCGCGGACATAGGAAGGGGACTGAAGGGCGGTGGAGAGACCGGGCGAGCGCATCGGCGCGGGGGGCCGGGGGCGGTACGGCGAGACCGGCCATGAGGGCGGGCCGGGGGCCGGCTCCCCGGCCGGCCGCGAGGCCGGTATCACCAGGCCGGGGGAGGTGCTCCCGGGCGATCCTGGCGCGGCGCGGGTGGTGAAGATCCTCAGCAGCTCATCCGGGGTGGGCCGCTCGGCCGGCTCCTTGCGCAGACAGGCGAGGACCACCTCCCGCAGTCCGTCCGGCACTGCCGAGACATCCGCCTCCTCCGCCGTCACCCGGTGCGCCAGCAGCAGCGCGTCCCCGCTGCCGAACGCCCGTCCGCCCGCGGCTGCCACCAGCACCGCCCCGAGCGCGAACACATCGCACGCCCCGCCGACCGGCCGGCCGCGCAACTGCTCCGGAGCGGCGAACCCGGGGGTGCCGACGACGCTCCCCGCGGCCGTCAGCCGGGTCTCCTCCAGCACGCGCGCGATCCCGAAGTCCAGCACGCGCGGCCCGTCGTGGGTGAGCACGATATTGGCGGGCTTGAGATCCCGGTGGACCAGCCCGCAGGCATGGATCGCCTTCAGGGCCTCGGCGAGCCCGGCCCCCAGCGCCTTTAACCACCGTTCGTCGAACGGGCCCTGACGGTCGATCGCGTCGGCCAGGGTGGGCCCCTGGACATAGGCGCTCGCCATCCAGGGCTCCGGCGCGTCCGGATCGGCGTCCACCACGGCCGCCGTATGGAAGCCGCCGACTCTGCGGGCCGCTTCGACCTCCTGCCGGAACCGCGCTCTGTACGCCGGGTCCGCCGCGAACTCGGCGCGGATCACCTTGATGGCGACGGCCCGTCCGGAGGGAGAGCGCCCCAGATAGACCGTGCCCATGCCGCCGCTGCCGAGCAGGCGCTCGATCAGATACTCACCGATCCGCTCATCGGGCATCCCGTCCCCCTGTCTGCTTCCGCCGGTCCCGCCGCGACCGGCGTGGTGCACCATCGGACGCTGTCCGCCCTGAGCCGTATGAAGCGCCGTATAAAGCAGGGCATGAGGCGTATGTCTCCACAACGTCCCACAGGGTGCGGTCGTTCCGCCCGATCGCCGGCGGGGGAGAGGACCCGGCGCGGCGCCGCGTCAGCGGCCCCGGTCCGAGGTGAGCCGCCGGGCCGACGCGATCGTCGCGTACGCCTCCCGGGCGGACAGTCCCGTACCGATCGCGGCTTCGGCGAGGGCGTCGGTCAGCGTTTCGCCGATGCCGTTCTCGTACGCGCGGCAGGCGGCCCAGAACAGCCGGGTGTTCCGCTGCCCCTCGTGCGCCGCCAGCACGAACTGGACCAGACCCTGGCCCTGGCCTTGGCGGGAACCGCTTTGGGCAGGGTGGTGCGGGCGCGCGGGAGGCGCGATGAGGCGCAGAAGGGCGCGCGGACAGGGCGCGGGGGACCGCGCCGCGGTGTCCGGGGCGAACCGGTAGCCGCCACGGGTGGAGACCGAGCCGGGGCCGACCAGATAGCCGCCCGTGCCGCGGACGTCGATGCCGGGGGCGAGCCTGCCCGCGGAGTTCGGCACGAGAACGCCCGGCGGGCCGGTCAACCAGAGATGCCGGCCGCCGCTGGGGGTGAGGACCGTGACGGTCTCGGGGACGGTGAAGAGATGCCGGAGCGCCAGACGCCGGAGCGCGGCGAGAGAACCGGCCACGGAGTCGGGGGGTACGGAGCCGGGTGGTGCGGGGCCTGGGGGTACGGAGCCGGGCGGTACGGAACCGGGCGGTACGGAGCCGGGTGGTGCGGACGGTCCGACGTCGAGATCGATGCCGATCAGCCAGTGGGGCGCTCTGCCGCAGGCGATGCCGTACCCCGTCGCCCAGGGCGCGGCGGCGAAGAGGGCGCGGACCCCGGCCGGGTCGGCGGTGGCGTCATGGACTCCGTGCCCCGGCAGACCGCACTCGCCCAGACACCGTCCCGCCGCCGGATCGTCCCGGTGCGGCGAGGGCAGCGCCGGGAGCTTGGCGGGCGTCAGAGGGATCACGGCGAACCCGCGCTCCGCGGCGGCCAGAGCGTGGGCGAGGGCCAGATCGACGGGCTGCCGTTCAGCGATGGCCATCCTTCTATTTTCGTACATCCGTTCGAAGATCGGAAGACTGGCGGGAGCGGCGGCAGCGATTGACCGGAAATATACGGAAAAGCTGTGCCCCTTGTGACCACTGGTGCTCGGTTATCCAGGGATGAGGGGTGGTGAGGGTGGTGAAGGAGGTTTATCGATACGACCTCACGCTTGAGGGGGAAACGTCGTCCGACGGGCGGTTCGCCGGAGTTCCGCTGGGCAATTCTGAGGTCGCGACGTCGTCACCAGAATCCGGGACTGTCGGCCGACTGCCCGGGGAGCAAGCCGCACTCGCGCACGTCCGGTTCATGGAGGAAAGACATGGCTAGCATCCGTACCGCCCGCGTTCTCGCCGTCGCCGCCGCACTGCCCCTCACGGTCGCGCTTCTCTCGGGTGTCGCCGCGGCCGACAACGGCGTCTTCGCGGACAACGGATCGAGCGCGACGGTGGCGGCGATCGTCGGCGGGGGCGTCAACGGCCTGGGCGACTCGTCCACCATCCAGCAGGTGGCGACCACGCCCGGCGCGGCCAATGTGAACAACTCCGGCTTCACCGTGTTCGACCAGGACAGTCACACCGTGAATTTCACGCCTCTGTGGTTCTGAGGGCCGGCCCGATGGGGGGTTGAGCGGGGGGCGGGCGACAGCCCGCGCGGTGGCACTCTCACGTGCCGTCGCGCGGGCCGTCGCGCGTTGTCGACCTTGACAGGGACAGTATTTCTGACGGACAGTCAGAAAACTGTCCCTGGGGGTACCGGGAGGAGGCGGGGATGAGCGACCCGTCGGAGGACCTTCTCAAGAGGCTGAAGGAGTACGAGGGCCAGGCGGCGAACGTCGCGGGCATCGGCAAGGACCTGGTCAACGAGCCCATGATCCGGCACTGGTGCGAGGCGATGGGGGATGCGAACCCGGCCTACCGGGGGCCGGACGCCATCGCGCCGCCGACGATGCTCCAGGCGTGGACGATGGGCGGTCTCTCCGGGCATACGGACCGTGCAGCCGCCTGGGACGGGCTGTTCGCGCTGCTCGACGCGGCGGGGTGCACCTCGGTGGTCGCGACCGACTGCGAGCAGGAGTATCTGCGGCCCCTGCGGCCCAGGGACCGGATCACCTTCGACACGGTGATCGAGTCGGTGTCGGACCGCAAGACCACCGCGCTGGGCACGGGCCACTTCGTGACCACGCGAATGGATATCCGGGCGAACGGGGAGCCGGCCGGGACCCATCGCTTCCGCATCCTGAAATACGCGCCTGCCGCGCCTGCCGCGCCTGCCATGCCTGCTGTCGCTGCCGTCTCTGCCGCGCCTGTCGTCTCTGCCGCCTCGGCTGAGGCCGCCGCGCCTGCTGAGGCGGATGGGACTTCGAAGCCACGGCCGAGGCGGCCCCGCCCCGTCGTCAACCGGGACAACGCCGGATTCTGGGCGGGGGTGGCCGCGCACCGGCTGCTGATCCAGCGCTGCTCGGGGTGCGGCACATCGCGTTTCCCCTGGCTCCCGGGGTGCGGTACGTGCGGATCGGCCGAGTGGGACGCCTTCGAGGCGAGCGGCGAGGGAACCGTCTACTCCTATGTCGTGATGCACCACCCGCCCTTCCCGGCCTTCGATCCGCCGTACGCGGTCGGTCTGATCGAGCTGGCCGAGGGCGTGCGGATGGTCGCCGATGTGACCGGAGTGCCGTACGACAAGGTGCGGATCGGCATGCCGGTGAGGCTGGAGTTCCTCCGGGTGGACGAGGAGTGGGAAGTGCCGGTCTTCCGTGTGGAGCCGGGCCCGGCCCCGGTCGGCAGCCAGGCCAGCGGCCAGATCGGCGCAGCCGCTGAGGGCGGGGGCTGACCATGGAGACCTCCCCCGCCGGACCCCCGGTGCGCCCCGGCGATGAGCTGCCGCCGCTGGAGATCCCCATCACCCGCACCCTGATCGTCGCCGGAGCGGTGGCCTCCCGCGACTACCAGGACGTCCACCATGACGCGGAGCTGGCCCGCCAGAAGGGCTCCCCCGATGTCTTTATGAACATCCTGACGACGAACGGCCTGGTCGGGCGGTACATCACGGACTTCTTCGGGGAGCGCGCGATGCTCCGCAAGGTCGCGATACGGCTGGGCGCCCCCAACTATCCCGGGGACACGATGGTGTTGCGCGGCACGGTCGTCTCCGTAGCGGATTCGGCCGGGGGCCCGGCCGGGGGCCCGGCCGATGGCCCGGCCGGGGGCCGGACCGTGGACGTACGCATCACCGGCGTCAACGGCGCCCGTAACCATGTCACCGGCACCGTGACGGTCACCCTCCCGGAGCCGCCGGAGCCGCCGGAGCCGCCGGGTTCGCCGGGTTCGCCGGGTTCGCCGGTGGCCCCCACGCCCCCCGCGCCCCCGGAGGTCACCCCATGAGCATCCGCCGCAAGGACACCCTCGGAGGCCGGGCCGCCGTCGTCGGGATCGGGGCGACGGAGTTCTCCAAGGACTCCGGGCGCAGCGAGCTGAAGCTGGCCGTGGAGGCCGTGCACGCCGCCCTCGACGACGCCGGCCTCTCCCCCGCCGATGTCGACGGTCTCGTCACCTTCACCATGGACACCAGCCCCGAAATCACCGTCGCCCAAGCCGCCGGCATCGGCGAGCTGTCCTTCTTCTCCCGGGTCCACTACGGCGGCGGCGCGGCCTGCGCCACCGTGCAGCAGGCCGCTCTCGCCGTCGCCACGGGCCTGGCCGACGTGGTCGTCTGCTACCGGGCGTTCAACGAGCGGTCGGGGCGGCGCTTCGGCTCCGGGGTGCAGCGCCGGGAGCCCTCGGCCGAAGGGGCGGCGCTCGGCTGGAATCTGCCGTCCGGGCTGCTCACCCCGGCCTCCTGGGCGGCGATGGCGGCCCAGCGCTATCTGTACGCGTACGGTCTGACGCCTGAGGCGTTCGGCCATGCCGCGGTCACCGCCCGCCGGTACGCGGCCCGTAACCCCGCCGCGTACTTCCACGGCCGTCCGATCACCCTCGCCGACCACGCCGCGTCCCGCTGGATCGCCGAACCGCTGCGGCTGCTCGACTGCTGCCAGGAGACCGACGGCGGCCAGGCCCTCGTCGTCACCGGGCTGGAGCGGGCCCGGGAGCTGGCCCGCCCGCCCGCGGTGATCACCGCCGCCGCGCAGGGCGCGGGCCGGGCCCAGGAGCAGATGACCAGCTTCTACCGCGACGATCTGACCGGGCTGCCCGAGATGGGGGTGGTCGCCCGGCAGCTCTGGCGGACCTCGGGTCTCGCCCCCGCCGATATCGACGTCGCGATCCTCTACGACCACTTCACTCCCTTCGTGCTGATGCAGCTGGAGGAGTTCGGCTTCTGCGCACCGGGTGAGGCTGCGGACTTCCTCGCCGGGGAGGCGCTCCCGCTGAACACCCATGGGGGGCAGCTCGGCGAGGCGTATCTGCACGGGATGAACGGCATCGCGGAGGCCGTCCGCCAGATCCGCGGCACCTCGGTGAACCAGCTGCCGGGTGCGGCCAGGACCCTGGTCACGGCGGGCGCGGGCGTTCCCACGTCCGGGTTGATCCTGGGCGCGGACGGCTGAGCGGAGGGCCGCAGCGCTGGCCGAAGGCCCCGGCCCGCCGTTCACTCGGGCCATGCGCACCCGCCCCCGGGCCCAGGCCGCCGCGGCCCTCGTCCTCACCGTGCTGCTCGGCCTGCCCGATCTGCTGCTGACCCCCTCCGCCGGGGCCGGCCGGGCGGGCACCCCGGTGACCGGCGCCGGCTTCCCCGACACCACCGCGGACACCGATGTGACCTTCCGCGGTCTGGCGTTCGACATCTGCCGGGCGCCGTCGCTCGCCGTGATGAGCGCCTGGCGGAAGGCGTCCCCGTACGGAGCGGTCGGCGTGCCCTACGCGGGCCGGGGGCGGGCCTGCCCCGATCAGCCGCATCTCACCAGGCGCTGGGTCGCCGAGGTGCACCGGATGGGCTGGCGGGTGCTGCCGGTCTTCGTCGGCTCCCAGCCCCCGTGCGCCCATGACCCCCGCCCCGCGTCCGGCGCCTCTCCGGAATCGCCGGGTGTCTCCCCGGGGTCGCCGGGCACCCGCCGTCCCGTGCCCGGCGCCTCCCCGGGGGCGCCCGGCACCCCGCCGAAGACGCCCATCGGCGGCGCCCCCGCCGTCCAGGGCGGACGGGAAGGAGAGGAGGCCGTGCGCACGGCGGGCGCGCTCGGCATGGACCGGGGGAGCGCCCTTTATCTCAGCCTGAAGTCGTACGACCTGGACGACGCCTCCTGCGTCCGCACCACGCTCGACTTCGTCCGCGCCTGGAACCGTGAGGTACGCCGACAGGGCTATGTCCCCGGTCTGCACAGCGACGCCGACGCGGGGGTGCTCCATATGGAGCGGGCCCGCCGGGCCGGGACCGGCGATCTGCCCTCCGCGCTCTGGTTCGTCCGATGGAACCGCAGGCCATCGCTCTATGACGAGGCGGCGCTCCATCCGTACGCCTGGCGGGTCAAACGGCGTATCCACCAGTACGCAGGAGAGATCACCGAGGAGTACGGCGGCCATCGGCTGACCATCGGGCGGAGCATGGCCGACGCCCCCGTGGCCCGGGTCCGTATCTGAGCGGACCAGGACTTCACCCGGGCGGAGGCGCGATCCGGCCCCTAGGGGACGTCATCGCTTCTGAGGGTCCTCTCCACCTACAGGAGGTGGGGCCGGCATCAGCCGTACAACCTGAGGGGGACATGGCTTCAGGCCCTCCGGGCGATCCACGCGAGCGGTACCCGCTCCTAGCGTTGGGGCCATGACCACGCCAGTCTGCACAACCGCTTCGAGGGCTGCCCTGCCGGTGCCTCCGTCGTACGGGGCCGACGCGCGATACGCGCCTCATGCTCGCTATACGTCGTTCTCGTCGTATGTACGGGCGCGGGGGCCCGTGCTGCTGCGCACCGCCCGCTCGCTCACCGCCAACCCGTGCGACGCGGAGGATCTGCTCCAGACCGCGCTCACCAAGACCTATGTCGCGTGGGAGCGGATCGAGGACCACCGGGCGCTCGACGGCTATGTGCGCCGGGCGCTGCTCAACACCCGTACCTCGCAGTGGCGCAAGCGCAAGGTGGACGAGTTCGCCTGCGACGAGCTGCCGGAGCCGGAGAGCGTGCCCGCCCCCGACCCCGCCGAGCAGCAGGTGCTGCACGACGCGATGTGGCGGGCCGTGATGAAGCTGCCGGACCGGCAGCGGGCGATGGTCGTGCTGCGCTACTACGAGGATCTGAGCGAGGCCCAGACCGCCGAGGTGCTCGGGGTGTCGGTCGGCACCGTCAAGAGCGCGGTCTCCCGCGCGCTCGGCAAGCTCCGGGCGGACCCGGAACTGGCCCCGGTCCGTTAGGTCCCCGGCCCCCGGCCCGGCTCGACAGTCCCGGCCCGGCCCGGCCCGCCGTCTCCGCCGTCTCCGCCGTCTCCGCCCCCCTGGCCCCGCCCGACCGGCCATTTCCGGGCGCGCTTCGGAATCTTCCGCCGAATCGCCCTCCCCCGGGTAGTGACATACCACGTGGTATGTGCGCAGAATCGGCACACCCCTACTGCCACGTAGCGCCAGCGCCCACCGGGAGGACGCCGTGCTGAGCACCATGCAGGATGTACCGCTGACCGTGTCCCGCATCCTGAGGCACGGGATGACGATCCACGGGAAATCCCTGATCACCACCTGGACCGGGCAGGAGGCTCCGCACCGCCGCACCTTCGCCGAGGCCGGTGAGCGGGCGACCCGGCTGGCCCGCGCCCTCCGCGATGAACTCGGCATCGACGGCGATCAGCGGGTCGCCACCCTGATGTGGAACAACGCCGAGCACGTCGAGGCGTACTTCGCGATCCCGTCCATGGGCGCCGTACTGCATACGCTCAACCTCCGCCTCCCCGCCGAACAGCTGGTCTGGATCGTCAACCACGCCGCCGACCGCGTCGTCATCGTCAACGGCACCCTCCTCCCGCTCCTCGCGCCGCTCCTGCCCCATCTGCCCACGATCGAGCACATCGTCGTCTCGGGCCCCGGCGACCGCGCGCTGCTCGCCGACAGCGACGCCCAGGTGCATGAGTACGAGGAGTTGATAGCGGCCCACCCGGCCGAGTTCGACTGGCCCGAGCTGGACGAACGGTCCGCCGCCGCGATGTGCTACACCTCCGGCACCACCGGCGACCCCAAGGGCGTGGTCTACTCCCACCGTTCGATCTATCTGCACTCCATGCAGGTGAACATGCGGGAGTCGATGGGACTCGACGACCGGGACACCGCGCTGGTGGTGGTGCCGCAGTTCCATGTCAACGCCTGGGGCCTGCCCCACGCCGTCTTCATGACCGGCATCGGTCTGCTGATGCCGGACCGATTCCTCCAGCCCGCCCCCCTCGCCGAGATGATCGAGCGCGAGCGGCCCAGCTATGCCGCCGCCGTGCCCACCATCTGGCAGGGGCTGCTGGCGGAGGTCACCGCCAACCCCCGTGACATCTCCTCCATGAAGAACGTCACCATCGGCGGCGCGGCCTGTCCGCCCGCGCTGATGGACGCGTACGACAAGCTCGGCGTACGGCTCTGCCATGCCTGGGGCATGACCGAGACCTCCCCGCTCGGCACGATGGCGCACCCCCCGGCCGGGCTCGCCCAGGAGGAGGAGCGGTCCTACCGCCTCACCCAGGGACGGCTGCCGACCGGGGTCGAGGCCCGGCTGGCCGGCCCGACGGGCGAGATTCTGCCGTGGGACGGGAGGTCCGCCGGTGAGCTGGAGGTACGCGGTCCCTGGATCGCGGGGGCGTACTACGGCGGCGCGGGCGGCGAGGAGCTGCGGCCCGCGGACAAGTTCAGCGCGGACGGCTGGCTGAAGACCGGCGACGTGGGAGTCATCGCCCCGGACGGCTATCTCACGCTCACCGACCGGGCCAAGGACGTCATCAAGTCCGGCGGCGAATGGATCTCCAGCGTCGAGCTGGAGAACGCCCTGATGGCCCACCCCGAGGTGGCCGAGGCCGCCGTGGTCGCGGTCCCCGACGAGAAGTGGGGCGAGCGCCCGCTCGCCACGGTCGTCCTCAAGGACGGCGCGAGCGCCGATTACGAGAAGCTCAGGGCGTTTCTCGCCGAGCGGATCGCCAAGTGGCAGCTGCCGGAGCGGTGGGCGGTGGTTCCGGCGGTGCCGAAGACGAGCGTGGGGAAGTTCGACAAGAAGGTGATCCGCAAGCAGTACGCGGACGGTGAGCTGGATGTGACCAGCCTGTAGGCCGCCGGCCGGGCCGGCCGGTTCTGCCCCGATGAGCGGGGCCGGCCGGCCGGCCCCGCTCATCGGGACCGGCCGCCCGGCTAGTTCGTTCCGATCTTGGCCAGCAGATCGACTATGCGCGACTGCACCTCGCTGCTGGTGGAGCGCTCCGCGAGGAAGAGCACCGTCTCGCCGGAGGAGAGCCGGGGCAGATCGGCCCGGTTGAGACCGGCCGAGGTGTAGACGACCAGCGGAGTACGGTTCAGCCGGCCGTTCGCCCGGAGCCAGTCGATGATCCCGGCCCTGCGGCGGCGTACCTGCATCAGATCCATCACCACCAGGTTCGGCCGCGTCTGCGCGGCGAGCGTGACGGCGTCGGTGTCCGCGCCCGCCCGTGCGACCTGCATACCGCGCCGCTCCAGCGTGTCGGTGAGGGCCAGCGCGATCTCCTCGTGCTCCTCGATCAGCAGCACGCGGGACGGATGCTGTTCGCTGTCCCTCGGGGCCAGCGCCTTCAGCAGGATGGCCGGGTCCGCGCCATAGGCGGCCTCCCGGGTGGCCTGGCCGAGACCGGCCGTCACCAGCACCGGGACCTCGGCCGCCACGGCGGCCTGACGCAGGGACTGGAGTGCGGTACGGGTGATGGGCCCGGTCAGCGGGTCGACGAAGAGCGCCGCCGGGAACGCGGCGATCTGCGCGTCGACCTCCTCCCGCGAGTGCACGACGACGGGACGGTAGCCCCGGTCGCTCAGCGCCTGCTGGGTGGAGACGTCGGGCGCGGGCCAGACCAGCAGCCTGCGCGGGTTGTCCAGGGGCTCCGGGGGCAGTTCGTCGTCCACCGGCCTCGGCAGCGGCTGATTGGTCACCTCCACCGCGCCGCCGGGACCGTCGAGCGGCTCGGGGCCCTCCGCGCCCTCGTCGGGTGCGCCTATGGCGTACGCACGGCCCTCGGCCCGGTCGGCGGGGAGCCGGGACCCCGGCTGCGGCACGGCCTGGGGGTGCGGCCGGGCGGCCGGTTCGGGCCGCTCGCCCTCGGGCGGTGTGGCGAGTTTGCGTCGTCGGCCGGAACCGGAGTTCGCCTGACCCTGGCCCTGCTTCTCGGTGAGCGGCTGAGCGAGCGGCGTGCCCTGTCCGAGCGTACGCACGCTGAACGCGCGTCCCTGCGAGGCGTCGGCCGGCAGCGGAACGGCCGGTGGCACCGGGGCCTCGGCGGGCAGCGGACCGGGGACGCCGGGGGGCGTGTCGAGGTCGGGCAGCGGCAGGGAGACCGAGCCGGTGGCCGGCCCATCGGCCGGATGCATGGCGAGGGGACGCCGCTCCGGGGCGGTCTCGTCCCGTGTCCCGTCCCGTGTCCCGTCCCGTGTCCCGTCCCGTGCGGGGGCGGGCTGACCGGTGGAGTTGTCGGCGGGGTGGGCCCGGCGGCGGCCGGTCGGCAGCGGGTGGGGCTGGGGCGGGGTGTGGTGGTGGTCGACGCCCGGCTCGGTCCGTACGAGATCGTGCCGGCCCGGCAGCGAGGCGTCGGCGGCGGCCGGTCCCGGCGACGGGATCCGGTCGGCCTCGGCGGGCGGCAGCGCGAACGCCGTACGCCCGGACTCCGCCTCATCGGCGGGCGCGGGCGCGAGCACCCGCCGGGCCCGCCGCCCGGCGGCGGAACCGGCTGGAGCCATGGCCTCGGCGGGCACGGGACCCGGACCCGGGGGCACGGGGACCGCGGCGGGGAGCTCGGGCATCCCGCTGTGGGGCGGCGCGGCGTGGGGCGCGGTCTGGGGCTGGGGCAGTCCTCGCGGGGGGACCGCCTGGGGGGCGCTCTGGGCGGGCAGCCCCTGCGGGGGGGCGGCCTGGGGAGGCACGCTCTGGTTCAGTACGCCCTGCGGAGGAACACTCTGGTTCAGCATGCCCTGGGGAGGCACGCCCTGGCCCGGCATGCCCTGCGGAGGCACCGCCTGGCCGAGCGCCGGACGCCCGGCCGCGCCTTCCGCGGCCGTGACCACGGCCCCTTCGGAGGGCTGGACGCCGGCCGGGGCCGGGAGCGTGACGGACTCCTCGGCGGGGCTCGGCCGCCCGCGCCGCCGGCCGGTGCCGCCGACGCCGCCGCCCAGGGTCTGCCCCGGGTCCTGCGCCCCGATCAGCTCGTCCGGCTGCTCGCCGTGAGCGGTCGCCCTGCGCCGCCCGGTCGGCTGAGGACCCGGCTGGGGGCCCGGCTGAGGGCCTGGCTGAGAACCCGGCTGGGGGCTCGGCGGAACGTCCGGCCGCGCGGTCTGCCGTACGGCCACACCGGTGGAGCCCTGAGCCGGTACCGAGCTCTCCAGGAAGGCGTCCGTGGATCCGCGCCGCGCCCGCCGCCGGCCGGCCTCCGCGGTCTCCACGGCCTCAGCGGCCCCTGCGCCTGCGATCTCAGCGGCCTTGTGGGGCCCCGTCGGCTGCGCGGGCAGCGCGACAGAACCGGTCTGCCCGGAGTCGCCGCCGTCGGGCGCGTCGGAGCTCATCGCACTGGCGGAGCTCATCGCGCTCGCGGAGCTGACCGAGTCGGACCGGTTCACCGCTTCGGAGGAACCCGCCGGACGGGCGGGACCCGCGGCGGGGACGGGCATGGGAGAGATGGCGGGAGGACCGGCGGGGGCGCCGACCGGACCACCGGCGGGCACGGCCCCCGCGCCCGAGCCGAGCGGCACCTCCAGTACGTACGCGCTGCCGCTCATCCCGGGCACCTCGTGCGTCTGGAGCACCCCGCCGTGCGCCTGGACGATTCCGCGCACGATCGGCTCGTGCACCGGGTCCCCGCCGGCGAACGGCCCGCGCACCTCGATGCGTACGACCTGACCGCGCTGTGCCGCAGCGACCACGACCGTGGAGTCGACATGGCCGCCGCCGTCGGGCAGCAGCCGGGCCTTTCCGGTGGAGTCGACCCCGGCCACATCGGCGGCCAGATGCGCGAGGGCCGTCGCCAGCCGCGCTCCGTCCACCTCGGCCTCGATCGCGGGGGCGTGCACGGCGAACTGGGCCCGCCCGGGCCCGATCAGCTCGACCGCCCCCTCGATCCCGGCGGCCACGACCGCGTCGAGCAGCACCTTGGTCTTGGCGAGCCGCTCACGGCCGGTGTCGAGGCGCTGGAAGCCGAGGACATTGTCGATGAGCGTGGTCATCCGGGCGTATCCGGCGGCCAGATGGTGCAGGATCTGGTTGGCCTCGGGCCACAGCTGCCCCGCGGGGTCGGCGGCGAGCGTGCCCAGTTCCGTACGGAGCTCCTCCAGCGGCCCGCGCAGGGACTCCCTGAGCACGGCGGTCAGCTGGTCGTGCCGGGCGGTCAGTTCGAGATGGCGCTCGTCGCGCTCCTCGATCTCGACGCTGTACCGCTCCGACCGGTCGGCCAGCTCGGCGGTGAAGCGCTCATCGGCCTCGGCGAGTTCGGCGGTGAAGCGTTCGACCGTCTCGGCGAGCTCGGCGGCGTGCTTCCGGGCCAGCTCCTCGCCGGGCCGCCGGTCGGTGAAGGTCATCACCGCGCCGACGAGCTGGTCCCCGTCCCGTACCGGCGCGGTGGTGAGGTCGACCGGCACCCGTGAGCCGTTCTTCGCCCACAGCACCTGCCCGCGCACCCGGTGCTTGCGCCCGGACCGCAGGGTGTCCGCGAGCGGCGACTCGGGGTACGGGAAGGGCTTGCCGTCCTCGCGCGAGTGCAGGATCAGCGGGTGCAGCTCCTGGCCGCCGAGGTCGCTGGCGCGGAACCCGAGGATCTGCGCGGCGGCCGGGTTGACCAGCACGACGCGACCCTCGGTGTCCGTGCCGACCACGCCTTCGGCGGCGGCCCGCAGAATCATCTCGGTCTGCCGCTGGGAGCGCGCCAGTTCGGCTTCGGTGTCCATCGTTCCGGACAGATCGCGCACGACGAGCATGAGCAACTCGTCGCCGGTGTAGTTGTTGTACGAGTCGTACGCCTCGCGCCCGTCCTCAAGGCTGGCGCTGGTGACCTCGACGGGGAACTCGCCGCCGTCCGTACGCCGGGCGATCATCCGGGTGGGCTTGGTACGGCCGCGCTCGTCGGCGGCCTCGGGGCTCCGCATGGAGCCGGGGATCAGCCGGGAGTCGAACGCGGGCAGCAGATCGAGCAGCCCGCGTCCGACCAGGGCGGTGCCGGGGGTCTCGAAGAGTTCGAGCGCGATGGAGTTCGCGTTGACGACCGTGCCGTTGCAATTGACGAGCACCAGCCCGTCAGGAAGGGCATCGAGTATGGCTGCGAGGCGAGCAGCGCCTCGGGATGGCCTGCTGCTCACGACGACCGTTCCTCCCTGACCAACTGCATGTAGCGGACGGCCGGCCCCATCTTGCCCCTCGGAACTCAGCCTGTCACTGAAGGGAGTCTAAGGGTTGACGGTGTGCCGGGGGCTGCGGATGAGGGGGAGCTCATACCGAGGCCCTGTGTAGGTGTGATGACCATGAACTCTATGACCTGGTGCTGGGAAGTACCGGCTCCATGGTCTGCCAGCGGGAAATCTCGCAGCCGTCGCTGCGGGTGAAGGTGGCGTCCACCGGGCGGCCGTGCCAGGTTCCGGTCACCCGGGCGGTGGCGGGACCGCCGGACTGCTGGGTGCACATCCGGTCCGCGGGGACGGGGGCGAAGGGGTTCTCGCCCTCCCGGGCCAGCTGGTCCAGCCTGGCGCAGGCGCTCTCGGCGGCGGGGTGGGTGCCGCCGGCCGGGTCGCACTCCAGCTCGTACCGGCCGTCGGTGCGGGCGTTGCCGGTCTCGGAGACGACGACGGTGAGCCGGTCGCGTTCCTGGTGCTGCCCCTGGTGCTGCCCGGCCGTGGACAGCAGCGGCAGCGGGAAGGGCAGGGTCAGGGCCCCGGCGGGGGTCACGGCCGCGCCGAGGGCGGCGGCGGAGGCGGAGACGGTGAGAACGATGCGGCGCAGCAGCATGGGTGCTCCTGGGGCTCGAAGCGGTTGTCTGAGGGAGTGGAGCTGAGCCGTGGCGGCCCCGGCGATTCCGCCGGGGCCCGGCCCGGGGCCGGGCGGAATCCCGTACCCCTACCGCTTCTAACGCTCCGCGCGGGCGTCCGTTGCGCAACCGGACCCCCGCCGAACGGCGGCGGCCCTCCCCGCCGCGCCCGGGCACGCGAGCGCGGCAAGATCCGAACGTGAGGTCCCAGGGGCTTTGCTCTGTGGGCCGGGGGCCTAGTACCGTGGTCAGCGATTGGTGACACCGCGCTCGTCTGTGTCATCATCTGCACACACCACGCGCTCGCGCGGGTGTGCTGGAGGCGTCGCCTAGTCCGGTCTATGGCGCCGCACTGCTAATGCGGTTTGGGCCTTAAAGCCCATCGAGGGTTCAAATCCCTCCGCCTCCGCCAGCTAGATCACGAAAGCCCCGGCCAGTCGGCCGGGGCTTTCGTGCATCGTGGGCAGATCCATCGCCCACTCCCGCTCTCTGTGGCGTTTCCGCAGGTCAGAGGGGGTGTGCCCAATGGATTTCGCCTGACGGCGCAGGTCATGTAATGTTGTTCCCGCAACGCCGACCGGGAAGAAAAGCCCGGAAAGCCAAGCACTCGTAGCTTAACGGATAGAGCATCTGACTACGGATCAGAAGGTTGCAGGTTCGAATCCTGCCGAGTGCACATCGCCGAAAGGCCCCCGGAGATCATCCGGGGGCCTTTCGCGTTCCCCCGACTCACCCGCCGCTTTCGGTCACCCTGCCGCTGGGCGCGGCGCATGCGGAGCGCCGGTCACTCAGGCCACGCCTTGTCGAGGACGAAGGAGACCACGGTCCCGCCATGCTCGCTCCGGTCGACGGCCCAGCTGTCCGAGAGCGCGTCGACCAGCCAGAGACCTCGGCCGTGTTCGTCCCCGCCGGCCGCGTGAAGCATGCGGACGCTCGCGGGGTGGCCGGGGCTGTGAACCCGCACATGGAGCGATCGCTCCTCGCGGCGCCAGTCGACGCGTACGCGCCATTCCTCTTCGGCCTCGGCGTAGGAGACGGCATTGGTGACCAGCTCGGAGAGCATCAGGAGGCAGTCGTCCAGTGAGCATTCCGGTTGGTGCCGGGTGATGAGCTTGCGGAACCAGCGCCGGGCCAGGGGCACGGACTCCGCCACCGGGTAGAGGGTCATCGCGCCGAGCTGTTCGCTGTCCACGGCGGCGTCGCCCTGGTCGCTCGTACGGTCGTGCATATGCGCCTGCTCCTCCCGCTTGCCGGTGCCGTCGCTGTCGAGGCACCGCCGTTTGGCTGTCGCGCGGGTACGGCCGTTCGCGGCGGCGCCCGCCAGGGCCGGGCGGGAGTCGATGTGTTTCCAGCCCCTGCCCACGGCACGCCGGACAGGCGGAGCCCGATCCGGCTTCCGGTCGCTGGTCACTCACGTCGCGCCCGCCCCCTTCCAGTAAGTGGCCTTAGCCACTTACTGGATAGTGGCATTGGCCACTTCGATTGGCAAGCCGCTCGGCGAGCAGCAGGCGGCGACTCACGCCAACGGGTAGCCCTGTTCGAAGGCCCAGCGGCCGGGCGGGTAGGTGGCCTCGGCGAACTCAAGCGGATGGTCCTGCAAGTCGTATACGACGTGATGGACGATCAGCACCGGTGAGGAGGGCGGCAGCCGGAGGTCGGCGGCTTCGTCCTCGGTCGCGGTCCTCGCGCACATGCGGTCCTCGGCGTAGCTGCCCTGGCGGCCCGTCATGCTCTCGACGTACATGAGGGTGCCTTCCTGGATGCGCTCCGGATCCCGGAGCTTCGGCGCGCGCTGGCCGATATCAGGGCCGAACCAGGAGGTGGAGATGGTGATGGGGCCGCTCTCGTCGTTGGTCACGCGTCGGCGGTGCACGGCGCGCCGGTCCTTGGCAAGCCCCAGCGCCTCGGCCACATGATCGGGGGCGTCCATCCAGCCGGCCGAGGTGATGACCGCGTACTCACCGGGCGTGTAGATCTTCCCGGTCTGCCGGGCCCGGCCGTACAGCTCCCGCGCACGGCGGTTGACCTCAAGGCTGCGGACGTACGTGCCGGATCCCTGGCGCTTCTCCACGAAGCCCTGCTGTCTCAGTGCCTCAAGGGAGCGAGCGGCGGTAGGCCGCGAGACCTTCCAGTCCTGGGCGAGCTGCCGCTCGGACGGTACCTCGTCGCCGGGCCGCAGATCACCGCGCAGGATCTGATCGCGGATGTAGTGCGCGATCTGCAAATACTTGGGCTGGGCCTCTTCGATCTGCGGCACCGCAGTCTCCTCACAAGTGGCTAAGTCCTCTTGCCACTATAGGGTGGCAGTCAATCGATCACCTCGTACGCTGTGCGAGTGACACGGTTGATCGTGGCAGCCGGAGGCGGGGGCGACGCAGTCGCCGCCTCGATGGTGGACGCCGCCTTGTACGGCGATGAGAGACCGGCCGTGATCTTCACGTACGCGTGGGACCGACTCCTCATCGACCCGGTGCCCGGACCCCGGGGACCGGCCGACTTCACCGGTCTGCGTCTCCTGACTCCCGGGGTCTTCGCGATCACCGCCGAGGCCGAGCCCATCGTGCCCGCCGGCTCCACGCTGCCACGGCTCGCGCGGGAGCTTCCCCAGACACTGGCGCTGATCGATCCGCGCCACGGCGTCCAGGGCGTCACCCGCCAGCTCGAAGCCCTGATCCAGCACCTGGCTCCGGAGTCGATCGACCTCGTCGATGTCGGCGGCGACATCCTGGCCCGGGGAGACGAGCCCACCCTCCGCAGCCCTCTCGCCGATGCGCTCACCCTTGCCGCCTGCTGCCGGGTCGACGCCCCCGTACGACTCCTGATCGCCGGGCCCGGCCTGGACGGCGAACTCCCCGCCGGGGAACTCCGCGGCCTCCTCGGCCGGAACGTCCTCACCCTGGCCCCTGCGCACATCGAACCGATCGCCCACGTCCTGGAATGGCACCCGTCCGAGGCGACCGCCCTGCTCGCGGCCACCGCCCGGGACATCCGGGGCCTCTGCGAGATCCGGGACGCCGGCCTGCCCGTCCCCCTCACCGACGAGGGCCCCACGGTCCACGAAGCCGACCTGAACGATGCCATCGGCCGCAACCGACTGGCCCGCGCCATCGCCTCCACCACGAGCCTTGCTGACGCCGAGCGGCTCAGCCGCGAGATCTGCGGCTTCTCCGAGATCGACTACGAACGCGACAAAGCCACCCGGCTCCGCACCCAACCGGTACGAGAACTCGACCCCAGCACCGCACTCGCCCAGGTCGCCGACTTCGAACACCAGGCCCGCGCCCGAGGCATCAGCCACACCACCTTCCGCCGCCTCACCGAAGCGCTCGGCCTCGACGGCGCCCAACGCGAACGCCTCAGAGCCCTGCTGATCGCCAGCTGCCCGGAGCGGTACGTCGCTCCGCTCTGGCACATCTCACCGAGAGCCTGAGCAACAACTTTCCTTACAGCTCACCGGTACGGCGGGAGGAATGCTCCACCTCAGCATTCACCACGACGACTCGTGCCCCGTTCTCGCCGACACCGTGAGCGCTCTCCCCGACGCCCTCCGCGCTGCCACCAACACCCCACCACCAACCGCCGGCTGATCCGGTTCCACCCCCGCCCACATGTGAGAACAGCCCCCGCCCCGGACCCCGCGAGCCCTACGCGGACCCCTCCCGGAAGGCTCGCAACCCGACACAACCGAGCCCCGCCACTCCGAAGCAGGGTGTGGGGCCCGGCGGCGTGTTCCCGCCGGGGCGTAGCTCGATCGGGGGAATCGCCACCGTCTCCGCCTTCTCTCCCGCGGTCTGCGCGTAGGAGATGCTGTTATGGCACTCGGAGACCGGCACCAGAAGAAGGACGTGGAGGCTGCCCTCAAGCGCGCGGAGGCGGCCGGACTCAAGGTGACGCACAAGAGAAACGGCCACACGTGGGGGCTCGTCATCTGCTGTCCCTGCAACAAGAGCCACCGGGTGAACTGCACCCCCAGGAACGCAGGCGATGAGGCGAACAAGATTGACAACTTCACCAAGCACCACGGTGGCCATGCGTAAGTGGTATTTCACCCTGCATCTTCAAGAGCCGCTGACCGAAGAGCAGTCGAACACCCTGGATCACCTCGACCGCTTCAACGACGGGCGGATTGGCCTGATCGAAGGACCGGGCACAGCCGAGTTCATTTGCATCTTTGAGGCCGGGGCTCTGACCGATGCCATCGCGGAAGCGCTCGGCTTCTTCGAGGACTTCCCCGGAGTCCTGATTCGCAGTGTCGAACTGGACTGGATCGCACTGGAAGAGAACGGCATGGCGACGCCGGCCGTGGTTCCCGCACCGCCCCGGTAGGAGCAGCCCCTCCGACGGCGTGACAGCAGACAGCCCCGCTCCCTCATACAAGGGCGGTTTCTAGCGATCGTTACAGGGCGGCAGAGCGTGCAATGGCCACCAGGCCGGCGAACGCGTCGGCGGAGACCATGATGCCACCCACCCTGCGGGCCCTCCGCATGAAGAACCATAGGTGCGCTCTCAAAGGTCAGCAGTGTGAACGGCTTGCTCGTGACGGGTGCGGCCTTGAAGGGGAGGAGTTGAAGTGAGACGTTTGGTCCGGAGGAGCTCGGGGCGCTGCCGATGCACCCCACACAGCGGCTCCGGATCCACCACTTTCTGGAGCACCGGGAACGGCCGTATCTCGGCTGAGCCCGGCGGTATCTGGTCATGCGCCGGAAGGTGCCCGGTTCGAGGGCAGGGATTCGGACACCGCCCCCACGTGCGCGGCTCCCCTCTCACCCGCTGGTTCACTGGGGTGAGGGCCCCTTCGGGGCGGCCGGAATGTGTTGTACCGGACCGGCTTGTGACCGCTTGCTCCGGTACTCTCGCGGTTTTCGGTCACAACTGTGCGCCCGGAGGTGCGTATGGCATGGCGGTGCTCCGGGATCGGATGGCCACAGGAAGCGCGGATGGCCGTTCTGCGGTGGGAGGGCGGGCGGGTCAGCCCCCTGCTCGCCGGGAAGGCGCTCGGGTTCCGCGCGGAGGGCGTGCGGCAGTGCGTCGGGGCGCGCGGGAACCTCTGTCCGCTCGGGGCCGTCGTGCCCGGGCGGGTCACACAGGCGCGCTGCCCCGAGTGCGCCCGGCTGGATCGCGCCCACTCCGTCGCCGCTGACACCATCGCCGACGATCCGCGTGTCTACCGTGTCTATCTCGCCTGGTTCGGCCCCGGGATGACCAAGGCCGGGATCACCGCCGAGGAGCGCGGCTCCGCCCGGCTGCTGGAGCAGGGCGCGGTCGCGTTCAGCTGGCTGGGGCGCGGGCCTCTGATGGCGGCCCGGCGGACCGAGGAAGTGCTGCGGAGCGCGCTCGGCATCCCGGACCGGATTCCCTACGCGGACAAGCGGGCCGTACGCGCCCGGCTGCCCGCGACGGCCGGGGAGCGGGCCGCCGAGATCGAGGCGCTGCACGGGCGGGCCCTCGCGCTCGACGGGTGGGCACAGACGCTGGAGCCCCTCGGCTTCGACGCCGTCGACCACGCCGGGCGGTTCGGCTTGGAGGGGCTGCCTCCGGCCACCGCTGTCGTACGCGAACTCGTCCACGACGGCGCGGTCGCCGGGACCCTCCTCGCCGTCGCCGGGCCCGATCTCCATCTGCGGACCGCGGACGGTGAGATCGTCGTCCTCGACACCCGGCTGATGTCCGGCTGGTCTCTGGTGGGGGCCGACGCCGGAGCGGGGGTCTCCGTGCCGACCGCCGGGCTCGGTGTGGGCACCGGGGGAGGGGTGCAGGACGGGCTCTTCTGACCGGCGGCGGGCCGTGGGAACCCCGGTGGCGGGCCGCGGGGGCCCCAGTGGCGGGCCGCGGGGGCCCGGGATCCCGGGGAGCCGAAGCGCCGTCCGTCACGGGAAGCCCCGCACCGGGGGCCCCGGCCCCAGGTGCCCCATGGACACCCGCCCCACCCCCACCACAAGGTGGGGCCATGCCCAACGAGACCCTCGCCGTCCACCGGTTCTGGGAGCGGCTCGCCCTCCCCGGACTGATCGACGTCCACGCCCACTTCATGCCCGAGCGCGTCCTCCGCAAGGTCTGGGCCTACTTCGACGCGGCGGGCCCCCTCGTCGGCAGCGCGTGGCCCATCGCCTACCGGCAGGAGGAGTCCCGGCGGCTCGAAGTCCTCCGCGGCTTCGGGGTGCGGTCCTTCACCGCCATGGTCTATCCGCACAAGCCGGGCATGGCCGCCTGGCTCAACGACTGGGCCGCCGGATTCGCCGCCGGCACCCCCGACTGTCTGCACACCGCCACCTTCTTCCCCGAGGAAGGCGTCCACGGCTATGTCCGGGAGGCCGTCGAGCGCGGGGCCCGCGTCTTCAAGGCGCATCTCCAGGTCGGGGCGTACGACCCCGGCGACCGGCTGCTCGACCCCGTATGGGGGCTCCTCGCCGAGGCCGGGATCCCCGTCGTCACCCACTGCGGCTCCGGCCCGGTGCCCGGCGCGCACACCGGGCCCGGACCGGTGGGGCGGGTGCTCGCCCGCCATCCCCGGCTGCGGCTCGTCGTCGCGCACATGGGGATGCCCGAGTACACCGGATTCCTCGATCTCGCCGAGCGGTACGAGGGCGTCCATCTCGACACCACCATGGCCTTCACCGACTTCAGCGAGCGCATCGCCCCCTTCCCGGCGGCCGAGAAGCCCCGTCTCGCGGCCCTCGGCGACCGGATCCTCCTCGGCTCCGACTTCCCCAACATCCCCTATCCGTACGCCCATCAGCTCCACGCCCTCGAAGCCCTCGGCCTCGGCGACGACTGGCTCCGCGCGGTCTGCCACGGGAACGCCGACCGTGTCTTCGGCGGTGCATAGGGTTCTCAGGGGATTCACAGACAGCGGAAAGACTGTTTTCAGGGCGGGATCGCAGAGTTGCCGCCATGACCGCGATCGCGCCCCGGAGGCGTACCGAGATGCTCAGGCCGGACGGCGGCCCCGTCCGTGTACTCGTCGTGGACGACGAGGCGGCGCTGAGTGAACTGCTCTCCATGGCCCTGCGTTACGAGGGCTGGGAGGTGTCCAGCGCCGGGGACGGCGCCGGAGCCGTGCGCCGGATACGGGAGTTCCGGCCCGACGCGGTGGTGCTCGATCTGATGCTGCCCGACATGGACGGGCTCGCCGCCCTCAGACGGCTGCGGCGCGAGGCCCCCGATGTGCCGGTGCTCTTCCTCACCGCCCGCGACTCCGTCGAGGACCGTATCGCCGGGCTCACCGCCGGCGGCGACGAATACGTCGCCAAGCCGTTCTCGCTGGAGGACGTCGTCGCCCGGCTGCGCGGGCTGATCCGGCGCTCCGGGTCCGCCGCCGTCCGCTCCGAGTCCCTGCTCCGCGTGGGCGATCTGACCCTGGACGAGGACAGCCGCGAGGTCACCCGGGGCGGCCGTGCCATCCATCTGACGGCCACCGAGTTCGAGCTGCTGCGCTATCTGATGCGCAATCCGCGGCGGGTGCTCAGCAAGGCCCAGATCCTCGACCGTGTCTGGTCGTACGACTTCGGCGGCCAGGCCAATGTGGTCGAGCTGTACATCTCGTATCTCCGGAAGAAGATCGACCTCGGCCGTCCGCCCATGATCCACACCCGGCGCGGGGCCGGCTATCTGATCAAGCCGGGGGAGTAGGCCACCGCGCGGGGCGGCCACCGCGCCGAGCGGCCGGGGCGGGACGGCCGGGAAATAATCGCCATACGGTGTAGAGCTTTTTCTTGTACGGTGTATGAGCATTCCCCCTACGCCGTACAGGAGCTCATGTGACGACGACGACCGCCCAGCACGAACAGGCCCCCACCGGCCGCCACCCCCAGCGCTGGCTGATCCTCGGCGTCATCTGCCTGGCCCAGCTCACCGTGCTGCTCGACAACACCATCCTCAGCGTGGCCATCCCCTCCCTGAACCGGGAGCTGGGCGCGTCCGCCACCGACATCCAGTGGATGATCAACGCGTACTCGCTGGTGCAGTCCGGACTGCTGCTCACCGCGGGGAACGCCGCCGACCGCTACGGCCGTAAGAAACTGCTGGTCGCCGGGCTCGTGCTCTTCGGTATCGGCTCACTCGCCGCCGGCCTCTCCCAGTCCTCCGGCCAGCTGATCGCCGCGCGGGCGGGCATGGGCGTCGGCGGCGCGCTGCTGATGACCACGATCCTCGCCGTCGTCGTCCAGATCTTCGACGACACCGAACGGGTCAAGGCCATCGCGCTCTGGTCGACCGTCAGCTCGCTCGGCTTCGCGGCCGGACCCCTGATCGGCGGAGTCATGCTCGACCACTTCTGGTGGGGCGCGATCTTCCTGATCAACATCCCGGTGGTGGCGCTCGCCCTGACGGCCGTCGTCGCCCTGGTGCCGGAGTCCAAGAACCCGCAGGGCGAGCGGCCCGACCTGCTCGGCGCGCTGCTCTCCACGATCGGTATGACCGGCGTCGTCTACGCCATCATCTCCGGGCCCGAGCACGGCTGGACCTCCGGCCAGGTGCTGATCCCGGCCGCGGTCGGCGTGGCGGTGCTCGCCGCGTTCGCCGTGTGGGAACTGAGGATTCCGTACCCGATGCTGGATATGCACTTCTTCCGGAACCGGCGGTTCATCGGCGCGGTCGCCGGGTCGATCCTGGTCGCCTTCGGCATGGGCGGATCGCTCTTCCTGCTGACCCAGCATCTCCAGTTCGTCCTCGGATACGGACCGCTGGACGCCGGTCTCCGCACCGCCCCGCTCGCCCTCACCATCGTCGCCCTCAATCTGACGGGCGTCGGGCCGCGGCTGCTGCCCAAGCTCGGCACGCCGCTGACCATCGCGATCGGCATGGCGCTGGTGTCGGCCGGGCTCGCCGCGATCGCGCTGCTCGGCGGGGACGGCTACGGCGGGATGCTCCTGGGGCTCGTGGTGATGGGTGCGGGCATCGCGCTCTCCATGCCCGCCATGGCCAACGCGATCATGAGCGCGATACCGCCGGAGAAGGCCGGGGTCGGGGCGGGGGTGAACGGCACCCTCGCGGAGTTCGGCAACGGACTCGGCGTCGCCGTCCTCGGCGCGGTGCTGAACTCCCGCTTCGCCGTGCTCGTTCCCGGTGTCGTGGGGGCGGCTTCGCTGCCGGCGGCGCTGGCGGCGGCGGACGGCAGCGCCGAGCGGGAGCGCGTTTCGGACGCCTTCGCCTCCGGGCTTGAGACGAGTCAGCTGGTCGGAGCGGTGGCGGTGCTGGCCGGCGGTCTGCTGGCGGCGCTGCTGCTGCGCCGTGCGGAGAATGCTGATCCGGCCCGGCCCGCGGCATAGCATCGAGACCGGGCGGATGCGCCGCCCCGTCGACCTTCTGTCCGACAGGTACCACCGAGGAGGGTGTCGCCATGGTGAGTGCGGCCGACCGCGCGAAGAGTCCCGCGCGGACCAGTGTGTGGCTGGAGGGCAAGGCGGAACGCGGTCGCAGATCGGCCCAGCCCGCCAGCCTCGACCGCGCCAAGATCATTGATGCGACCGTCCGGCTGCTGGACTCGGAGGGCGCGGCGAAGTTCTCGATGCGGCGGCTGGCGGCGGAGCTGGACGTCACCGCGATGTCGGTCTACTGGTACGTGGACACCAAGGACGATCTGCTGGAACTGGCGCTCGACGCGGCGTTCGGGACGATCCGGCTGACTGACGCCGGTGCGGACGCCCTCCCCGACGGGGACGCGGACGCCGGTGACTGGCGGGGGCGGCTGCGGCGGCTGGCGGTGGACTACCGGGCGATGCTGGTGCGGCACCCCTGGGTATCGCCGCTGGTGGGCACGTTTCTGAACATCGGGCCGAACGCGCTGGCGTTCTCGCTGGCGATCCAGCAGGTGATGCGGGACACGGGGCTGCCGCCGCGGGGGCAGATGGGCGCACTGTCGGCGGTGTTCCAGTTCGTGTACGGGTTCGGCACCATCGAGGGGCACTTCATCGCGCGGTGCGCCTCGGCGGGGATGAGCCAGGACGAGTACTACCGCGAGGCCATAGGCACCATGACCGGGGCCCCGGACCTGGGGCTCAAGAAGTACATCACGGAGTCCATGGAGATCATGGTGTCCGGGGGCACGGGGACGGTGGCAGAGATGCGCGAGCGGGATTTCGAGTACGCGCTGGAGACGCTGGTGGCGGGGATCGAGGCGATGGCGGCTCGGGGGTAGACCTGCGCGGGTTCCGGGCTCCGGGCTCCGGCCCCTGGGCCCCGAGGATCCTCAGGGCTCCCGGCCTCCGGGGTTCCGGGGGCTCTCAGGTCCAGAGCTCCTGGCCCCCGGGACTCTCAGGGCTCCCGGCGACCAAGGCTCCCGGCCCCGAGAGCTCCCCCGGCTCAGGCCAGCCGCGCCGGGAAGCCCCCCTTCGACACCGGCCCCCACCGCACCGGAACCACCCGGATGATCGACTTGCCCTGGCGGAGCATCGCCTCGCGGTACTCCGCCCAGTCCGGGTGCTCCCCCGCGATGTTCCGGTAGTACTCCACCAGCGGCTCGACCGACTCCGGCGCGTCGATGACCTCCGCCTCGCCGTCGAGCTGGACCCATGGCCCGTCCCAGTCGTCCGAGAGCACGATCAGGCTCACCCGCGCGTTCCGCTTCGCGTTGCGGGTCTTCGCGCGCTCGGGGTAGGTGGCGACGACGACCCGGCCCGCGCCGTCCACCCCGCAGGTCAGCGGAGACCCCTGCGGAGTGCCGTCCGCCCGCTTCGTCAACAGGATCGCCCGATGTCTCGGACGTACGAACTCCAGCAACTCGTCCCGCGTCACCGTGGTGTCGGCAGCGATATCAGGCGCCATGCGCGGCAGCCTAGCCCCTCCCGTCCCGCCCGGACCGGTCCCGCGCGCCCCGATCCGGACGGGAGACGGACGGAGAGAGAACTAACGCTTCAGCGCGACCTCCTTGATGAACACCGTCACCACCAGTGCCACCAGCGCGAACGGCGCCGAGTACAGAAAGATGTCGGCGACACCGTGGCCGTACGCCCCCTCCATCACCGTGCGCAGCGGCTCCGGGAGCGTCGCCGGGTCGAGGATGCCGCCGGCCGCCGGAGCGTCCTGGCCCAGCCGCGCACCCTCGGGGCCCAGTTCCGCCAGGCCGTTCTCGGCATGGTGGGTGACCCGGGTCCCCAGCACCGCGCCCAGCGCCGAGACGCCCACCGCCCCGCCGAGCGAACGGAAGAACACCACCACGGAGGAGGCCGCGCCCAGATCCGCGCCGGACACCTGGTTCTGGGTGCAGAGCACCAGGTTCTGCATCATCATGCCGAGGCCGAGCCCCAGAACCGCCATGGCGACGGCGACCTGCCAGTACTCGGTGTCGTAGCGGATCGTGCCCAGCAGCCCGAGCCCCGCCGTCACCAGCGCACCGCCGCCGACGAGCCAGCTCTTCCAGCGGCCCGTCCTGGTGATGATCTGCCCGGAGAGCGTGGAGGAGAGAACGAGACCCGCGATCATCGGAATCGTCATCACGCCGGACATCGTCGGCGACAGCCCCCGCGCCAGCTGGAAGTACTGGCTGAAGAACACCGTCCCCGCGAACATCGCCACGCCGACGAAGAGCGACGCCGCCGACGACAGCGCGATCGTCCGGTTGCGGAACAGCCGCAGGGGGATGATCGGATCGCTCGCCCGCCCCTCGGCGAACAGGAACCCCGCGCCGAGCGCCAGCGCCCCGCCGACCATCGCGTACGTCTGCCAGGACGCCCACGCGTACCGGTCGCCCGCGAAGGTCACCCACACCAGCAGCAGCGACACCGCCGCGCTGATCAGCACCGCGCCCGCCCAGTCGATCCGCACCTCGCGCCGGACCACCGGCAGCTTCAGCGTCTTCTGGAGCAGGACCAGCGCGATCAGCGCGAACGGCACGCCCACATAGAAGCACCAGCGCCAGCCGAGCCAGTCGGTGTCCGTGATGACCCCGCCGAGCAGCGGCCCGCCGACGGTCGCGAGCGCGAACGACGCGCCGAGATATCCGCTGTAACGGCCGCGCTCCCGGGGGGAGATCATCGCGGCCATGATCACCTGGGAGAGCGCGGTGAGCCCGCCGACGCCGATTCCCTGGACCACCCGGCAGGCGATCAGCATCTCGGTGCTCTGCGCGAGACCGGCAACCACCGAGCCCGCCACATAGATCAGCAGGGCTATCTGCACCAGCAGCTTCTTGCTGAACAGATCGGCGAGCTTGCCCCAGAGCGGGGTGGTCGCCGTCATCGACAGCAGCGCCGCCGTGACCACCCAGGTGTACGCGCTCTGCCCGCCGCCGAGGTCGCCGATGATCCGGGGCAGGGCGTTGGTGACGATCGTGGACGACAGGATGGCGACGAACATGCCGAGCAGCAGCCCGGACAGCGCCTCCATGATCTGCCGATGGGTCATGGGCGGGCCGTCGCCCGCGTGGGCGTCCCGCTCGGGGGCTTCGGTCCGGCCGTCGCCCCGCACACCGGATGGTGTGGTCATGGCCATGAGGTCTCTCTCTCAGCTCTGGTCGTGGGGCGCTCGCGCCCGGGGGCTCCCGAAGGAGTCGCGCAAGCGGGCGAGCATGGTGATCAGCTGACCGATCTCGTCGTCGGTCCAGTCGTGGAGGCGGCCGGCGAAGAGATCGGTGGTTCTCCGGTGGAGTTCGCCGAGCATCCCTGCGCCCTCGGGGGTCAGCCGCAGGATGCGCGAACGTCCGTCATCGGGGTCCGGGGCGCGTTCGACCCAGCCCTGTGCGACGACATGGGCCACATGTCTGCTGGTCACCGACATGTCCACGGCGAGCAGCTCGGCGAGCCGGCTCATCCGCATCTCGCCGTGCCGCTGGAGGAGGGCGAGCACGGCGGCGGAGCCCGAAGGGCACTCGACGGGCAGCTGCCGGGCGAGCGCGCGCTTGAGGCCGCCGATGGCGCTGAGCTGTCGGGCCAGTTCCGCGTACTGACTCTGTGCGGCCATGGCCGAGTCCCCCTCCAGTGTCTATTGCTTAGGGCAACCATATAAGCTGTTGGTTGCTACAGGCAAATAAAAGATCGCCGACGGGGACGGGGGCGGCGGAACGGGCCCGACTGTCCACGCACCGCCCGGGGTCCCGACTGTCCACGCACCGCCCGGGGTTGGGTCGTACATCCGGATTCGCTAGGGTCGTGCCCCATGGCACACAACCCCCATGCTCCCCAGGGTCAGAACCCCCAGGGCGGCCACGACCCCGCAGGCAGCACCCAGATGTTCCGCGCGTTCGTCGACGAAGGCACGCCCCAGGGCCGCCGTCAGGCCGCCGCGGCGCAGTCGGGACCCAAGGCCGGAGTGATCTTCGGAGTCATCGCGGCGATCGTGGTCCTCGGCGCGGTGGCCTGGCTCGCCTTCGGATAGCGGAAGCCGGATCGCGGGTGCCGGGTTGCGGAAGTACGCCCCGGCTGAAGATCCGTACGTACGTATGAATGTGTCGCGTCACCGCCAGACGGCGCTGACGTCCTGTGTCTCGACCCGCATGCCCGGCGGCACCCGCCACGCGTCCACGCAGACCGTGTACGCCGCCGTCCGCGCCGAGCGGGCCGCGATGGGCGCGGGCAGCGGCTGAGCGGATTCGATCGTCGCCCAGTCGACGCCGAGCGCGCCGATGATGTGCGTACCGAAGGTGACGGTTCCCGAAGTCGCGGGTACGTCACCGGTGTTGCGGAACTCCACCGTCACCTGCTCGCACCACCGTCGGTCCAGTGGGGTGCGGACCGGGTCGCCGATCTTCAGCACGGCGGGGCCGGACGGCGATGGGCCCGGGCGGCCGGTGGGCGACTGCGGTACGCCGGACGGGCCGCCGCCAGGGTCGGCCGGGTCGCCGGTGCCGCTCGCCGGGCCGGAGGGAGCCGGGCCGGAGGGAGCCGGGCCGGAAGGTGTCGTACCGGAACGAGCCGGGCCGTCGTCGGGCCCGGGGGCGGCGGGCCGGTCCGCGCCGCCGCTCGCCGGGGCGGCGCCAGGGGGGCCGGAGGCCGTCGCGACCGGCGCTCCGCCCGTGGGCGATGGACCGCTGCGCCGTGCGAGATCGTCCAGCGGCACCAGCGCGATACCGCCCTTCGGCGGGACCGCGGACACCCGTCCCGGTCCGGCCGGGCCGACAGCCGCGTATCCCTCGCCGTCGCTGTCGCCGTCGTCGCCTCCGTACGCGACGAGCGCTCCACCCAGGCAGAGCGCCGCCGTGGCCGTCAGCGCCGCGAGCGCCGTCGTCCCGCGTCGTCCTCGTGACATCGCGACAGTGTGACTGACGTACCGTCAACAAGGAAGAGCGAGGCGGCGTTCGGGACGTCAGCGGGCTCAGTCGGAGATCAGTCCGTCCCGCAGCTGCGCGAGCGTACGCGTCAGCAGCCGGGAGACGTGCATCTGCGAGATGCCGACCTCCTCGCCGATCTGCGACTGCGTCATATTGGCGAAGAACCGCAGCATGATGATCTGCCGCTCCCTGGGCGGGAGTTTGGCCAGCAGGGGCTTCAGGGACTCGCGGTACTCCACGCCCTCCAGCGCCGTGTCCTCATATCCCAGCCGGTCCGCGAGGGAGCCCTCGCCGCCGTCGTCCTCGGGGGAGGGGGAGTCGAGGGAGGAGGCGGTGTACGCGTTGCCCACGGCGAGGCCGTCGACCACCTCTTCCTCCGAGACGCCCAGCACCGCGGCGAGTTCGGGCACGGTCGGCGAGCGGTCCAGCCGCTGGGCCAGCTCATCGCTGGCCTTGGTCAGGGCGAGCCGCAGCTCCTGGAGCCGGCGCGGCACCCGCACCGACCACGAGGTGTCCCGGAAGAAGCGCTTGATCTCGCCGACGACGGTCGGCATCGCGAACGTCGGGAACTCCACGCCCCGTTCGCAGTCGAAGCGGTCGATCGCCTTGATCAGGCCGATCGTGCCGACCTGGACGATGTCCTCCATCGGCTCGTTACGGCTGCGGAAGCGGGCCGCCGCATACCGCACCAGCGGCAGATTCAGCTCGATGAGGGTGTCGCGCACATAGGTGCGCTCCGGGCTGTCGACGACTCCGCCGGACCCCTCGGCGTCCAGCGCGCGCAGCCGCAGGAACAGGGAGCGGGAGAGAGTACGGGTGTCGATGGCCTCCGAGCTGTCAGGCGTGACAGGTGCGGGAGCGCTCTGTTCGGGCGTGAGCGTGAGCACCTTCGAGCTGCCCTGTGCTGCGGACATGCCACGCCCTTTGAGGTCGCGTACGGTCGCGGTGGCCGCGACCAACGGGAGGAACGCAGCCTGCACCTGAAATACCGGCCACAAGGCTGCGGCAAACGCGTCTCCGGCAGAATGTCACATGTCGGCAACGCGCCGAAGAGATTTGTCGACACCGATCGAGGGAATCGCCGCAGGAGACAAGGGGTGCGGGTGGGGTGGCCGCAGGGAAAAACGTCCAACTGGGGTATACCCGATACAGCTACGCTTCGATCCTGTTTGCGGATCGCAATCGGGCGAAGCTCCGGGCCAGCAGCCTTGACACATGCATCTGCGAGACGCCCAGTTCCTGACTGATCTGTGACTGCGTCAGATTGCTGTAATAGCGGAGCATCAGAATCCGCTGCTCCCTCTCGGGCAGCTGTACGAGCAGATGCCGTACGAGGTCCCGGTGCTCGACGCCCGCCAGCGCGGGATCCTCATAGCCGAGCCGGTCGAGCAGACCCGGCAGCCCATCGCCTTCCTGGGCCGCCTCCAGCGAGGTGGCGTGGTACGAGCGCCCCGCCTCGATGCAGGCGAGCACCTCGTCCTCGCCGATCTTGAGCCGCTCGGCGATCTCGGCGGTCGTCGGGATACGGCCGTGGGCCGTCGTCAGATCCTCGGTCGCGCCGTTGACCTGGACCCAGAGTTCGTGCAGCCGCCGGGGGACGTGGACGGTCCGGACGTTGTCCCGGAAGTATCGTTTGATCTCGCCGACGACGGTCGGCATCGCGAAGGTCGGGAACTGCACCCCCCGGTCCGGATCGAACCGGTCGATGGCGTTGATCAGCCCGATCGTGCCGACCTGGACGACGTCCTCCATCGGCTCGTTGCGGCTGCGGAAGCGGGCCGCCGCGTACCGCACCAGCGGCAGATTGGCCTCGATCAGCGCTCCGCGCACCCGGGTGTGCTCCGGGGTGCCCGGCTCCAGCCCCTTCAGCTCGCCGAAGAGCACCTGGGTGAGCGCGCGGGTGTCCGCGCCCCGGCCGCCGGGGCGGGCGGAGCCGCTGGTCAGCAGCTCGTCCTCGGTCTCCTCCTCGACTTCCTTGGGGGCTGAGCAGTCCGAGGGGTCCGCCGCGTCGGTGTCGGGACTATCGGTGGAGGCGGCGGGAGGCGGCTCCGGGGGCCCGTTCTGGGGCAGCGCTTCAGGTGCGGTACTGGCCGGCACGGGCTCGCCACCCCTTCGCGGTCGTCTACGGACAACTCATCCATCAAAAGCGGTCATAGCATCACAAGACATGTCCACTGTGTGCAAGCACCAGATAACGCCGTGTTGAAGGCAAGTTGGGGTCTAAACCTCAAAAAGCCCCTTGCCATCGTGGCAAGGGGCTGGAGAAACGCCGTTTCGACGCCTGGAGGAGGACGCGTACGGAGCCGGGGCTCAGAACTCGTAGTCGGCGATCACCCACGTGGCGAACTCCCGCCACTGTCCGGCAGCCGCCTGATGGGCCGGGTGCTCGATATAGCGCTTCAGCGCATCACGGTCGGCCACGGCGGAGTTGATCGCGAAGTCATAGGCGATCGGCCGGTCGCTGATGTTCCAGGCGCACTCCCAGAACTCCAGCTCGGGGACGATGCCGCTCAGCTCCGCGAAGGCCCGCGCTCCGGCTGCCACCCGGGGCTCGTCGCGCTCGACGCCCTCATTGAGCTTGAAGAGGACCAGATGACGGATCAAGGGACACCTCGGTGATGGACGGCCGGGGGCCGCGGGGTCTAGTTGACGAGCTCGGTCATGAACTCGCCGACGCTCTTCGCGGCGCTGGATATGCCCTCGAAGCCTATCTGGACCAGATCGGCCGCCTTGGCCGGGGACGTGATGATCGTGTACAGCACGAAGACGACAACGATATAGAGGGCTATCTTCCTTGCTTGCGCCATGTCCCTCATCCTCCCCGGCGGTCCCCGGTGATCCCCTGCGGCTCCCCGATCTCCGAGTGATCGTGGAGAGTCGCGGAAGTCTAACCGAGCCTTTAAGGACCAAGGGCCCGGCGATGGGGGTCGTTTACCGAGCCTCCGCGAGGACCCGGGGGAGCACGATGGAACCGCGCCCGCGGGGATCTGGCAGGAATCCGGCGGGCCGGGAGACCGGGCCCGCTGCGAGGCCCCCGCCGCACGCTCCCCCGACTGCGGCGACGGGCTTGTGGTCCGGATCCTCCTCACCGGGGGAAGCGGCCGTCCCCGATGCCGCTTCCCCCGCTCCGACCCGGACCAGCCCCGGCCACCTGACCGGCCGGGGCTTCTCCGTGTCCGCGTACGGGGTGCGGGCGTCGTGCTCACCGGGTGGATGCGCGGTGGGGCCCCTTACAGGTCTTCCGGAAGCACTCGGAAAGCCTTGTGCCCGGTCAGTGGCCGGACCATGCGGAAGTGGCGGTCCGTGGTGAACAGGACTTCCGTGCGGTAGGCCGCCGCCAGGGCGACGTTCATGGCGTCCGTCAGGCCGATGCCCTGTCCCCCGTCCGCGTCCGCGTAGCCTTCGGCGATGGCGATCGCCGAACTCAGGTGCGCGGCGATGGGCGGCACTTCGAATCTGCGGGTGGCCGCGTTGCGTTCGATGAACCGTGCCGCGGTCAGAGCTTTGCGGGCCCCGCCGCGCACCGAGATCAGATAGTTCAGCTCGGCGAGCACCATGGGCGAGACGACGAGGTGGCTGATCGTCGCCACCGCTTCCTTGTGTGCTTCATGTTCCGTGAGGCGCGGGTCGAGGAGGCGGTAGAGAGCGTTGGTGTCGGCAATCGCGATCACGCTCAGAGCCCCATTCCCCTGAGCGGTCCTCGATCTCGTCATTGGTGAGATCGGGAAGTCCGAGGTCAGGGAGGTCTATGGCACCCATGGGGTCGGTGGGGTAAGGCGGGATGTCGTCGCCGATGGGCACCACGCGCGCGACGGCGACGCCGTTCTTGGTGACCGTGATGGTCTCGCCACGTGCCGCCGCGGCGAGGATCTGCGACGATTTCTGGTTGAATTCCCGGGCCGTAGTCTCCATGTAGTACATGTTGCTACCTCCCCCTTGAAAAGGCGGCCCGCGAGCGTGCGGGCGGCTCCGAGAAGGTCGTCAGCGCCGAGTGGGCAGCCGGGGCTGACGACGCGGACACGCGGATGTGGTTCGCGCTGTGGGCGGCGGCTCCGTAAGGGCTCCGCAGGCGGTGCCGCTGACCAGCGCGTACGGCGACGCATGAGCCGCCCGGCAGTGCTTTAGTCAGCATCGCGGATAAGTTCACCACTTCGAGTGAGAGCGTGCACCGGAGGCACCCTGTGGCCCCGAAGTGCCCTCTATCGATGGCGGCGCCCTGTCCAGGGTTCTGGACGCCATTGTGTTCAGCTCGGGGGGTAGCCGACAACGGCTTGGCCGTCAGACGTCACCCTCCGTAGAGGGTGGGCAGATCGACCAGGAGGACGTCGTCGCGCTGGGCGGCGAGCTCGGCCAGATCGGGATAGAAGCCGTGCAGGGAATACAGGGCCAGAGTGGTGCCGTCGATGTCGTACCCCTGTTCGGCGAGGAGGGCGCGGATGTGTTCCAGGCGCTGCAGGTCGCCGGTTCCCCGGCGGGCGGCAGTCGCCTTGGCCTCGCCAAGGAGCGCGATCCTCGCCCGGGGTGCCTGCGGGCGCTCACCGGCGGCCAGGGCGATGACATCGACCTCGTGCTTCGTCCGGGCGGCCTGGTCGGCGACTTCGGTCGTACCCACTGGGCCGGTCAGTCCACCGGGCACCAGGGCATGGGCGTAACGGCGGGTGAAGTCGCGGGCCAAGTCCTCGAAATGCGGGCCGAGGATCTTGGAGTTGAAGGTCGGAGCGGCCTGCTGCCACACCTGCTCGGCGAAGCCCTGCTCCACGGCGGCTGCCTGCGGCAGGGTGATCAGCTGGTTGAAGCGGATGACCGGGTCGGCGAGGGTGATGATCGGATGCCGGGCACGGAGGATGTCCTGTTCCCGCTGGATGTACCCGGTGGACTCCAGCACGCCGAGCGGGTGCGCGACGGCATTGCGCGGGCGTTCCAGAGCTGCACCGATCTTGCTGGGGGTGGTGGCCCCGTTCGCGATCGCGGTGAGGATGTCGTAGTACAGCGTGTGCTGAGTGATCCTCGGATCCTCACGCAGCAGGTACTCGGTCTCGGTGCGTGAGTACACCGCCCGGCCCGGGTCGAGGAGCGTCCGGGCAAGCCACGTGTCGAACCCGTCGTCGGGGTGCGGACGGGCGGCCACCGGCCGGTAGCCGGGTGCCCCGCCGAGGACCGCGTGCACTTTCAGCGCGGTCAGTGGGTCTTCGATCTGCCAGAAGGCCCGGCTGTCCCGGTAGCCGAAGGGGCCGAGACGCAGGTCGACGACGGCCCGGCCGCGCAGCGGTTTCGTCCCCGAGAGCAGCTCGTGCATGACGCTCATCGCGGAGCCGCACAGGATCAGGCGCGGGCCCGGTCCGGCCCCGGGCCGGGTGCCGCGCTGACGCTCGTCGTAGAGCTGCTGAAGCAGCCCCGGAATCTCGGGAGAGTGCTGGAGCAGGTACGGCAACTCGTCGATCACCAGCAGCGGATGCGGCGAGCGGGCTGTCACATCAAGGGCGTTGGACAGCACATCACGCCAGTCCGTCAGACGCAGGCTCCCCGGCCGCAGGCCGGCGTGGGCGGCGACCGCGTCACTGAACCGGTGGATCGCGGGCAGCCGTCCCTCTTCCCGGACCGCCGTCACGTACAGACCACCGACCCGCTCGGACAGGGCCTGCAGCAGATACGACTTCCCGTGCCGCCGCCGCCCGGACACGATGCCGAGCCGCATCGCAGGATCCGGATCAGCGAGGAACTCCGCGAGCAGACCCCACTCCCGGTCCCGGTCCACCACATCATCCGGCTTGGCCAGCAGATTACTCTTCACCGGACCTCCAGCTCATCGACTACGACGGATTCCGTCTAAATCTACTTCGACGGAATCCGTCGCACTGGGATACACCAGTACTGTCCCAAGGTAAGTCGGCAACCCGTGAGCCTGTCGCTGTGGGCACCCTCCTGTGACCGCAGGAGGTGACCCCTCCGTGTGCGGTACCAACTTCGTCGGCAATCAAGGGAGGCAGAGGAGGTGAGACGGCCGCCGTGTTGACACGTCAACACACGTCACACACGTCAACACGCAAAACACCCCCCTGATCGCGTTTCCGCAGTTCAGGAGGGTGTGAGAGCGGTAGCGGAGGGATTTGAACCCTCGGTGAGTTTCCCCACACTCGCTTTCGAGGCGAGCTCCTTCGGCCGCTCGGACACGCTACCGGGAGAGAGCTTAGCCCAAGGTGGGCCGTGGGCTGAAATCCGGCCTCCGGGGAGGTGTTCCCGCAGGTGGCGTGGGGGTGTGGGGAGCAGGGCGGCGGCTTGGGGTCAGCGGTCGCGGAAGAAGGCGGTGAGCGAGCGGGCGCACTCCTCCTCCAGGACTCCCTGGATGACCTCGGGCCGGTGGTTGAGCCGTCGGTCCCGGACGACGTCCCACAGCGATCCGGCCGCGCCCGCCTTCTCGTCCCGTGCGCCGTAGACCACCCGGTCGACCCGCGACTGGGTGATCGCGCCCGCGCACATCGTGCACGGCTCCAGGGTGACGACCAGGGTGCAGCCGGACAGCCGCCAGCCGCCGAGCCGCTCGGCGGCCCGGCGGATCGCCAGCACCTCGGCGTGTGCGGTCGGGTCGCCGGTCATCTCGCGCTCATTGTGCCCGGCGGCGAGCGGCGTGCCGTCCGGGCCGAGTACGACGGCGCCGACCGGCACATCGCCGGAGAGCGCCGCTCGCCCGGCCTCTGTCAGGGCGAGCCGCATCGGCGCCGCCCATGGGTCCCGTACGGGATCCCCTGTTCTGGATGGTGCTTCGGTCACTAGCGAACGGTCTCCAGCACATCGGCGGCCCCCAGGGCCTCCGCGATCTCCAGCAGTGCGTCCGTGTCCAGGGTCAGCAGCTCCTTCTGAGAGAGGCCGAGGTCGCTCAGGATGTCGCGGTCGCCGAGCGGCGCGGCCGGCACCGCTTCCGCGGCCGGGTCCGTGTCGTCATCGTCGTTCCCGTCCGGCTCCCCGTCCTCCGTGCCGTCGAGGTCCAGTGCGTCGAGGTCGTCGGCCGGGTCGTCATCGTCCCTGCCGAGAAGTTCATTGGTGAGGATCTCCCCGTACGAGGAGCGTGCGGCGGCGGCGGCGTCGGAGACGAAGATACGAGGGTCGTCCTCGCCCTCCACCCTGACGATGCCGAACCAGGAGTCCTCCTGCTCGATGAAGACGAGCACCGTGTCCTCGTCCATCGAGGCTTCGCGGGCCAGGTCGGTCAGATCCGACAGGGTCTCCACATCGTCGAGCTCTGTGTCGCTCGCTTCCCACCCGTCATGAGTGCGCGCGAGCAGTGCGGCGAAGTACACCGTGACTCTCCCACTGATCAGAGGTGTGACGACTGGGCGCTGCGCTGGTGCGTGCATCGCCCACTCGGAATCGTGGCAGAAACCTGCGCTTTGCGAGAGGTCTTCCGTCGTTGCGTCGGCCATCAGTTCTCGGCCGGAGCAGTGGCGGCACCCGGTCGGAGCGGTCCGGCGACGGGACTGACCGGGGCGGACGCGCGCCGCGCCGGCGCCGGTCCGGACGCCGCCGCGGACGGCGCCTCACCCTGGGCGGCTACCAGCGGAAAGTGCGCATCCGCAGCTGCTGGCGCATACGCGCCGCACGGGCACGCCGGGGCCGCACCCGGTCCCTGAGCGCCTTGGCCTCTTTCAGCTCTCGGAGGAACTGCGCCCGCCGTCTCCTGCGCTCGGCGTCGGTGCCGCTCGTGTTCTCGTACTCCGCTTCGGGACTTTCCGGAGCGTTCTCCACGGCGCGTTGCCCGCGCTCGCACTCCGGTTCAGGACTCTCGGGTTCCGGCATCGGCCGCACCACCCCATGGCTGGACGTATGCCTCCACCTTCCCTCCGGGGGCTCGCTTGATGCGAGCCGGGCTACTGTGGAGAACATGCGGATCCACGTCGTCGACCACCCGCTGGTGGCGCACAAACTCACCACGCTGCGCGATCGGCGCACCGACTCCCCCACCTTCCGGCGGCTCGCCGACGAGCTGGTCACCCTGCTCGCGTACGAGGCGACCCGGGATGTGCGCACCGAGCAGGTGGCCATCGATACCCCGGTGACCCGGACGGAGGGCGTCAAGCTGTCGCACCCGCGTCCGCTGGTGGTGCCGATTCTGCGGGCCGGGCTCGGGATGCTCGACGGCATGGTGCGGCTGCTGCCGACCGCCGAGGTGGGCTTCCTCGGGATGATCCGCAATGAGGAGACGCTGGAGGCGTCGACGTACGCGACCCGGATGCCGGAGGACCTCTCCGGCCGTCAGGTCTATGTGCTGGACCCGATGCTGGCGACCGGCGGCACGCTGGTCGCGGCGATCCGCGAGCTGATCGAGCGCGGTGCGGACGATGTGACGGCCGTGGTGCTGCTCGCGGCCCCGGAGGGTGTCGAGGTCATGGAGCGGGAGCTCGCGGGCGCACCGGTGACCGTGGTGACCGCCGCGGTGGACGAGCGGCTGAACGAGCACGGGTACATCGTGCCCGGGCTCGGCGACGCGGGCGACCGTATGTACGGGACGGCCGAGTAGCCGTCTCCCTGGAGACGAGGCCGGGGCTCGGTCCCGGATACGAGGGCCGGGGCCCGGTCCCGGATACGGCGGCCGGGGCTCAGGTATGAGCCCCGGTCAGCACTTCCCCTTCCGGGCCGGCGCCGGCTTGGCCAGGGCGGCGAGCGCCGCTTCGGCCGCGGGCTTGGGGGCGAGGGCGGTGTAGCCCTTGCCCAGGATCAGATCCACATCCCCCGTGCCGCGCCGGTCCGTCTTGGTGGTGACGCCCTTCAGCTGAGTGCCCAGCACCTGGAACGGGCCCTTCGCAGCCGCCGGGGAACCCAGCAGCAATCCGGCGTTCGCCACCTTCTTGTCGTACGCCTTCGGCGCGTTGCCCACCTTGCCGATGGTGAAGCCCCGCTTCTTGAGCTCGTCGGCAGCCGCCTTGGCCAGCCCGGCGCGCGGGGTCGCGTTGTAGACGTTCACCGTTACCTGGCGCGGTTTGAGCTTCAGCACCGCCGCCGCCGACGCTCCGGGGCCTGGTTTGCAGTCCCCCTTGCGGCTCGCGGCCGTCGTCTTGGCGTCCCCGCCGAAGACGTCGACGAGCTGCACGGTCCCCCAGCCGGCGAGCCCGAGCGCGACCACGGCGGCGGTCAGCGCCGTCACAATCCTTCGGCGGCTGCGCGGACGGCGCATCCGGGGGTATCTGTCGCCCGTGACGCGGTACTTTCCGCCCATGCCGGGAGGAGTCAGCATGCTCATGGGCGCAGCGTAGTGCGGCCCGGTACGCATTCCTACAAGATGATCAACGGTTTGCGTCCGTACGGTCGCTGAATGGGCCCGAACGGGTCAGTCGAGGGGCCCGCGGGCCACCACCGCTCAGCTCAGCTCAGCTCAGCCAAGCTCAGCCCAGTTCGAGAACCCGCGCGTGCAGAACCTGCCGCTGCTGGAGCGCGGCACGCACCGCGCGGTGCAGCCCGTCCTCCAGATAGAGGTCGCCCTGCCACTTCACGACATGCGCGAAGAGATCGCCGTAGAACGTGGAGTCCTCGGCGAGCAGCGTTTCCAGATCGAGCTGCCCCTTGGTGGTCACGAGCTGATCGAGGCGAACCGGGCGCGGCGCGACATCCGCCCACTGGCGGGTGCTTTCCCGCCCATGGTCGGGGTACGGCCGTCCGTTTCCGATGCGCTTGAAGATCACACGGAAAGCCTACCGGGCAACGACCTCCGGGCGCAGCCATGGCGTCGGAGTGCGATCCTGGGCAAAACTCCTCAGATACGGAGAATCAGGGGTTCGTCAGGGCCGAGAGCATGCCGCAGCCCGCACAGGAAATCGCCTCGGGATACGCACCGGCGGGCCCGGGACTGGAACTCGGCGCCCTGCTCTGGGACGGACGGTGCCTCGCGGACGCCCCGATCCGTATTCCGCTTTCCATGCTCAACCGGCACGGGCTGATCTTCCACTACGCCGATGCCAAAGGGCTCGAACTGGTGGACCGACGCCGGTCGCCGCGACCCGGCTGCGCCCGTGCCCGCACCCGCACCCGCACCCGGCGGAAAACGCCCCGGCCCCGCCCGGGCGATGCCGGGCGGGGCCGGGAAGGAGACCCGGTCGTCCGCGTCTACTTCGTGGCTTCCGCGTGGCCGTCGCTGGTCGTGCCCGCCACCGTGGGGGCCGACTCCGTCACCGGCTTCGTCAGCGAGCTGATGTCATGCGCGTAGGTGCCCACCGCGTTCGCGATGACGCCGATGTTCACCCCGAGCGCCTTCTTGCTGACGTTGGTGATGTCATCGCCCTTCTGGTGGTAGTTCGGGTCGTACGGCTGCCCCGCCGTACCGCCGAACTTCGCCGCCTGGGCCTCCGTCTTGATGCCCTCGGCACCGGTGAAGGCGCCGCCGGAGGGGATGCCGACCTCGATGAACGGGCCGTAGTCCGAACGGCCGGTGAAGTCGGTGCCCTCATGCGGGGTGCCCTGCTTGGCGAGGAACTCGTTGATGTCGCGCTCCAGCTGCGCCGAGCCCTCCGGGCCGGGGCCCGCGCCCACACCGTCGGAGTTGTCCCCGTCGTAGACGAAGAGGCCGTAGTTCGGCGAGGCGATCATGTCGAAGTTCAGATAGAGCTTGATCTCCTTCTTGCCGAGCGAGCTCAGGTTCGCGACATACGCCTCGGAGCCGAGCAGACCGTTCTCCTCGGCGCCCCACCAGGCGAGACGGACCTTGTTGGTCGTGCGGTTCTCGGCCTTGGCCAGCTCCTGGGCGACCTCCAGCAGACCGGCGGAGCCGGAGCCGTTGTCATTGATCCCCGGGCCCTCCAGCGCACCGTCGAGGTGGGCGCCGAGCATCACCGTGTTCGCCGCGTTGCCGTGGCGGGTCTCGGCGATCACATTGTTGGTGACGCGCTTCTCCTGGAGCTGGCGCACCTCGAAGGAGACGTTCACCGGCCCGGCGGCCACCTCGGAGAGGAGCCGCTCGCCCTCCGCCAGGGTGACGCCGCCCGTGGGGATCTTCGCCGCCGCCTGGTCGCCGAGCGTGCCGCCCATCGCGCCCGGGACGTTGTTGAAGACGATCGCGCCGAGCGCGCCCGCGTCCGCCGCCGTCGCCTGCTTCTGGGCGAAGGTGCAGCCGCCGCGCTTGATCAGGGCGATCTTCCCGGTGAAGGTCCCCGACGCGTAGTCGGCGGGCTCACAGCCGGTGGTGGCGTCCACCGGAACGGCGGCTATGTCGGCCTTGATGCCCCCGACCGGGGTCGACTTGGTGTAGTCGAGCGCGTTGATCTCGATGCTCCGCTGCGCGGGGGAGACCACGGAGAGCTTCTCGGCGAGCGTCTGGACGAAGAGGAAGTCGAACTGCTCGTACCGGACGTCATAGCCGTACTTCTTCAGCTGCTGGTACCCATACGCGGCCGAGGCGTCGTAGCCGAGGGTGCCGGCGGCGCGGTTGCCACCCGCCGTGTCGGCTATCTGCTGGAACTTCTTCAGATGCTTGTAGGCGTCCTTCGCGGACGCCTTGGCAACGAGCTTCTTGGCCAGCTTCGCCGCCTGCTGACCCGGATCCTGCCGCTGGGCGGCGGAGGGGGAGGCAGCGGCCAGCATGAGCGGGGTCGCGAGTGCGGCGGCGGCCAGAGTGGCCACGGCTCTGCGACGGGTTGCCTTCACAGAGTTCCTTCCCGGTATGGACGAGTTGAAGGGAAGTTAGCGATACAGCCGGTGATATGGGAACGCCTGTGCCCCAACTCACGTCCGATTTCATCGCATTGTCATGCGCGGAGCCGGAACATCCGCTTCAACCAGTCTGATTTCATCTACTCTTTGCGGTTTTCGTCGCCTGTTTCATCTCTTGCTTATGTGCGCGAACCTTGGCGAGGGACTCGGGCCCGGTGATGTCCGCCGCCGAGCGGTACGACCCCTGCTCCCCGTACGGCCCCGCCGCCTGACGCCATCCGGCGGGCCGCACCCCGTACTGCTTGCCCAGCAGGGCGAGGAAGATCCGCGCCTTCTGCTCGCCGAACCCGGGCAGCGCCTGAAGCCGTGCGAGCAGCTCCGCACCGTTCGCGGCGCCGTGCCAGACCGCCGCCGCGTCGCCGTCGTACTCGTCGACCAGATACCGGCAGAGCGCCTGCACCCGTTTGGCCATGTTCCCCGGATAGCGGTGGACGGCCGGCTTCTCCTTCAGCACCTCGGCGAATGCCTCGGGGTCGTACGCGGCGATCCGGCCGGCGTCGAGATCGTCGCCGCCCATCCGCTGGGCGATGGTGTACGGGCCGGAGAACGCCCACTCCATGGGGACCTGCTGATCGAGCAGCATTCCGACGAGCGCGGCGAGCGGACTGCGACCGAGCAGTTCATCGGCCTCCGGCCGCTGGGCGAGATGGATGTCGGGGCTCATGACCCGATGGTCACCCGGGCGCGCGCCCGCCGCCAGCGAGCCGTAGCCAACGGAAGGCCCCCTTCCGCCGGGAGGGGCGTAAGGGGGCCTGGACCGGCGCCGTCCGGTCTCTGTCCGTGTCAGCCGCCGTAGACGTAGGTCTCGCCGAAGATCGCCGCGTGCTCCAGCACATCCTCCAGCGGATCGTCGATCTGGCCGATGTTGATCAGTGTCACGCCGTTGTGCGAGTTCTCATGGGTCTCGTCCGCCGCCGCCGTGGCCGCGGGGAGTACGGCGCTCAGCAGCGCCGTGCCGAATACGGTGAAGGCTATTTTCCGCTTCATGTCGCTTTTCGTCCGTCCGTTCGTTTGTTCGTTCATCGCTTGGCTCGTCGCCCGGTGTATCCACCCGACCGGCGGAAAGGTCACGGCCTGGGAACTCATGGCCGGGACGCTCACCCGTTCGGCGTAATGAACCGTCGGAATGTCGATTTCCGGAGGTCCGGAGGTTTAGGGAACGCGGGTGAAGACGACGACGGTGGTCTCGCAGCTGTTGTCCGCGAAGAGCTTCAGCACTTCGAGCTCCTCCTTGTCGGTGTGCAGACCCCAGCGCAGCTTCGTTCCGGTCCAGTCGCCGATATACCGGCAGACCGCGCTGTTCTCGGCGGGGAGCCAGTGCTTGATGTCCTGGTCGGCCTTCTCGCGCTGCGAGCGGGCGGTCACCACGGCCAGGGTGGCCGGGGAGCCCTGGTCGTTGGCGTACGCCTCACGGCGCTCCACGGTCCACTCACTGGCGCCCGAGCCCCATGCCTCGGCGAGCGGGACCACATGGTCGACGACGAGGCTGGAGACCCTGCTCACCGACTGGTTGTCGTAGTACGAGACCCATCGGCCGCCGCTGACGGCGCAGGCGACGGATGCGTTCGGCTCCTCGATCGCCTCGGCGAGCAGCACCTCCTCGCGGGTGGAGCAGGCGTCGGCGGCGTTCTGGCCCGCGTTCCAGTGGGGGAAGGCCGTCGGGGTGTACCCGATGCGGTTCTCCTCGGCCTCGACGAGCAGGGAGATGGCGTCTTCGAGCTGGAGCACCTCCATGGGGGAGACGGCCGCGGCCTGCGCCGGGACGGCGGAGACGACGGGAACGAGGGCGAGGGAAAGGGCGGCCAGCACCCGTCCGAGGTGTTTGGTCATGCGTCAGTTCCTAGCGGGAAAAGGGGCCGATACTGCATGGGTGGCGCAAGTACTCCACTCATACGAGCGGAAAATCCGCTGAATCGAGACGCTGGGTTTACGCGGGCGAGGGGGCGGAACGGTTCGTTCCAGGTGGGGTGACGGACTCCGGACGGAGCGCGGACGACCTGGGTGCGGGGGAGCGTCGCGGCCTGCGCCGTACGGTCGCGGTGCGCGTCCCCGGCGGGGTCAGGGTAGAGCGGTGGGGGGCGCTTTCGCGGGGCCTCGTCCGGGCTGTCACCCGGCCGTTCCGGATCGCTGCGCCGAGCGGCCCTCTGGGTTGATCCATTCGGGTTCCGGGGCCGGTGGTGCATGTCCGGGCCCAGGGTTCGTGGCGCGATGCGCTGCCGGGGCTCAGGCCCCGGCGGCGTACTGGGCGAGGAACATGTCCACGCCGCTGACCAGCAGACGCTCGGTCAGATCGTCGTCCATGACCGCGCCGTACTGGCCGAAGACCATATGGGGGTGGACCAGCAGCGCGTACAGCTGAAGGGTCGCCACCTCCAGATCGGGGATGTCCAGCCGTCCGCGCTCGGTCAGGGTGCGCAGGGCCCCGGCGACCACGGGGTGATGGCCGGTGGGGCTGTCGTGCCGCCAGGCTTCGCCGAGTTCGGGGAAGCGGTGCAGCTCGGCGGAGACGAGGGTGCGCAGCGCGGCGACCTCGCGATCGTCGCGGACGGCGTGGACCCAGGCGCGGGCCGCGTCCATGAAGGCGGTGCGCAGCTCGCCGTCCCCGTCCCCGTCGGCTGCTTCGGCGAGCCGGGCCAGCGGGGCGGCTGAGTCCTCGCCGCCGCCAGGGCCGCTCGACGGGTGGTCGAGCGCGCCGGCGATGACGGCGGTGAAGAGGGCTTCCTTGCTGCCGAAGTGGTTGTAGACGGTCACCTTGGACACGCCGGCCTCGGCGGCGATGGCGTCCATGCCGACGCCGAACCCCTCCCGCAGAAAGAGGGTGCGGGCGGCCGTGACGATGGCCTGCCGCTTACGGGCGGCGCGGGGGCCGCTGGGGGGCTGGGGGGCGGTGGCAGCCGGACTCATGGTTCCGAGCCTAGTCCACCAACTGAACTGAACGGTTGAGTTCAATTGAACTGAACTGTACGGTTCATTTGAGAAGCCCGCGCGCTCCGCTTCAGCCGCCGCACGCTCTGGTTCGGGAGGACCGCCATGACCCATGCCGCCGCAGACGACCGCCCGGCGGACGGGAGTCACAACACCGCCGCCGACGACGGCCACCCGCACGGACACTCCGCGCACGGACACCACGACCACCACGGACACCACGGCCCGGCGGGCGCGGGCCCGCCCGCCGATCCACGGCGCTGGGCCGCCCTCGCGCTGATCTGCGTCGCGCAGTTCATGCTGGTGCTCGACGTCACCGTGGTGAATGTCGCGCTGCCCGATATGGCCGCCGACCTCGGCCTCGGCCGGACCACACTGACCTGGGCGGTCACCGCGTACACCCTCAGCTTCGGCGGGCTGATGCTCCTCGGCGGCCGGCTCGCCGACGCGCTGGGCGCCCGGCGGACCCTGCTCATGGGCCTCGCGGTCTTCACCGCCGCCTCGCTCGCCGCCGGACTCGCCCAGAGCGCCCCCCTGCTGATCGGCGGCCGGGTCGCCCAGGGCGTCGGTGCGGCGCTGCTCTCTCCCGCCGCGCTGGCGATCGTCACCACCGCCTTCCACGGCGCGGAGCGCAACCGGGCGCTCGGCGTCTGGGCCGCGATCGGCGGCACCGGCTCGGCGGCCGGCGTACTCCTCGGCGGCGCGCTCACCGCGGGCCCCGGCTGGCAGTGGGTCTTCTACGTCAACGTCCCGGTCGGCCTCGCGCTGCTCGTCGCGATCCCGGCGCTGGTCCCGGCCCGCCCGCCGCGCCCCGCCCGGCTCGACGCACCGGGCGCGCTGCTGGTCACCGCCGCCACCGGAGCGCTGATCCACGGTCTGGTCGGCGCGGGGGACCGGGGCTGGACGGACCCGCTCACCCTGCTCTCCCTCATCGGCGCGCTGCTGCTGTACGGCGTGTTCACGGCGGTGGAGCGGGCGACCCGCGCCCCGCTGCTCGATCCTCGGATGCTCACCCGCCGCCCGGTGCTCGCCGGAGCCTTTCTGATGCTGGTCGCCACCGCGCTGCTGATCGCGTTCTTCTTCCTCGGGTCGGTCTATCTCCAGCACGCCCGCGGTTTCACCGCCATGGCGACGGGCCTGCTCTTCCTCCCGGTGGCGGTCGCGGTCGGTCTCGGCGCGCATCTCGGCTCCCGGCTGGTCGGACGGGTCGGCAGCCGCCCGTGCGCGGTGGGCGGGCTGGCGGTCGCGGCGGCGGGCAGCGTGCCGCTCGCGATCCTCCCCGAGGGGGCGAGCGCGTACGCGACCCTGCTGCCCGGTCTGGTCGTCGCCTCGTTCGGCGTCGGCGCGGTGTTCGTGACCGCGACCACGACAGCGCTCGCGATGGTCCGCCACGAGGAGGCCGGTCTCGCGTCGGGCGTCGTCAACACCTTCCACGAGCTGGGCGCTTCGGTGGGGGTCGCGGTGGCCTCCACCGTGGCCGCCGCGGGCATCGCCACGGGCGACTCCGCCCCCTTCGCGGACGCGTTCACCGTGCTCGCGGCAGCGGCGGCGGTCGGCGCGGTGCTCTCGCTCGCCCTGGTGCCGCGCGGAAAGCCGCAGCTGACGGGCGGCCCGCATGTCCACTGAGCGGTACGGACCCGGGGCCACTGGGCCGTACCGACCCGGTGCCCTTGCGCCGTACGGGCCCGGGGCCTTCGCACCGTACGAGCCCAGGGCTCTTGCGCCGTACGCTCCCGGTGTCCCGGTCCGGCGGCGGTTCGGCCTCGCGGCGCTCCGCACGGCGGACCGCTGACCGGGCGACCGGGCGACCGGGCGGCCGGCCCTTCGGGGGAGGGCCGGCCGACCCTCCGTACTCAGTCCGCCGGGACCGCGAGGGCGTGACGGAAGATCCCCCGTGGGTCCCAGCGGGCCTTCACCGCGCGCAGCCGGGCCGCGTTCCCCTTGAAGTACAGCGTCTGCCAGTCCGTTCCCGAGGTGTTCCAGCGGGGATCGGCGAGATCGACGTCCGGATAGTTGATGAACGCCCCGTCGTCGACCTCTCCCGGCACGGGCACGCCCCCGGTCTCCGCGTACATCTCCCGGTAGAACTCCCGGAGCCAGGCCAGATGGGCCGCGTCCTGCGCCGCCTCCTTCCAGATGGCCAGATAGGACAGCTTGAGCACCGAGTCGCGCTGGGCGGCGGCCGTCGCCCCGGACGCCACGGCGTTGACCTGCCCGCCATAGGTGTTGAGCGAGAGACTGCCGAACACGTCCGTGTCCGTACGGGTGAGCCAGCGGTGGACCGTGGCTGTCTGGCGCTCCGTGAGCCGCCGTCGCGCATAGCCGGACTTGATCTTCACCCGCCAGTCGCCGACGCCCTCTCCCGACCCCCGCAGCGCCGCCGTCAGCCAGGGCAGGGTGCGGGAGGAGAGGCTCGCGGGCCGGACCGTGCCCTCGCTCACCGCGCCGATGTGCTCCCGCAGCAGCCGCTCGGCCGCCGCCGGGGCCGCGGCGATCTGCCCGAAGAGCTGGAGATTGTCGGCGGCCGGCTGCCCGAGGATGAACTCGTCGTAGATCGCGCACTCCTCGGCGCCCGGGGAGCTGTGCCGCTCCGCCCACCGGCCGAAGTTGTCCACCAGCCGGGTGAAGGCGGCCCGGTCCACGCTCTTCCAGTCCCAGCGCGCGGTGAAGGTCAGCGCGGTCGCCGAGGGGGCGGGCAGCAGCTTCTCGGGCGGGGTGGCCCGGGTCGTGCCCGGGGAGCGGAACCAGTAGCGGGTGGCCACCCCGAAGCTTCCGCCGCCGCCCCCGGTGTGCGCCCACCACAGCTCCCGGTTCGGATCGGTGCGCTCCCGTGTCGCGATCACGCTCCGGGTCCGTCCCGAACGGTCCACCACCACGGTCTCGACCGCGTACAGATGGTCCGACACCAGCCCGAACAGCCGGCACAGCGGCCCGTATCCGCCGCCCGGCACATGGCCTCCGGCGCCCACACCGGGGCAGTAGCCGCCCGGGACGGTCACCCCCCAGCCCAGATACAGCGCCCGGTACACCTCGCCGAGGGTCGCCCCGGCCTCCACCGCGAAGGCATGGCGGACCGGATCGTAGAACACCGCACGCATCCGGGACATATCGATCAGAGTGCGGACCCCGGGGTGGTCCACGAAGTCCTCGAAGCAGTGCCCGCCGCTCCGTACGGCGATCCGCCGCCCGGCGCGGACGGCGTCCCGTACGGCGTCGACCGTCTGCGCGGTCGACTCCACCAGCCGTACCTCGTCGGGCGTGCCCCGGAAGCGGTTCGCGCCCCGGCTGACGAGATGGTCGTAGCGGGGGTCGTCCCGGGCGACGCGGACCGCCGCCGCCGGGGACCGGTTCGGCCGCACGCTCTCGGCGTGTGCGGTTGTGGCATGCGCGGTTGTGGCGTGCGCCGTGGTGGCGTGCGCCGGGCCGGTGGGCAGCGCCGCACCCGCTCCGGCGAGCAGGGCGGCGCTCAGTACACCGCGCCGGTCGCTTCCCCTGTCGTGTTTCCGGTTCTCTTCCCTCACACCGGTCTCCCCTCACGGACGTGGGAGACGAACGGTAGGGAAGGGCGCGCTCAGGGGGAATGGGCCCGACCCCCGTACGACGGGTGGCGTCAGCCCCCCGGCCGGTTCAGTCCGGTCCGGTTCGGTCCGGCTCCGTCCCGGGGCATGGCGAAACGACCCCGGGCCGTCGCCGCCGGAACGGGGTCGCGCGCCCCGGTGCTCCCGGGGTGCCGGGACTACGCCTCGGAGTCCTCGAACCGGGCGTCGAGCACCGCGTCGAGCTCGTCGCTCCAGGTCTTCAGCTCCGTCTTGGACGACGCCTCGACATCGTTCTGGAACCAGCGCTGGCCCGATGTGTAGACGGTGACGCCGAAACGCCGCCCGAACCGCGGCATGTCGATCTCCACCGCCTTGATCTCGTCCCAGCCGAACTCGGCTTCCTCGGTGTCCAGCCGGAAGGTGACCCCGGCCCGGTCGGCGACGATCGCGCCACGCCGGTCGGACACCTCGAAGACGGGCTTGCCGTCGTCCTCCGGCTCCGTCCCGTCGGTCTCCGTCCCGTCAGGCTCCCCTTCGGTCGCGGCGACCTCCGGCACGGCGTCCTCGGGCACGGCGTCCTCGGGCACGGCTGGCTGAGCCGCGCCGTCCTCCGGCGGTCTCTCCCCGTCCGTGCCGCCGTCCGCCCCGGCGGGGCGTGGGGGGATCAGCCCGGGGATGTACGCCGGGTCCACCCCGGCCGCGTGCATCGGCGGATTACTGGGTCCTATGTGCTTCTGCTCCACGGCGAGCAGTATGGCGGAGAATTCTGTGCTCACAAGCGCGGTTCGTCATCCCGGGGTCTCGCGCCGTGTTCTGCGGCGGGTCCCGCGCCGCGCTCACGCCGCGCTCACGCCGTGTCCCGCGCCGTGTCCCGCGCCGGGTACGGCAACGCGCCGGGGACCGGTCGTGAAGACCGGTCCCCGGCGCGTCGGAGCCCGTTTCCCCCGGGCCGGGGATCACTTCTGAAGGACGGCCTCCATCACACTGCGCGCGATCGGCGCGCCCAGCCTGCCGCCGGAGATGTCCGAGCGGGAGATGTCCATCTCGGTGGGGTCGATGAAGACGGCCACCGCGACCGAGTCGCCCGCGTCGTTCTTCCCGTACGAGACGAACCAGCCGTACGGCACCTGGTCCTTGACGTCCACGCCGCGCTGCGCGGTACCGGTCTTGCCGCCCACCGTGACGCCGTCGATCAGGGCCCGCTGCGCGCTGCCCTCCTTGGCGGTGTACTCCATCATGTCCTGGACCTTCTGGACCGTGCCCTCGGAGATCGCCTGGCTCATCTGCCGGGGCTCGTTCTTCTCCAGGGTGCTGAGGTCGGGACCGCGCAGCTCGTCGACGATGTACGGCTGCATCAGCTTGCCGTCGTTGGCGATCGCGGCGGTCACCATGGCCATCTGCATCGGAGTGCTGGTGAGGCTGCCCTGCCCCATGCCGGTCAGCGCGGTTCCCGGCTTGTCCAGGCCCTTCGGGTAGAGGCTCTTGGTGGCGAGCATGTCGCCGAACTCTTCCGAGTAGACGTCCTTGTTGAAGCCGAACTTCTCGGCCGTCTCACGCATCTTGTCCGGCCCGAGCTTGGCTGCCGCGTCGAGGAAGACGTTGTTGCAGGAGTACTGCATGGCGGTCTTCAGCGACGCCTTGCCGCAGACGGCGTCTCCGGCCTCGCTGCCGATCCGGTTCGTGGAGAGGGGCAGCTGATAGGGCGACTCGGCCTCGGAGGGGGCGTCGATGTCGTCCACCACACCGTGCTCCAGCGCGGCGACGGCCGTGAGGATCTTGAAGGTGGAGCCGGGCGGATAGGTCTCGCGCAGCGGCCGGTTGGCCATCGGCTTGCCCTTCTTGCCCTTCTTGTCCACCAGCGACAGATACCGGTCGCCCTCCTTGAAGGTGTTCCCGGAGAACTCGGAGGGGTCGTAGGACGGCGTGGACACCAGCGCGAGCACCTTGCCCGTCTTGGGGTCCAGGGCGACGACCGCGCCGCGCGCGTCGAGATCCTTGAGCCCCTTGTATCCGGCCTTCTGCGCTTTGGAGTCGATGGTGGTGATCACATCGCCGCCGCGCCGCTTCTCCGCGGTGAGCATGCCGGTGAACTGCTGGAAGGCGAATCGGTCGTCCTGCCCGCTGAGCACGCTGTCGTAGGTCTTCTCCAGCAGGGACATGCCCTGGGCCTGGGAGGCGTAGCCGGTGACCGGCGCGTACAGCGGTCCGTCCTTGTAGGTGCGCTTGTACTGGAACTCCATGCCGGGGTCCGACTTGGAGCCGGTGATCGGCGAACCGTCCACGACGATGTTCCCGCGCGGGGTCGAGAACTGCTCGATCTTCACCCGGCGGTTCTTCTCATGGGCGGAGAGCTCCTCGCTCTCGACCAACTGGAGCCAGTTCGTGCGCAGCAACAGCGCCAGCACCAGGAAGCCGCAGAAGACAGCTATATGCCGCAACGGCCTGTTCATCCGGTTCCAACCTCCTGCCAGTGGCACCGGAGTGCCCCGTGCTTATGCGCTCTCCTGAGATGAAGATGCGATGCGGCGGCGGGCGGTTGCGGTGGGTGCCCGGCGTCGTGTGTCCACTCCATCACATGAACCAGCCTCTCAGGTCCCGGCGGGGGACGGACCCCGGCCCCCGGTCCGGGGGGTCCCGGTGGTGGTCGCCGTCCCTGAAGTGTCGGCGATGTCGTGGATGTCGTCGGTATCGGCTGTGCCGGTTGTGCCGGCTGCGTCGTCGGTATCGACTGCGTCGTCGGTATCGACTGCGTCGTCGGTGTCGTCGGTGTCGGCTGTGTCGGCGTAGAGGCGGAACAGCCGCGGCCGTGGCCGGTCCCCGTCCGGGGCGTCCGGCGGCCGGCCGGGAAGCAGGGTCCAGCAGCGGTCCGCCAGCTCACGCGCCCGGCTCCCGGCCCAGGGCTGCGGCAGCAGCTCGGGCGGCAGCAGCGGATCGGGCTCCATGGCCCGGGTGAACTCGGCAGCGAGGGTGATCGCCATGGTCAGCCGCTCGGTCTCGGCCGGGGCCGCGCCCTCCTCCAGCCGGCCGAGCTGGGCCTGTGCGAGCGCGGCGAGGCGGTCGTAGCGCTCGGAGATCTCGGGGAGCGGCCAGAGCGCGGCGGCCAGCTCCCGTGGGGCGCGTACGGTGCCGACGCGTAGATCCTCGCTGGTGAGGAAGGTGACGGCGGGCAGCACGCCCAGCCGCTCCGCCGCGGCCTCGACATACTCCCCGACGGCGTTGGCGCTGACGTACAGACCGCCCTGGACGGCCGCCGCGCCGAGCCCGAGCAGGGTGTCGCGCAGGGCGTCGCGGGCGGGGCGGGCCGACTCGGGGATGGCGAAGGCGAAGAGGCGCCAGACCCCGTCCCAGGGGGCCAGGCCGCGATCCTGCCGGTAGGCGTACCGCGTGAACTCCACGTTCGGCATCAGCGCTTCCGCGCCCTCGGCCGTGGCGCGCAGCAGGGCCTTGCGGCCCCGGCCCTCATGGGTGAAGCGGCCTTCGGCGACCAGGCGCTTGATGCAGAGACGTACCTGCTGATCGCTCATGCCCAGCGCGCCCGCGACCGAGTACAGCTCACCGGCGTCGACCGTGCCGTCCTCGCGGACGAGGGAGTGGACGACGAGCCGGGTGGGGATCTCGGGGGCGGGGACGGGGGCGGAGCCGGGCATGGGCCGAGCATAGACGGGGGTGGCGGGCGGGCGGCCGTCCGCTGCGAGGGGTGGGCGGGGCCGGTGGTGCCGGTGTCCGGGCCCGTACGGATCACTCCCGGGCGATGGCCCGGTGCGTGGTGGTGGCGGCCCCGAAGCCCATCAGCCGTCGCGGTCAGGGGGGGCGTGCCGTGTGCACAGTACGGCCCGGCGACCCGCTCCTCGGCCCCCTCGGGCGCTCCGCGCCGGATCCGTACGGGCTGGTGTCGTCCGGCATCGCGAGCTCCCTCATTTTTCTATCAACTCCAATACGTTCGTTTCATTGGTGATAGTTTCAAGGTCGATAGCGAGGAGGGGATGCATGAACACGTCATCGGCACGACACCCACGGACGCCCCGGGCCCGGCGCAGGCGGGGGGCGGACGGATGACCCCGGCTACGGGCGGCCCGCCGCCCGCTCACCCGGCAGGCACCTCGGCGGGGATTCCAGCGGGCAGCGGTCCGGAAGCGGCTCCAGCGGCGGCCCCGGACCGGGCGCGGATCGTCCGGATGGACGCGCTCCGGGGCTTCGCGCTCCTCGGCATCCTGCTGGTGAACATCACCTATCTCGCCTCCGCCTACCACGGCACCGGCCTGGAGGACCCCGGCTTCGACTCGGCGCTCGACACCGGCGTGCGCTACGCGACGGCGATCCTCTTCGAGGCGAAGTTCTTCCTGCTCTTCTCCTTCCTCTTCGGCTACAGCTTCACCCTCCAGCTGAACTCGGCCGAACGCGCCGCCGCCCGCTTCACCCCGAGGTTTCTGCGCCGGCTCACGGCGCTCTTCGTCCTCGGCGTCTGCCACGCCGTCCTGCTCTTCCCCGGCGACATCCTGACGACCTACGCCGTACTCGGCCTGATCCTGCTCGCGGTCCGCCGAGTCCAGCCGCGCACGGCGGTACGGATCGCTGTGGCCCTGTTCGTCCTGACCGCCCTCGGCTACGCCCTGCTCGCCCTCGCCCAGCACCTCTCGGGCGGCGGCGGCCTCGACCCGGCCGCCACCGCCGACCGGGCCCGGGCGGCCACCGAGGCGCTGCGCGGCGACGCGGGCTCGGTGATCGGGGCCCATCTCCGGCAGCTCCCGGACGTGGTGTTCCTGCTCGTCTTCTTCCAGGCCCCAGCCGCGTTCGCCGCGTTTCTGCTCGGCCTGGCCGCGAGCAGACACGGCGTCATGGAACGCCTCGCGGACCACGAACAGGCGCTGCGCCGGATCCAGTGGACGGGCTTCCCGGTGGGGCTGGCGGGCGGAGCGGTCTACGCCCACGCGAGCCTGGAGCACCCCGGCTCGTCCTACCAACTGCTCGCCCTCGGCGTCGACGTGGCGACCGCGCCCCTGCTGGCCGCCGCCTACGCCGCCACGGTGCTCCGCCTCGTACACCCGGGCAGAGCCCGCCGGACCGCCGCCCTGCTGGCGCCGGCGGGCCGGATGACCCTGACCAACTATCTCGGCCAGTCGCTGATCTGCGCCCTGCTCTTCACGGGGTACGGCGCCGCCCTGGTCGGCCGGGTGCCCCCGCTGCCGGTGGTGGGCATCGCGCTGGCCCTCTTCCTCTGCCAGGCCCTCGCCTCGCGCCGGTGGCTCCGCCGTCATCCGTACGGACCGGTCGAATGGCTGCTGCGCGCCGTCACCAACGCGACCCGCCCGCCTTGGCGGAAGCCGGACGCGCCCTGAGGAGGACGCTGTGCGGGCGTGGTCGGGTACGTACGTACGTACGGTCGGTGGCCCGGCCCGCCCGCGACTGTCCCTGGGAAGGACGCTGTGCGGCGTGGTCGCGTACGTACGTACGGTCGGTGGCCCGGCCCGCCCGCGACCATCCCTCGGGAAGGACGCTGTGCGGCGTGGCCGCGTACGTACGTCCGTCACTCGGCGGCCGTCACCCGGCCCGCCCGTACCGCGGCCACCAGCGCGCGGTGGTCGCTTTCGTTCTGGTCGGCGTAGCTCTCCGCGAACTCGGCCAGCGCCGCGTCGAACGTCTCCCCGCCGCCCAGATAAGCGGCGATGGCGATCCGGTCCCCGGACCGGGCGTGCGCGCGGGCCAGGGTCTCGCCGCAGAACTCGGCGAAGAGCTGCATCCCCCGGGGGATCATCTCCTGCGGCGCCAGGGCGCCCTTCCAGTCGCGCAGCTGCCGCACATAGAAATCCCGCTGCTTCCCGTCCGCGCCCTGGACCCGGTCCCACCCCAGGAACACATCGCCGACGGCCTGCATCAGCCGCTGCCCGGCCACCACCCGCTGTCCCTGGTTGTCGTACTCGCTCTCGCCGGTGTGGGCGGCGAGCACCGAGTGGCCGGCCTCCTTGGCCTGGAGGATCAGCGGATCCCCGTCGTCCCGGCCCAGCAGCAGGATGACCCAGCAGCGGGTCCCCACACTGCCCACCCCGACGACTTTGCGCGCGATGTCGACCAGTCGGTACTGCCGGAGCAGATGTCTGCGCTCCGTGGACAGGCTCCTGGCATACCGCTCGATGAGCCCGGTCAGCTGGCGCACGATCAGATCCCGCTCCGTGCCCAGCGCCTCGTCGACGGGCACGAGCAGCGGCGGATCGGGGGTGAACCGGCGTTCCCCGTCCTGGATCCGGGTCAGCTTCGCGTACGCCTGAAGGCTGTCCCGGGTACGGGCCTTCGCCATCGCGTCGGACAGCCGCCCCCGGCCCCGTGCGCCGAGCCGCTGGTCCGCCAGCTCCTGGAGCCGCTCCATGTCGCCGCGGTCGTACCAGACGGTGAGATGCCCCATCCCGGCGTACTCCCGCATCCGCTCGCGGTAGGACCGCACGGCCCCGCGGACGATGTCGGCCCGCGCCTTCGCCGAGTAGCCGTTCTCCCGACCGGCGATCGCCAGACTGGCGGCGAGCCGTTTGACGTCCCACTCCCAGGGGCCCGGCAGCGTCTCGTCGAAGTCGTTGATGTCGAAGACCAGCCGCCGCTCGGGGGAGCCGAGCAGGCCGAAGTTGAGGATATGGGCGTCCCCGCACAGCTGGGCATGAAGGCCCGAGACCGGGGTGCCGGCCAGATCACCGGCCATGATCGCGGCGGCGCCCCGATAGAAGCGGAAGGGCGACTCCGCCATCCGCGCGTAGCGGATGGGGACCAGCTCCGGCACCCGCGCGGCCGACTGCTCCTCGATCACGTCCACGGGGTCGGGCCGTCCCGCGGCGGGGCCGAAACCGGCGTGCGCGGACCTCGGGACCTTCTTACGGGCCGCTCTGCCCCGCTCCGCCCGCTCTCGGGGCGAGAGCCGCGATGGGTCCGACGCCTCCGACGCCTCCGATGCTTTCGCTGCTTCGGCCATGGCGCACGCCTCCCGTTCCGGGATCGGGCGCCACGGGCGGGTCTCCGCCGCACGCGGTCGCCCTGCCCGCCATTATCCGGGGCCTGGTGTGGGGGGCGCATCCCGGCGGTCGGGATGTGGCGCGGGCGGGCCGGGCTCTGTTCGCCCTCGCGCTCGGCGGCGTCGCGGTACGCCGCCGGATGACTTCGAGGCGCGTGCGCGGTGCGCACCGCATGGCTGCGTCTCTTCGCAGCCATTTAGGGCAAGCCGTCGAGGACGCCAAGCACACCCCCCCCAGGAGCCGCACTGGTACCTGGCGGTGATCGGCGCCGACCCCGCCGCCCAGGGCCAGGGCGCCGCCCTGCTCCGCTCGGGTCTGGCCAAGGCCGACGCGGCTGGCCTGCCCGCCTGCCTGGAGTCCTCCAATGCCTCCAACCTCCCCTTCTACGAGCGCTTCGGCTTCACCGTGCGCGAGGAACTCCAGCTGCCGGGCGGCGGCCCGGCCCTGTGGGCGGTGCGCCGCGAGCCGCGCCACCCGGCCGGTGCCTAGGAAATCGACCGGCCCCGAGGGAAGTCGCCGAAGGCCCCGCTGCTCTCGCGGCGGGGCCTTCGAGGTCTGTACGGGGTGACCCGAACTCGTGAGTGGCTGCCTCCGGCACGCTTTCCACCCGCCCCCAACGGTGTTCAGGGTCGTTCGCGTACGTCCTGACCTGCGGCGGAGCCGTCAGCGACAGGGCCTGCGAATCCCGCTGTCCGCCGCTGAATGAGAATCAGAACCGAGACCGGGTCGAGGTCACACCTTCTTGACGACGATCCTTTCGGGGACCAGCCGTTCCATGTCGTCCACGTCGGAGGTGAAGACCGTGACCTGCCCTTTCTGCTGCCGTGCGATGACGGCGAGTATGGCGTCGATCGCGTACTTGTGACCGTGCAGCCCGGTGTCGGCCAAGAGTCGGCGGGCTTGTCGTGCTTCGTCTTTTCCGATGTCCGCCACCGTGATGCGGGAGAGTACCCAGTCCCAGCGCTGTTCGGTGGTTCTGCCGTCGTAGGCCTCGACGAGTGTCATCGGAGAGGTCACCACCTCGGCTTCACCGTCAGCGGCCAGCCTGAGCCGGGCGATCATCATCCGATCCCCGCGTACGGCCAGCGACAGAGCCTCGCAGTCCAACACGAAGACGCGCAACGGCGGACTGTGGTCACTGCCCCGCTGCTTCATGCGGCTTCTCCCACACCGTTCTTCCTGCCCGCGCGGAGCTTGTGCTCGGCGTCAAGATCGTCCAGCTCGTGGCGCACTGCTGCGCGCTCACTTTCCGTGACCGGCCCGTGTTCCTCCTCTAGCCAGTCGACGAGTTCTACGAGCCGGTCGCGGTCGCGCTTGACGCGCAGAGCTTCGGCTACGTACGCAGACAGGCCCCGTTCAGCGGCCTCACCACGGATCTCCTCAAGGAGGTCCTCGGGGATCGTCACTGTCACTTTCTTCGTCGCCATATAAGAGACCATACTCCGTGTACTTGTCGCCTTACCATCCTTGGTGGTGCCGAGCCGGGCGTGGCCGATGGATCGAGCCGAGGGGGACGCGAGCTGGGGCCGGGTCAGGGGAGCTTGTCTGTTCTCCAGTGGGTTTTTTCCGGAGGCTGCGGATGGCCCAGGCGCCTCCAGTGATGGCGCAGGACGAAGCGAGGCCGGGAGGTTGCGGAGGAACGAAGAGGCCCCGCCGCCGGGTTCTCCGGTCGGTGCCCGCCAAGTGGCGGCTGAGGCGGAAGCCGGGACGGAGAAACGTCGAAGGCCCCGCTGCGAGCAGCGGGGCCTTCGACGTTAGTGCCCGGTGAGGCACTGGCGGAGGATACGAGATTCGAACTCGTGAGGGGTTGCCCCCAACACGCTTTCCAAGCGTGCGCCCTAGGCCACTAGGCGAATCCTCCGCGGCAAACAATACAAGACGCGGGGGACTGCTCGCGAACTCGTTCCCACCCCCGGTCATCGGGTACCCTGTGCAGAGCCCCTCACGTGGCGCTATCTGACTGAACTCCCCCAGGGCCGGAAGGCAGCAAGGGTAGGTCGGCTCTGGCGGGTGCGTGAGGGGCGCTTGCGTTGTCGGGGAAGGGGGCGGCGGGGCGTGGAGTGGGGGACGGTTGTCAGTCGGTCCCGATAACCTCGTAAGTGTGTCGTCCCTTGCGCTGTACCGCCGCTATCGCCCCGAGTCCTTCGCCGAGGTCATCGGGCAGGAGCATGTCACTGACCCGTTGCAGCAGGCCCTGCGCAACAACCGGGTCAATCACGCGTACCTGTTCAGCGGGCCGCGGGGCTGCGGCAAGACGACCAGTGCGCGCATTCTCGCCCGCTGTCTGAATTGTGAGCAGGGTCCCACCCCGACGCCTTGCGGCGAGTGCCAGTCCTGCCGCGATCTCGCGAGGAACGGCCCGGGGTCGATCGACGTCATCGAGATCGACGCCGCATCCCACGGAGGCGTGGACGATGCCCGTGACCTGCGGGAGAAGGCATTCTTCGGGCCCGCCGGCAGCCGGTACAAGATCTACATCATCGATGAGGCCCACATGGTCACCCCGCAGGGCTTCAACGCTCTGCTGAAGGTGGTCGAAGAGCCCCCGGAGCATCTCAAGTTCATCTTCGCGACCACCGAGCCCGAGAAGGTCATCGGCACGATCCGGTCGCGTACCCATCACTATCCCTTCCGGCTGGTGCCCCCGGGCACGCTGCGCGACTACCTCGGCGAGGTGTGCGGCAAGGAGGACATCCCCGTCGCCGACGGGGTGCTCCCGCTCGTCGTGCGCGCCGGGGCCGGGTCCGTGCGGGACTCCATGTCCGTCATGGATCAGCTGCTCGCCGGTGCGACCGAGGAGGGTGTGACCTATGCCATGGCCACCGGTCTCCTCGGCTATACCGACGGCTCGCTCCTCGACTCCGTCGTGGACGCCTTCGCGGCGGGGGACGGCGCCGCCGCGTTCGAGATCGTGGACCGGGTCATCGAGGGCGGCAACGACCCCCGCCGTTTCGTCGCCGATCTGCTGGAGCGTCTGCGGGATCTGGTGATCCTGGCAGCCGTGCCCGACGCGGGCGAGAAGGGGCTGATCGACGCCCCCGCCGATGTGGTCGAGCGGATGCAGGCGCAGGCGTCCGTGTTCGGCGCCGCCGAGCTGAGCAGGGCCGCCGACCTGGTCAACACCGGGCTCACCGAGATGCGCGGCGCGACCTCGCCCCGGCTCCAGCTGGAGCTGATCTGCGCCCGGGTGCTGCTGCCCGCGGCCTTCGACGACGAGCGTTCGACGCAGGCCAGGCTCGACCGGCTGGAGCGCGGGGCGGCCTTCTCCGCCGGCCCCCCGGCCACCACCCCTCCGATGGGATACGTCCCCGGACCGGGCGCGGCACCGCATATGCCGGGGCCGGACGGTCCGGTCGGCCCCCCGGCGCCGGCCGCCCCGCCCATGTCGCAGCCCGCGCCCGCACCC
>NZ_VCLA01000122.1:0-193 GCF_009600885.1 Streptomyces jumonjinensis
GGGCTGCTGCGGACCAATCCCGGGGGGCGGTACGAGGTCCTGCGCCACGTCAACCACTCCTGGGACAGCTGGACCCTCACCCGCGACGCGCACCTCGACGCGGCAGAGGGTCCGTACCGGGTGTTCTTCGAACGGGCCGACAGCCTCCTGGACACCTACACCATCCGGGAACGGGGCTTTCCCACGGCCGAGG
>NZ_VCLA01000122.1:203-298 GCF_009600885.1 Streptomyces jumonjinensis
TGCTCCTGTGGTGGTCTCGCGGGCCGAGGCCGCCGTGGCCCGCTCATCCCGTGCCCCGGCCCGGCTCGCCGTCGCGCCGAACCCGGTGACCACGC
>NZ_VCLA01000122.1:995-1090 GCF_009600885.1 Streptomyces jumonjinensis
ACCCTCGTCACAGCACCGGCGGGAGATCTTCCTGGTCGCGGTCGGCGAGCGGTACGACAACACGGTCTACCGCACCGCCGCCGACCGCCTCCGCC
>NZ_VCLA01000123.1:0-2837 GCF_009600885.1 Streptomyces jumonjinensis
TGGCCCAGCTGATGGAGGAGAGGGGCGCGCGGGCCTGATGTCCGGGACCGAGACAGCCGTGACGGGCATGGGACTCGTCACCCCGGCGGGCATCGGCGTCGAGGAGAACTGGCGCACGGTGTGCGCCGGCCGCTCCCGCGCCGCCGCCGATCCGGAGCTCGCCCACACCCCGGCCCGGATCTCCTGCCGGGTGCCGGGCTTCGACGCCGACGCGCTGCTCGGCGCCCGCAAGGCACTGCGACTGGACCCCGCCGCGCGGTTCGCCCTGGTGGCGGCCCGCGAGGCGGTGGCCCACGCCGGGCTGGACCCGGCGACCTGGAACGGTGCCAGGGTGGGTGTGGTGATCGGCTCCGCCGACGGCGGACCCGGCACCGTGGAAGCTCAGCACCGCGTTCTTCTGGAGGAGGGCCCGCACCGGGTCTCACCGCTGCTGCTGCCGATGCAGCTGCCCAATATGCTCGCCGGTCAGATCTCCATCGACCAGCGCGCGAACGGCCCCAGCATGGTCGTCGCCACCGCCTGCGCCTCCGGGGGCAGCGCGATCGCGATCGCCTGCGATCTGCTCGCGCTCGACCGCTGCGACGTGGTGATCGCCGGGGGCAGCGACGCCATGCTGACCCCGCTGCTGATGTCCGGCTTCGCGCAGATGGGCGCGCTCTCCCAGCGGCACGGCGAACCGGCCGCCGCCTCGCGTCCCTTCGACGCGGAGCGGGACGGGTTCGTCGGCGGCGAGGGGGCCGGGGTCCTGATCCTGGAGCGTGCCGCGGACGCGCGCGCCCGGGGGGCGACCGTGCACGGCAGAGTGCTCGGCCATGGCTCGACGGCCGACGCACACCACATCACCACGCCCGACCCGGGCGGGCACGGCATCGAGGCGGCCGTCCGCGCGGCCCTCGCCGACGCCGGTCTCTCCCCCGGTGACATCGGCCATGTCAACGCCCACGGCACATCCACCCCCCTCAACGACCGGGTGGAGGGCGAGATGCTGGGCCGGGTGCTCACCGGTGATCCGCTGATCACCTCGACCAAGGGGGTCACCGGTCATCTGCTGGGCGCGGCCGGCGCCGTGGAGGCCGTCTACACCCTGCTCGCGCTCGCCCGCCGCACCGTCCCCCCCACCGCCAATCTCACCGTGCCCGAACCGGGCCTCAAACACCTGAACATCCCCGTCGTCGCCACCGAGCACACGGCGCACACGGCACTGAGCAATTCCTTCGGATTCGGCGGCCAGAACGCCGTGCTCGCCCTGGCCACGGCCTGAGCGGCGCACGGCACCGGACGCCCTGACCCGATCACCGACTCCGGCCCGGCCACCGGCCCGGACCACCAGAAATGGAGAACACCCCCATGACCACGCACTCGCCCGCGGCCACTGCCACCGTCCGGCGCACCACCGCGTCGGCCGCCACCCCGCTGCGCCGCTTCCTCGCCCTGGACGCCGTCGTGACCGGAGGCAACGGACTCATCTACCTGCTGGCGTCCGGCCCGGTCGGCCGGCTGCTCGACGTGAACGCGGGCTTCCTCCAGGGCATCGGCGTCTTCCTGACGGTGTACGGGCTGTACGTGGCGTACCTCGCCACCCGCCCCGAGCCGCCGGTGGGCGGCACGACGTTCGTCATCGACGCCAACTACCTCTGGGCCGTCGCCTCGGTGGCGAGCCTGCTCTTCGGCTGGCTGGACCCGAACACCACCGGCACGCTGTGGATCCCGGCGCAGGCCGTCGTCGTCGCGGCGTTCGCGGTGCTTCAGCAGGTGGGCCTGCGCAAGATGAAGGCGGCCCGCAACGGCTGAGCGACCGGGTGAGCCGACCCGGCACGACCACCGGCAACCAGACGCCCCGACGACGGTCATCCGTCGCCGGGGCGTTCGGCGTGTGCACCCGCCGGGCCGTTCAGGAGGCCGTACAACGGGCCGTCCAGGAGGCCGTACAAGAGGCCGTCCAGGAGACCGTTCAGGAGGCGGCGAACTTCAGCAGATCGGCCACCAGCCGGTCGGCGTGGGTGGCGAACAGCCCGTGGGCGGCGCCCTCGTACACCACGAACGGAGCGTCCGGCAGCAGCCGCGCGGTGCGCATTCCGCAGAGCTCCAGGGGCGCGCCCAGATCGCCGTCCCCGTGGATGAGGAGCACCGGCAGCCCGCTGGACCGCAGGGTGGCGACGTCCGGGCGCAGATCGGTGGTGAAGAGGGTGCGGTACGACTCCAGGGCAGCCCTGGAGGAGCAGTCCAGCGCCATATAGCCGAGCCAGCGGGCGTGTTCGAAGGAGACCGGGAGGTTCTCGACGGTCCCCTCGGGTCCGCCGAAGAAGCCCGCGGCGGCGTCCACCACCCAGCGGGCCCGGTCGGCCATCAGCTCGGCGACGATGCCGTCGAAAACGGACGGGTCGAGCCCCTCGGGGTTGTCGTCCGTGCGGCACATGAACGGGGTGACGGAGTTGACGAGCGCGACCGCGCCGACGCGTTCCGTGCCATGGCGGGAGAGATGGCGTACGGTCTCGCCGCCGCCCATGGCGTAGCCGACGAGCACGGCGTCGGCGACGTCGGTGCGGTCCAGGATCGCGGCGAGGTCGTCGGCGAGGGTGTCGAAGTCGTACCCGTCCCAGGGCCAGTCGGAGCGGCCGTGGCCGCGCCGGTCGACGGTGATACAGCGCAGTCCGGCCTCGACGAGCGGTCGCGCCACGTGCTCCCACATCCGGGAGTTCTGCATGGCGGTGCCGAGGAACACGAGCGGCCGGCCCCGGCCCCAGTCCTCGTAGTACAGGGCGGTGCCGTCGGCTGCGGTGGCAAAAGGCATGAGGGTGATGTCCTTCCGGTGCACAGGGGGGTGGGGGTGAGGGGGT
>NZ_VCLA01000123.1:3212-7632 GCF_009600885.1 Streptomyces jumonjinensis
TGGCCGCCCTTCCGGCGCCGGGCGGGCGAGGCCGCGGGCGCACACCTGGAGGGGCGGCAGGAGGCCGGGGAGGGGGGGCTTACGGAGACGGACCGGGAGCCGGGGACGTACGAGGGGCCGGAGACGGACACCGTGGCGGGCCCGGGGCGTACTCCCCCGGACCGGGATCCGCCCGCCCGCTCGGACCCCGGCCGGAGGCGCGGTCCCGGCCGGCGGTCCGTGCGCTGTCGCCCGTCACCAGGTGACAGGCGTCACCAGGTGACGGGCAGACCCGTCAGCCCGTAGAAGATCGGGGCACGCCGGAAGGGGATGTCCTCACGGGCGCAGTTCAGCCGCAGCCCCGGGAAGCGCCTGAAGAGCGCCTTGATCGCGAGCTCCATCTCCAGGCGGGCCAGCGGCGCTCCCTGGCAGTAGTGCGGCCCTTTCCCCCACTGGAGGTGCTCGCTGGTGTCGCGCAGCACATCGATCCGCTCGGGGTCGGGGAACATCCCGGGGTCGTGGTTGGCCCCGGGGATCGAGATCACGACGGCGTCCCCGGCCGACATCCGCACCCCGCCCAGCTCCAGGTCCTCCGTCGCCATCCGGAGGATGGCGTCCTGGGAGATCGACCAGTAGCGCATCGACTCCTCCAGGAACGCCGGGACCAGCTTGCCGTCGTCGGCGAGCACCTGGTCCTTGAGCTCGGGGTCGAGGAGCAGGCTCAGCACGCTCAGCGCGATCTGGTTGGTGGTGGTCTCATGCCCGGCGACCAGCACCAGCCGGGCGATGCCGACCAGCTGGTCCACGTCGATGGCCCCGGTGGCCATGTGCCGGGTGGCCAGCCGGCTCATCAGATCGTCCTCGGGCTTCTCCCGTTTGACCAGCGCCAGCTCCCGCAGAAAGGCGGTGAGGTCCATATAGGCCGCGTAGGCGACGGCGGGGTCCTCCTGGGAGAGGGTGACCCTGGTGCGGTCGACGAAGAAGTCGTACTGGGTGTCCGGGACGCCCAGCAGCCGGGCGATCACCAGGGACGGCAGCCGCTGTGAGAAGGCGTCGACCAGGTCGGCGGGGCGGGGACGCTCGGCGAGTCCGTCCAGTAGATCGTCGATGAGGGCCTGGACCGGCTGGTGCAGACCGCGCACCCGGCGGGCGGTGAACTCGGTGGCGATCATGCTGCGCAGCCGGTTGTGCTCCGGATCGTCCATCCGGAGGAAGGAGCTGGGCCGGTCGCCCGGAGGGAGCTGGATGCGCACGGGCGCGCCCGGTGTGCTCTCGTCGGCGCTCATCCGGGGGTCTTTCAGGGCCTGCTGCACATCGGCGTGCCGGGTGACCAGCCAGGCCAGCCGCTCCGGGGTGGCGCCCGCGGGGATTCTGACCACACAGGGCGGCTTCGCCCGCAGCTCCGCGAGCTCCGGGGGCGGCTTCATGGGGCACTGGCGTACGAACGGCCAGTCCAGGATGGACTGTCGGGTATCGATCACGGCTGCCGTCTCCTTGGGATCGTGGGCGGTGAACCACGGTCCCGGCCGTTTCATCCGGCTCGCATACGGTCGGCGTGGGGCCGAGGGGGGCGGGACCGTCCGCCGGCGCCCCTCACTGGGGCCGGTGGCGGGCGGAGTCGTGCTGACGGCCGCTGTGCGAGCCCGGCCGGGGGATTTTCCGGGCTGCCTTCGATCATCGGAGATCCCGCTGACGGTTGCCTGATGCTGTACTGACAACGCATCCATTACCCGGGCTGCTCGGACACTGCCCGGACTGCCCGTGCGCCGGCCGGAAGCGCCCCGGAGACCCGGAGACCCGGCCCTCAGCCGATCACCGCCTGGGTCTGCGTCGTCTGGCCCACCCTGCGGCGCGCGGCGTCCCCGGCGGACGGCGCGGCGAACAGATCCGTCTGCACCACGATCACGGTCCGGCCCACATGGAGCGGACGGGCGACCGCCAGCACCTCCCCGCCGCGCACCGCGGCGAAGAAGTTGGTCTTGAGCTCGATCGTCGAGGTCATCGCGCCCGGGGGCAGATTGAGATACGCGCAGATCCCGGCCGCCGAGTCGGCGAAGGTCACCAGCGCCCCGCCGTGCAGCACCCCGCCCGCGGTGCAGCGCTCGGGACTCCACTCCAGCCGGCCGGTCACCTCCTGGCGGGTGGCGGTGTCGATGACGATGCCGAGCTCCTTCGCCAAGGGCATCAGCCCGGGCAGCTCGTCGGGGGTGGGCTGGGGACGGGTCATGGGCTCTCCTCCGGGTTCGGCCGCGGCTGTACGTGGCGGCGCGGCAGCGCGCCGTGCCCCGTCGCCCGGCACGGCGCGTAACGAATGACCCCGGCGCCGGTACGGGCCGCTCTCGGCGGTACCGTACCGGCCCGCCGGGATCAGGACCGGGCCGCCGCCAGCGACTGGAGATGGCCGGCGAAGTCCGCGGTGACGGCCGGGGCGTGGCTGTCGATGTAGAAGTGGCCGCCGGAGTACTCGCGGTTGCCCAGATGGCGCGGGGTCCGGGCCGACCAGTGCGTCATCGCGTCCGGCGACTCCATCAGCGGGTCGCTGCGCCCGCCGTAGGAGACCACCGGGCAGTCGACCTTGGCGCCGTCGTCGATGTACTGGGCCGACACCCGAAGATCGGCGCGGAGCGCGGGCAGCACCAGGGCCAGCATCTCCGGGTTGTCGTAGATGTCCGCCGGGAACGAGCCCAGCTTCTTGATCCACTCGATCATCTCCGGATCGGGCATCCGGCTCTGCTCCTCGGTGGGCTGGAAGAAGCCCACCGGGGACCAGCCGGACATCCCGATCACGGCCGGGGCGCGCATCCCCTCCTCGGCGAGTCTGACGGTCAGCCGATAGGCCAGCTGAGCGCCGAGGCAGTGGCCGAAGAACGCGAACGGGCGGTCGTCGAGATCGTCCGTGATCGCCTCGAAGAGCGCTTCGAGCAACGGGTCCCAGTCCTTGAAGGAGGGCTCCTCACGGCGGTTGTGCCGGCCGGGGAGGGTGACGGCCTGGGGCGCGATGTCATCGGGCAGCAGTTCGGGCCAGTCGCGGTAGATGATCGCTCCGCTGCCCGCGTGGGGCAGCATGAAGAGCCGTATCGAGGCGTCCGCGGACGGCTCGGCGGGCTGGAACCAGTGACCTTCCAGGGACAGGGCGCGTCCGGTGTCGGCATGCACGGTGGGTGACTCCTCTCGGGGCGCGGAGCGCCGCCGTCTCGTCGGTGCTGAGGTGCTGAGGTGCGGTGGTGCTGAGGTGCTGAGGTGCAGTGGTGCTGAGGTACTGATCTGCGGTGGTGCGGTGGTGCCGAAGCGCCGATGCCTCAGGAGAGTTCGCGCAGCGCGGGGAGCGCCTCGGCGAGCGCCTTGAGCTGGGGCTCCGGGTCGAGCGAGCCGATCCGCACCACCAGATGGCGTGCCCCCGCCCGGACGTACTCGGCGAGCCAGTCGGCGCAGGCCTGCGCGCTGCCCCAGGAGTACGCCTGGATGGTGGACATCGCCTCCAGCGAGCGGCCGTAGTAGTGCTCGATGTAGTGCTCCAGCTCGGCGCGGGCCGCCGCCTCGTCGTCCCCGACGGTGACCGTGGCGTAGAGCGCGGGCACGATCGCGCCCGGCGGCCGGCCCGCCTCGGCGGCCAGTTCGGCGATCCTGGCCGAAGCCCTGCCGTACGCCTCGGAGCTGGGCAGGAAGGGCAGCCAGCCGTCGTAGTGGCGGGCCACCCGCTCCAGCACCTTCGGGGTGTCCGCGCCCGCCAGCCAGAGCGGCGGGCCGCCGGGGGTGCAGGGCCGGGGCAGCCGGTCCAGATCGGTCGCCTGCCAGTACCGCCCGGCGAACTCGGTGGGCTCGCCCTCGTCGCCGCTGCGCCAGGCCGTGCGCCAGATCCGGGTGATCTCGTCCAGCCGTCCGACGCGGCCCGTGAAGGACGCGCCCACGGCCTCGAACTCGGCCTCGGTCTCCGGCATCGGGAACCCCGCCCCGAGCCCGAGCACCAGCCGGCCCTGGCAGACATGGTCCAGCGCGGCGAGCATGTTGGAGCCGATCAGCGGATGGCGCAGCGCGGGGGTGAGCGCCGCGGTGCCCAGCGTGACCCGGCTGGTGACGGCGCCCGCCGCGGAGAGCACCACCAGCGGATCGAGCCGGGCCCGGGCGGTCAGCGAGTCCCCGGCCCAGAGCGAGTCGAAGCCGAGCTCCTCGGCGCGGCGGGCGAAGTCCAGCAGCGGGGAGGCCGCGAAGCTGCCCTGGATCGCCTGCTCACGAGTGGGCAGCAGGACGCCGATCCGCAGGGGGGCGAAAGGGGTGGTGGCCATCGGTAACCCTTCGGTTCGGTTTGATTCGGGTTCGATTCGAGTTCGATTCGATTCGGGTTCGGTGCGATGCGATGCGGTGCGGTTCGGTTCAGGACTCGGGCAGGAGGTGGGGCGGGCGGGCCGGCGGGCGCACCGGTCGCGGCCCCGGGCGGGAGGGG
>NZ_VCLA01000124.1 GCF_009600885.1 Streptomyces jumonjinensis
CGCGGACCGCGTCCGCGAAAGCCTCGCCTCGCTTGTTGTAATTGACGAACATGTCCATCGAGGCGCAGGCCGGGGCCAGCAGAACCGTGTCCCCCGGCCGGGCGAGCCGTGCCGCCTCCCGGACCGCCGCCGACATCGCCCCAGTGTCTGTCCGGTCGAGGTCCACGACCGGGACCTCGGGGGCGTGTCGCGCGAGGGCTTCACGGATCAGCTCGCGGTCCGCGCCCATGAGGACGGCCCCGCGCAGCCGTGGCGCCGACTTCGCCGCCAGTTCGTCGAAGCTCGCCCCCTTGGCCAGTCCGCCCGCGATCCAGACGATCGGGTCGTAGGCGGCCAGGGAAGCCTCGGCGGCATGGGTGTTGGTGGCCTTGGAGTCGTCGACATAGCCGACGCCGTCCACCTCGGCGATCTTCTCGATCCGGTGCGGATCGGGCCGGAAGGCCCGCAGTCCGTCGCGTACCGCCGCCGGGGGCACCCCGTAGGCGCGGGCGAGCGCCGCCGCCGCGAGGGCGTTGGCGATGTTGTGCGGGGCCGGCGGTTCGACGTCGGCGACCTCGGCGAGCTCCTGCGCCTGCTTCTGCCGGTTCTCGACGAAGGCGCGGTCCACCAGGATTCCCTCGACGACCCCGAGCTGGGAGGGGCCGGGTGTGCCGAGGGTGAAGCCGATCGCCCGGCAGCCCTCCGCCACATCCGCCTCGCGCACCAGGTCCTCGGTCGCCGGGTCGGCGGCGTTGTAGACGCAGGCGACGGTGTTGCCCTCGTAGATCCGGCCCTTGTCGGCGGCGTACGCGGCCATCGAGCCGTGCCAGTCGATGTGGTCGGGCGCGAGGTTCAGCACGGCGGCGGAGTGGGCGCGCAGGGAGGGGGCCCAGTGCAGCTGGTAGCTGGAGAGCTCGACCGCGAGCACGTCGTACCGCTCCTCGCCGAGGACGGCGTCCAGCAGGGAGACCCCGATGTTGCCCACGGCCGCCGTGCGCAGCCCGGCCGCTTCGAGGATCGCGGCGAGCATGCGCACGGTCGTGGTCTTGCCGTTGGTGCCGGTGATCGCGAGCCAGTCGGCGGCGTCCGGCCCCCGCAGCCGCCAGGCGAGCTCCACATCGCCCCAGATCTCCACGCCCGCTTCGGCGGCGGCGGTGAAGAGCGGCTTGTCCGGCTGCCAGCCGGGTGTGGTGACGATGAGCTCGGTGCCCTGGGGCAGGGTCGCGCCGTCGCCGAGGCGCACGGTGATCCCGAGCGCCTCCAGCTCGGCGGCCTGTGCCCGGGAGCGCTCGTCGTCGCCGTCGTTGACGACGGTGACGTGCGCGCCGAGGCCGTGCAGGGCCTTCGCCGCCGGGATCCCGGAGATCCCGAGTCCGGCGACGGTGACCCGCTTGCCCTGCCAGTGCTCCGTGCTCACTTGGCCGCTGCCCATCCTGCGTAGAAGAGTCCCAGACCCACGATGACGCACATGCCCTGGATGATCCAGAACCGCACCACCACAAGGACTTCGGACCACCCCTTGAGTTCGAAGTGGTGCTGGAGCGGGGCCATGCGGAAGACGCGCTTACCGGTCATCTTGAAGGAGCCGACCTGGATGACCACGGACATGGTGATCAGGACGAAGAGTCCGCCGAGGAGGGCGAGCAGCAGCTCGGTGCGCGAGCAGATGGCCAGACCGGCGAGCGCGCCGCCGAGGGCGAGGGATCCGGTGTCGCCCATGAAGATCTTGGCGGGCGAGGTGTTCCACCAGAGGAAGCCGAAGCAGGCGCCCATGAGGGCGGAGGCGACGACCGCGAGATCGAGTGGGTCGCGTACCTCGAAACAGGCCGCCGGGTTGGTCAGCGAGGCCGCGTTGGCGCAGGACTCCTGGAACTGCCAGAGGCCGATGAACGTGTACGCGCCGAAGACCATCACCGAGGCGCCGGTGGCGAGTCCGTCCAGGCCGTCGGTGAGATTCACGCCGTTGGACATCGCGAGAATCATGAAGAGCGCCCAGATCACGAACAGCACCGGACCGATCGTCCAGCCGAAGTCCGTGATGAACGAGAGCTTGGTGGAGGCGGGGGTGAGGTCGCGCTTGTCGGCGAACTGGAGCGAGAGCACCGCGAAGGCGATGCCGACGATCAGCTGGCCGGTCATCTTCGCCTTGGCCCGCAGACCCAGCGAACGCTGCTTGACGATCTTGATGTAGTCGTCCAGGAAGCCGACCAGACCCATGCCGGCCATCAGGAAGAGCACCAGGATGCCGGAGACGGTCGGCTTCTCCCCGGTGATCACCTTGGCGAGCGCATAGGCGATCAGCGTGGCCAGGATGAAGGAGATGCCGCCCATGGTGGGCGTGCCCTTCTTGCTGCCGTGGGTGCGCGGGCCGTCGTCCCGGATGAACTGCCCGTATCCCTTGCGGGCCAGGAGCTTGATCAGCAGCGGGGTGCCGATGAGCGTCAGAAAGAGCCCGATGGCTCCCGCGAAGAGGATCTGCCTCATCGGGCGGCACCCTGCCCATCCACGGTCGCCGCCGGGTCGAGCAGGGCCTGGGCGACCCGTTCGAGACCGACCGACCTGGAAGCCTTCACCAGCACGACGTCTCCCGGGCGCAGCTCACTGCGCAACAGGTCGACCGCCGCCTGTGCGTCGGACACGTGCACCGACTCCTCACCCCACGAACCCTCGTTATATGCGCCCAGTTGCAGCCAGGACGCTTCCCTGCCCCCGACTGCGACGAGCTTGCTGACGTTGAGCCGGACGGCCAGCCGTCCGACGGCGTCGTGCTCGGCGAGCGCTTCGTCACCGAGTTCGGCCATCAGGCCGAGCACCGCCCACGTACGTCCCCCCCGGGACTGCGCTCCCTGGCCCATGGCGGCCAGCGCGCGCAGCGCCGCCCGCATGGACTCGGGGTTCGCGTTGTAGGCGTCGTTGACGATCGTCACGCCGTCCGGACGCTCGGTGACCTCCATGCGCCAGCGGGAGAGGGTGCCGGCCTCGGAGAGCGCGCGGGCGATCTCGTCGACGGGCATGCCCAGCTCATGGGCGACGGCGGCCGCGGCGAGCGCGTTCGACACGTGGTGCTCACCGTACAGCCGCATAGTCACATCACTGCACCCGGTAGGGGTGTGAAGCGTGAAGGCGGGCTGACCTTGCTGGGTGAGCCGGACATTCTCGGCACGTACATCGGCGTTCGCGGACTCTCCGAAGGTCACCACGCGGGCCGTGGTGCGGGCGGCCATCGCGTGCACCAGGGGGTCGTCGGCGTTGAGCACGGCCACTCCGCCGCGGTCGGCCGGCGGCAGGGCCTCGACGAGCTCGCCCTTGGCCTCGGCGATCCGCTCCCGGCCGCCGAACTCGCCGATGTGGGCGGTGCCGACGTTGAGGACGAGGCCGATCCTGGGCGGCACCAGTCCGGCGAGATAGCGGATGTCGCCGACGTACCGCGCGCCCATTTCGAGCACGAGGTGCCGGGTGGTCCCATCGGCCCGCAGCGCGGTCAGCGGCAGCCCGATCTCGTTGTTGAGGTTGCCCTCGGGGTAGACGGTGGGCCCCATGCGCCCGAGCAGCTGGGCGATCAGGTCCTTGGTGCTGGTCTTCCCGGCGGAGCCGGTGAGCGCGACGGCGGTCGCGCCGAGGCTCTCGACGACATGGCGGGCGAGCGCGCCGAGCGCGGCGGTGACGTCGTCCACGACGATCGCGGGCACGCCGACGGGCCGGGTGGCCAGCACGGCGACGGCGCCGTCCGCGACGGCGCGCGCCGCGAAGTCGTGCCCGTCCGCGCGTGCTCCGGCGAAGGCGGTGAAGAGGGCGCCGGGCCGTACCGCGCGGGAGTCGGTGACCACCGGCCCGGTGATACGGATCCGTGGATCCGGTATGTCGTACGACTGCCCGCCGACGATTTCGGCGATCTCGGCGAGGGAGAGGGCGATCACTTGGTCATCCCCGGGTTTTCTGGTGGAGGGCGGCACGGACGGCTTCGCGGAGTACCCGGCGGTCGTCGAAGGGGCGGACGACTCCGGCGATGTCCTGGCCCTGCTCATGGCCCTTTCCGGCGATGAGCACGGTGTCGCCGGGTTCGGCGCGGGCGACGGCCGCGGCGACGGCCGCGGCCCGGTCGGCGTCGACCAGGACGTCGCCGCGCTCATGGACCGGGACCTCGGCGGCTCCGGCGAGCATGGCGGCGAGGATGGCGAGCGGGTCCTCGGAGCGGGGGTTGTCGGAGGTCAGCACGGCGGTGTCGGCGAGGCGCGCGGCGGCGGCCCCCATCGGGCCGCGCTTGGTGGTGTCGCGGTCGCCGCCGCAGCCGAGGACGATGTGCAGCCGGCCCCGGGTGACCTTGCGCAGGGAGCGCAGCACCGATTCGACGGCGTCGGTCTTGTGGGCGTAGTCGACCACGGCCAGATAGGGCTGGCCTTCGTCCACCCGTTCGAGACGGCCGGGCACTCCCGGGACGGCGGCGACGCCGTCCGCCGCGGTCTGCGGGTCGATTCCGGCGGTGGCGAGGGTGACGACGGCCGCCAGGGTGTTGGCCACGTTGAAGGGGCCGGGCAGCGGGGCCTTGGCCCGTACCCGCTCGCCGCCGGGGCCGACCACGGTGAAGACCGAGTCCATCGGCCCCACGACGACGTCCTCGGCACGCCAGTCGGCGTCCGGATGGCCCTCGGCGGAGAAGGTGGTGACCGGTACGGACGCCTCCGCGGCGAGCCTGCGGCCGTACTCGTCGTCGAGGTTGACGACTCCGCGCCTGCTGCGCTCCGGGGTGAACAGCCGGGCCTTGGCCTGGAAGTAGTCCTCCATGCCCGAGTGGAACTCCATGTGCTCGGGGCTGAGGTTGTTGAAGACGGCGACGTCGAAGACGCAGCCGTCGACCCGGCCGAGCATCAGGGCGTGGCTGGAGACCTCCATGGCGACCGCGTCGACGCCGCGTTCGCGCATCACGGCGAAGAGGGCCTGGAGGTCGGTGGCCTCGGGGGTCGTACGCTCCGACTTGACGCCCTCGTCGCCGATGCGGGTCTCGACGGTGCCGATCAGCCCGGTGGCGCGGAACACCGCCCGGAGGCCGCCGTCCATGAGGTAGGCCGTGGTGGTCTTGCCGGAGGTGCCGGTGATCCCGATCTGGAGCAGTCCCTCACCGGGGTGGCCGTAGATCTCGGCGGCCAGTTCGCCCATCCGGCCCCGGGGGTCGTCGGCCACCAGGACCGGCAGTCCGGTCGCGGCGGCGCGCTCCGCGCCCGCGGGGTCGGTGAGCACGGCGGCGGCGCCCAGGCCGGCGGCCTGGTCCACGAAGTCGGCGCCGTGCAGCCGGGCCCCGGGGAGGGCCGCGTACACATCGCCGGGGCGCACCGCCCGCGAGTCATGGGTGATGCCGGTGACGGCCGCGTCGTCCGCCGCCGGGTTCCGCACCCCCAGCCGGGCGGCCAGCTCCCTCAGCGGGGTCGGATGGGGCCTCTCAGGACGGGGGGCTCCCGGCTGCTTCGCGGGGGCGTCCTGGGCGGTTCGGTACTGATCAGCGTGTGGCACGGCGGTGAGCGTACCGGGCGTACCCGGCCCGGGGCTAAATGGAGGCCGGGCGGGGCCGTGGTTCCCGGAATCGGGGGTGATCGTTGTCACTGGTGGTTCCTCGGGTCATTCTCAGACTGGTCATTCGCCGGGCTCGAAGGTGACGGGGAGCCGGGCGGGTGCGTCTCCGGTCGGCGGGACCTGGAGGGTCTTCAGCGCGAACTGCATGACCTGCTGATAGACCGGTCCGCAGATCTGGCCGCCGAAATAGCTGCCTTCGGTGGGGTTCTGGATGGCGCAGTAGACGGTGATCCGGGGCTTGTCGGCGGGGGCGAATCCGGCGAAGGAGGCGGTGTAGCCGCGGTAGCGGCCGAGTTCCGGGTCGACGCGGTTGGCGGTGCCGGTCTTGCCCGCGACGCGGTAGGCGGGGATCTTGGCCTTGGTGCCGGTGCCCTCCCGGTCGTCGACGACGGACTCCAGCATGGTGGAGAGCGTCTTGGCGGTCCGCTCGCTGACGACCCGGCTCTTCCTGGGCGCGGGGGCGGGGGTGAACCGGCCGTCGGGGCCCTTGGAGCCGCGGACCAGGGTGGGTTCGATGCGTACGCCGCCGTTGGCGATGGTCTGGTAGACGGAGGCGGCCTGCATGGCGTTGATGGACAGCCCCTGGCCGAAGGGGATCGTGTACTGCTGGGAGGTGGACCAGGTCTCGGGCGCGGCGAGGATTCCCGGGGTCTCGCCCGGGTAGCGCAGGCCGGTGGGGCTGCCGAGGCCGAATTTCCGCAGATAGGAGTGGAGCACCCGGTTGGCCTGCGGCTGGGTCCTGCCGAGCTGTCCGGTGGCGAGGATGGTGCCGATGTTGCTGGACTTGGCCAGTACGCCGTTGAGCGTCAGATACCAGGTGGGGTGGTCGATGTCGTCCCGGAAGAGCCGGTCGCCCCGGTGGAGCCGGTTGGGGACGACGACATGGGTGGCGGGGGTGGCGGCCTTCTCCTCCAGCACGGCCGCCATGGACACCACCTTGGCGGTGGAGCCGGGCTCGTAGGCGTCCTGGAGCGCGGCGTTCCCCATGGCGGTCGCGTCGGCGCCGGCGATGTCGTTGGGGTCGAAGCCGGGCGAGTTCGCCATGGCGAGGACCTCGCCCGTGCGGGTGTCCTGCACTATCACATAGCCGCGGTCGGCTTTGGACTTCGCCACCTGGTCGCTGATCGCGCGCTGGGCGGCCCACTGGATGTCCCGGTCGATGGTCAGCTCGACGTCGGAGCCGGGGACGGCGGGGGTCTCCCGGGTGCCGTCCGCGGTGGGGACCCGCCGGCCGCCGGACTGGGCGTAGGTGATCTCGCCGTCCTCGCCGGCGAGGGCCTTGTCCAGCATGGACTCGACGCCTCCGCCGCCGCGGCCCTCGGCGTTGACATAGCCCAGTATCCCGGCGGCGAGATCGCCGTTCGGGTAGACGCGCTTGCTGCTGCGCTCCTGGAGGACGCCGGCCAGCACATTGACCCCGGGGCCCTTGCGGGCGCGATCGGCCCTCGCCTTCTCGGCGTAGACGCCCTTGAGGTCCTTGATCTGCCGCCAGACCTGGGGGGTCTGGCGGCGGGCGAGGACGGTGTAGCGGGAATTGGGGGTTCCGAGCTTCTCGGCCAGGTCGTCGGCGTCCGCGTCGAGGATGGGCGCGAGCAGCGCCGCGGCCTGCTCGGGCGCGTTCGGGGACTTGCTCTCCTCGGGGGTGAAGAGCTTGGGGTCGGCGGTGATGTCGTACGCGTCGACGCTGGTGGCCAGCGCGATCCCGGAGCGGTCGGTGATCTCGCCCCGCTCGGCGGCGAGCACCACGCTCATATAGCGGTGCTTCTCCGCCTTGGCGGCGTAGGCGCCGGCGTCGACGGCCTG
>NZ_VCLA01000125.1 GCF_009600885.1 Streptomyces jumonjinensis
GGCACAAGGGGTGGGGCGGCGGCGGACGGCCCGAGCGGCTCCGGGCCGGCTCCGGCCGGCGGTACGGGAGGCGCCGCGGGCGGCCCGCCTCCCCGAAGGCCCGCCGGCGCCGGCCGGGCGCGGCTATCCCGCCGCCGCGCGCTCCCCGTACGAGACCGGATCCGTCAGTACGTCCAGGACCACCAGGGACGCCGCGCCGCGCGCCGCGTCCGCCGCCGGGGAGGAGGGCCGCAGCCGCGTCCCCGCCCGGGGCCAGAGGCCCGACACCACGCGGGCGGAGAGCTCGGCCGAGGCCCGGGGGATCAGCCACGGGGAGAGCGGACGGTAGATCCCGCCCAGCACCACCGCCGCCGGATCGAAGAGATTGACCGCGCCGGACAGCACCCGGCCCAGCATCAGACCGGCCCGGTCCAGTGCCGCGAGCGCGCGCTCGTCGCCCGCGCGGGCGCGGCGCTCCAGCTCGGCGACGGCGGCCGTGCCGTTGGCGTCCGCGATGCCCGTCGCCTTCAGCATCGCCGACTGCCCCGCGTACTGCTCCAGACAGCCGCGAGCGCCGCAGCGGCACTCGGCGCCGTCGGGGACCACGACCGCATGGCCGATCTCACCCGCGAAACCGTGCGCCCCGCGCAGCAGCTCCCCGTTGAGGACCAGCGCGCCGCCCACCCCGATCTCTCCGCTGAGATACAGAAAGGTGCGTACGGTTCCGAGGCCGCCGAACCACAGTTCCGCGAGCGCCGCCAGATTCGCCTCGTTCTCCGAGCGCACCGGGAGCACCGGCAGCCGGGGGCGGAGCGCCGTGAGCGCCGCGGCGAACGGCTCCTCGGCCGGCACCCGGGTCCAGCCGAGATTGGGTGCCTGCCGGACCGTGCCCGAGGACACCAGCCCCGGCAGGGCCAGCGTCGCCCCCACCGGGCTCAGCTCCTGCTCGGCGGCGGATGTCAGGGCCCGGGCCGCGATCTGCGCGGCCCGGCGCAGCACCTGCCCGGGCGGCACGCCCCGGTTGTCGAGATGCTCGACCAGCCGCACCCGGTCCGTGCCGGCGAGGTCCACCACACAGACGGACACATAGTCGACGTTGATCTCGATGCCGAGCCCCGCCACTCCAGTGCGCGCCACCTTGAGCACCGTGCCGGGGCGGCCCGCCTGGCCGCTGAAGGTCTTGCCGGACTCCGAGAGGAAGCCGCTCTCCAGCAGCTGCTCCACCAGTGAGGAGATCGCGGCCCGGGTCAGTCCCACCCGCGCCGACACCCCGGCCCGGGTGATCTCGCCCGAGTCCCGCACCGCCCGGAGCACCAGGCTCAGATTGTGGCGGCGCACGGTGTCCCGGCCCGCTTTGGGCTCCAGCGGGTCACGGCCGACAGGGGAGGACAGTCTGACGCGAGCGGTTCGTTCCACCGATCAGCCCTGTGGCCCGCGGTATCCCAGGGATGCCTCGATCCGCCCGGCGAGCCCCTCGCGGGGCTTGGGGCCGCGCCCGGTCGAGCCGGCGAGCCAGGAGCGGCACTTGCTGCCGAGCAGCAGACCGAAGCTCTCCGCCTCGTTCTCCTCGTCCTGGTCGAAACGGGTCCGGGCCGCGACCTTCAGCACCGTGTCCTGGAGGTCGGCCTCGTCCGACAGCAGCCGGGCGGCGACGGCCGCGCCCTCGATGTGATGGGTGCAGTGTCCGGCGTTCATATGCCACAGTTCGTGCCCGAGGATGACCAGCTGGTGGTCGGGCGCGGTGCGCTCCTCGATGACGATCAGGTCCTGGTCCGTCATATCCAGCCAGAGTCCGCTGGCCGTGCCCGGTGGGAAGGTGGCCATCCGGTAGCGCACGGGACGGCCGCGCCGGCCGCTCATCTGGCCGCACAGGGCGGCGTAGAGATCGGCGGGCTCCGCGGGCGCGGGCAGATCGAGTCCGGCTACCAGCTCGCCGCAGAGCCGACGCATCTCCTTGCCAATGCTCACCGTTCTCCTCTCCCCCGCAGTGGCCGTGTGCGCGTGTGCGGCCTCAACCCTGCCCTGACATCAGCACGTTTCTGAAGTCATCTTTCCGTCTGCTTTGACGAATCGGCTGGTTCCACCGGCTTGACGCTCTCCAGCAGCATGTCGAGCCACTCGGTGACCTTGTCGCGGTGCTTGTCGGTGGGGAGCTGGGCGGCACGCCAGGCGATGCCCCGGACCCCGTGGTCCTGGAGCAGCCGCTCCAGCGGGTCGCCGTCTCCGGCGTAGTCCTGGAGCAGGCGCTGTTCGGTGCGCTGGAGGGCGCCGTTGAGGGCGTCGGCGTCCTCGGCGGTGAGAAAGCCGGCGTGGACCTTGAAGAACCGCTGGATGGCGTCGCAGTGCTCCATGGTCGGGCGGCGGTCGCCGTTGATGAGGGCGCCCGCCTGCTGCCGGGACATCCCGGCGCCGTCCGCGATCTCCTGCTGGGTGTAGCGGCGGCCGTTGGGCTTGAGCCGGGTCCGCCGCAGCAGATCGAAGCGCTGGAGGAAGCGCGCCTGGAGGTCGGGCTCGCCCGCGGGACGGCCGTCCAGCAGGGCGCCGACCACCTCGGCCGGCACGCCCGAAGCCTCGGAGAGCTGGTGCAGGTCGAAGACCTCGCGATGGCTCAGTCCCAGTTTGCCTGCGAGTTCGGTGACACGGGCAACCGACGCCGCAAGGGGGCCTGCGGCTGCCGGGCCCGGAACCAAGAAGCCGTCTGTCACCAGTGGGTCTCCTAGATCACGCGAGATGGCTCCGCACACAGTTGGCTGCCCGGAGGTTAACCGTTTCCCGGACGTACAGCCAGGTCTTGCCACAGCTGTGGCGCGTTCTCAGCGCTCTGCGGCGCTGAATGCCACGATAGTTGACATGATGGCTCTTCCGGTAGCAGGATCGCCGGGCGGGGTGAAGATCCAAAGGGCGCTGCCGCAGCGGGACTTCGAGAAGGGTGGCGTTCTCGATGACACATGAGGCGGGTTCTGACCGTTCGGGTGTCCACGGGCGTCGAGGGTGCACGGGGACCGGCCGGGGCTCGCTCCGGTCGCGGAGGCTGACCGACATACTGCGCGGGCGCAGAGAAGAGCTGGGGCTGAGCGTGGCGGAGGTCGCCGCCCGGCTCGACATCAGCACCCGCACCTATGACGCGTGGGAGTGCACACCCTCCGAGGACTGGACCGAGGAACGGCTCTACGCCCTGGTCAAGGCCCTGGAGATGACCGACCAGCAGGGCGGCTGGCTGTTCCGTCTCGCCGTCGACCGGGAGCCGCCGAGGCCGCTGAACGGGACGCCGGCGAGGGCCGTGTCCCCGATGGGGCCCGCCCGGCCGTCCGGCCCGGCCTTCCCCTCCGGGCAGATGTTCCAGCGAGCGCCGCTGCCGCCGCCCGTGCGGCCCCCGGAGCCGCTGGCCGCCTCGGAGCGGCTCATCCCGCAGGACCCGGGCACTCAGGCGTATCTGCGGGACTACGCGACGATGATGGACGCCGTGCCGCTGCCCTCGGTGCTCTTCGACCGCCGCTGGGATGTGACGCATGTCAACCCGGCGTTCCAGGCGCTGTTCCGTGGGATGGGAGACCACCCCACGGCGATGCCGGACCAGAACTTCCTGCGCTTCGTCCTCTTCCACCCGGACGCGGGCTCGGTCCTCGGGGACCGTGAGACCAGCTGGTGTCTGCCGCTGCTGGCGCAGCTGGAATCGGCTCTGGAGCGTTACGAGGACGACGGTGTGCTTCAGGCCATTCGCGGGGAGATCGCGGACGATCCCATCATGGACGCGGCGTACCGCTGCGGACTGCCGCACTGGATGCGGGTGGCGGGCGCGGCGGCCGTCCACCACGACGGAGCCGTACGGCCGCTGTACCACCCCGATCCGCAGTGGGGGCACGCCGACTGCCGGATCGTGGACGAGACTCCGGCGACGCTCCAGGACCGGGGGTACACCCGGATGACCCTGGTGCTGCGCGAGCGCAGGGGCACCCCGACACCGAAGGTGCGGCGGGGCAAGCCCCATCTGAGGGCCGTCTCCAGCGGCTGACCGCTCCACACGCCGGATCGGGCGCCGAGTGACCGGGGGAGCCCTGGGGGTCGTCCGGCCACCGGCCCGGGCATCGTGGCACCGTGGCGCGAGGGGAGCCCCGGGGGCTGTCCCGCCACCGGTCCCCGCGCCGGCGGTCCCCGCGCCACCGGTCCCCGCGCCGGCGGGCGGGGCCTTGCGCCCCGGCCCCGGGTCCGCCCCA
>NZ_VCLA01000126.1 GCF_009600885.1 Streptomyces jumonjinensis
AGGCTGGAAACCTGATTCCGGGATGAGGTGGCACAGGGTGGCCGAACGGCGATGGCACAGGGCGGGCAGCGCCCTGCTGCGGGTGATCGTGGTGTGGGCGGTCTCCACGCTGACCATGCTGGCGCTCGCCGGGCTGCTCCCCGACTTCCGGCTCCAGTCCCACGACGGCGACAGCGTCACCCGCACCGCCCTCACCGCAGCCTGGGGCGCGGGCGCCTTCGGCCTGCTGACCGCCCTGGTGTGGCCGCTGGTGGTCCGCGCCCTGCTGCTGGTGCCCGCCCTCGTCCTCGGCCTGCTGGTCTTCTTCCTCAACGGCTCGCTGCTGCTCCTCGCCCTCCGGCTGATCCCCGACGGCCGGGGCGACGCCGACCCCGAGACCGCCGTCGTGGTCGCCGCGGTGATGTCCGCCGTCGCCTCCGCCGCCTCCACCGCCCTCGCCGTGCGCGACGACGACGCCTACCGGCGCAGACTCTCCCGGCTCGCCACCCGCCGCAGGCGCAGATCAGGACAGCCCGACGACGACGCCTCCTGCCCCGGCGTGATCTTCCTCCAGCTCGACGGCGTCGGCCACGAAGTGCTGCTGCGCGCCGCCAAGGACGGAGTGATGCCCACCGTCGCCGAGTGGCTGTCCGACACCCACCGCCTCACCCCCTGGCGTACCGACTGGTCCAGCCAGACCGGGGCCAGCCAGCTGGCGATCCTGCACGGCTCCAACCACGATGTGCCCGCCTTCCGCTGGTACGAGAAGGACAGCGGACGGCTGATGGTGAGCAATCGGCCCGCCAGCGCCGTGGAGCTCCAGCGCCGCGCCATCGAGCGCACCGGCGACGGCGGACTGCTCACCTACGACGGGGCCAGCCGCGGCAACCTCTTCAGCGGCGGGGCCGACCAGGTGGCGCTCGTCCTCTCCGTCTCCACCCGGCGCGGCCGGGCCAACCGCTCCCGCGCCGGATACTTCGCGTACTTCTCCGACCCCGCCAACGCGGTCCGCACCGCCGTCTCCTTCATCGCCGAGGTCGGCCGGGAGATCCGCCAGTCCGTCCGGGCCCGGCTGCGCGGTGACGAGCCCAGGGTCTCCCGGGGCGGGCTCTACCCCTTCATCCGGGCGTTCGCGACCGTCGTCTCCCGGGATGTGGTGGTCGCCGCGGTGATCGGGGACATGCTGGCCGGGCGTACCGCCGTCTACGCCGATCTCGTCGCCTACGACGAGGTCGCCCATCACTCCGGTCCGCACAGCCGGGACGCCGCCCGGGTGCTGGAGTCCCTGGACCGCTCGCTGGCGCTGCTGGCCAAAGCCGCCGAACACGCCCCGCGCGCCTACCGGATCGTGCTCCTCTCCGACCACGGGCAGAGCCCGGGGGAGACCTTCGAGGGCGCGTACGGGCTCAGCCTCAAGGATTTCGTCCGGGCGGGGTGCGGGCTGCCGGTCTCACGGCGGGCCGAGCGCTCCAAGTGCGGCGCGGAGGCCCGCGACGCGGCGGGAGACGCGCTCCGGGGCGCGCTGCACCGCAGGGAAGCGGCGGGGGATCCCGCGCCGGAGGCCGGCCCCGGCAGCGATCCGGTCGTCCTCGCCTCGGGCAATCTCGCGCTGATCTCCTTCCCCGATGTGCCCGGACGGCTCAGCCGTGAGCAGATCGAGGCCCGCCATCCGGCGTTGCTCGGCACGCTCGCCAATCACCCGGGGATCGGTTTTCTGCTGGTGCGCAGCGAGGAGCACGGCTCGGTGGTGCTCGCGGCGGGCGGTGTGGAGGTGCCGATCGCGGAGCTGGCCGACGACGGGCCGCTCGCCGGATTCGGCGCGGGCGCGGCCGATGCGATACGCCGTACCGACTCCTTCCCGCATGTCGCCGACATCATGGTCAACTCGATGTACGACCCGGAGACCGGGCGGGTGCACGCCTTCGAGGAGCAGATCGGCTCGCACGGCGGCCTCGGCGGGGAGCAGTCGCAGCCCTTTCTGCTCTCGCCCGTCGAGCTCTCCCCGCCCAGGGCGGACGGCGGCGACCTCATCGGCGCGGAGCAGGTGCACCATGTGCTGCGGCGCTGGCTGCGGGAGTGCACGGGCCCCCAGATACCGGTGGGCGCCGCTGAACAGGGCACCCCGGTGCGGTCCTCCGATAGCGTGGACATGACCTGAAGTTCCGCCGGGCGGGGAGGCTTTCTGTGCGTGCTGTCGTCTTCGGGGAGTTCGGCGGGCCGCTCGCCGTACGCGAGGTGCCCGACCCCGTGCCGTCCGCCGACGGCGTGGTGATCAGGGTCGAGGCCACCGGGCTCTGCCGCAGCGACTGGCACGGCTGGATGGGCCATGACGCCGGGATCGAGCTGCCGCACGTCCCCGGGCATGAGCTGTCCGGGGTGGTCGAGTCGGTGGGCGCGGATGTGGTGCGATGGCGTCCCGGCGACCGGGTCACGGCGCCGTTCGTCTGCGCGTGCGGGCGGTGCGCCGCCTGTGCGCGGGGCGAACAGCAGGTGTGCGAGCGGCAGCAGCAGCCGGGGTTCACGCACTGGGGCTCCTTCGCGCAGTACGTCGCCCTTCGGTACGCGGACACCAATCTCGTCGCGCTCCCCGGCGAGCTGTCCTTCGCCACGGCGGCGAGTCTGGGCTGCCGGTTCGCGACCGCCTTCCGCGCGGTGGTGAGTCAGGGGCGGGTGCGGCCGGGGGAGTGGGTCGCGGTGCACGGCTGCGGCGGGGTCGGCCTCTCCGCCGTGATGATCGCGGTGGCGAGCGGGGCGAGGGTGATAGCGGTCGACGTCTCGGCGGAGGTGCTGGACATGGCGAGACGGTGTGGCGCGGAGGTGTGCGTGGACGCCGCCGCGGGCGACGCGGCGGCGGCGGTACGGGAGGCGTCCGGCGGCGGCGTCCGGCTCTCCCTGGACGCCGTGGGCTCCCCGGCGGTCTGCGCGAGCTCCGTGGAGAGCCTGGGCCGCCAGGGCCGCCATGTCCAGGTGGGCCTGCTGCCCGAGGGCGCGCGGCTGCCGATGGACCGGGTGGTGGCGCTGGAGCTGGAGATCGTGGGCAGCCATGGAATGGCCGCCCACGCCTATCCGCGGATGATGTCCCTGGTCGCGACGGGGGCGCTCCGCCCCGAGCTGCTGGTGACCGGGCGCATCGGCCTGGCCGATGTGCCCACGGCGCTCCCGGCGCTGGGGTCGTCGCCCGCCGTCGCGGGAGTGACGGTGATCGCACCACACGGCTGACGCGTGGTGCGTGCCGAGGTCCCGGAACCGCTGGCCGGGGACGCGCGACGAGGGCCTGCCCGCATCCGGGGACTTCCGCCCCGGAGCGGGGACCGGGCCCGCGCGACCACAGCCGCGCGGCGACCGGGGTTCCCGGGACCCGGTGCACTGGTTTCCGGCCACACGACGGTGCACGCCGCCCATGTCCCGGGGCCCGTACCGCCCGGCGCGGCTCCGGACCCGTCCGGGCCCCGCGTACGCGGGCGCCTTCGGGCGCCCGCCCACGCGGCGTGACGCGCCCCTGCGCCCCGCCCGACGCCCGCCCGCCCGGGCACCCCGCTCTCCGCTCCCGCCGGGGACCGTGCCGCTGGGGGGCGATCCGTTCCCGGGTGCCGTGCTGGGTGATCGGCCCCTGGGGCATGCCTCGGTTCTGGCCGTGTGGTGCAGCTCCCGGCGGTCAGGGGTTCCACGGGGTGACCGGCCGGTGGGGCGTACCCCGGTTCCGGCCGTGTGGTGAGCGCTGTGGCCGACCGCGGGGGCTGTGCCGTGCCGGGCGGGTGCTGCTCCCGGCGGCCGACGGCCGTGCCGCACCGGGTGCCCGATGCCGCTGGGGGGGCGATCCGTTCCCGGGTGACCGGCCCGTGGGCGTACCCCGGTTCCGGCCACGTGGCCGAGCGCCGTGACCGCCGGCCGGGGGCCGTGCCGTACCGGTGCCCGGTGCCCGGTGCCGCCCGGGGTGACCGCCCCCCGGGCGTACCCCCCGCTTCGCCCGCGCGGCGAGCGCCCCCCGGCGATGGGCGGTTCGGCCTAATCCGGGTACTCCGGTGGAGCGGACCTCGCCCCCGGTCGGTCGTGTCGACGGCCTCTGCGGGGCAGTGGACGCAGTGGACGCACGTCCAGGAGGTACCGCGCCATGTCACCTTCCCCGGCCGCCGCCGCGGCCTTCCGCACCCCGGCGGGGCGTGTCGCGCTCATCGCGCTGGCAGCCCTGCTCGCGCTGCTGGGGACCGGCGTGGGGGCCGGGACCGCCGCGTACCCGGCCGGCGGGGAGACCCGGGCACCCGCGCCCGCGTCAGCGCCCGCCGATGCGACGGGGCAGCCGGAGGAGACCGACGGCGGCGCCTCCGTACCGGGCCGGGCCCGGACCTCCGTAAGGGTGCCGAGGTCCCTGGCCGTCGCGGGCCAGATGCCGGACGGGAGCCGCGCGGACCTCCGGGGCCGCGCGCCCGCGCCCCTCCTGCCGTATGCCGTGCGCTGTGTGGTGCTGCGCTGCTGACCGCCGTCAGCCGCTTCTCAGCCCAGCCCCCTCCCACCTGCGAGGTGCACAGCCATGCCCATCGACCCCTTCGCCGCGCTCAACGCCATGATCCGGGCCGAGGCCGCCCGCGCCGCCGAGCCCGGGACGACAGCCCCCGCCCAGCCCGGCCAGGAGCCCGCCGCCGAGCCCCCGCGGGAACCCCCGCACGAGCCCCCGGCCGCCGGAGCCGGGGACCCCCGCCCCGAGAGCCACGGCGCCGTCTGACGGAGCGGGGGCGGCGGGGGCAGCGATCCGAGCAGGCCCGCTGCCCCCGCTGCCCCCGCCGCCTCAGACCAGCGTGGCGAGATGCCGGGCCAGGGTCTCCTTCGACTGGAAGGTCGCCCCGAGCAACGCGACGTGCTTCCAGTGCAGCGTGCCGTCCCCGGCGACGACGAACACCGCCCGCCGCAGCCCGATCCCGGGCGCGGCGATGCCGAACGCCCGCGCCACCGCCCGGTCGGCGTCGGCGAGCAGCGGCATCCGCAGACCGTGGGCACGGGCGAACTCCTCGTGGCTGTCCACGCTCTGCGGGCTGATCCCCCAGACCTCCGCGCCGCAGTCGGTGAAGGTCTCCAGCCCGCTGGAGTACGAGCACAGCTGCTTGGTGCAGACGGCGGTGCCGTCCCCGGGGTAGAAAGCGAGCACCAGGGGGACGCCCCGCCGCTCGCTCAGCGTGAAGTCGCGCCGCTCGAACGCGCCGTCGCGTCCGCCGCCCACGAGGACCCCTCCCGGCAGGGTGAAGTCCGGTACCGGGCTGCCGTGTTCGGGTGATGCCGCCAAGGGGACTCCCTGAGTCGATGTGCCGTCGTGCGGCCCCGTGCCCCCGCCCGCCGCCGGTCCATCATCCCGGCCCGCCGCCGTCCGGGGAAACCCGTCGGCTGCCTCCCGGGGAATCCCGTCGGCCGCCCGCGGCGCGGCGAGACCGGTCCGCCGCGCGGGGAATCCGGCCCGCCCGCCCGGGGATCCCGTCCGCCGCCATTACCTCTCACGTAATCGACCGGCACCCGCCCCGGAAGGCAGTCTTAACCCACCGGAACCCGGGCGGCGCACTCCGTCCGGGCTCCGGTGGCCAGATGAACTCTCTGACCCGCTGGAGGCTGAACCACCGTGTCCACCGCGATTCTCGCCGGTATTGCCCGCACTGACGAGCCGAAGACCATGCTCCGCCGTTTCCTCGCCCTCGACGCGGTGGTGACCTTGCTCAATGGACTGGTGTATCTCGTCGCCTCGGAGGAGGTCGGCCGCCTCATCGGCGTCGACGACGGCTTTCTGCTGGGGTTGGGGATCTTCCTCGCTCTCTTCGGCGTCGCCGTCGGAGCCCTCGCCGGACGGCGTCAGCCGGCGGCGCTCGCCGTGAAGACCGTCATCGATCTCAATCTGCTGTACGGAATCGTCTCCATCGCGTCCGTCGTCCTCTGGTTCGACCCGAGCACCGCGGGCGCCGTCTGGATCCCGCTCCAGGGCCTGGTCGTCGCCGCCTTCGCCCTCCTCCAGATCTCCGCGCTGCGCGCCCGCGACGCCCGTTAGACGGCGCCGGGGCTCAGGGAGTCAGGGACTGGAGATACGCGACGGTCGCCGGGTCCGCCGGGAGGAAGGTCTCGATGGCCAGCTCGGCGACCGTCACATCCATCGGGGTGTTGAACGTGGAGATGGACGACAGGAACGACAGCGTCCGCCCGTCGTGCTCGACCACCAGGGGAAGCGCGAAGTAGGGATACGGAACCAGATTCTCCGGATTCTCGTCGCCGTCGGCCCCCGCCAGGGGGTAGGCGGCGACCTCGTCGTAGAGCTCACGCAGCGCCCCGGAGCGGACCAGCGCGATCTGACGCTCCATCTGGTGCAGCAGATGCCCCCGCCACTCCCGCAGATTGCGGATGCGCGGGGCGAGACCCTCGGGGTGGAGCGTGAGGCGCATCGCGTTGAGCGGCGGTGCGAGCAGCTGCTCCGCCACCCCGTCCAGCAGCATCGTGATCCCGCGGTTGGCCGCGACCACGTTGTACAGACCGTCCACCACCAGCGCCGGATAGGGCTCATAGCCCTGGAGCAGCCGCCGCATCCCCTCCCGCAGCGCCTCCATCGACGGGTCGTCGAGCGGGGTCTCCGTGTACCGGGGCGCGTAACCGGCCGCCAGCAGCAGGGAGTTGCGTTCCCGGAACGGGACTTCGAGGTGCTCGGCCAGCCGGAGCAGCATCTCCTCGCTCGGGCGGGAACGACCCGTCTCGACGAAGCTGATATGACGGGCCGACGACTCCGCGCGCAGGGCCAGCTCCAGCTGGCTCACCCGCCGCCGTTCCCGCCAGGCGCGCAGCATCTGGCCGACCCCCGGGTCGGTTGTGGCAGTCCTCATACCCAGACCGTAGTACGGCGGAGGGCCCGGAGGCGCGGGGGCCCGGTGATCACCGGGAGCGGGGGCTCAGTCCTGCCCTTCGCGCGCCCCGCGCAGCAGCGCCGTGAGGCCGCCGTCGATGTCGAGGGCGCGCGCTTCGAGCCCGGCGGGGACGGTGGCGTACGAGTGGAGCAGGAAGTGCCGCAGCCGGCCGGTGGCGAAACGGAGCAGGGCCACCCCCTGCGCGGCCCGCAGTTCGACGGTCGTCCCCGCCCGGTCGCCCGGCCGGATATGCACATCGCCCAGGCCCGAGGGGGCCCGCAGCCCGCGGTCCAGCAGGGAGCGCGCGAAGATCCAGGTGACGTCCCCGCCGCTCAGCGAGACCGCCGCGGGGAAGACCATCCGGACCGCGAGCGGGTCGTCGGCGCTGTAGACCACGCGCACCGTCACGGGGACGGGGTGCGGGGCGCCGCTGATGAGTTCGGCCGGGATCGACTGCTCGACGGTTCGGAACATCGCGTCGCTCCTCCGCTGCTGGTTCGACTCCTTGGGTGCTGCTCCTTGAGCTCTACGACGCGATGGAGGCCCGGCCTGCCTCGCAGCGACGGCCGCCAGCTGGTGTGAGTTGCGTCACATGACCTTGTCCGTCGGCGGCCCGGACCTTCCCCGGCCCGCGGCGATCTCCCGTTCCCCGGCGGTGAACGGAGGCCCCGTCAGCTGCGCTCTGCCCGGTCCGCGCAGGACCCCCACCATGACATCGGGATGCAGCCAGGACGACAGGGGCTGGGACAGGGTGATCACACCGATGAAGGCCCGGGTGAGCTGGGCCCGCCCGGTCGCCGCGTACGCCAGCCGGTCGACATAGCGCTTCATCAGCCCGCCGCCCGGACGCGGCGGCGGGCCCACGGCCCCCGGGTAGAGGATGTCCAGCGAGGTCGCCAGATCCCAGGCGAGGCCCACCGGCCGGGCGACGGCCTGCTGTACCAGGCGGGCCAGCCCCGGCTCGTCCAGCCGATGGCGGCGCAGCGTCCCGCGCAGCTCCGCCAGCCCCTGCGCGGCCACGCTCATCCCCTGCCCGTACACCGGGTTGTAGGTGGCCACCGCGTCGCCGACCGCGATGAAGCCGTCCGGCCACTCCGGCGCCTTCTCGAACCAGCGGCGGCGGTTGACCGTGCTGCGGGAGAGATGGACCTCCGGGGTCAGCGGCTCGGTACGGGAGATCAGCTCGCCGATCACCGGATGGCGCAGCTCCGAGCGGGCAAACGACTCGAACCGCGCCGGATCGGCGGACGGTTCGCCGCCGCGGGTGCCCGAGAGGGTCACCAGCCAGCGGCCGTTCTCGATCGGGTTCAGGGTCGCCGTGCGGCCCGGGACCGGATCGCCGGGATCGGACTGCACATTGACGACGGGAAAGTCCTCACTGCCGTGGGGGGCCCGGTAGACCCGCGTCGCGTACACCAGCCCCGAGTCGACCTGCCCCTCCTCGACGCCGTCGATCCCCAGCTCCCCCAGCCAGCCGGTGGCCCGTGAGCCGCGTCCGGCCGCGTCGACCACGAGTTCGGCGTCGAGCGTCAGCTCCCGGCCGTCCTCGGCGCTCACCCGCACTCCGGTGACCCGGGCGGCCGTGCCTTCGAGACCGCGCACGGTATGCCCCTGGAGCAGGGTGACCGCCGGCGCCCGCAGCACCCGTTCGCGTACCACCCAGTCCAGCAGATCCCGGCTGCACGAGATCATGTACTGCATCTCCGGCCAGCGCCTCAGCCAGCCCTGGGACGACAGCGACACCAGACCCGTGGGCAGCGGGATGCGGCGTGCCCCCGCCGCCAGCCAGGCCCGGGTGATGCCCGGCAGCAACTGCTCGAAGGCGCGCACACCGCCGGACCAGAGCAGATGCGCGTGGCGTGCCTGGGGCAGCGATTTACGCGGCAGCGGGCCGTCGGGCAGCAGATCGCGCTCGACGACCGTGATCTCGTCGGCGAAGCCGTCCAAGGCCGCCGCCGCGAGCATTCCGGCGAGTCCGCCGCCGATCACCACGGCGCGGCGGCCCCGGACGGAACGGAGCGGGGCGACGGGGGAGCCGGTCGGGCTGGGGTGCGTCATCGCGTACTGGTCTCCGCGTTCTGTGCAGGCGCGGGGGCCGGTGACTCCGGTGGGGCCCCCGGGCGCGGGCCGTTGTCGGACCCTCGGAATTCTGCTGTACGCGCGGCTCCCCCGGGAGAGCTCCCCGGAGCCCGTCCGGCCGGCGCTTCCTCGGCGCCGGCCGGATTCGCCGAGGTCGCGGCGGTGGAGCCGGCCGGGCCCGGTCCGCCGGTCCGGTCCGCCGGGCGGCGTGGATTCACCCGGTTCGCCCAGCGGAACCCCTGACGCGCGGCTGCCCGGCCCGCCGGCTGCCGCCCCAGGGCCTCCAGCAGAGACGGCGAGCCGAGCGCCCGGGAGAGCCGCACCAGCCGCTCCCGCCCCGGGGTGAGCGCGGCCGTCAGCGCGTCGGCCCCGGCCTGGACATGCTCCTCGTCGTCCCCGGGCCGCTGCCCGCCGCTCCGGGCCGCCACCGCCGCCACCACCATCGCCGCGACGCCCACGAACCGGGCCTGCCCGAGCGGCGCGGCGCCGCCGAGCGCCTCCCCGTGGGCCCGGGCGCGGACCCGGTCGTCCAGATACGGCTGGAGTCTGAGCAACTCGTCGTGGATCACCGTCTCCCGCACCGTCAGCCGCAGTTCGGCCGAGGCCCACCAGGGGATGCGCGGCAGCGGCGCGTGCGCGCCGGGAGCCGCCCGGAGATAGCGCCAGAGCGCGCCCAGCCGGGTGTAGGAGAGCAGCGCGCGCCGGACGGCCCCGCACCGGGGGCCCACCAGCGGCAGCAGAAACCCGACCGTGAGGACCATGCCGCCCACGGCCGCCAGCGGCGGAGCCACCGAGGTGCTGAGCAGATCCCAGTCCCGGCCGGTCCACCGCGCCACGACCGCGGTCAGCTTGGCGACGCCGAAGGCCAGATTGAAGACCATCCCGGCCACCAGCACGATCAGACCGACCCGCAGCCAGTGCGCGACCGCCCGAGCCCAGCGCACGCACATCGCGGTGGTCACCACGGCGGAGACGATGTGCGCCGTCAGATAGAGGACGATCATCTCCCGGATGAACGGGGTGGTCGCGTAGTACGTGTCGAGATCCCGCAGCCGCTCCCGGGGGGCCTCGCCCAGCGCGAAGAGGACGGGCAGCGCCGCGATGCCCGTCCCGTACACCGCGATCCAGGTCCGCGAGTGGCGCCGGACCCTTTCCCGGGGGCCGCCGCGCCAGTTGACGATGAGCACCAGACAGGCGCAGCTGAAGGCGAGCATGAGGCAGTAGACCAGCGGGGCGGAGATGTTCGGGACGCCGGTCGCCCGGTTGACCGCCGCGATGGTGGGCGGGGCGGCGAAGACGAAGCAGACGGCCGCGGTGAAGAGGAGGAAGAGCACGGAGCGCACCAGCGGGTCGTGCCGGCCGCGCCGCAGCGCGGGCAGTTTGGCGGCGAAGGCGATCCCGAGGGCGATGGCGGGGATGTAGTAGTCGCTGTTGCGCATGGGATCAGCCCTGGCGGTGTCCGAGGGAGTCCTGGATACGCTGGGCGACCGCGCTGCGCGGGGCCGGGTCCGGGGTCCGCTCCAGCCAGGTCCGCAGCTGGGCGCCCAGCTCCAGACCGAAGGTCTCGGCCTCGGCCTCCTGCGCCTGCCGGAAGTCGGTACGCGCCGCCAGACTCTGGACGGCCGCCGTGAGGCCGGCGCCGTGCGCGTCCGGTGCGCGGCGGCCCGGTGGCACGCCGTGGGCGTCCGGCGCGTCGCCGGGCCGTTGCGGGCCGTGCGTCGGGGGCTTCGGCGCGGAGCGGGCGACGGCCGCCGAACCGGCGTGGCCGTGCCCGGCCATCATGTGCCAGACCTCATGGCCGAAGATGATCAGCTGATGGAGGGGATGGGTGCCGGCCTGGACGCAGATCACGTCCCGGTCCGCCATGTCCAGATAGAGACCGCTTGCCGTCTGCGGCGGGAAGTCCACCAGATGGAGCACCACCGGCCTGCCGCGCCGCTCGCCGAGATGGGCGCAGAGAGCCGCGAAGACATCTTCGGGCCCGGCCGGACCGGCCTCCTCCAGAGCACGCGCGAGTTCCTCACGGAGCCGGCGCATCGCGCTCCTGGTGCCCACTGCACTCCCCCCAGTCGGTCGGTGGCCTGAGCCTGGCACCACACCGTACAGAGGGTTGAGGGCGTGGTCGCGGGAGCCCGGGGGGGTTGCGGGCTTTTCCGGACAGGCTCGGCGCGTGTCAGCCATGCGTCAGTGGTCCGGACGGGTGCTTCCGGGCCGGAGAGTTCGCCGGTTGGGGCGGTAGCGGTCATGCCCGGTCCGCTCTGCGGGCGGGTGGGGGCGGGGAGCGCGCCCATTGCCGGATGCGATGCGTCTTTGGCGGAATCCTGATGCGTAGGCAGGTCCTCCGGCGGGAGCGGCGCGCGGTGGGAGACACCGGCGCGGCCCGCGAGCGGCGGAGCGCTCCGGAGGGCTCCGGAGGGTGCCGGAGGGCGGGCGGGCCGTCGCGGATCCGGCCCGGGGCGGCGGTGTTCAGGTGCCCGGCAGGGCGGTGGCGCTCAGGCGTCCGACAGGGCGGCGTGCCGGTACGCCTCCTGGACCAGCGGTGAGCTCCGCAGCGCGAGCGACATCCGTACGAGATCGTCCCCGCCGGTGGAGGGCTGTACGGTCGCGGCGCTCCCGGTCAGCGCCGTACGCCCCGGATCCGCCGCGTACGCCCGGCCCGCCGCGGCGACCATCGCCGCGTCCGCGACGATCGCGGCCTCGGCCGGGGTGTGGCCGAGCGTCAGGGCGCGGGCGCGGATCTCGTCGTACACCGTCTCGTCGAAGTACGGCCGCAGACTGATCAGCCCGTCGTGGATGGCGGCCTCGCGCCGGATGAGCCGGAGCTCCAGGGAGGCCCAGGGGCCGATCGCCACGCTGGACGATCCCTGGCCCGCCGCGCCGGACAGCCGGTTCGCCAGCGGGCCCAGCCGCCGGTAGCGCACCGCCGTGCGCCAGCCGATGCCGAGCCGCTGGGTCACCAGCGGCAGCACGAAGCCGCCGCCGACCAGCGGTGCGGCCAGCGAGGCCAGCGGCGGGGCGACCCGGGTGCTGAGTCCGTCCCAGTCCTGCCCGGCCCAGCGGGCGGCGACCGCGGAGAACTTGGCGGCGTCGAAACCGAGATTGAGGAGATAGCCGATGACGATCAGGATCAGTCCGGCCCGCAGCACCCCCGTGACCTGGCGGGACCAGCGCCAGCACAGGACGGCGGTCACCACCGCCGCGACCGTGTGCGCCAGCAGATAGAGGCAGATCATCTCGCGGATGAACGGGGTGGTCGCGTAGTAGGTGTCGAAGTCCCGCAGCCGCTCGACGGGGGCGTCCCCGATCAGGAACAGCAGATTCAGCGCGACGATCACCAGACCGTACGCGGTGACGCAGAGCCGCGCGGTGCGGCGGGTCCGCTCGGTGGTGCCGCCGCGCCAGATGACGATCAGCACCAGACAGGCGCCGCTGAAGGCGCTGAGCGCGCTGTAGACCACGGGCGCGGCGAGGTTGGGCACCCCGGTGACGCGGTTGATCGCGGCGATGGTGGGCACGGCGGCGAGCAGAAAGACCACCCCGGCCATCAGCAGCAGCCCGCAGACGGCCCCCAGCAGGATGTCCTGGCGGTTGCGGTAGAGAGCGGGCAGCTTCAGCAGAAAGGCCCCGATGAGCAGCACCGCAGGAACGATCATTCCCATGTTGGTCATATGCCACCGGCCTTCAGCGGGCCGCGCGGGCGGCTTCGGGGGCGGTCCGTGCGGTCCTCACGCGAGTGCCGGTTCCGGGGGCGGTTCCAGCGGTCTGCCTGCGGATGTCGGTTCCGGGGGCGGCGCGGGCGGTCCTCGCGCGGGCGCGGGTCTCAGCCCAGCG
>NZ_VCLA01000127.1:0-7435 GCF_009600885.1 Streptomyces jumonjinensis
GACCCCCGGGAGGAGTGTCCCCCGGGTGCCCGCCGCTTCTGCCTCGCACCTCCCCTCCCACAGCCCTCTGGAGTACCCGCTCGTGGAACGGTCGGCGAACCAGGTCCGGCCGCGCGCCTGGGGTGGGTGGGGCGTGGGGCGATCGGGGATCATGTCGTCGTGTGATCACCATTCATCTGAAGTATGAGATCGATCCCGACCGTATCGAGGACTTCGAGGAGTACGGCCGCCGGTGGGTCGCGCTCGTCAACCGGTTCGGCGGTACTCATCACGGGTACTTTCTGCCCAGCGAGGGCGACAGCGACATCGCGTACGCGCTCTTCTCGTTTCCCGGTTTCGCGCAGTACGAGCGCTACCGGGCGGACAGCGCCACCGATCCCGAGTGCCAGGCCGCATTCGAGCTGGCCCGCCGGACGGGTTGCATCCGGCGGTACGAACGCCGCTTCCTACGGCCCCTCGACCAGGAGGGAAACAGCAGTTCCGGAGGGTCTGCCCGCTCGTGACCGGCGGGCGAGCGCGGCATCCGCCGACATGGCGACACCGGCCGCGCACTGAGGCACGGCTGGTGCAACACGGCAGCGCGTTCCACCTTGGCCTGCGGAAACACCTCGATCTGGGCTGTCGGAGGAGTGTTGCGCTGCCGTGTTGCACCACCGGCCGCCGTGTCAGCGGGCGACGTCCCGGCGCTGCGAGCGCGCCGGGACGTCCTCACCACCATGGTCACCGGGTTCTCAGGGTGAGGCCCGGATCCTGACGGTGGTGATGCGCAGAGAGGCTTCGGCGACGTAGTAGACGATGAAGCATCCGGCGACGGTGGCGTCGCGCCGATCACGCTCTCCTCGGATCGCGGCGGATCCCGCGCCGTAAGGGTCGTCGGCGAGTTTCGCCATCCCCGTGTCGAACTGCTGCCGCAGACCGGTCGGCATCGCGTTGCGCGCGGTGGCCGCCGCCGGGGCGTAGGCCACGGTGAACCGGCTCACGGCCCCACCGGCTGTCCGTCGCCGTTCACGACACCGCTGTAATCCCCCGCAGTCAGACGCCCGAACAGTTCCTCATCCGCCTGACGTGCCCCGGCGGGCAGCGCCCAGCGGGCCGCGACCCGTGGCAGATCCTCCAATGCGGCCGCATCGATTTCCGCCTCGAACACCGACCTCTCCTGATCCGTCAGGCCAGCACGGATCTCACCCAGCGTTCCCGGCAAAGTCACCCACTCACCGTCAATGACCGTACGCAACACCCGGTCCCTCCCTTCCCCACCCAGCTCCGGCCGGGCCGGGCCCCGACGGGCCCAGTATGGGCGCGTGTCGGGCCCGCCTGCCGGAGAACACCCCTTGCTTCACCCCGGAGCGCGGACAGCACGAGATCCCGGGCACGACCGCGCCCGGGATCTGTCTGTGCACTGGTGTCCGCCGGGTTCAACGACCGGCGGCGCGGCCCGGTCGCCCCGGACCCCACTCGCCGTCGGTGGCGACCAGCACATGCTCGGGGAACTCCGCGGGCACATGGGCGTAGCACGCCCAGCCGACCGGGTCTTCGGCCATGAACGCGGGCCAGGTGTCGGGCATCTGCCACATCGGCCCCTGAAGCTCGGGCCGCTCGGCGAGAGTGGTGATCGTGAGAGTCATGCGCCGAACGGTAGTCGCAGGGCCAGCCGAAGATCATCGCAATTTTCGCCGGGTGAGAGCCCCTGACAGCGCGGGACCGGCGTAAGCCTTACGCATCCGGACCCGCCCGCGATCCCTCACAGCAGCTCCCGAGTGCCGGGCGACCCGCAGGTCCGCACCGATGCGCGATTTCCCTCGCCGCGGGCAACGTTGAGAGAGACAGGGGACGAGTTCCCGGGCCGCGCCCGGAGTGGAAGCACGGGCCGAGCACGCGGTCGAGAGCGCTTGCGACCTCGCAGACACCGTCACACCCACCGTCTGGAGCACACGGGGATTTGTGGCCTGCGCGCCGATCGTCGTGCACCGGCCGTCCCCTCGGACGGCCGGAGAGTCACCGAGCACACGGCCGGGACGAGATCTCCGGCACCGACTACAGCGCCCACGATCCGGTCGCGTCCCTCGAAGCCGCGGGCGTAAGCGAGTCCGGTGAGCACAGCTGGACGACCGGGAGGGGACCGGATGGCGCGGCGACTCCTGGACGACCTGTCGGTCCCCGGGATTCCGACCGCGGCGCGGTCGGCGCTGCGCCGGGCGCTGAAGCTGCTCCCGCAGTCGTGTACGGATCAGTTGCGTTACGGGGAGCGCTGGCGCGGCCGGGGGAGTTTCGGGGGAGTCGGTGGTGTGCAGCCAGTCGACGTGTGGCCGGTGCCTGCCGTTGGAGGTCACGCTGGAGCGGGCCTCCGGGGACCGGTAGGAACGGTGTCGCCGGCCGCGAACAGTGGTGATCGTCGGGCCTTCCTCGTGCGGGGGAGGGGGTGCACGGCACCCGATGACAGCATCTGAAGGCGATGGGGGTGGAGTTCTTGCTCCCATCGCCGACTGTCCGACTGCCGGACGCTACCTCGACGCTTCCGCCGAACCCTTCGAAGGCGGCCTTGGTCGCGCAGTCGCTGCTGGCTCGGTTGACCACCTTGCCTGCTATGACCGGGCCACTGCCGCCGTACCAGCCGATGACGCCGTCGGTGAAGCCCATGTCGCAGTCGGCTGGTGGGGAGTAACGGTCCGCTTTCCATCCGTCCACGACCCTACGAGGCGGGGCCGTACTGGGGAACCGTCGCCCCCGCCCGCGTGGGGGTCGTTCGCCCGTGCGGGAGCAGATACCGGGGTGCTTGGCGTGACCTTGTAGGGCGCCTGTGAATCCGTCATTGAGGATGGGGCGGGTCGTGGCAGAAGGTACGCGAGCAGCGGCTGGAGCCATGGGTTGGCTTTCACGGGCTGTGTCTGCAGGAGGCCGACGATGCGGGTGTGCCGGTCAGGTGGCCCGAAGACCGGGAGATCGACGGCGGGTTCCTCATCGCGCATGAAGGACGCATCGACCTGTGGAGCGCGGGTCACTCCCACGGCGCCGTGATGACGGTCGAGGTGCTGCTGAAATTCCTGAAGAGAAGGAATCCGTGTAACGAACGGCAGAACGGCAGAGTTGACGCTCATCTCCTTGCCCTCGACTGCGCCGACCTGCCGAGCTGGGCGGCGAGGCGTCCATCGACCTCGGACTGGGCTGCGAGGAGCCCCCGGCGAGCACCGTCAGCGGCACGGGCAGCACGCGGACCGTCCTGCCCGGCGCTGGGCGCCGCGCGCCGACGACTGTACGGGCGGTGGTGTTATCGCGGCTGCTGCTCGGCGATCACAGCCCAGTCGTCCGCTGCGCGGCCGTCGGCGATCGCCTGGTCGAACACGTCTCTGAGCAGTTCGCCGAACGGCAGGGAGACCGCTTGGCCGGCTGCTGCGTCGAGGGCGAGGTGGAGGTCCTTGCGTCCGAGTGCTGTGGTGAACCCGGCCGGCTGGTATGTCCGCTGTGCGATCATCGATCCATATCCGGAGTAGACGGGTCCGGGAAAGAGGGTCGAGGCCAGCAGTTCGACGAACTGGTTCGGGTCGGCACCGGCCGCGTCGGCGACGCTGACCGCTTCCCCGAGGGACTGGATCGCGCAGGCGATCAGGTAGTTGCCCAGGACCTTGGCTGTGTTGGCCTGCTCGGGTTGCTCGCCCAGGCGCCAGGTGCGCGATCCGATCGCGTCGAAGAACGGCTGCACCCGGTCGATGAGCCCGGGCTCTCCTGCGGCGAGGATGTTCAGCGCACCGTCCTCCGCGACGCTGACCCGGCCGAACACCGGGGCGGCGACATAGCCGATCCCGTGCGCAGCGTGCGCCTCTGCGGCACGGCGGGCCAGCCCGACACTCACCGTGGCCACGTTGACGTGGACCGCCCCGCGTTGGGTCTCGCCGAGGACCCCGGAGTCGAGGAGGGTCTCCGCGAAGGCGGTGTCGTCGGCCAGGACCGAGAACACCACCGGGCGCTGGAGGGCCTCCGCGACGGATGCGACGCGGAGGGCGCCGTCCTCCGCGAGCTCTTCCGCCGGCCCCGCCGAACGGTTCCACACCGCAACCTCATGGCCTGCGCGCATCAGATTGCGCGCGATCGCCCGCCCCATCCCGCCCAGACCGATGACGGCAACCTCGCCCATCGCGCAACCTCCACAAGCGAACTGTCCAAGACGGTTCCATTGTGGCGTGAGCTGATGCCTGTGTCGAACCGGCTAAGATGGTTCAAGCAGTGGTCCATGGTGGTACGGAAGGTGGTGACCGTGGAGGCCCGTCAACTGTTCCGGCTGGACAACGAGGTACTGGCGTTCCGCTTCACCGCCACGATGAGCGACCGGGCCGGCACGGCGCCCAGGGAGCGGCTCACCAACCCCGGCCGGCTCAAGCTCTGGTTGCATGCCGCGGGCCTCGGCGTGCCCGACGTATCGCCCGCCGACCTCCAGGACGCGCTCGACCTCAGGGAAGCGATCTACCGTGCCGGGCTGGCCGTCGCCGGCACCCGGCGACCCGATCCGGATGACGCGGCGATCCTGAACCGGGCCGCGGCCGCAGGACAGCCGAGGCCCGCGCTCGAGAACGGACTCGCAGTCCGGCACCTGAGCGAGGAAGCACCGGTACCGGACGCGCTCGGAATGCTTGCCGCCGACGCCATCCACATACTCGGAGGCCCCGACCGCAACCGGATCACACCATGCGAAGGCCCCGGCTGCGCCGGGCTCTTCCTCGATACCAGTCGCGGTGCCAACCGCCGCTGGTGCTCAATGAACACCTGCGGCAACAGGGTCAAGAAAGCCCGACTCGCCGACAAATAACCGACTACAGGAAACCGCCCCCAAAGCTGTCCGGTACCGTCTCGCGCTCATATCACAGGCGGGTCGCCGGCTGCGAACGCCGCCGACGCTTTGTCAACAACCTTACGACCCGCCATCTAGTCGCAGTTACTGACGAGGCCCGAAGCCGGCTGATGCACCGCGTGCTCAACGACAGCACACCCGACATCGCCACCCGCATTCGCCATGCCATCGCGCTCTTCCGGGGGGCGACACCTCCGCCGAGAGTGAGCGGTAAGCGGTCGTCACGCTTGCGGGGATCCTTGAGGAACGCCGTTCCCTGATCGAGGACCAGAGTGGCAAGCTTGACGAAGGTGACCTGTTTCGAGGTCGCCAACCGCTGCAACCTGCGCCATCGCCGGGCAGACCAGTGGGGCGGCTACGACGAAGCGTTCCTGGACCGGACCAGCCGTGTCACAAGGACGGGGCCCGGCCCACACCGTTCGTCCAGGAGGTCACATGCGCATCAGAGCTTCACGCTCCGCCAGTCTGTCAGCCGGGGTTGCCTTGTCCGCCGCCGGCTTGGGGGCCGGCTCCGGTTGCGGCAGTCAGCAGGAGGCGAGCGGCGGCACTGAGGTACAGGCGCAGCGTGCCCGACAGGTCGCCGCGGCGTCGGACGGGTCATTCGCCGCTGCGGCGTGGCGGGTCGGCTTCCACCTCATGGGCCCACGTCCAGCTCGGCGGGCCCCATCGCGACCCGCCTGATCGACGTATGCCTCACCACCACCAGCCTGACCCTGAACCCACCGACCCCACCCTGAAAACCTCAGTAACCGGGTCCCGGCGATGAGCTGGGCCGGGTCGGCCACTGCCGGGAGGTCCTATCGCCGCACCTCCAGGGCACGTGCCGCGTTCTTCAGCTGGGCTTGTTTATTGGCCGTGAGAGATTCGAAGACCGCTCTGTGGCGGGCTATGACGCGGCGCTGTGCCGCACTCTCGGTCGTGTGCCAGAGTCTCAGCAGCCCGGATGATCGCTTGCACCGTACATCCGCTCGCGCTGTCTCGATCTCCCGTGCTGTGACGGTGCGACTGTCCAGATCCCACTGCGGGTCGCCGATCGCCTTGTCCGGATGAGTGTAGGCGTAGCCGGCTTGCTTCATGCACGTACTCCAGCTGCTCCTGGCCTGGTTGACCTCGGCGGTGGCCGATGAGCGCAGGAGAGTTCTGGAGCTCTGGGTGGCCAGCCAGGAGGTGTCTGCGGCGGGGGTGCCCAGTGAGAGTGCGGAGTCGGCCTGGTGGTAGCAGCCGGGGTCACTTTCCGCGCCGTACAGCGCGGCTTCCTCCTCCGCGCTGAGTCTCTCGGCCCACTGCGGCTGTCCGCCGCTCCACATTTCCGGTGGGTGATAGCCGAAGCGGCTCGCGGCCCGTATGTCCCCGACGCCGTACCGACGGCTGTTGTCGTAGCTGTCCGGTGGTTCGGGGGTGGCTCCTGGCAGGTCGAGATCGATGCCTCGGGCCTGGAGGCAGTGCTCGGCCAGGAGATGTCGGGCGCGTTCACGCAGCCAGGTCTCCCGTGGATTCCACTTGTAGGCGTCGAAAGGAAGCGGTAGCCGGAAGGAAGAGGTCCACGCGGACGGGGGGCGGCTGCTGGTGTGTTCCGGAGAGTGGCGGACCGTGCAGGAGGGAAGAACCAACACGGCCAAGGACAGGAGCGTCAGCCGATTCCTGTGCACGGTCTGCCCCCCTTCATCGTGTCGTGTGAGCCCCCGCACCGCTCGCATCGGCGCGGGGACTCATCGTCGGTCGGACCGGTCAGGCACAGTTGAAGAACAGTGCCGAGCTGGCCCTGTCGTTGCCGATTCTGTTGTCGGACAGGGATCCGTCGCCGGCCCCGTTGTCGAAGCCGGTGAAGTCACCCTGATAGTTGGCGTGCTCGTAGAGGCGCACACTGCACCCGGTCCGGTTCTTCACGGAGCTGGTCTCGTCGTTCATGTCGACATTGGTGAGGTACCCGTTGTTGTCCCTCCAGTGATTTCCCATGAAGTCGTCGTCCTCGTGTGTGATGTCCCGCCAGTGGTTGACGCCCCCCTGGTTGAAATTGGCGTTCTCGAAGAGGCAGAAATTCGGCGCGTTGCAGCTTCCGGCCCGTATGTCACTTGCTTCCGCCTGCGCGGCCGGAATGAAGCCGGGGACGAGCACGGTCGCCGCGAGCAGGGCGGCGGTCGCGAGAGCGGTCTTCTTCAGCGGTTTCATGAGATGGGGCGTCTTTCTGTGTGTCCTGCCGCTGTGGGGGAGAGGGTGCTGTGGCCGGTTCGTTGGACGGCTGCCGGGCCTGTCTGCGGAAGTCCTGGGGGGTGGAGCTGTAGGCGTGACGGAAGGCGCGGCTGAAGACGGTGGGATTGGTGAATCCCCAACGGCGGGCGACGGCGTGGATCGGGTAAGCAGCAAGTTCCGGGCGGGTGAGGTCGGTGCGGCAGCGTTCCAGGCGGCGGTGACGGATGGTGGCCGCAATGCCTTCGCCGTGCTGTTCGAAGAGGGTGTAGAGCGTGCGAAGGGAGATGTGGTGATGGTCGGCGACGGCCTGGGGTGTGAGGGCGGGATCGTTGAGGCGGCGGTCGATGAAGGCGTCGATCCGCTGGAGGAGTACGCGGTTCCGGGTTTCGCGCGGGAGGGTTTCCC
>NZ_VCLA01000127.1:7826-30687 GCF_009600885.1 Streptomyces jumonjinensis
CGTGCGGGGTGCACGCGGAAGCGTGGGATTCCAGGGAGGTGAGGAACTGGCGCAGGATGGCACCGATGCCCTGCCGGGTGATGAACGGCCGGGCGAGTACCTCGTCGAGACGGTCCACGGGAAGCGGAGCCGCGTCACGGGGTATGTGCAGGAGGGTGAAGGCGGCGCCTTCCTCGCTGGCTGTGCTGGCGTTGTAGGGGTGGAAGGTGTTGAAGAGGACTGCCTCACCGGGGCGGACCAGCGTGTCGTTGCGGAGTTGGGACACCTGCATCGCGCCTCCGGTGATCAGCGCCAGGATGTAGTGCTCCGGGTCGTTCTGCCTGATCAAGCGGGGGGTCCGCCAGGCTTGGAGAGCTGCGAGCGAGAAGCGGGAGACTCCGGTCTTCTCCAGGTTCAGTACCCCGGCTCGCGCGGCGAAGGTTGCGGGGTTGGTGAACGCCATCCTGGTGGGGGCGACAGTGTTGGCGATGATGTCGTGATACCAGTCCGCTCGTTCCTGCGTCGGTATGTCGTCCGTGGACATCCACGACCACATAGCGGACCACCCCCTGACTTCCGTGGTCGCCTCTCCAACTGGAGGACGAGAACGGGCAGAAAATCCGCTTCCCGGTCTCCGGCACGACGACACTACGACCGTCGTGCACCGCAGGAACCCGCCTTTTCGGACAAGACGCGCACAGCAGGGCTGCCCCAGTGGTACGGCCCGGTCGCATGCCGCGCACCGGCCTCCGAGCATGGGGGCGATGGGCCGCGGCTCTTCCCACCGCAACGGCGCAGGCGGGGCGTTCGAGGGCTTCCAGGCACCCTCCGGCCGCCGATCTCCTGGCCGATTCCATGCAAGCGCCCCGGCCCTTTCGCATTTCCGGTTCTCCCCTATGCCGGTGTGCACACCTGCGAAAGCCGGTGCCCGGAGCGATCTCCGCTCCGGCACCGACGCTACCGACGGTCCATGGACTGTGTGGTGACAGTGCGTGCAGACCATTCCGACGATCCGTGCGTCCATCCCGCCGGGCGGTGGCGCGTGTTCTGTCCCTGCGGGGGCAGGCGATTGCGCTGCCACTGGTTGGGGCAGCGCCACGGTGGGTGGGGCTGTCGGTCAGGAGACAGCTTTGAGAATCTGGCGACGTTTCTGGTCTTCGCTATCGTGAAAAAGGGCACGCCGCTCGCCTGGAACGACTACGCCATGGGCGTCGGCTGCGGCGGCAATGTGTCCACGAAGTCCTTCGCCGTGGACCTCGGCTCCGGGCGGCCCCACGCCTCTCCCCGGTCCGGGCAGCGGGGGCTTCCCCTACAAGGTCAGCGAGTCCGACCCCGAGGTCTTCTACGTGACCGCCGGTGCTCGGGCACACGACGTAGCCGGTACCTGGAGCTGGAGTGGCCCAGCGGAAAGCAGCACGGGTCGGTCCGGATCGACGACGACGGCAAACCATTCCGCACGAGCGGCAACCTGGTCCGACCCGCCTATGTCCACCCACGGGGCGCCAGTGCGTGGACGGAGGCCGTCGAGGACGAAAGAAGCGGGGAGGAGCAGCGGTAGGCGGAGGTTCCGGCCACAGGCCACCGGCCACCGGCAGGGCGGAGGAGATCACGGGCCCGGAGTGGTGAGCAGTGTCCCGTTGGACGGGCGCGGGGCGTCTGAGGGCTATTCGGTCACGCCGTAGTAGGCGGCGGGGAAGCGGGTGATGCCCGTGGTGTACGGCGTCGCCGTAACCGGAGGACGCATCCTCAGGTACATGGTCATACGGAGTGTCGGTCGACAAGGGGGAGCAGTACGAGGAGCGCGTCGGCGCCGACCACGTAGGCGAGGGTGTGCCGGCGCATATGGGTTTCGTGCAGCGTGTGGAGAGCGGCTCTGGTCAGACGGAGTTTTCCGATCAGGAAGACGCTGCATCCTGCCGTGCCGATCACGGCGGCCAGGGGACCGAGAGCCCATGAGAGGCCCCAGGCGATGAGGGCGAGGGCGGCGGTGGTCGCTGCGGTGGCGTAGGCGAGGGCGCGGGAGGGTCCGTGGCGGACGGCGGGCGGGGCGAGTCCGGCGGCGCGGTCGGCGGCGGCGTCGGGCAGGGACCACCACAGGGTGCGGCCGATGAGCAGCAGCCACAGACCGAGGAAGAGCGGCCAGGCCCAGCCGGGTATGTCGGGGCGGACGGCGGTGAAGGTGGACAGGCACGGCAGAAGGGAGAAGTGCAGGCCCAGACTGATGGGGTTGGCCAGGCCGCGCTTCTTCAGGCGGACCGGTTCGAGGTTGTACAGGTACTCCACCAGGATTCCGGCCGCTACAGCGGCGGCGATGAGCGGGCGGCCGAGATGAAGGGAGATGCTGACGGCCAGGAGCAGGGCGATGGCCATCTCGATGGACGCGATGGTGATCAGGCGGGTCCGGCCCAGGCGCAGCGCGGCCTGGGCGACACCGGTTTTGCCGGGTGTACGGGCGTCGATGGGGATGTCCATGGCCGCGTTGAGGACGTTCTGGGCGATCAACGGGATCAGATTGGCGAGCACGGCCAGGAGGACGAGGGGGTGGGCGAGCTGCTGGGGCGAGGTGGCCGCGAAGCCGGCGCCCCACAGGGCATGGCAGAGGTAGGCGATGGGAAACGGGAACTCCAGGCGGTGGACGCGGTAGAGGTCCCGTGCTCGCCGGCTGCGGCGGTCGGAGGTCAGGGGCATGGGCCGACTGCCAGGGTGAGTGTGGGCGGGGGGCCCATGGCGGGGCCGCGGCGCCGCGGGATGCCGTCCCGCGGGCCCGGACGGCCGAGTTCGACCCTGCGCAGTACGGCGGCGATGACCATCCGCATTTCCAGCATGGCCAGATCCGCGCCCAGGCAGCGCCGGGTGCCGCCGCCGAAGGGCAAGTACTGCTGCCCGGGCCATTTGCGGCCGAGGAACCGGCCGGGGTCGAACCGCTCCGGCCGCGGGTAGAGGTCCGGCTGTCGGTGCGCCGCGTAGACACAGGGGGTGAGTGTGGTGCCCCTGGCCCATGGGCGGCCGAGCAGTTCCCCGTCGGTGGTCAGGGTCCGGTTTCCGGCGAGGGTGGCGGGTGGTGTGATACGCAGGGACTCCCGGCACACGGCGTCGAGCAGCGGGAGGTCGGCCGCCGAGGAGCCGTCGGCCGGGCTGGCGGCGAGTTCCGCCTTGAGGTCGCCGCGTACCCGGTCGTGGCCGGCGAGCCAGTAGAGCGTCCAGGCGATCGCGGACGCGGTGGTCTCATGGCCGGCGAAGATCAGCGAGATGAGCTGGTCGGCGAGCTCGTCTCCGTCCAGTGGGCCCAGCGGCGGTTTCCCGGAGGCGAGTTCGGCCGCCAGGACCGGGCAGCCGGAGGCGAGCGGCGGGCGCAGGCTCTTCAGCTCCTCGCGCAGCATGTCCCGGTCGCGCAGGAAGGCACTCCACAAGGAGGGCACCGGGGCGGGCGGGCGCAGATAGCGGTAGCGCAGGGTGCGCCACGGGGTGCCGAGGATCTGCTCCACCAGGGTGTCGACCCGGGTGAGCAGGGCGCTGTTTCCGTCACCGAGCAGGATGTGACCGATGACGCGCAGGGTCACCCGGCGGGCCCACTCCGGCACCACGAACGAACGTCGCATGGCCAGTTCGTCGCCCGCCTGCTCCGCGATGGTGCGGATGGCGGGGATGTGGCAGGTCAGCCGCTTGCCCCGCAGCGCGGGCCCGATCACCTGCCGGTAGGCGTCATGCCGGGGGCCGTTGGCGAACAGCAAGGAGGTGGAGCCGACGAGCGGCCGTAGGGTGTCGCTCTGTTCCAGGCACATGTCCCGTTCGGAGCGGAACACTTCCGCGAGATCGTCGGCTGCCCACAGCAGCAGATGGGGAGCCGGGGCCCGGGTGAGCCGCACGGACCGCTCCGGCCGGGCGGCGACCGCGTCGAGGAAGGACAGGCCCTGGAAGCTGAGGCGCAGTCTGTCGATGGCCATCGACGTGTCGCCCCGTCCGCTCGGCGTCACCGTACGGCGGCGGAGCCGGTCGGCTGAGCCGGCGCCAGGCGGGCCGCAGCGGCGTGGAGGGCGGTGACACGGGCCGACTTGACCACGGTGACGGGGGCGTAGAGGTCCTTGTCGTGCCACAGCGGCGGGAAGACGGTTTCCTCCTGGCGGTCAAGGAGGAAACCGCAGCCGCCCGCCACCGCGAGGGCGACCGGCGGCGGCAGGTCGGCGGGGTGAGCGCGCAGGACCGTCTGGATGGCGTAGGAGGTCTCCTCCACGGTTCCCTCCCAGCGCCCCCAGGAGCCGTCGGGGCGCTGCGAGGCGAGTGTCCACCGCGCGGCACGCGCGAGGGCGTTCGCGGCATCCGGGTGGTGGCCGCGGGCCAGGGCGACGGTGCAGCACATCGTCGCGTAGTACGCGGAGGCGTGCCACTTGTCGTCCCAGGAACCGTCCGGATGCTGCTGGGCCAGCAGCCAGTTCTCGACCTTGTGGGCCGCGCCGCGACGGCGGGCGAGTTCCCCGGCCGGCTCGTCGGGGGGCGCTGCGTCCAGCAGGGCTTCGAGAACATGTGCGTTGGTGCTGGTGGACGGGGTGCGTTCGTGGGGGAAGCACACGAAGTAGTCATCGGCCTCGTAGCTCCACAGCGAGTGGACCGGGGCGGGGCGTCCGGCGAGGGCGAGCGTGTGCAGCACGGCGGCGGTGTCGTCGGCGTCGGCCGGCAGCCCTGGGCCTGCGGGCGCGCCCGAGGGGCCGAGGCTGCTCGTCAGACAGGCGGACAGCGCCGGTGGGATGGTGACGGGTACTCCGGCGTCCAGGAGCCAGCCGAGGACCCAGGCGCTTTCGAACACCGCGATGGACGTCACCCCGGGAACCGGGCCGCCCCAGCGGGCCTGGATCTCGCGGAGAAGCGAGGCGGGAGCCTCCTGCCGGGGACGGCCGGCGAGCCAGGCGGCGGTCGCGGCGGGCGAGGAGCCCACCGCCGAGGCGACAAGGCGGACCCCGGGCGCGTCGGCGGCCTGCTCGCCCAGGACCTCCAGGGTGTGCCAGAGCTTCTCCGGCAATGTCTGCCCGGTGGCCACGGCCGTGCGCAGCCGGTCCGGCGGCTTCTGTGCGACGCCATCGGGCAGAACCAGCGCCGTGGCGCCCAGGCGCCCTCCGGAGCCGTCCAGCCGGTCGTTCACCTCCTCGACCAGCCAGGGGACGATCAGCTCGGCCGCGATGGTGTCCGGCAGCGGGGCCGGGTGATCGGCGGCCAGTTCGTCGGCCAGAGCCCACAGCCCTCTGAGGGCGGCACGGGCGAGCGCGGGGGCGGACGGCCGGGCCCCATCGGTATCCGGCCGGGACCCATCAGTGTCCGGCCGGGACCGGTCGGTGTCCGGCCGGTCGCGTTCGCGCAGCAGTGCCTCGACAGCGCTGAGGGTGGGCACCAGAGCGTAGCCGTCGGGCTGCCCCCACCAGCCGTCCGGGCGCTGGGTACGCAGCAGGAAGGCGCACCGGGCGTCGTGGCCGTCCAGCCAGGGCGCGTCGCTGACCAGCCGGGCCGTCTCGTATACGGATGGCGACATGGTTCCCCGTGGGTATGCGGCCATTTCGGCGATCAGCTCGGCGGCGGCCCGTGCCGCCCCGGTCCGCCACCCGGCCAGGGAACGGAGAACGGCCGGGTGCTCCTTGTTCTGCTCGTGCATCGCTGCGCACTCCTCGTGGGTGTGGACGGGTCAGTGGTCGCGATGGATCAGGGTGTCGGCCAGCGCCAGCAGGCCGGCTTCCGCCGTGGGCTCGGGCCGTGCGCGTTCCAGAGCGGCGAGGGCGTCCGCGTGGGCTCGGCGGGCACGGAGCTCGGTCCAGGAACGGCCCCCTGCCTCCTCGATCAGCGTGGCCAGTTCCGCGTATTCGCCGGGGCTGAAGGGGAGTGCGGTGTCCCGGCCGTAGAGGAGGGCGAGCCGTTCACCGGCGGGGCCGGGCGAGGCGAGAGCGGCGAGCACGGGCAGGGATTTCTTGCGGGACCGCAGGTCGGAGTGGACCGGCTTTCCCGTGGTCCGCGGGTCGCCCCAGATGCCGAGCACATCATCGGTGAGCTGGAAGGCAAGCCCCAGGTGCTCGCCGAACTCGCCGAACAGAGCGGCCCGGTCGTCGTCCGCGCCCGCGCTCAGCGCGCCGAGACGGCAGGCACAGCGCAGCAGGGCCCCGGTCTTTCCGGCTGCCATGGTCAGGCTCTCGGGCAGGGTGGCGGTGGTGTCCTTCTCGAAGTCCAGGTCCATGGCCTGGCCCTGGACCATGTCCAGCAAGGTGTCATTGAGCACGGCGGCACTGGCCCGGCCCAGGGCCGATACGGTCTGGAGCGCCAGGGCCAGCAGGGCGTCCCCGAGCAGGACGGCCTTGCCGGTGCCGAACGCGGCCCATACGGTCCGGCGGTGGCGGCGCGTCATATCGCCGTCCATCACGTCGTCGTGGAGCACGGAGAAGTTGTGCACCAGTTCCACCGCGACGGCGGCGGGCAGGGCCGCCTCGGCCCGGCCACCCGCTGCCCGGGCACACAGCAGGGCCAGAGTGGGGCGGACGAGCTTGCCCGGGGAGTCCTGAGCCGGTCGCCTCCGCTCGTCCGTCCAGCCGAACTGGTACTCGGCGGTGTACCGCAGGGAGGCGGGGAGCCGGCCGATGGCGGCCCTGAGCCCCGACAGGGTCAGGGAGCGCAGTTCACGGTTGCTCTCCGTCGCGCCCGTCCCGGGCTCGGGCACTGTGTTCGGAGTTCTCGCCGTGAAGGCGTCCGGCCTGCCGTCGGTGGACACGGGTCGGTCCTCGGGCTCGGTCAGAAGTATCGCGGCAACCGGGCAGCGTCGGGCAGCGTCGCGTACGTCCTGCCAGAGCCGGCGATCCGGGGCAGGGGTGCGGACGACGACCACCCCGTCGTCGTCCCGGGTGGCGAACACCTCGGGCACGCTCTCGGCACACTGCCCCGAGGTGGCGCAGACGCTCTGGTCGGCGCGAACGTGCATGAGCGGGCCTCCCCATAAGTATGTGCGGGTCACAGGGCGACAGGAGAACGTTCGAAGGTCCGCAGGCTCAGCGCGGACCGGAACACCGGCCGTTCCGGTTTCTCCTCGCCTTTCTCCTCGCCCTCGTGCACCTCGGCGAGGAGCGCGGAGTCCTGAAGCGTTTCCGGATCCCGCAGCCGGGCCGGAACGTCGAGATCGGAGGTCTGGGATAGCGCGGTCATGGGTTGATTCCTCTCAGACGCCGCTGGACGGCCGGCGGCCCGCTCGACCCGATACAGGACCCACCCGTGTGGTCAGCGAGGCTCGACGATCATGCGCAACGGCTCGGGACGCACTGAGCTGCTGGCCACGCGGCGCACGACCGAGCCGGGAGCGGGCCGCAGCCGCCAACGGCTCAGGACCACGGCCAGTACGACGGTCAGCTCCGCCCACGCGAAGGACTCGCCCATGCACCCGCGCGGACCGGTGGAGAATGGCAGGAACGCTTCTCTGGGCCGGTCGTCGTCCAGCCAACGGTCCGGATCGATCCGTGTCGGGTCCGGGTACAGCCCGGTGTCGTGATGCAGGGCGTACGGACTGAACAGCAACGTCGTGCCCGCCGGGATCCGCCACCCCCGCCATTCGAGGTCGTCGACGGCACGCCGCATCAGAAACCAGATGCCGTAGCGGCGCAGCACCTCACGCAGGAACCGCTGCGTGTAATCCAACCGCGGCAGGTCGTCGAGCGCGGGCGCGCGGCCGGCGAGAACCTCTCTCAGCTCGGCGACGACCCGCTGTTCGACGTCCGGGTGCCGGGCCAGCTCGTAGAACGCACCGGCCAGCGCGGCGGAGGTCGTCTCGATGCCCGCGACGAACAGGGTCGTGATCTCGCTGTGGATCTGCCTGTCGGTCATGGCGGAGCCGGTGTCCTCGTCGCGTGCGGCCAGCAGAACGGACAGCAGGTCACCGTGGTCGGTGTCGTCCGCGCGGTAGCGGGCGATCAGATCGTCGACGAGGTGATGAAATTCCGCCACATGCGCCGTGGTGCGGCGGGTGCTCGGCAGCGGAAGGCGTTCCCACGCGCTCGCCGGCAGCAGGGATCGGGCGCTCATCACCTTGAGCACCGACGTGTTCAGGAACGCCAGTCGTCTGGCCGTCCGCGCGGGCATATGGGCGGAGGAGCACAGGGAACGCGCCACCACCATGCCGGCCAGCTCGGCGACGGCACGGTCGACGGCGACGGCTTGGCCGGGCTGCCACGACCGCGCCATCTCCGTCGCCTCGCGGTTCATGACGTCCATGTACGAGGCGATGCGCGTACTGCGGAACGCCGGCTGGATCATACGGCGATGCATGGCGTGCGGCGGGCCCTCCGCGGTGACCAGCCCGTCGCCGACGAGGGCTCTGATCCGGTCGTACACCCAGCCCTTGCCACCTTGCGCGCGTCGGTGACGAGCATGCGCCGGAGCAGCTCCGGACCGTGCACGTAGTAGACGGGCAAGCGGCCGAGATAGAGCCGTACCAACTCGCCGTGGACCGACAGGTCGCACAGGAAATCCTGCTTGCGCCGCGCCAACGCGAGTCCATGACCGATCAGCGGCAACCGCCCCGCTGCGGTGGGGACCGACGCCACATCGTTCAGAGCAGCCATCGGACACCTCCACCCCGCCCATGAGCGAAGGAGCCCCAAAGGCCGGGACCGGGAGCACATCGGAGAGCACACCGAGAGCGGGCTGCGCGTCCCGGTATGTTTCCGTCCGAACGCCCACGGCGTAGGAGACGCAATGAATCGAACCTGCCCTGTCCCGCCTCTGCACCAAGACCCTTCACCGTAACCAGATTGCGCATCCGGCGCGCACCTGAAACGGCGGAGCATGACGAACGAACGATTTCCAGCCGTGGGAGCGTCCCCTGAGCTCGCCCTCCACGCCCACTCGCCGAGCCCAGCGGAACCCGACTGGAGCCTCACCAGCGGTACCCAAGGTGGGCTCACCCGGATCGGCCATGTGCGCCGGCCCGGACTTCTCAAGGAGACGCCGTCCGCACAGTCCGCTGATCAAGCTCAGCACAGAGACCGACAGTTTGTCTGAGTCTCGATGCTCGCAACCGATGAAGCCGGTGGAACCCGGGCTGGCTCAACCGGACGGCGTGACCGAGGACCGCACGCCGAACCACTGCTCGGCGCCGTAGGCCTCGAACCGCTCCACCTCGATGAACCCCAGCTTCGCCGCGAGGCGCATCGAGCGGACGTTGGCGGTCTGGGTGGCGAGCACCACTGGTTCGCCGGGAAGCGCGCCGGTGAACCAGTCGAGTGCTGCTGCGCACGCCTCGGCGGCATACCCGCGTCCCCACGCCTCGGGCAGGAACAGGTAGCCGAGCTCGGCCTTCCCGGCGGCCTGAGGAAGGTGCCCCGTTTCCTTGTAGAGCGTGATCTGGCCGATCATCGCTCCGTCGAGATCGACTATGAAAAGGCCGGGGCGCGGGCTGGGCGCCCCCGGCATCTCTCGCTCGAGCTCGTCACGCGGCCGGGGGCCACCGAGGTAGGTGCCCACCTCTGGCGAGGCCAGCAGCTCGATGACCGCCGCACGGTCCCGGGCCTCGGGCTCGCGGAGCACGAGCCTTTCGGTCTTGATCGGGGCAGGTGGCCAGGCGACGGGTCCGAGTTCAGTCATGGCGGGCAACCCTATCCCACGCCCGTGAGAGTGATCCGAAAGAGAAGGACCAGCCAGCCCAAGGCCAGTGAACTCACTCGCCGGGTCCGGCAAGCTCTTCGGTCAGGGTTCGGAGCACTTCAAGACTCGGTGCCGCCTGATCGAGGGTTTGGGAGCTTTTGCCCCTGGCTCCCGCGAGCTGACCCAGGCGTTCGTCCAGCTTCTTCTCCGCACGGAACTGAGCCACCGCGTTGACGCCTCCGATACCGAGGAGCAGTACGCCAGCACCAACGGCGGTAGAAGCCGCGGGGAGCGAGATCGAGGTTCCACGAAGTCGACCCAGGGCCACAGACTTTCCTGCCAGCTCTTTCGCGGCGGCAGACGCAGTCGTCGCGATGACTCCTGACGCCGAAGACAGCAATTTCACATTCTTCGACACGGGCCGGAACCGGGCACGGATGCTCTTTTCAAGCTGGCCGAGCCGGCCATGGACGTCTTCGATCTCAGCACGGAGCTCGGCGATGGACTCAGTGATGCGCTCGGCCAGGGTCCTGGCGACGTCAGGCTTTTTCTGGTGATACTCGAAGGCGATCTGGGCGAGTCCGAACTGGACCGTAGCCGCGTAGCACTTCGCCAGCAGGTCGAGGTACAGCATCGCCTCTTCCACAGCCCCCTTGCTCAGGCTCTTCTCCGCCTTACGCGGGGACCCCTGCTCGGCGTTCTCCAACCTCGTGACCGCATCCTTGAGATGGCCAAGGCACTTGCGCCTCGCATCACCCAGGCTGTTCTTTATGACCGAGAACTCGCTCGCCTTGGCACCGCGCTTGCCGTGAGCACGCAGCCGCGCAACCAGATCCTCGACCTGCTCGACGGCATTCTCGACGGCACCGATCTGGTCGGACTGCAGGTGTTTGCAGAGCTCGTCCATCCGCTGCCGGATGGCCTTGATGTCCCGGGCCATCTCGGCAGTCTGAGCTTGAGCCGCGATGGCGCCCAGGATGGCTGCCCCACCTGACATGGCGGCGACACCCGTGGCGGGACGGATACGCATCAGACGCGCCACCTGGCCTCGATCGTTACGGATGGTGCTCTGGATCCAACCCCCTTCCTCGGTGATCACCTTGGCAGCCCTCATCATCTGGTGAGAGGTCCGGTCGAGCTCGACCAGACGGGCGGTCAGACGCTGAGACTCGATGAAGGACCGGGTCACAGGGTCCAGTGTCCGCAGGAGAGCCGCCCATTCGCTGGAGGTGAGGTCGGCAACCCGGTGCCCCCAACGTGAACGCTCCGTCCCGGAGGGGGCATCGATCACGATGGCTCGATCCTCCGCCACATGGACGACGATGTCTTCGGACTCATCCCTCAGCGACACTTCGTGCAGCCCCCTCGTCCGGACTCGACATCCCGATCGATTGTAGGTCTGGGCCCCGACATATTTCGGGCAAACGAATCACAGCATCACCACCTCACGCACCGCCCCCCGGCGGCTGCTGCCTTCTCCCCGCCCGAAGTCCCAAAACCTCCTGAGCTTTCGGAGGGGCACCCCGCTGACCTGTGTAAACGCCCGCCGGGCGGGTTCGCCTCTCCCCCGACGGGCGGCCACTGGAGGGGCGCGAAGTGGTGCCCCTTCTGGTTCGGTCCGGCCGCCTCCTGATGAGCGGCGGTCAGGAGCGGGGCGGTGCGAGCGCGTCCAGGGACTCCGGCAGGGTCTGGCCCCCGTCGACGACGAGGGTCTGGCCGGTGATGAAGGCGGCCTCGTCGGAGGCGAGGAAGAGGACCGCGTGCGCGATGTCCGAGGTCTCGCCCAGCCGGCCGACGGGGATCGAGGCCGTCATCCCGCGCAGATACTCCTCGCCCAGCGCGCCCAGCCCCTCGGTGCGCACATTGCCGGGCAGGACGGCGTTGACGGTGATGCCGTACGGGGCCGTCTCCAGGGCCGCGCCGCGCAGAAAGCCCAGCTGGCCCGCCTTGCTCGCGCCGTAGTGGGACCAGCCCGTGTAGCCGGTGACGGGGCCGGTGATCGAGGAGGTGAGGACGATCCGGCCCCGTCCGGCGGCTTCCATCGCCGGCAGACAGGCCCGTACGGAGAGAACGCTGCCCCGCAGATTGACGTCCAGCACCTCGTCCACATCGGCGGCGGTCATCTCGCGCAGCGGCTTCTCCGGGAAGATCCCCGCGTTGGCGCAGAGAACGTCGATCCCTCCGTGCAGACGTACGGCCTCGGCCGCCATCCGCTCGATCGCCTCCGGCTCCCGCAGGTCCACGCCGATCCCGGCGACCCGGCCACCGGTGGTCCGCGCGAGTTCGGCGGCGATCCCGGCGGCCGTCGTCCCGTCGCGGCCGGTGAGCAGCACGGCCGCGCCCCGGCTGGCGAAGAGTCCGGCGATCCCGTGCCCGATGCCGCGGGTCCCGCCGGTCACGATGACCGACCGGTTCTCCCAGTTCGTGAACGTCATGCGTCATGCTCCTTGCCCGGTGCCCCGGCCGCTCGGTGCCGGCGGCCGGGGGGCACGTTAGCGGAGCCCGTCACTCCGGGAGGGTGGCCCGCGCCCGGGTGGCCGATTGTCGATGGTCGGTCAGAGCCTTCAGAGCCTCCGCTCGTCGTGCGGGCAGGAAGGGGAGACGGTGGTGTCGTTCTGTCCCGGATCACGGGGGAGCCCCGCAACGGCACGAGCCGCGGACTGGCGGGAGTCGCGGGGGCTCATGCCGCAGGCATCGCGAAACGCCCGCCCGAAGACGTCCTCTCTCGTGAAGCCCCAGCTGATCGCGATCGAGTGCAGGGGACGGCACCGGAGTTCAGGGCGGAGCAGGTGGGCCCGGCAGTGCTCCAGACGGCGGCGGCGGATCATCGCCACCACGGTCTCCTCGACGGTGCCAGGGCCCTGCGGTGGTCATGACGAGACCGCTGGCGAGAGGAGAGCGGCGGCGGTCAGGGCCCGGACGGACGGGAAGTGTGCATGGAGCGTCCTCACGAGTCTCTCTCGTGGGGATGGTGTTACAGGGGGAGGGGGACGACGTTGGCAGCCTGCGGGCCCTTGGGGCCCTGGACGACCTGGTACTCGACTCGCTGGCCCTCGTCGAGGGTCCGGAAGCCAGGAAGGAGGATCGCGGAGTAGTGGACGAAGACGTCCGGGCCGGGGATATCGGGGGTGATGAATCCGTATCCCTTTTGGTTGTTGAACCACTTCACGGTACCGAAGTTGAGCAGCTGGCGCTGCTGCTCCGGCACCTGCGGAGCCACGGCCTGTGCGGTGTCGGCATGAGCGGGTACGGACGAGCCAACGAGGGTACCGAGCGCGAGCACAGGCGCGCAGACCAGAGTGGACAGCAGTGACATCCGGCGATACCGGGGAGAGAAGGGCATAGCGCGATCCTCAACCGGCCCGCACGGACCCCGCCATCCGGGAGAGCCGAACGGGCACCGGCCGCGACGTACAGTCACCAGCCCCCCGGTACGCCCGGACGGACGGAGCGGGTCCCTCCGGGCGGAATCCGTCTGCGCTGGGAAGCCGCTCTCACAGCCGCGCCCCGTTGGCGACCACGGCCGGGATCACCCTGGCCACGACCCCCGTCGCGCACGCCGCGCAGTCGATCGTGTGCTCCCCCCGTGGCGGACATTCACGACGTTGCCATCTGCGACAGCCACCGCCCCGCACCCATCCGGGGACAGCGCGGCGCGGGGCCCGGGTACCAGCGCGCTTGGCGACGGTGTTCACCGCGTGGACGGACAGGTCGCGCACCGCGACGGGCACAACATCGACACCACACCACGGGTGAACAGCCTTGGCTCGATCTGTGTGAGAAGCGTGTGAAACTGTGGGAGTTCGTGATGCCTGCCAGGATGGCGAGCCCATGGCCGGGCGCTGGCGGGACCGGTGTGCGGCGGGCTTGGGTTCCCGAGAATTTCACGTCGGTGAGTCGCCCTCCCTGACGGGTGGCACGGCGGCGTGTGTGGAGCTTGGCCCGTACCCTGGCCTTCGTCCACTCGGAGAAACGCCGATGAGCCGTTACCCCCGACGGCCCGAACGAAGCAGTGGCCCTGGGCCTGTGGTCAGGGCCTGCCCACCTCGTACTGGAAGCAGCCGTACTCCACCGCCCGTACGTGCACGAGTGCGACTTCAGGGGCAGCGAAGGCCGTGTGCAGCGCCAGGTCCACGGCGGCCTGTGCCTGACCGGGATCCCCCGGCAACTGCACGATCGTGCCACCCGTGATCTGACCTTCGGCGCTGTAGCAGCGGAAGACACGCAGTGCCCCGGTCTCGGCGAACGGATACCCGAACGCCGAATCTGGGCCCTTGCACCGGTCAGCGTGGATGAAAACCGGGCCCACCTCGTCATAGGCCCCCGGGTCCACGCCCACCTCCGCCGCCCACCGACGCAGCGGAGCGTACGACACCAGCGAGATCCGCTCGCCGGCACGGCTACGGCGCAAACAGCAGCGCAAGGGCGCTCCGACCATGTCGCACACGTAGGGACGGCGAACCATGCCGGCATCGTCGCACTCTCGGAGCTCATCGAGAACGTGGGGAGCGATGGCCGTCGGCTGGTAAGTCACTGTCGTCATGCACTCAGGCTGCGTGGTTGAGATCGTCGATGCTGGCGGGAATCAGACATCACATTGGGTCAGAGACACCGACACGCCAGCACATTCGAAACACGCCCTAGTAGGGTCAGGGACTGGCGCGGACACCTGGACTCGTTCGCCCAGTCAAGGACGCCCGAACCCGGGAAGCTGGACAGCCGGTCGGCGCAGGCTGACGGCTCGGACGGTGCTCCGGGCACTCCCCGAGCCCGCGGGGCGGTGGGGCGCTTGAGGGCTGCTCCCGGAAAATTACCGAGCTCCGCCGGGAGCGCGGAGACAGCCTCAGCCCGCGAATCGTCCAACGGGGAGGGACAGGGCATGCGAGGGCAGGACTGGTACGCGATTCGCCATCTCGGCTTCGCCGACAAAGATGCGGGTCGATTCGATCACAGCCACCCGTTGAGGACTGCGACCAGCACAGTCGCCTCGTAGCGGACGGCAAGCAGCCACGGCCCGGTGACGCTTGAGGCGGGTGATGCCGCATCCGACCGCGTGGCGGCTCACGGTAGTCGGTCATGCCGGACTTCGGCGGCCGGCCGCTCCGGGAGCCGAGTTTTCTGGCGGTTGCAGACGTGGTCCGCAGGGACGGCGATGGTCGCCTTGATGCCGCGTCTGCGCAGGTAGGCCCGGTTACTACGGGAGTCGTACGCCCTGTCGGCCCGCACCCGGTCCGGTCGCCTGCGGGGCCGCCCACGCCCAGTCGGGGCACTCGAGTCGCCTCCAGAACCGGCTCGAACTGCGGAGAGTCGCCCCGCCTCCGCCGAGGTCCAGCAGCCACTGCCCCAGGTGACGGTGGTCTCCGCGTCCGCGACGCCCAACACCTTCCATGTCGCCTACCGTTGTGCCCCCGTCTCCGGCGTGCGTGCCATAGCGCTTCAGGCCGACCTCAACACCGCGGGCCACTATCCACAGGTTCCTCGACCAGGTCCTGTTGTGTGCTCACGGGACCGTGATGGCGGGCGGGTGGTGCTACGCGGTTCTCCCGCGGGGCGTCGCGCCCGCGCTGATGAGGAGATCGGCGGTCTCGTGATGAGGACCGTTGAGCGCCCAGTCCAGTGGGGACCAGCCTGTGCCCTGATCCTCCCGGAGGTTCGGATCGGCACCGTGCGCCAACAGTTCGCGCACTGTCTCGGTGTTCCCCCAGCACGCGGCTGCGCACAGGGGTGTGCCTTCCGCGCCGAGTCCGCTGCTCTCGCTGTCAGGGGTGGCCCCGGCCGCGAGGAGCAGGCGCGCGATCTCGGCTCTCCCGTTCACGGATGCCTCATAGAGAGGGGTGGTGCCCTCGCTGTCGGCCCGTTCCGGGGCGGCCCCAGCCCTCAGCACCGCCTTCACACGGGCGGTGTCACCCGCTCGAATCGCTGTGAAGAGACGACGGGAGAGCTTCTTCTGCTGCCGCTGGTTCATGAGGGCCGAGGTTAGCGGCCGGGCGCGTGGCGGGGCCAGTCGTATCCACTCGTTGACGGCCGTGACCAGCACGGTTGCCGTGTAGCGGACGGCAAGTCCATCGTGTCCCGCTTCCTGTTGCTACGGCTCGATGCCCCTTCAGACGGCACTGGTCAAGGAGCGAGCCGACGGCCGTATCCCTCGCGCGGGGGAGGTGTTCCCCACCTGTGGGGGATCTCCCTTCGCCGTCCGGTGGCTGTACTGGAGCGGTCGGAGACGGATGGACAGACATCGGCCGTGCCCGGTCCCATTCCCACCACGGCCGGGCACGGAGGAGGGAAGGGATCGCGGTGCGTACCTGGAGGAGGAGCCTGCTGAAGGCGGCGGTGACGGGGGTGCTGGCCGTGGCGATCGTGCCCGCGGCGCCGGAGGCGATGCCGGCAGCGGCATGGGCTGTGACGGCAGCATCCGACAGATCCGGGCAACGGCGGGGGGACATACGCGAGGCACTGAGCGACCTGCCGGGTCTCCGAGTGATCGAGGAGCGGCCGGGCGCCGAACCGGGATACCGCTTCTTCATCCTCGGCCTGCGCCAGCCTGTTGATCACGCGGATCCGTCAGCCGGCACCTTCGAGCAGCGTCTGACCCTGCTCCACACGTCGGCGGACCGTCCCACGGTGCTGTTCACAACGGGCTACGAGGTGCCGCTGTCACCGCGGCGAACCGAACCGGCCGTGCTCCTCGACGGCAACCAGATAGGCGTCGAGCACCGTTTCTTCGGCACTTCACGCCCAGCGACGGTGGACTGGTCCCACCAGACCATCCGCCAGGCCGCCGACGACCACCACCGTGTGGTGAAGCTGTTCCGGAAGCTCTATCGCGGTGCCTGGATCTCGACGGGTGGCAGTAAAGGCGGCATGGCGTCCGTCTACCACCGCCGCTTCCACCCCGACGACGTGGACGGCACCGTGGCGTACTCCGCGCCGAACAACGTCGACGACCGCGAGGACTCCGCCTTCCTCAGGTTCCTCGACACCGTCGGGACCGCCTCCTGCCGCGACGCCCTCAAGGCGGCACAGCGGCAGGCTCTCCTGCGCCGCGACGAGATGGTGGCCCGGTACGAGGCGTGGGCGACGTCCACCGGAAGCACCTTCCGCATCGTCGGAAGCGCCGACAAGGCCCTCGAAACGGCCGTACTGCGCGCCCCGGTGATGTTCTGGCAGAACCGGAGCGCGTCGGACTGCGCGGCCGTCCCCGCGCCGGACGCCACCACCGAGGAGCTCTACCGCTGGCTGGATGCCACCGCGGTGCTCTCCGTCTACGCCGACCCGGTCGCGGAGCACTTCATCCCGTACTTCTACCAACTCGGCACCCAGATGGGGTACTTCGACGTGCCGACCGCGCATCTGACCGGTCTCCTGCGGTATCCAGGTGCCGTCGAGCCCCGCAACTTCGTTCCCCGCGACATACCGATGCGTTTCGACCGCCGTGCGATGCCCGACATCGATCGCTGGGTCCGGCTGCACGGCAGCCGCCTCCTGTTCGTCAACGGAGCCCAGGACCCCGTGGTCGCCGAGCCCTTCCGCCTCGGCCCCGGCACCCGTGACTCCCGCATCGCGTGGGCACCAGACGCCAACCATCGTGTCAGGATCGCCGACCTCCCATCCCAGGGCCGCGCCGAAGCCACAGCCGCCCTCTTCCGGTGGGCGGGTGTCCCGGTCCCCGCTCGCGGCTGAACTGGCCGTTGGACCAGCCCGGAAGCCCTCGTTGGCATCGGGACCGGGGCGCTGGTCAGCGCGGGGTCCGGATGCGTCCGCACCGTCAGCGGCCCGGTTGCGGGTCCACCAGCCCCTGCGGACGGTGACACGGCCGGTGGTCGGATGCCGCGGCCCGCACCGCCGCTACGACCGCAGGGCGGAACGCATCCCCGGCTTCGCCGGCCCCGGGCGGTCCGGGAAGCGGATTCATCGGCTTCCTCATGGGTCGGCTGTCTGCTCCGTGGTGCCGCCCTCTCATCGGTGTGGTTCGCCGGAACGGCCGAAGCCGGGGCCACGGTGGTGGCGGTGAGCGGGCCCGCAGCGAGGGCCGTGGTGGGCAGGAGGGCGCGGGTGCGCATGGCGACTCTCGAATGAGAGGTCCGGGCCCGCGCGGTGCGCGGGCCCGGACGGGTGGTGCGAGTGAGACGGGTCCGGCGGATCAGTCGGTGAAGTTCAGGCCGTAGCCCGGGTAGCCGGCGGTGGAGATGCCGACCGCGCCCGGGGAGAGCGTGCGCGCCCCGGTGGTGGTGATCTTCTTGCCGTCGGAGCGGAGCAGGGTGACCGAACCGTTGTAGTCGTTCTCACCCTGGGCGCCGATGGTCAGATCGCCCTTTCCGTCGCGGTCCAGGTCGGAGAGGCTGACATCGCTGCCGAAGCTGTCCTCCTTCTCGGGCGTGCTGGGCACTCCGGTGCTGTCCTGCGTGAAGGACTGCGCCCCGGCGGTGGAGAGACCGTCCGCCGTGCCGTACAACACGGTGACGGAACCGGCGAACGAGGCCGGGCCGACCGTCTCGCCGTACGCGCCGATCGCCAGATCGAGGTGGCCGTCGCCGTTGATGTCGCCGAGGCCCAGCTCGCCGCCGAAGTAGTCCTGCTTCTCCGAGGAACCGGGGACACCCGGGGTGTTCTGGGTGAAGGAGTCGGAGACACCGCGGACCGGGCCGCTCGCGCTGCCGTTGACCACGAGGACCTTGCCGCCCTTGGCGGCGGGCTGCCCGGCGGCGTCCGAGTACTTGGTGCGGTCCCACTCCAGGCCGATGACGATATCGCTGTACTCGTCGCTGTTGAGCTTGCCGACGGCGGTGATGGTGCCCGCGGGCAGCAGCCCGGCGCTGCCACCGCTCAGATTGCCGCTGCGGGTGCCGCGCACCCAGTAGTTGGCGTTGAAGTCGGTGGCGGTGCTGAAGGCGTTGACGATCAGATCGGCGACGCCGTCGCCGTTCACATCACCGGAGGTGAGGTAACGGATGCCGTTGTAGCTGCCGGTGTGCACCGGCAGGCTGATGCCGTCGTGGCCGCCGGTGCCGCCCGACTTGGTGAAGCCGCCCCGGTAGCGGTCGACGGTGGAGCCGGTGGAGCCGAGGGCGATATCGGTCTTGCCGTCGCCGTCGAAGTCGCCCGTCTCGATGGACTTGGCGAAGTGGTCGTGCTTGGCCGGCGCGGGGTCCTCGATGGTCGTACCCCCGTTGAGGCCCTTGGCCGAGCCCCAGAGGATGACGGCGGTGCCGCTGTCCTTGTCGCTGCCGACGTCCTCGCCGAAGGCGCCCACGGCGAGGTCGGCGAAGCCGTCCTTGTTGAAGTCGCCGAAGCCGCTGGCGGCGCCGAAGTAGTCGCCGGTCTCGGCACTTCCGGGGACCCCGGCGGAGTTCTGGCTTATCAGAGCGCGATTGGTGGCGCTGATGCCCTTGGCGGAGCCGTAGTGGACGACGATCTGCCCGGCCCCCTTCTTCCCGGCGACGGCGGCGGCCGACGCGGAGACGGCGATATCGGTGTAGCCGTCGCCGTTGAAGTCGGCGTGCAGACCGGAGCCGGCCGCCGACGCGGGGCTCGCGGAGATCGTCACCATGCCACCGGTCACTGCGAGTGCGGCGGCGGTGGCCAGGGCCGTACGGAACTTCTTCTGCATGCGGGCTTCTCCTGCGGCATGCGGGGAGGCCGATCCCCCGGCCTCCTCAGTCAATGGGTCGCGTTCCGCCCTGTTCACCCGGAATTGTTCGCGGGGTCATCTGCGCGGTTGACGAATGGAAGATCTTATCGGCGGGACAGGAGGGTTGTAGGAGAATCGGGGAAATCTTCCTTCCGTACCCGGGCGACAGAGCCCACCGCCCGGCTCGCCCTTCGTGGACCGCTCCGCGGCGTGGGCCGCTGGACTCCGGCGCGCCTTCCTGAGTCATCGGCCACGATCCACTGCGGCAGCCGGACATCCCCACTGGGCTTCGGCCGTGTGGTCGCTTTTTGGAGTGATTTCCGGATATAAGGGTGGTGGCCGCGTCAGGCGCGGCGGACCCGCCAGAGCCATGCTGCCGTGCCGGTCAGCAGGGCGAGCGTCGCCAGGTTGGCCAGGAGGGCCGGGGTGTCGCCCGACGGGGCGGCGCTGGACGAAATCCAGACGCTGATGGCGACGGTCGGCAGGACGGCGGTGAGCAGAACGCCAGTGGTCTTCTGGACAGAGGTCCAGTGCACCGAGGTGCAGAGCAGCACCGCGCCGATGACGCGGAACAAGGTGCTGCAGAACTGTGCGGCGGGGACGTGGGGGAGGAGCGCCGCGAAGAGGAACGGGAGAGTGAGCATCAGGAGCGGTACCAGGGGGTGTATCTTGCCGCGCCGGGCGGGTGCACCGCCCCGGGCCGGGGCCCCGGCGGCCCCGTTCCCCGCCTCGGCCAGCGCCGTCGCCGCGATCGTGCGGGGGTCCCCCAGCTCCGCCAGGACCTCGCCGATCGCGGTATCGGGGCGTTCGGCGCGCGTTACCTCGATGTGTTCGGCGAGGTCGGCGAGGAGTTCCTGGCGACGGTCGGCGGGGAGCGCGGAGGCCTCGCGCTCGACGGCGGAGAGGTAGCCGTGTACAAGGTCGGCAGAGGTCTTCATGCGAGGTCTCCGGTGGAGGGGTGCGGGGTGGTCAGGAAGGTGTCGACGGCGTTGCGGAAGCCGGGCCAGACGCGGGTGAACTCGTCGAGTGCGGCCCGGCCGCTGTCGGTGAGCGCGTAGTAGCGGCGGGGTGGGCCGGAGGTGGACTCCTGCCAGGTAGTGGTGACCAGGTCGTCGCGGCGGAGCCGGGAGAGCAGCGGGTAGACCGTGCCCTGGCTGGTGGCCAGGGCGCCGGAGTCCTCCAGAGCGTGGAGGAGTTCCACGCCGTAGCGGGGGCGGTCCCGCATCAGGGCGAGTACGCAGTACTCCAGGACACCCTTGCGCAGCTGGGTGGCTGCCCGGGCCTGCTTGGTCGAATCACCTGGTTCCATGCGATGCAAGATACCTGGTGGGGCAAGCGGATGGGGAAGGGGGGATCCCCTGAGGAATTGTCCGGTCGTCGGCCGCGACTCCGTCCGGCTTCCTGCGGGGCCTTCCCGGCCCCGGCTTCGGGACGCGAATCTTCTCCAGGACCGGCTTGAACTGGGTGCAGTCGGCCCGCTGACCTGGTGTGACGACCAGGGAGAGCGGGCGGCATCGGCCGTCGGCGCTCAGGTGGAGCCTGGTGGTGAACCCGCCGCGCGAGCGGCCCGGGCCCTCACCTCCAGCACCACCGGGGACGAGGTCCAGCGCGCTCAGCATCACCGCGACCGCGACCGGAGCGGACGACGGAGCCGGCTGCCCGTCCACCGGAGACCGCACCAAACCCCACGCTCCCACCCGTATCAGCTTCCTGGCAGCACTGCGCCCCACCGGTTGGTCCGGGTAGGGCGCAAAGACAGCCCGCAATTGGCCAACAGCGTCCCCTCACGGGCGGCGAGCCGTCCCCGCAGCGCCACCAAGTCGCTCTCGCGCCCACTTCACGTTCTCCAGCCGTGTCAGACCGGCTGTCGCAGCCACGAGTCGAGAGTCGCATAATCGCTGTCAGTCAGACCATGGCGGGGATCGACACGATGGAGCAGGGCTTTCCCCTGATGATGGGCAGCGACCCAGGCCCGATCGGTGTTCGTGACCTCGTCGTCGACCCAGGCGAACGGGCGCCCCGCCGCCCATTCGACAAGGGCGCGGGTCTTCCAGTGCAGTCCGGCCCGCTCGGCCTGCTCGTCTTCGTCGGAGGGCTCCGGCCAGATCACCACTGCCAGTTGCGGCAGGCCGATTCGTGGTGCGACGCACTCGTTCGCGTCGGCCATCCATGTCGTGGCCCAGACGAGATCGCACGGCAGCGCCGTCAATCGGGGTCCGTGCTCGGGGTTGAGTCTGGCCAGAAGGGGATTTGAGTGACGCCCCTGTGGTTCCAGGACTGCCTGATACGTCGGATGCCCGTCCGGATAATCCTGCGGCGCTGTCCCGAACGGAATCAGCGGACCATCGACATCGAGGAAGAGCAGCGGACGCTGTACAGCAGAAACGGTCACGACGGCACGATAGCGACTCCTTCAGGGAGTTGGCCGGGGCCTGGAGCAGAATGAGGAGCCCCGGCCGGACTTGCTCCGGCCCCGCACGTCATGTCTGGTTCGGATGGCCGGGACAGGGCCTGTGGGGTGGGGCCTCCTCGGTCGTCGCCGCGGTCTTTTCGCCAGCGCGGAGGGAATGGGCGAGCGGTCCACCGCCGACGAGCTCCCCGAACCGTGAGGTTCGCGCCGTCCCCGGTGCCTTCCCGGCGTCGGTGGTGGACTTCTGGAGCGGGTGGGGGTCAGGCCTGGCTGAGGATCACCGCCAGCGCTCCGCACTCGGCCACGAGCTGCACGGCCAGCGCGGGCCGTCGCACCCAGGCCGTGGCCGCCACGCACGCGACGGTGCACGCCAAGGCACCCAGGCCGGCACCCCACCAGAACAGCCGGCCCGGCAGCGACCAGCCGCACTGCTCTCCGTACGTCAGGCAGCGTGACGCCCGATCAGTGGAGAAGGCCACGAACAAGGTGGCCAGGACAGCGGGGACGAAAAGGGTTGCGGCCAGGGCAGAGCAGATCCGGGTACCACCGGTGGCGGGCGGCTGTGTTTGATCCATTCCCCCATCCAACGCCGACCGCCCGGCGTGCCGCACCGGTGTGCGTACTCAACCCGCTGGGGGAGGGTACTCAGAGCCGCGGGCGTGCGGGGGCCTCCTCGTGACCTGTCGTGGCCGGGGGATCACCCTTTGGGCGGGCGCGGTCTGGGTGATGTCGACCGGCCGAGGACGGCGGCGCGGTAGTGGGCCCGGGTACACGGCCGGGTGGAGTACGGGGCTGCCGGCCCGGCCCGGGCCGCAGATCGTGCGGTGAGTCCCCGACAGCCAGGCTCACCTGCCGGGCCGTCGCACCCGCGCCGCGTGAGAGCCACCCGGACGGACGGCTCCGTTCCGGGGCCCGTCCTGGAGCCGCCAGAGGCAGGGCGGGGAGGGGGCAGGGCGCCGGGCCTTCCACCCGGGGCCGTCATCGAGAGCCGCACAGCGCGAGGGGGCTGTGGGACCCGGTAGCCCCCGTCGTGAACGGCCGGGTCGGCCATGGGGCCGGGCGGGCCGGTGCAGGGGGCGTGCGGGATCGGGGGGTTGCCCCCGCAGGGCCGGGATACGCCCTCCCCCGTGCGGTGCCACCGCCCGACAATCGGCGAGACGGCACCACCCCCACTCCCGGGAGGCGAATTCCATGGCCCTGAGACTCTTTCCCCGTCCACGCCCGGCGCGTCGGCGGCGGCCCGCCCG
>NZ_VCLA01000128.1:0-29477 GCF_009600885.1 Streptomyces jumonjinensis
CCGCGACAGATCGGCGCCCGCCCGCTCCTCGTCGGCCAGCAGGCCCCCGATCCGCGCCGCGACCTCCATCGCCGCCGCCAGCTGGGCCCCGGTCGGCCCCGGGCTGGTGTCCAGCAGCCAGACATAGCCGAGGGCGATCCCCCGATGCCGTACCGGAAGACAGATCCGGTCCCGGTACACCCCCGCGTCCGGCGCGGCCGGAATCCGCACCGGGCCCGTCGCCCGCGCGATCCCGAACCCCTCGAACCAGGCGCGCACCGCCGGGGACGACTTCCTCGTCAGGATCGAACGGGTGCGCACCGGGTCCATGGCGCTGTCGTCCTCGCTGTCGTGCGCACCGAAGGCGATCAGCCCGAAATCGCGGTTCTCCAGCGTCGCCGGGGCCGCCAACAGCGCCGAGATCTCATCGACCAGGTCCTGGTAATCGCCCTTCATCCGGACATTCTGGCACGCCCTTCAGACATTTGTCTGAGATCCGGGCCACGGATGCGTGACAGCTGTCGATGGCCGACGATCGGAGCGATCCTTAGATTTCACGGTGGTTCTTCGTGCCGTTCCCGATCCGTTTCACCGCGATGGGGCCGGCTGTCCTTAACTCTCCAGGAGGTCCCCGTGCTGGGTCCCGTGATCCTCGCCGCCTCGCGCAGCGACCAGATGCGCCGCATCGTCTCGGCCGCTCCGGTCACCAAGCCCGTGGTGAACCGTTTCATCGCCGGCGAGTCGGTCCAGGAGACGGTCCCCGTCGTCCAGGAGACCGCCGCCCGCGGTCTGGAGGTCACGCTCGACGTCCTCGGCGAGGACATCACCGACCCGGCCGAGGCGCTGCGCGCCCGTGACGCCTATCTGGAGCTGATCGAGGCCCTCAAGCCGCTCGCTCTCGGCGTCCGCGCGGAGATGTCGGTGAAGCTCTCCTCCTTCGGCCAGGCGCTCTCCGGCGGCCATGAGCTCGCCCTGAAGAACGTCACCCCGGTCGTCGAGGCCGCCGCCGAGATCGGCACCACGGTCACCCTCGACATGGAGGACCACACCACCGTCGACTCGACCCTCGCGATCCACGCGGAGCTGCGCCAGCGCTTCCCCCAGACGGGCGCGGTCGTCCAGTCGTATCTCTTCCGCACCGAGGACGACTGCCGGGCGCTCGCCGAGGCGGGCTCCCGGGTGCGGCTGGTCAAGGGCGCCTACAAGGAGCCCGCGACCGTCGCCTACCAGGACAAGGCGGAGGTCGACAAGGCCTACATCCGCTGTCTGAAGATCCTGATGGAGGGCGAGGGCTACCCGATGATCGGGTCGCACGACCCGCGCATCATCTCCATCAGCCAGGAGCTCGCCCGTCGCGCCGGCCGCAAGCTCGACGACTACGAGTTCCAGATGCTCTACGGCATCCGTGAGGCCGAGCAGTTCCGGCTGGCCGCGGAGGGTCACCGGGTGCGTACGTACATCGCGTACGGCACCGACTGGTACGGCTACTTCATGCGCCGCCTCGCGGAGCGCCCCGCCAATCTGGCGTTCTTCCTGCGTTCGCTGGTCAGCCGCGGCTGAACCCCCCAACTGACCTACTGATTAAGGAGATTCGGCACCCATGGACGCTGTGACCAAGGTCCCCGCGCCGGTCAACGAGCCGGTGCACGGCTACGCCCCCGGCTCCCCCGAGCGCGCCCGGCTGGAGGCCAAGCTCAAGGAGCTGGCCGAGAACCCGATCGAGCTTCCGATGACCATCGGCGGCGTGCGCCGGATGGGCGGCGGCGAGCGGGTCGACGTCGTCCAGCCGCACAACCACGCGAAGGTGCTCGGCACCTTCGCCGGGGCCACCGAGCAGGACGCCCAGGACGCGATCGACGCCGCGCTGGCCGCCGCCCCCGCGTGGCGCGCGATGTCCTTCGACGACCGTGCCGCGATCATCCTGCGCGCGGCCGAGCTGCTCTCCGGCCCCTGGCGCGAGACGCTGGCCGCCTCCACCATGCTGGGCCAGTCCAAGACGGCGCAGCAGGCGGAGATCGACACTCCCTGCGAGCTGATCGACTTCTGGCGCTTCAACGTCGCCTACGCCCGCGAGATCCTCGCCGAGCAGCCCCCGGCCAACGCCCCGGGCGTGTGGAACCGGATGGACCACCGTCCGCTGGAGGGCTTCGTCTACGCGATCACGCCCTTCAACTTCACCGCCATCGCGGGCAACCTGCCCACCGCCCCGGCCCTGATGGGCAATGTCGTGGTGTGGAAGCCGTCCCCGACGCAGACCCACTCCGCCGTGCTGCTGATGCAGCTGCTGGAGGAGGCCGGACTGCCCAAGGGCGTCATCAACCTGGTGACCGGCGACGGCATCGCCGTCTCCGAGGTGGCGCTGAACCACCGCGACCTGGCCGGCATCCACTTCACCGGCTCGACCCGGACCTTCCAGCACCTGTGGAAGACGGTCGGCAACAACATCGAGAAGTACCGCTCCTACCCGCGGATCGTCGGCGAGACCGGCGGCAAGGACTTCGTGGTCGCGCACCCGAGCGCCGACCGCGCCGTGCTGAAGACCGCGCTGACCCGTGGCTCCTTCGAGTTCCAGGGCCAGAAGTGCTCCGCGTCCTCGCGTGCGTACATCCCGGCCTCCATCTGGAACGACGGCTTCAAGGAGGAGTTCGCGGCCGAGGTCGACGGCATCACCATGGGTGACGTCACCGATCTGTCGAACTTCATCGGCGCCGTCATCGACGAGCGCTCGTTCGCCAAGAACAAGGCCGCGATCGACCGCGCCGCCGCCGACCCGGCCTGCACGATCATCGCCGGTGGCGGCTACGACGACTCGGTGGGCTACTTCGTCCGCCCGACCGTCGTCGCGTGCACCGACCCGGAGAACGAGGTCTTCAAGGCCGAGTACTTCGGTCCGATCCTCGCGGTGTACGTGTACGAGGACGAGTCGGCCGACGGGTACGACGCCATGCTGGACCAGATGGAGTCGGTCTCCGACTACGCGCTGACCGGTGCGGTCATCTCCAACGACCGCGCCGCCGCCGCGCACACGATGGAGAAGCTCCGCTTCGCCGCGGGCAACTTCTACATCAACGACAAGTCGACCGGTGCGGTCGTCGGCCAGCAGCCGTTCGGCGGCGGCCGTGCCTCCGGCACCAACGACAAGGCGGGCGCTCCGCAGAACCTGATGCGCTGGACGCTGACCCGCGCGATCAAGGAGACGCTGGTCGCTCCGACGGAGTACGGCTACCCGCACATGGACTGACCCCGCTGGGGCAGTCCTCCTGAGCCCGCCCCCGCACCGGCCCCCACGCCGGTGCGGGGGCGGTTCCATGTCCGCGGCGCGGGGCCCGGGCTCAACCCGGGCCGGTACCGGTGTCGCTGCCGGTGTCGTTGCTGCTGCCGCCGGTGTCGCTGTCGGTGTCCGCGCCTTGTTCCGTGGCGGGGCGCTCCGCCAGCTGTTTGATCGCCGCCAGCCGGGCGTCCCAGTCGGAGGCCGTGCGGTCCATCCACCGGGCCGTGACGCCGAGCCGCTCGGTCAGCACCGTATAGCGCGCCTCGCGGCCCTCCCGGCGGGCGGTCACCAGCCCGGCGCGGCTCAGGACCGCGAGATGTTTGACGATCGCCTGCCGGGACACCGGCAGCTCGGCGGCGAGCACGGTGGCGCTCGCCCGGCCGTGCGCGGCGAGCGCGTCGAGTATCCGGCGGCGGGTGGGGTCGGCCAGCGCCGAGAGCACCTCCGAGACCGCCTCCTCGCCCCGGTCCTCGCCCGGGTCCGGATGGCCGGGGCGCGTCTCCTCGCTCACAGGCCCAGCCGCTCCGCGTAGGTCTTGATGTTGACGACCTGGTCCGCCCAGCCGCCCTCATGGCTCTCGTAGGAGGCCGTGTCCTTCCGGTCCTCGGGGATCGTGAGCGCGGCGAAACCGCTCTCCGTCACCCGCAGCCGGGTGCCCTCGCCCTCCCGGGTCAGGGTGAACTCCACCAGCGTCGAATTGCCCTCCACCGCCTGCTCGCCGGGGTGGGCGGACGCCCAGCGGTAGGAGAGACGGTACGGCGGGTCCACCGCCACGATGGTCGTCGGGAACTGTCCGTACGCGCCGTGGTCCAGGAGCATCGTCCCGCCCGGCCGCAGATCCACCGGGGTCGGCTCGCCCTGGCCGAACCAGCTGCCGACGTGCTCCGGCTCGGTGAGCACGGCCCACACCTGCTCGACGGGCGCGGCGATGGTGATCTCCTTCTCGATCCGGTCCTCGCTCATGACCGTTCCTCCTGCTTTCTCCTGTGCGTGCCTCTCGCTCTGACGTGCTACTCAATGGTTGCACTTCATATCGAGAGCAGCAACCGATCGGTTGCGCGATGGGGCGGCGGGGGCCGGTCCTGCTCCGGTCGGGTGGTGCGCCCCGTAGCGATCACACCGCTGTGAGCTGCTGATTTCATGATCGCCGTCTCAAATAGTAGGAAGTCCGAATACTTGTGGAGACAGCGAGGCTCCGCTGCCTTAGCTTGGTAGGAGCCGAACGTTTCGCTCGATCCAGCGAGTGGCGGTCGTGAGCCCGTGCCCCCTACAGGCAACCCCTGTGGCACGCTCCCCGCCCCACCCGGCGCCTTCGAAATCTCCGTGATCTCCAAGGAGTCGATCACCATGTCCGCTGAGACCGTCCGCCGCGTCCGCCACGCCTCCCGCCGCACCGCCGAGTCCGACCGCAAGAACGCTGCGGCGGCGCTCCAGCGCGCGCTCGACCGCCGGGACAACGGCGGCGCCACCGACCGCTAGTCGTCCGCACCGCCGCCCGCGAGGTCCCCGTACCACCGACTGACAGGTGCCCGCGCCGGGCTGTGCGCCCCGGCGCGGCGGCCCGACGTACCCGCAGCCGTGTCCGTGTCCGCACCCGCACCCGCACCCGCATCCGTCCCGTCCCGGACGGCCGCGAGTCCACATGATGGACGCCGTATGTCATGGGATGGGACGAAGAGTAGGGTGCCGGACATGTCTCGCAGCCTCAACATCGCAGTGATCCCCGGTGACGGCATCGGCCAGGAGGTCGTGGCCCAGGGCCTGAAAGTCCTGTCCGCCGCCCTCCCGCAGGATGTGAAGCTGGAGACCACGGAGTACGACCTCGGCGCGCAGCGCTGGCACCGCACCGGAGAGACCCTCCCCGACGCGGAGCTGGAGGCCCTCAAGGGCCATGACGCCATCCTGCTCGGCGCCATCGGCGACCCCTCCGTCCCCTCCGGCGTCCTGGAGCGCGGGCTGCTGCTCAAGCTGCGCTTCGCCTTCGACCACTACGTCAATCTGCGCCCCTCGAAGCTCTTCCCGAACACCGCGACCCCGCTCGCGGGCAGCCCCGAGATCGACTTCGTCGTCGTCCGCGAGGGCACCGAAGGCCCCTACACCGGCAACGGCGGCTCCCTGCGCACCGGCACACCCGCCGAGGTCGCGACCGAGGTCAGCCTGAACACCGCGTACGGCGTGGAGCGCGTGGTGCGCGACGCCTACGAGCGTGCCGACTCCCGGCCCCGCAAGAAGCTGACGCTGGTCCACAAGAACAACGTCCTGGTCTACGCGGGCCATCTGTGGAAGAACGTCTTCGACGCGGTCGGCAAGGAGTACCCCGAGGTCACCACCGACTATCTGCACGTCGACGCCGCGACGATCTTCTTCGTCACCCAGCCCGAGCGCTTCGACGTCATCGTCACCGACAACCTCTTCGGCGACATCCTCACCGATCTCGCCGCGGCCGTCACGGGCGGCATCGGCCTCGCCGCCTCGGGCAACATCAACCCGACGGGCGCCTTCCCGTCGATGTTCGAGCCGGTGCACGGCTCCGCCCCCGACATCGCGGGCACGGGGAAGGCCGACCCCACGGCCACCATCCTCTCCGTCGCCCTGCTCCTGCGGCACCTCGGCTTCGACGCCGAGGCCGTCCGCATCGAGGAGGCCGTCTCCGCAGACCTCGCGGGACGCGACGGCGCATTCCGTACCACGGAAGAGATCGGCGACGCGCTCGCCGTACGAGTAGCGGGCTGACCCGACGCTTCCAACGAGCCGCCGGGTCGCGAAAGCACCCGGCGGCTTCTTCTGTGCGGCTCCCGGGTGTCACCATCAGACCGGGACCGCCTTCACACCGTCGCACCCCCTTTCCTCGCCCCGGCGCCTTCGCGCGATAATCGAACCGGGCCGTGGCATGCGGGAATGCTCGGACGTCCTAGCACCAGTAGCGGCGTGAGCGCGGTCCGTCACAACCAACGGTGAAGGACATAGCACTCATGACGACGCCCACGATCGAGCTGAAGCCCTCCTCGCACCCGCTGTCCGACGCGGAGCGGGAGGCCATCCTGGCCAACCCCGGGTTCGGCCGCCACTTCACCGACCACATGGTGACCATCAGGTGGACCGAGGGCCGCGGCTGGCACGACGCCCAGCTCACGCCCTACGGTCCGCTCTCGCTCGACCCGGCGAACATGACCCTGCACTACGCGCAGGAGATCTTCGAGGGGCTCAAGGCGTACCGCCGCCCGGACGGCTCCGTCGCCACCTTCCGCCCGGACGCCAACGCCGAGCGCTTCCAGAAGTCCGCCCGTCGGCTCGCCATGCCCGAGCTGCCGGTCGACCTCTTCGTCGAGGCGTGCGACGCGCTGGTCCGCCAGGACAAGGCATGGGTCCCGGCGCACGGCGGCGAGTCCTCCCTCTATCTGCGCCCGTTCATGATCGCGACCGAGGTCGGGCTCGGGGTGCGCCCCGCCAATGAGTACCTCTTCGTCGTGATCGCCTCCCCGGCCGCCGCCTACTTCCCCGGCGGCGTCAAGCCGGTCTCCGTCTGGCTCTCCGAGAACTATGTCCGCGCGGTCCCCGGCGGCATGGGCTTCGCCAAGACCGGCGGCAACTACGCGGCTTCGCTGCTCGCCCAGGCCGAGGCGGCGGAGAAGGGCTGCGACCAGGTGGTCTGGCTCGACGCGCTGGAGCACAAGTGGGTCGAGGAGATGGGCGGGATGAATCTGTACTTCGTGTACGGGAACCGCATCGTCACCCCTGAGCTGACCGGCTCCCTGCTCGCGGGCATCACCCGCGACTCCCTGCTCAAGCTCGCCAAGGACCTCGGCTATGAGTCGCAGGAGGGCCGGATCTCCACGGAGGAGTGGAAGCGCGACACCGAGAGCGGCGCCCTCACGGAGGTCTTCGCCTGCGGCACGGCCGCGGTGATCACCCCGGTCGGCTCGGTGAAGTCGGCGGGCGGCGAGTGGACCCAGGGCGACGGCGAGCCGGGTGAGCTGACGCTGAAGCTGCGCAAGGCGCTGCTGGACATCCAGACCGGTGTCGCGGCGGATGAGCACGGCTGGATGCACCAGCTCGGCTGAGCCGCCGCCGGATCGCGGTCCGGATCATGCCCCTGTCCCCGCCGGTGAGGTGGGGGCGGGGGCATGGTCGTTCTCTGGGCCGTTCCCCGGGCTGTTCTCCAGGGTCGTTTCCCAGGGTCGTCCCGCCTCCGCAAGCCCGCCGGATTTTCGAGCGCCGGTCAATCATTTCCCTTCAGGGGTTTTGTCCTCCTCTGGCTCAGAGTTAGAGTGATGCTCAAAGAGGAGGCGATGGCGGGATGCGACTGACCCCGACGGAGCGGGACCGGCTGCTGATCTTCAGCGCCGCCGAGCTGGCGCGAGCGCGCCGGGCCCGGGGTCTGCGGCTCAATGTCCCCGAGGCGACGGCGCTGATCGCGGACACGGTCTGCGAGGCGGCCCGCGACGGGCTGCGGCTCGCGGAGGCGATCGAGGCGGCGCGGTCCGTCCTCGGCCCCGGCGATGTGCTGCCCGGGGTCGCCGATGTGGTGACCGAGGTCCATGTCGAGGCGGTCTTCGACGACGGCTCCCGGCTCGCGGTGGTCTCCGATCCGATCGGGGGCGGCTCCCTCGGCCCGGCGGCCCCCGGCGCGGTGATCCCGGGACCCGCGGACCGTGCGCCGGAGCCCGCCCTCCGGCTGACCGTGCGCAACACCGCCTCCGTACCGGTGAGCGTCACCTCCCACTTCCACTTCTTCGAGGCGAACCCCCGGCTGGATTTCGATCGTGGCGCCGCCTACGGGATGCGGCTGTGCGTTCCCGCGGGCTCCTCGGTCCGCTTCGACGCGGGCGGTGAGCGCGAGGTCGGTCTGCTGCCGATCGGCGGCGACCGGGTCGCGATCGGCTTCGCGGGTCTGGTGGACGGCCCGCTGGACGCCCCGGGCGCCAAGGAGGCGGCCCTGCGCGCCGCGGCGGCCTGCGGATATCTGGGGGCCGACCGATGATCGGAGTGATCGCCGTGGTCGCGGTGACCACCCGGAGCGAAGCGCCCGCGAAGGCGTCCCCGGCCACCCCGCTGCCCCCGCTCTCCCTGCTCGCGATCATGATCGCTGTGGCGGCGGTGACCGCGATGACCGGACTGCTCTCACCCCGCGCCGGCACGGGAGCCCGCCTGACCCCGGCCCCGGCCCCGGCTCGCGCTCCCGCCGCTGCCCCTGCCCCCGCACCCGCTCGCGTACCCGGGGCCGAGGCCGAGCCTTCGACCGCCCCTGCCCCCGCTGATCAGCCCCCCGCACCCCGCCCCCGTACGAAGACGGCGCCCGCGGGCGCGCGGAATGCCGCCGTCAACCCGCCGGAGACCCTTCGATGACCGGTATCGATCCCCATGAGTACGCGGCCGTCCACGGCCCCCGCGCCGGAGACCGGGTCGTCCTCGGCGACTCCGGGCTCGTCGTACGCGTCGAGTCCGACTCCCAGCGCCCCGGCGACGAATTCCTCGCCGGCTTCGGCAAGACCGCCCGCGACGGCCTCCATCTCAAGGCCGCCGCCGTCCGCGACACCTGCGACATCGTCATCAGCAATGTGCTGGTCATCGATGCCGTGCAGGGCATCCGCAAGGTCTCCATCGGCATCCGCGAGGGCCGTATCGCGGGCATCGGCCGCGCCGGGAACCCCGACACCCTCGACGGGGTGGACGTGGTCACCGGCACCGGGACCACGATCGTCTCCGGCGAGGGCCTGATCGCCACGGCCGGAGCCGTCGACACCCATGTCCATCTGCTCTCGCCGCGCATCATGGAGGCGTCCCTCGCCTCCGGCGTCACCACGGTCATCGGCCAGGAGTTCGGCCCCGTCTGGGGCGTCGGCGTCAACTCTCCCTGGGCGCTCAGACACGCCTTCGGCGCCTTCGACGCCTGGCCCGTCAACATCGGCTTCCTCGCCCGCGGCTCCTCGTCCGACGCCGCCCCGCTGGTGGAGGCGCTCGCCGAGGGCGGCGCCTGCGGATTCAAGGTCCATGAGGACATGGGCGCGCACACCCGGGCGCTGGACACCGCCCTGCGGGTCGCCGAGGAGCACGACGTACAGGTCGCGCTGCACAGCGACGGCCTCAACGAGTGCCTCTCGGTCGAGGACACCCTCCGGGTGCTGGAAGGCCGCACGATCCACGCCTTCCACATAGAAGGCTGCGGCGGCGGCCATGTCCCCAACGTCCTCAAGATGGCGGGCGTGCCGAACGTCATCGGCTCCTCCACCAATCCGACCCTGCCCTTCGGCCGGGACGCCGTCGCCGAGCACTACGGGATGATCGTCTCCGTACACGATCTGAAGACCGACCTGCCCGGCGACGCGGCCATGGCCCGCGACCGCATCCGCGCCGGGACGATGGGCGCGGAGGACGTGCTCCACGACCTCGGCGCGATCGGCATCACCTCCTCCGACGCCCAGGGCATGGGCCGCGCGGGCGAGACCGTGCGCCGTACCTTCGCCATGGCCGGGAAGATGAAGGCCGAACTCGGCCCGATCGACGGCGACGGCCCGCACGACGACAACGGCCGGGTGCTGCGCTACATCGCCAAACTGACCCTCAACCCCGCCATCGCCCACGGCCTCTCCCACGAGATCGGCTCCATCGAGACCGGCAAGATGGCGGACATCGTGCTGTGGCGGCCGGAGTTCTTCGGCGCCAAACCGCAGCTCGTCCTGAAGTCCGGCTTCCCCGCGTACGGCGTGACCGGCGACCCCAACGCGGCCACCGACACCTGTGAGCCGCTGGTCCTCGGGCCTCAGTTCGGGGCGTACGGAGCGACCGCCGCGGACCTCTCCGTCGCCTTCGTGGCACAGGCGGCCGTCGACCTCGGCTCCGATCTGATGCCCACCCGCCGCCGCCGGGCAGCGGTCCGCGGCACCCGGGGCATCGGCCCGGCCGATCTGCGCTTCAACACCCGGATCGGGGACGTGGGCGTGGACGGGCGCACCGGAGCGGTCACCCTCGACGGCGACCTGATCCGCTCCGAGCCCGCCGCGTCGGTCTCCCTCAACCGTCTCTACTTCCTCTAGCACCACTAGGACCTGAAATGTTCAGAATGCCGCCCGAGTGGGCGCCGCATGAGCGCACCTGGATGGCGTGGCCGGTCCCCAACACGACCTTCACCGGCGACGATCTCGCCGTCTCCCGGCACGCGTGGGCGCGCGTCGCCCGTGCCGTACGCCGCTTCGAGCCGGTCACCATGCTGGTCGGCCCGGGCGACGCGGCGGAAGCGCGCACCGTCCTCGGCCCCGGGATCGACATCGAGGAGTGCGAGCTGGACGACGCGTGGATGCGGGACATCGGCCCCACCTTCGTCAGCGACGGCGCGCGGCTGGCCGCCGTGGACTGGGTGTTCAACGGCTGGGGCGCCCAGGAGTGGGCGAGCTGGGAGCATGACGCCAAGGTCGCCCGCCGGGTCGCGGACCTGGCCGGGACGCCCGTGCACAGCTCCCCCCTCACCAACGAGGGCGGCGGCATCCACGTCGACGGCGAGGGCACCGTACTGCTCACCGAGACCGTGCAGCTCGGTCCCGAGCGCAACCCCGGCTGGAGCAGGGCCGAGGTCGAGGCCGAGATCCACGCCCGGCTCGGCACCACCAAAGCGATCTGGCTCAAACGCGGTCTGACGGCCGACTATCCGCCCCATGGGTACGGCACCCTCGGCCATGTCGACATCGTCGCGGCCTTCGCGGGCCCCGGCACCGTCGTCGTCCACACCCAGCCCGACCCGGCCCATCCCGACCATGAGCTCTGCGCGGAGAACGCGGCCTTCCTCAGGTCCCGCACCGACGCCGCCGGCCGCCCGATCGAGGTCGTCGAGGTCCCCGCTCCGACGGCCGTGCGCGATGAGAACGGCGGCTGGGCGGACTACTCCTACATCAACCACTACGTCTGCAACGGCGGTGTGGTGCTGTGCGCCTTCGACGACCCCCGGGACGAGGAGGCCGCGGCCGTCTTCCGGCGGCTCTACCCGGACCGCGAGGTGACCCTGGTCGACGCCCGCGCCATCTTCGCGGGCGGCGGCGGCATCCACTGCATCACCCAGCAGCAGCCGAGGGTGTGAGCGCCGCATGACCGCCGCTCCCGCCGGGAAGGGCCCCCCGGTGATTCACTCCTCCCGCCGCCGCAATGTCGCGCCGCCCCGCGAGACCGTGCTCGCCGCCGCCATGGCCACCATCGCCGAACACGGACTCGACCAGCTCACCATGGCCGGACTCGGCCGTGAGGTCGGGATGAGCAGCGGCCATCTCCTCTACTACTTCCGTACCAAGGACGAACTCCTGCTGCGGACCCTGGAGTGGAGCGAGGGCCGGCTCGGCGCCGAGCGCGCCGCCCTGCTCTCCGGCCCCTCCGGCGTCGCCGAACGGCTCAACGGCTATGTCGGGCTCTATCTCCCCGAAGGGCCGCGCGATCCGCACTGGACGCTCTGGATGGAGGTCTGGAACCGCTCCCGGAGCGCCGAGGCCGACGCCCGCGCCCGCCAGGCGGCGATCGAGGGCGTCTGGCACCGCGATCTGGTCGCGCTGCTCGCCGAGGGGATCTCCCGCGCGGAGTTCCGCCGGGTCGACCCGGACCGCTACGCCACCCGGCTGCGGGCGCTCCTCGACGGCCTCAGCGTCCATGTCGCGGTCGGCCTCCCCGGCACCGGACGGGCCCAGGCCCTCGCCCATATCGATGAGTTCCTGGCCGAAACCCTGCTGGCGCCGGCGGACTGAGGGTTGCGGGGGGCGCTCCACCGCGCGGCGGAGCGCCCCTCGTACCGCTCCGCAGCCTGGCGGAGCGCCCCTCGTACCGCTTCTTCGCCCGCGTACCGCCGGGGGAACGCAAAGCACGTAAGTACTCCCGATCGTTGCTGCCGCGACCCTTGTCGGCCCCGAGCGCCACGGGCACGGTTTCCCCCCATGGGACGAGATCACTGGAAGAAGATCTGGGTCGGTTCGGCCGGGAACATGGTCGAATGGTTTGACTGGTTCGTGTATGCGAGCTTCGCCACCTACTTCGCGGGCGCGTTCTTCCCCGAGGGCAATGACACCGCCAAACTCATGAACACCGCCGGCATCTTCGCCGTCGGCTTCTTCATGCGCCCGGTCGGCGGCTGGCTGCTCGGCCGGGTCGGCGACCGCAAGGGCCGCAAGGCCGCCCTCACCCTCACCGTCACCCTGATGTCGGCCTCCGCCCTGCTCATCGCCGTGGCGCCGACCTACTCGGTCGCCGGATACGGCGGCGCGGCGGTCCTCTTGATCGCCCGGCTCCTCCAGGGGCTCTCCGTGGGCGGCGAGTACGCGGCCAGCGCGACCTATCTCACCGAGGCGTCGGCGCCCCGGCACCGGGGCTTCGCCTCCAGCTTTCAGTACGTCTCCATGACGGCGGGCCAGATCCTCGGTCTCGGACTGCTGCTGGTGCTCCAGAACACGATGTCCGACGAGGCGCTGCACGGCTGGGGCTGGCGCATCCCGTTCATCATCGGCGCCCTGGGCGCTGCGGTCGTCTTCTATCTGCGCCGCAACATGCTGGAGACGGAGGTGTACGAGGAGTCCGGCGACGACACCCCGGCGAACGAGCGGGGCACGGTCAAGGCCCTGATGGCGCACAAGCGCGAGGCGTTCCTCGTCATCGCGCTGACGATGGGCGGGACGGTGGCGTACTACACGTACACCACCTATCTCACCAAGTACCTCTCCAATTCGGCCGGACTGCCCAAGCAGACGGCGACCCTGGTCTCGTGCGGCGCGCTGATCGTCTTCGCCTGTCTCCAGCCGCTCGCGGGCGCGCTCTCCGACCGGGTCGGCCGCCGGCCGCTGCTGATCACCTTCGCCCTGGGGTCGACCTTTCTGACCGTGCCGATCATGACGATGCTCCAGCAGGTGGGCTCGTTCTGGCCCGCGCTCGGCCTCTCGCTGCTCGCCCTGGTCGTCATCACCGGCTACACCTCGATCAACGCCTGTGTGAAGGCGGAGCTGTTCCCGACCGGGGTACGGGCGCTGGGCGTGGCCCTGCCGTACGCGATCGCCAACGCCCTCTTCGGCGGTACCGCGGAATACGTCGCCCTGTGGTTCAAGGACAGGGGAGTGGAGTCCGGCTTCTACTGGTACGTCGCGGGCTGTGCGGCGGTCTCGCTGATCGTCTATCTGGCCATGCGCGAGACCCGGGACATCGACCTCAACCGGGTGGGCGGCACGCCGAAGCCGGAGAGCGGCCGGGAATCGGCCGGGCTCCCCGCCTCCCGGTAGCCCGTCGTACGCATGCGGTGGGGGCGGGGTCCGGGGCGGCGCCCAGGGCGGGGTCCGGAGCGGCGCTCCCACCGCCGGAGCAGTGGACACGCGGACACGCGGGCCCCCGGGGCCCCGACCCCGCCCCCGATCCCGCCCGCATGGTGAGACCCTCATCCCGCCCGCCACGGGGGTGTGGCAGACTGCGAACGTGCCCACGTTCGCCATGATTATCGGCAGCAGGCGCGCCGGTCCGCAGTGAGCGTCCCGTACCACTCGTACGACCCCTCACCGTGCCCCAGACCCGCGCGCAAACCTCTCGCACCCGCGAGGGGTTTTTTCGTTTTCCGGCCCCACCCCGGCCGAATCCGACCCGCACGCGAGAATGGGGGCAAGTGGAGCCAGAAATTCCGGGAGCCACTCACCCGACAGGAGCCAACACAGCCATGACCACACAGCCCAAGGACACGGGCCCGGCCACCGACGACAGCTTTCATGTCTTCGACACCACCCTCCGCGACGGGGCCCAGCGCGAAGGCATCAACCTCACCGTCGCGGACAAGCTGACCATCGCACGGCACCTTGACGAATTCGGCGTGTCCTTCATCGAGGGCGGCTGGCCCGGCGCGAACCCCCGTGACACCGAGTTCTTCTCCCGCGCCCAGCAGGAGATCTCCTTCCAGCACGCCCAGCTCGTCGCCTTCGGCGCCACCCGCCGCCCGGGCGCGAAGGCCGCCGACGACCTCCAGGTCAAGGCCCTGCTCGACTCCGGCGCCCCGGTCGTCACCCTGGTCGCCAAGTCCCATGACCGCCATGTCGAACTGGCGCTGCGCACCACCCTCGAAGAGAACCTGGAGATGGTCCGCGACACCGTCTCCCACCTCCGCGAGCACGGCCGCCGTGTCTTCGTCGACTGCGAGCACTTCTTCGACGGCTACCGCGCCAACCCGGAGTACGCCAAGGCCGTCGTCCGCACGGCCGCCGACGCGGGCGCGGACGTCGTCGTCCTCTGCGACACCAACGGCGGGATGCTCCCCGCCCAGATCCAGGCCGTGGTAGCCACCGTCCTCGCCGACACCGGAGCCAGGCTCGGCATCCACGCCCAGGACGACACCGGCTGCGCCGTCGCCAACACCCTCGCCGCCGTGGACGCGGGCGCGACCCATGTCCAGTGCACCGCCAACGGCTACGGCGAGCGCGTGGGCAACGCCAACCTCTTCCCCGTCGTCGCCGCGCTGGAGCTCAAGTACGGCATGCGGGTGCTGCCCGACGGCGCGCTCGCCGAGATGACCCGGATCTCGCACGCCATCGCCGAGGTCGTCAATCTGACGCCCTCCACCCACCAGCCGTACGTCGGCGTCTCGGCCTTCGCCCACAAGGCGGGCCTGCACGCCTCCGCGATCAAGGTCGACCCCGACCTCTACCAGCACATCGACCCCGAGCTGGTCGGCAACACCATGCGGATGCTGGTCTCCGACATGGCCGGCCGCGCCTCCGTCGAGCTGAAGGGCAAGGAGCTCGGCATCGACCTCAGCGGCGACCGCGAGCTCGTGGGCCGGGTCGTCGAGCGGGTCAAGGAGCGCGAGCTCAAGGGCTACTCCTACGAAGCGGCCGACGCCTCCTTCGAGCTGCTGCTCCGGGCGGAACTGCGCGGCGGCGAGGAGGCGGGCGGGGCGCACGCCTACTTCCGCACCGAGTCCTGGCGGGCCATCGTCGAGGACCGGCCCGACGGCACCCACGCCAACGAGGCCACGGTGAAGCTGTGGGTCAAGGGCGAGCGCATCGTCGCCACCGCCGAGGGCAACGGCCCGGTCAACGCCCTGGACCGGGCGATGCGGGTGGGTCTGGAGCGGTTCTATCCGCCGCTGGCCAAGCTGGAGCTGGTGGACTACAAGGTCCGCATCCTCGAAGGCCGGCACGGCACCGAGTCCACCACCCGGGTACTGATCACCACGGGTGACGGCACCGGGGAGTGGTCCACGGTCGGCGTCGCCGAGAACGTCATCGCCGCCTCCTGGCAGGCCCTGGAGGACGCCTACACCTACGGGTTGCTCCGCGCCGGAGTCGAACCGGCCGAGTGATCGCTCCGCTCTGACCTGCCCGGGAATGTCCCCTTTCGGGTAGCGTCGAAGTATGAGGACCAGGGCGAGGCTGCTCTCCGCGCTGTCCGGTCTGCTGCTGGCGCTCTCGGCCGCCGTGAGCGCCACGGCACCGGGAGCGCAGGCGGCCCCCGACGCCGTCCGGCCGGCCGCCGCCGTGACGGCGTCAGTGTCCCCGGTGCCGCTCGCGGCCGGGGACCACGCCTTGGCGGCCATGGAGACCATGGCGACGGCGACCACGGCGACGGCGACCACGGCGACCACGGCGCGAGGCCCCGCCGCCGGGGAACGCGCCCCCGTGGCCACAGACCGAGCCTCCGCGGACGCGGCGCGCGCCCCCGCGGCCACCGGCCCCGCCGCCGTGGCCGAGGCGTTCCGGAACGGCCCGGTCTATGTCGACCCCCGCGCCGCCGACCAGCTCTCACCCGCCCAGGCCGCCGCGCTCACCGACAAGATCAAGGCCGCGGACCGGCCCCTGTTCATCGCGGTGCTCCCCGCCGCCCCCGAGTTCCCCTCCGGCACCGTCCTCAGCGATCTCCGCACCAGGACCGGCGTCACCGGGCTGTACGCCGTCCGCCTGGGCGACCGTTTCAACGCGGGCGCGGACAGCGCCGTCCTCTCCCAGCAGGCCGTGCGCAATCTGGTCGACGCCGTCAGAACCCCGCCGGGCGTGGCCGCGGCCACCCAGCTCGACGACTTCGCCGACCAGGCCCTGCGCCAGATGAGCGGCACCGCCCCGGCCTCCTGGGGCGCAGGCAGAGCACAGGGCGGCGGCGACATGAACACCGGTGCGCTGATCACCTTCGGCGCGGTCCTCACGGCGGGCGCGGCGGGCGCGTACACCGTCATCCGCCGCAACCGCCGGCGCAAGGAGGCCGAGGAGCGGGCCGCGCTCGACGCCCTCAGGGTCGTCGTGGACGAGGACATCACCGCCTACGGCGAAGAGCTGGACCGGCTGGACTTCCACCCCGCGGAGAAGGGCGCCAATGACGCCATGCGCGCCGACTACGAGCGCTCGCTCGACTTCTACGACCGGGCGAAATCCCTGATGGCGTCCGCCGCGCGGCCCTCGGACGTACGGCAGGTCACCCAGGCGCTGGCGGACGGCCGCTTCAGTCTCGCCGTCCTGGACGCCCGGCGCTCCGGCCGCTCCCTGCCCGAGCGCCGTCCGCCCTGCTTCTTCGACCCCCGCCACGGCCCGGCCGCCGCGGACCGGTCCTGGACCCCGGCGGGCGGAGCGCCCCGCGAGGTCCCGGTCTGCGCGGCCGACGCCGCCCGGCTGGACGACGGCCGGGACCCGATGGCCCGCACCGTCGACACCGAGAAGGGCCGCCGCCCCTACTGGGAGGCGGGCCCGGTGTACGGCCCCTGGGCGGGCGGCTACTTCGCCGGGGGTCTTCTCCCCGGTCTGCTGGTGGGCACGGTGCTCGGCGGCATGCTCGCCTCCCCGGCGTACGCGGCGGAGTACGGCGGCGGTGAGTTCACCGGCGGCGACTACTCGGGCGCGGACTACGACTCGTCCGGATTCGACGGGGACGACTGGGGCGGTTCCGGCGGCGGCGGGGACTTCGGCGGCGGCGGCGATTTCGGCGGCGGCGGTTTCTGATCGGACCGGGACTCCGCAGACGGCGGTTTCTGATCGGACCGGGACTCCGGCGGCGGCGATTTCCGATCGGGGCCGGGACTCCCGCTGGAACGGTTTTCAAGCGGGCCCGGAACTCTGGTGGAGACGACTTTCTCCGGGCGAGAGCGGTACTACGGACACGTCTTCGGGGCGTCCCCGGACACTCTCCGGGCGGACCTTCGGGCGGATCTTCGGACGGGCCTTCGAAATCCGGCCACACCGCTTCACATCGGCCATTGTCCGCGCGGCACGCATAGATCGCCAATCCGTCGGATACATTTCCCTCCGGTTCTGCGGAAATTCCTTAGACCTTAAGAATTGCGAGGGCGCGAGAGTGGCTTTCTCCATGTGTGAAAAGAATTACATGCCGCTCGGAAGGCAGTCTCTCGAAGAATTCCGTTTACGGGGATATCTTGTCCTCCCCGGATTCCTTCCGCCCGCTCTTGTCGAACGCCTCGGTCCGGAGGTCGACCACTGGGTGGAGAGCGGACTGCGGCAGCGGTCCATCGACGCCTGTCTCCGCCCCGACCCGGCCGGGCCCCCGCCCTTCACGGAGCTGGAACTCGCGGCCCACGGCGAACTCGCCGTCCATCCGCCGCTGCTGCGGCTGCTCTCCCTGCTTCTCGGGCCCGGCTTCGTCTTCCACCATCTGCACAGCGACCGCAGGGCCCCCGGGGCGCCCGGCAAGGACTGGCACCACGACTACGAGCAGAACCCGCAGCAGGACCGGCGCTTCCCCATGGCCCACGCCCTGCACTACATCGGCGGCCTCACCCCGTCCGACGACTCCCTCGTGGTGCTGCCCGGCTCCCATCGGGAGATAGCGGAGAAGAACGCCCGCGCGCATCTGGGCAGCGCCGTGCTCCCCGGCGAGGTGCTCATCGACGAACTGCCGCCCGGCTCGACCGTGGTGCTGCACTCCGCGCTCTTCCATGCCCGCCGTGCGTCATCGCGCCCCTCCGGGGAAGGGTTCCGCTATATGATCGACGGCTCCTACTGCCGGACCGGTCGCAAGTGGCCCCCGGTGAAGCCCTATTGGCGACATCTGCTCGCCACCGGCCGGAGGCTCGATCTGGACCGGGAGCAGTGGCCCGAGCTGTTCCGCGACAGCCACTTCACCGAGTACGAGCCGCACACCGCGTGAGCCCGGCCGGGCCCGAAAGGCAGCACATCCGATGAGAGTGATCGCCCCCCTTCCCTTCGACGCCGTGCTGCGGGATCTCGCGCGCGAGCACCCCTATGTCCCAGGCGACGAAGCCAACTCCAACGACGAGGCGGCCGAGCATCTCCACAGCGCCCAGCTCGCCCTCGGCCACTGGCACCGGGTGCTGCTGGACCGCGCCGAAGTCCTGGCCATCGTGCTGCCGTGGCACCTCGGCGAGGACGGCGCGGTCGAACTCATCCCGCCCACCGGGACGACGGTCGCCGACGCGGCGGCCCGGCTGCGCGAGCTGGGCGACTCCTACGCTCGGACCAACCCGCTGTGCGCCCGCAAGCTCGACCGGCAGATCGCCGCGCCGCCGCGTCCGCTCTATCTCAGCACCCGGCCCGTGCCCGGCGTCGACTACGAGCGGATGGCGGTACGGGAGGGCCTGATCCATCTGGACGGTCTGCACCGGATGCTCGCCTGGGAGCGCTCGGGCCGCCTCGCCGACGGTGCTCCGGTCGAGGCGTTCGTGGCCTCGGACGCCCCCTGGCCGCTCGCCGGGAATCCGCCGTCGCGACGGTCAGCCGCGCCCGATGTACGGCATGGCGCTGGGCATGACGGTGACCGACTGGACGTTCACCCCGACCGGCAGACTCGCCATGGCGCGCACCATGTCGACCACATGCCGGATGTCCATGGTGGGCTCCACCCGCAGTGACCCGTCGGCCTGGCGGACGGCGGGCTGCTCGCGGTCCTCGGGGGTCACATTGCCGATGTCGATCTGACCGGCGGAGATGTCATAGCGGCGGCCGTCGAGGGAGAGCGAACGGGTCAGCCCCGCCACCGCGTGCTTCGCCGCCGTGAAGGCGATGGAGTCAGGCCGGGGCACTTGCGCCGAGGGGGCGCCGTTGTTGATGATCCGTCCACCACGCGGCGACTGCTCCTTCATCAGCCGGAACGCGGCCCGCGAGCAGAGAAAGGTTCCGGTGGCGATGGAGTCCATGACCCGGTGCCAGTCGGCGGCGGAGACCTCCTCGGTGGGGAGATACGGCATGGTGTCCGCCGCGTTGTTGAAGAGCAGATCGAGCCGGCCGAACCGGTCGGAGATCCGGGCGAACAGCGCGTCGACGGAGTCCTCGTCGGAGATGTCGGCGGTCAGCGGGACCGCCCGGTCCGGGTCCGCTCCGGCGAGCTCCGCGAGCCGCGCGGTCTCCTGGAGGGGCGCCTCGCGCCGACCGGTCAGCACCACCGTCCAGCCGTCGGCCAGCAGCCCGAGCGCACAGGCGCGGCCGATGCCGCTGCCCGCTCCGGTGACGACGGAGACCTTCTCGGCGGTCATCGCGTAATTCCCTTCGTCCTATGCCGAGTGCTTCCGGCATATCCCCTGCCCCGCCCCGGATGATCTTTCCGGAGATCCGCGTCGAGTTTTCGGCAGACGCGTCTCGGAAGTCAAGACTGTGCATTCAAGCCAGCTGCACGACATAAGCGAACAAAGCGACAGAAGTGACAAGAGCAATAAAAGCTATAGACGCTATAGAAGCTACAGAAGTGACAGGAGTGACGGATGGATATCAGCTCTTCAGGTGACCGCACCGTCGCCGGGCGCCCGCCGTCGCTCGGCGGAACCGCGCTCAGCGCCGAGTGGTTCGAGCGGGCGAAGAAGTCCCTCGCGGGCGGCATCAGTTCGTCTTCACGGCTCACCTCCACCGGACCGGACCCGTATCCGCTCTATATGAGCAGCGGCTCGGGGGCCCGTATCCGGGATGTCGACGGCAACGAGTATCTGGACTATCTGCTCTCGTACGGCAGCGCCGTGCTCGGCCATGCCCACCCCGCCCTGACCGAGGGCCTGGCCCGGGTGCTCGCCTCCGGCACCATGTTCGGGACCTGCAACGTTCCCGAGGTGGAGCTCGCCGAGCTGATCCAGGAACTGGTGCCCTGCGCCGAGCTGGTCCGGTTCGCCAACTCCGGGTCCGAGGCCGTGCAGGGCGCGGTACGGGCGGCCCGGGGGGCCACCGGCCGGTCCCGGCTGCTGAAGTTCGAGGGCCACTACCACGGCTGGACCGACTCCCTCGCGATCTCCAACCGGCCCACCCCCGAGGAGGCCGGACCCTATGAGGCCCCGCGTGCCGTGCCGCACTCGCCCGGCATCCCCGCCGGGGTGGTCGACGATGTGGTGGTCTGCCCCTGGAACGACCCCGAGGCGCTCAAGGCGGTCTTCGCCGCCCATCCGGGCGAGTTCGCCGCCGCCGTCTGCGAGCCCATCGTCGCCAACAACGCCTGCGGCATGCCCGCGCCCGGCTTCCTCGAACTGCTGCGTGATCTCTGCACGGCCGAGCGGACCGTACTGATCTTCGATGAGGTCTGTACGGGCTTCCGCACCGGCCAGGGCGGAGCGCAGACCCTGTTCGGGGTACGGCCTGATCTCGCCGTCTTCTCCAAGGCCCTCGGCGGCGGACTGCCGCTCGCCGCGTTCGCCGGGGTGCGGGAGGTGATGGAGCCGCTGGCGAGCGGGCAGGTCAAACACGGCGGCACCTACAACTCATCGCCGCTGTGCGCCACCGCCGGCGTGATCACCCTCAGACATCTCGCCGACCCGGCCGTCACCGGGCGGATCGACGCGACCGGGCGGCAGATCATGGAGACGATCCGCCGGGCCGCCAGGGACCGCCGGATTCCGTGCGCGGTGCAGGGCGTGGGCGCGATGTTCCAGGTGGTCTTCACCCCCGACGGGCAGCCGACCCGGGAGTACCGGGACACCTTCCGGCTGGACCGGGCGCGGTACGACGCGTTCCGCCATGAGCTGCTGCTCCGGGGGGTGCACAGCAACGCCTACGGTCTCGCCTGCTGGTTCGTCTCGGCGGCGGTGACCGACGATGAACTGGCCCGGACCTGCGAGGCGATCGAGGAGTCCTTCGCGGCTCTCGTCTAGCGGCCCTCTCCAGCCCAGAGCCCGGGGGACCCGGACATGGCAGAGCGCCCGCCCGTGCCTAAGGGGGTCGGCAGGGCGGGCGCGCTCTGGGGGCCCGCGCCGGGTGTGCTCCGTACGCTCCGTACGTACTGTGCGTGCCGGACGTACTGTGCGTGCCGTACGTACGTACTGTGCGTGCCGGACGCCGGAGGAGCCGGCCGGGCGGTGGAGGCCGTCGTGGAGGCCGTCGCGGAAGGCGGCTCAGGCGGACTTGATCGCCGAGATGTCGAAGTTCAGCTTCACCTTGTCGCTCACCATCACACCGCCGGTCTCCAGCGCCGCGTTCCACGTGAGGCCCCAGTCGGAGCGCAGGATCTCCGCGCTGCCCTCGAAGCCGACCCGCTCGTTGCCGTAGACGTCCTTGGCCGTGCCGTTGAACTCCAGGTCGATGGCGAGCGGACGCGTCACGTCCTTGATCGTGAGATCGCCGGTCACCCGGTACTTGTCGCCGCCGAGCTGCTCGGCGTGGGTGGAGCGGAACGTCATCAGCGGGAACTGGGCGGTGTCGAAGAAGTCGCCGCCGCGCAGATGGGCGTCACGGTCCGCGATGCCCGTGTCGATGGAAGCGATCTTGACATCGATGGCGGCCCGGGAGGCGGCCGGGTCGGCGCCGTTGAGGCTCAGGCTGCCGTCGAGCTCCAGGAAGGCGCCCCGGACATTGGTGACCATCGCGTGCCGGACCGTGAAACCGATGCTGGTGTGCGCCGGGTCGAGGGTGTACTCGCCGGTCAGCGCGGCCAGCGCGGGGTCGACCTGGGCCGGGGCGGCGACAGCGGTGGTGGACTTGGTGCGGTTGAAGAGACGACCCATGATGACGCGCTCCTTGAGGTGGGGTCCGGCTGATGGCTGATGACCGGCAGCTGATGGTTGAATGTTCAACGAGAATGACTGTAGAGCTATTCCGTTCAAATTTCAACTTCCCTGGCCGGGTTTTCTGTGCTTGACAAGAAGTCCAGAGCTGGACATGTTGTTGATCATGACGGCGCGCTATATCGATGAACGCTCAGGCACCGGCTACCCCCTCACCGACCCGCTCCGCTGGCGCTCGGAGAGCGGCGCCCCCCTCTCGGTCAGCCCCCTCCCCGGCATCACCCGCGCCGATGTGGACACCGGCCGCCGCTCCCTCTGGCGCTACCGGGCCGCACTCCCGGTCGACATCCCCGCGCCCGTCTCGCTCGGCGAGGGCTGCACCCCGCTGATCGACGGCTCCTGGGACGGCGTCCCGGTCTCGTTCAAAGCGGAGTGGTCCGCCCCGACCGGCAGCTTCAAGGACCGGGGCACCAGCGTGATGATCTCCCTCCTCGCCCAGCACGGCGTCACGGAGGTCATCGAGGACAGCTCGGGAAACGGCGGCTCCTCCGTCTCCGCCTACTGCGCCGCCGCCGGCATCCGGGCCAGAATCCTCGCCCCCGAGTCCACCTCGCCCGCCAAGATCCTCCAGAGCCGGGCCTACGGAGCCGAGGTCCAGCTCGTACCGGGGGACCGGGAGGCCACCGCCGCCGAGGCGCTGCGCCAGTCGGCCCACACCTACTACGCCAGCCACAACTGGCACCCCTTCTTCCTCCAGGGCGTCAAAACCCTCGCCTACGAGATCTGGGAGGACCTCGGCTGGCACGCCCCCGACAATGTCGTGACCGTCGCGGGCGCGGGCAGCACCGTCCTCGGCTGCGACCTGGGATTCTCCGAACTGCTGGCCGCCGGGGAGATCGACCGGCTGCCCCGGCTGCTGGTCGCCCAGCCCGCCAACTGCGCTCCCCTCCACGCGAGCTTCCGCGCCGGGACCGACGCCCCCGTCCCCTGCGACACCGCCCCCACCATCGCCGAAGGCGCCGCCATCCAGCGGCCGGTCCGGCTCCCCGAGGTGCTGCGCGCGATCCGCCGCTCGGACGGCGACATGGCCGCCGTCCCGGAGGCGGAGATCGAGGACGCCGTACGACGGCTCGCCGCGAAGGGCCTGTACACGGAGCCCACCAGCGCCACGGCCGCCGCCGCGATCGGCGTCTTCGCCGCCCGGGGAGCGATCCGGCCCGGGGAGCGGACCGTGGTCGTGCTCACCGGCTCCGGCCTCAAGGCGGCCGGAGCCATGGCGCGGATCGTCACCCCCGGGAGCGCGGCATGACCGCCGAGGACGAGACGCTGCTCCGCGAGGCGGAGAAGATCGCCGTCGCGGTCGGCCGGACGCTCGGCGGGCTCTGCGAAGTCGTGCTCCACGACCTTCGCGACCCCGCCCACGCCATCCGCGCGATCGAGAACAATCTGTCCGGCCGCTCGGTGGGGGAGCCCGCCACCGAACTCGGCCTCGCCCGTATCCAGGACCCGGAGTACCACGAGGTCGTCCAGAACTACCCGGGCCGCCTCCCGGACGGCCGGCCCGTGAAAAGCACCTCCATCGGCATCAAGAACAGCGACGGCGTCTATGTGGCCGCCCTCTGCCTCAATCTCGACACCGGCCCCCTCGCCGCCGTCGCGGCCGGCATCGACCGGCTCATCCGCACCGACGAGCAGGAACGCCCGCTCGCCGAGACGCTGCGGGCGCGGACCGTGGACGGACTGCGCGCGGCGGCCGAGGAGTTCGCGGCCGATCACGCCCGCAGCCCGCGCGAACTGGGCTCCACGGAGCGCGGCGAGCTCGTCCGCGCCCTGGAGTCCCAGGGCTATCTACAGGTCAAGCACTCGGTGCAGACCCTCGCCCGGATCCTCGGCGTCTCCCGGGCGACCGTCTACAACGATCTGCGCCACGAGCGGTGACGGGTCACATCCCCGCCGCGCAAACCACTCTTTGGCGCAGTCTGCGGACGGAGGGCCCGGGTAGCGTCCGGCCATGAGCGAACCCACCATCCTGGACACCAAGCTGGATCTCGCCTTCGGACTGCTCGACACGGACCGCGACGGCCGCGTCGGCGAAGCGGATCTGCTCCGTCTGGCACCGAAACTCGCCACGGCCTTCGCCTCGCGGACCCCGGCGGACGTCGAACGGCTGCGCGCGGCCCTCGGCGCGGTGTGGAGCGCCGACTTCGCGGTGATGGACGCGGACGGGGACGGGGCCGTCGACCGGGAGGAGTGGCGGACCGGCGTCCGCCGCTCCGTGGCGGCCGACCGGAGCGGCTTCCTCGGCCGGCTGGAGCGGGTGCTCCACGCCTGGTTCGCCCTCTGCGACACGGACGGCGACGGATTCATCAGCCGCGCCGAGTACACCCATATGTACGGCAGCACCCTCGGTCTGACCGCCGGTCCGCTCAACGAGGCGTTCACCACCCTCGACATCGACGGCGACGGACTGGTCTGCCGGGACGAGATCCGGGCCGCGATCGAGGAGTTCTGGACCAGCGAGAGCCGCGACACCCCCGGCAACTGGCTCCTCGGCCCGGTGTGACCCCCCCCAGGACCGGGACCCCGACAGCGCCGGGCCGGGCTGTGCATACGTCACCGGGCCGGGCCGGGCCGTACGTACGTCACCGAGCCGGACCGGGTTGTACGTACGCCGCCGGGCCAAGCTGTACGTACGCCGCCGGGCCGGCCCCTCCGCACGGCGGCGGGGGAGCCCCACCGGGCCGCGCCCCCTTAAACACCCGCCGGGGGCGTGCTACACCGGACGGACAGGACCGCACCACTTCCGGCCCATCGGAGGCTCCCGTGTCCCAGCCGTCCGCCGCCTGGTCCCGCCGTACGCTCCTGACCGCGCTGACCGCCCTGCCCCTCATCGGACCGGGAACGGGCACCGGTACGGCCGCGGCGCCGGCCGACCCCTACGACGCCCTCCGCCACCGCTGGCGCGAGATCGGCCTCGGCACCGGCTACGACCCCGCCGCCGAGCCCTACGCCTCCCGCATCGCCGAGACCGCCCGGCTCGCCGCCGCCTTCCGGGCCGCCATGGCGCCCGCACCCGACTCCCTCTGGCCGGGTCTGCGCTACGACCCGCCCACCGGGATCACCCGCGGCTACAACAGGCTGTGGACCATGACCCAGGCGTACGCCCACTCGGGCGACGAGGGGCTGCTCGCCGACACCGTCCGGGGGCTCGACCATCTCTCGGCCACCGTCTACAACCCCGCCACCACCCGCTACGGCAACTGGTGGGAGTGGCAGATCGGCAGCCCACGGCTCCTCATGGACATCGTCGCCGTGCTGTACGACCGGCTCGCCCCCGAGCAGCGGGAAGCCGCCTTCGCCGCCGTCGACCACTTCATCCCCGACGCCCTGCTCGACAGCTACACCGGCGTCTCCACCGGGGCCAACCGCGTCGATCTCTGCCGCTCGGTCGCCCTGCGCGGCATCCTCGGCCGCGCCCCCGGGAAGATCTCCCTCGCCCGGGACGCGCTCTCGCCCGTCTTCCCCCATGTCACCAGCGGCGACGGGCTCTACGCCGACGGATCGTTCATCCAGCACACCTGGGTCGCCTACTCGGGCACCTACGGACAGGTGCTGCTCGACGGTCTCGCCCGGCTCTTCGCCCTGCTCACCGGCTCGCCCTGGGAGGTCACCGACCCCCGCAGACAGCTCGTCCTCGACAGCGTCGAGCACGCGTACGCGCCCCTGATCCACAACGGGCTGATGATGGACAGCGTCAACGGCCGCGCCGTCAGCCGCGGACATCTCCGGGACGACGACCGCGGAATCATGCGGAGCGACCACTTCCATGGCCATGCGCTGATCGCGGCGGCAGCGCTGCTCTCGGCCGGAGCCGGCGCCGCCGAGCGGCAGCGCTGGCATGCCCGGATCAAGGGCTGGATCGAACGCGACACCACCGCCCCGATCCTCACCTCCCCGCAGTTCCAGGTCGCCGATCTCGCCCGGCTGCACGCCATCGCGGCGTCCCCCGTGGCCGCCGCCCCCGAACCGGTCGGGCACAAGCTCTACGCCGCCATGGACCGGGCGGTGCACCGCCGCCCCGGATGGGCCGCGAACATCGCGATGGCCTCCGAGCGGATCTCGTCCTACGAGTGCGGCAACGGCGAGAACCCGCGCGGCTGGCACACCGGGGCCGGAATGCTCTACTGGTGGCCCGCCGCCGCCCGGGGCGATCAGTACACCGACTGGTTCTGGCCGACCGTCGACCCCTACCGGCTCCCCGGCACCACCGTCTCGACCAAGCGGCTCGCCGACCGGGAGGGCGGCGAGTGGGGACTGCCCAAGCCCGCCGCACGCTGGGTCGGCGGGGTGAGCGACGGCGAGTACGCGGCCGTCGGGCAGCATGTGCGCGGGCTCGGCTCCACCCTCGTAGCCCATAAGTCCTGGTTCTGCGCCGACGACGGGATCGTCTGCCTCGGCGCGGGGATCAGCTGTGACGACGGCGTTCCCGTCGAGACGATCGTCGACAACCGCAATCTGGGCGAGAACGGCGCCGCCGCGCTGACCACCGGACCCGGCTGGGCCCATCTCCAGGGCCACGGCGGCTGGGTCTTCCTCACCGGGGCGGGCGGCACGGGCGGGCCCGCGCGACCGCGCACCCTGCGCGAGGACCGAGAGGGGGCCTGGAGCGACATCAACACGGGCAGCACCGCCGAGCGGGTCACCCGCCGCTATCAGACCCTCTGGTTCGATCACGGCACCGATCCGCGTGCCGCGTCCTACGCGTATCTGCTGATGCCGGGCGCGAGCCGGCGGGCCGTCGCCGCCCGGGCGCGCGACCGCCGCCGGCTGACCGTGCACGCCAACAGCGCGGACCGGCAATCCGTCTCGATCCGCTCCCTCGGGCTGCTCGCGGCCAACTTCTGGCGGGCGGGTACGGTGGGGGCGCTCACCGCGAGCGCTCCGGCGAGCATCCTGGTACGGAGGTCCGCCCGCACCCGGACCGCCGCCCTCCATCTCGCCGATCCGATGCGCGGCGGGGAACCCCTGGAGATCGTCTGGCACCATCCGGTCGGCCGGGTCACCAGCCATGACCCCGGTATCGAGATCCTGTCCGCCGGACGTGCCCTGCGGGTGCGGCTGACCGGGGGCACCGCGGGGGCGAGCCATCACTGTGAGGTGACCCTTGGCTAAACGGCTTGTGGAACCCCCACAAACAACCGTGGCCCTCCGCTGGTGGTTGGGCTGCTACGCCAAATGGTTCTGTTCAAGGCTCACAGGAGAACGGTCCGGAGACTGTACAGAGTCAACGGGACGGTTTTCTTCCTGGGCTCCGTAGGGTCGTTACATGACCGTTGTGGACGAGACCCCGAGCGAGCCCACGGACGCGCGTGGGCGCGTGGCCGAGCTGCACGAGCTGCGCGAGCAGGCCCTGCGCGGACCGAGCGACCGCGCCACCGAGGCGCAGCACGCCAAGGGCAAGCTGACCGCGCGAGAGCGTATCGAGCTGCTGGTGGACCCGGGGTCGTTCCACGAGGTGGAGCAGTTGCGCCGGCACCGTGCGAACGGGTTCGGCCTGGAGGCGAAGAAGCCGTACACGGACGGTGTGATCACCGGCTGGGGCACGGTGGAGGGCCGCACGGTCTTCGTCTACGCGCATGACTTCCGGATCTTCGGAGGAGCGCTGGGCGAGGCGCACGCCACCAAGATTCACAAGATCATGGATATGGCGATCTCGGCGGGCGCCCCGCTGGTCTCGCTGAACGACGGCGCGGGCGCCCGTATCCAGGAGGGCGTCTCGGCGCTCGCCGGGTACGGGGGGATCTTCCAGCGCAACACCAGGGCCTCCGGGGTGATCCCGCAGATCAGCGTGATGCTCGGCCCGTGTGCGGGCGGCGCGGCCTACTCCCCGGCGCTGACGGACTTCGTGTTCATGGTGCGGGAGACCTCGCAGATGTTCATCACGGGTCCGGACGTGGTCAAGGCGGTGACCGGCGAGGAGATCACCCAGAACGGACTGGGCGGCGCGGACGTCCACGCCGAGACCTCGGGCGTGGCGCACTTCGCGTACGACGACGAGGAGACCTGCATCGCGGAGGTCCGCTATCTGCTGTCGATGCTCCCGCAGAACAACCGCGAGAACCCGCCCACGGTCGCCTCGGGCGACCCGGTCGACCGGCGCTCCGACGTACTGCTCGATCTGGTCCCGGCCGACGGCAACCGCCCCTACGACATGCACCAGGTCATCGAGGAACTGGTCGACGAGGGCGACTATCTGGAGATCCACGAGCGGTGGGCGCGCAACATCATCTGCGCGCTGGCCCGGCTCGACGGCCAGGTCGTGGGCATCGTCGCCAACCAGCCGCAGTCCCTCGCGGGCGTGCTGGACATCGAGGCTTCGGAAAAAGCTGCGCGCTTTGTCCAGATGTGCGACGCTTTCAATATCCCGATCATCACCCTTCTGGACGTGCCCGGCTTTCTCCCCGGGGTCGACCAGGAGCACGGTGGAATCATCCGGCACGGAGCGAAGCTGCTCTACGCGTACTGCAACGCCACCGTGCCGAGGATCTCGCTGATCCTGCGCAAGGCGTACGGCGGCGCGTACATCGTGATGGACTCCCAGTCCATCGGCGCCGACCTCACCTACGCCTGGCCCACCAACGAGATCGCCGTCATGGGCGCCGAGGGTGCCGCCAATGTCATTTTCCGCCGGCAGATCGCGGAGGCGGAGGACCCCGAGGCCATGCGGACCCGCATGGTCAAGGAGTACAAGTCCGAGCTGATGCATCCCTACTACGCGGCCGAGCGGGGCCTGGTCGACGACGTCATCGACCCGGCCGAGACCCGCGCGGTGCTGATCGCGTCGCTCGCGATGCTCCGCACCAAGCACGCCGACCTGCCGTCGCGCAAGCACGGCAACCCGCCGCAGTGACCCTGCGTAGAGAACGGAGCCCGATCAGATGAACAGCACTCTCGAATCGTCACTGCTGCGTGTGGAGAAGGGGAACTGCGAGCCCGAGGAGCTCGCGGCGATCACCGCTGTGCTGATGGCGCGGGCCGCCTCCCAGCCGGAGCGGGCGGACGCGGAGCTGAGCCGCTCCACCGCCGGCTGGCGCCGGCTGGAGCGCCAGCGCGGCTTCCAGCCCTCCCACAGCTGGCAGGGCTGACACCGGACCCACGAGGGCCCGTGCGCACCGATCGCGGTGCGGACGGGCCCTTTGCCATGCCCGGGAGCCGGGGTACGCGTGCCGAAGCCCCCGCGCCCGCCCGGTGGAGGGCGGTACGGGGGCTTCGCGGCGGAAGAGCCCAGCGGAGTGCGGGACGATCTAGCGCAGTCGTGCCATGAGGGCGTGTTCGACGAGGGTGATGAGGGCGCTTTTGGCG
>NZ_VCLA01000128.1:29487-35536 GCF_009600885.1 Streptomyces jumonjinensis
CCCGCCCGCCACCACGATCTTCGCGCTGGTGGTCGATCGGGCCGCGCCGCCGCTAGAGCTTGCGAAGTCCACTGAGCACCCTTTCGAGCAGTGTCACATCTGGCTGACCGCCGGCGGCCTCGTCGCCGCCGGGCTGGTGGATGGCGACGAGACCGGCCTCCGCCAGGTCGGCGACGAGGATCCGGGCGACGCCGAGGGGGATATGCAGTAGTGCCGAGATCTCCGCGACCGACTTGATCTCGAAGCACAGTCGGCAGATCCGCTGATGCTCGGGCAACTGCCCTTGCAGGTTCATCGGATCCGCCGTGGTACTCACCAGCGCCTCGATGGCGAGCTGGTAACGCGGCCGGGTCCGGCCGCCGGTCATGGCGTACGGACGCACCAGAGGATTATGGGCGTTCTGGTGGTGCGGGGGCTCCTGCGCCCGTCGCCGCTGATGCTGGTAATGCTGCTGTTCGCGGCGTTGCTGCTCGTACGAGGGTGCGTACGGCTGCTGCTGGAAGGGCTGGGCGGAGCCGGGTCCGTCCGGTGCGGAGGAGAAGCCGTAGCGATCATGGGAGTACTCATGGGGCGGCTGGTGAGCACCGCCGTCATAAGGGCGTCCGCCTGGTGGTGTTGCCACGTTTCCTCCTCCGACTGCGAGTAGCCGGTTCCCGTCCTTGTGGAGCCGCGCCACCGCACCCTATGGTGCGGTGGCGCGAAACGCACTGTCTGCCGGTTAGTTGAGAAGACTGCCCTGAAGTTCCGCGCGGAGGTCCGGAGTCAGGACATTTCCCGCCCGGTCCACCAGCAGCGCCATCTCGTAACCCACCAGGCCGATGTCGGCCTCCGGGTGCGCGAGCACGGCCAGCGAGGAGCCGTCGGAGATGGACATGATGAACAGGAAACCCCGCTCCATCTCCACCACCGTCTGGTTGACGGCTCCGCCTTCGAAGATCCGGGAGGCTCCCGCGGTCAGCGAGGTCAGCCCGGAGGCGACCGCCGCCAGCTGATCGGCGCGGTCGCGCGGGAATCCCTCGGACATCGCCAGCAGGAGTCCGTCGGCGGAGACCACCACCGTGTGGGACACCCCTGGGGTGTTGTCCACGAAGTTGGTGATCAACCAGTTCAGATTCTGCGCCGCCTGGCTCATCGGGCTCACACTAACGCTCCTGGTTGTAGGTACTGCCCGGGCCACCGTGGTGATCCTGAGTGGCCGGTCCGTTCGGGTCCGTTCCCGCGCTGCGTCCCCGCTGGACGCCGCGGCGCAGATTGCTCAGCCTGCCGCGTACGTCTTCGGGGGCGCGGGAGATCGGGGGGCCTTGCTGCTGGGTCTGCTCGGCGGCGCCCTCGATGAGATTGGCCTTGGGCACCCGCCGGGGCAGCCCGGACGAGGTGACCCCGCCCGCCTTCGGCTCGCGCAGCTTCTCCGCCCGCTGCCAGCGCTCGTCGTTGGACGAGCGCCAGCCGCCGGTCTCGGCGGGAACCGGCTGTCCCGCGCCGTCCGCGCCGTCCGCGCCGTCCGCTTCGGGCCGCTCGCCGAGCGGCGGCTGGGCGGGCTGCTGCCACTCCTGCGGGGGCTGCTGCGCGCTCTGCGTGCCCTGGGCGGTCTGCGCCTTCTGCCGGCCGCCACGGCGCGGCAGGCCCGCGTCGGTCAGCTGGTGTGCGCCGCCCGGGGCGTGCCCCGGGCCGTCGAAGCCACTGGGGCCGGGACCGGTCGCGGAGCGGCCCACGGGCTGTGCGTCGGGCTCCGGTTCTGGCTGGAAATTCGGCTCAAAAGCAGTGGGGTAGGAGGTCTGATCGGTCCAGTCACCCTGGTGGGGCTGGGTGCCGAAGCCGGCCTCGTACGGCGTCTGAGCGTTCTGCGGGACCTGGTGGGCCGCTTCCGCATAGGCGCCCTCCGGATGACCCTGCTGCCCGGGGTAACCGGCGGCGGGGTAGCCGCCGTAGGGCTGCTGGGCCGTCTCGGCGGCGCCGTAACCGGCCTCCGCGTACTCCTGGCCGCCGTACCCGGGGGCGTACCCCTGCTGCTGCGGGAAGGAGCGGGGCTCGCCGCCCTGCGTCTGCGCCTCCAGCGCCGCCCGCCGCCCCTCGCGCTTCAGCGAGCGGTTGACCGGGTCGAGGCCGGGGGTCGCCGCGGTCTGCTCGTAGCGGGAGTCGTCGAAGCCGAGATCCGCCGCCGTGAGCAGCGGGGCGCCGCTGAAGGACGGCTGCTCGGGGATGATCTGCGAGACGGTGAAGTCGTCCTCGGGCTGCGGCTCGCCGCCGCCGCCCCGGGTGATCGCCTCCGGCAGCATCACCAGGGAGGTGGTGCCCGCCTGCTCGCCCGAGGGGCGGAGCTGGACCCGGATGCCGTGCCGGTCGGCGAGCCGGCCGACCACGAACAGGCCCATGCGCTGCGACACCGCGGCGTCCACGGTCGGCGGGTCGGCCAGCTTGTGGTTGATGTCGGCGAAGTCCTCGGCGGTCAGGCCGATGCCCTTGTCATGGATCTCGACCATGATCCGGCCGTCGGGGAGCCTGGTGGCGGTCACCCGGACCTTGGTCTGCGGCGAGGAGAACGTGGTGGCGTTCTCCAGCAGCTCGGCGAGCAGATGGACCAGGTCCGTCACGGCCTGGCCGTGGACGTCCGTCTCCGGTACGCCGGTCAGCTCGATGCGCTCGTACGACTCCACCTCGGAGGAGGCGGCCCGCAACACGTCCACCAGCGGTACGGGCTGGTTCCAGCGGGTGCCCGGCTCCTCGCCCGCGAGCACCAGGAGGTTCTCGCCGTTGCGGCGCATACGGGTGGCGAGATGGTCCAGCCTGAAGAGGGAGGCGAGCTGGTCCGGGTCGGCCTCCCGGTTCTCCAGATCGGTGATCAGGGTCAGCTGGCCCTCGATCAGCGACTGGTTGCGGCGCGAGAGATTGGTGAAGATCGCGTTCACATTGCCGCGGAGCAGGGCCTGCTCGGAGGCGAGCCGCACGGCCTCGCGGTGGACCTGGTCGAAGGCGCGGGCGACTTCGCCGATCTCGTCCTGGGTGTCGATCGGAATGGGCTGCACCCGGGTGTCGACCCGGCCCGGGTCGGTCCGCGAGAGCTGGTCGACCAGCATCGGCAGCCGCTGTTCGGCGATGCCGAAGGCGGCGGTGCGCAGCCGCTGCATCGAGCGGCTCATCTGGCGGGCGACCGCGCCGGCCAGGATGAAGGCCGCGAGCAGCGCGATCACGGTGATCGCGCCGTTGACGAAGGCGTCGCGCCGGGCGTCGTCCGCGATGGCGGACGCCTCCTGGACGGCGCGGTCGACCAGCTCCTTCTCGACCTGGTCGTACCCCTCGAACTTGGCGGTGGAGACGGCCATCCAGGTCTCGGGGGTGATGTCCTGCTCCGCGAGCTTCCCGGGCTCGGTGCCGGTGCCGATCGCGCGGGCCATGCCGGTGAAGACGGAGTCGTCCTCCTCGGGCGGCGTCAGACCGCCCGCCTGGAGCTTCTTCGCGCCGTCCGCCGCGCTCTTCGCCATGATGTCCTGGAGCCGGTCCATGTCGGCCTGGGTGCCGCCGGAGACGAACTCGGCGATGGCGATCTGCTCAAGGTAGTTGTACGAATTGAAGGCGATGGTCTGCTTGGCGAAGACATCGGGCTTCTTGCTCGGACGCACCAGAAGGTGCATACCAATGGAGCGCTGAAGCGATTCAGCGGCCTTGGCGAGCTGAATGGCGTAGACCATGCGCCCGAAACTGGTGACATTTCCGGTGCCGAGGCCCAGTTCGTTGGCGAACTCCATGAGGGAGTGCTGCACCTGGACATAGCCCTCTTCGGTGGCGACCGGATCGAGGCTGGTGGTGTAGGCGGACTCCCGGAGCTTCTTCAGCCCCGGCTCCTCCGCGCGGAACAGCTCGATCCGGCGTTCCAGTCCCAGCCCTTCGGGCAGGTCCTTCACCGCCGCGTCGAACTTCCGCTTCGCGGCGTCCGTGACGGCGTACGCCTGTTTCACCTCGTCGGACTCGCGGGCCTCGGGGGTGGCGGCGGTCAGCAGCGGCTGAGCGGTCAGATCGCGCTCGTTGAGCAGAGCCCGTCCGTACTCCGAGGCGGCGCTCACGATCAGCGCCGTCCGCTCGGCGTCCTGTGCTTCGTCCCAGGTGTCGATCGAGCCCTTGACCTGGAAACCGCCCATGATCAGGCCGACGAGCACCGGTATCAGAAGGATCGCGTTCAGCCGGGTGGGCACTCGCCAGTTACGCGGGGAGAGCCGGCTCCTGGAGCCTTTCGCGGCCGGAGGCGGGTTCGGCGCCGGGGCGTCCGCAGGCACCGCTGCGCGCGGCGGCGGCGGGGTGAAGTTGCCCCGTGCCTGCTGCTCTGCGGAGCTCTTCTTGCTTCGCCTCACTCGACCAACAACCTCTCGGCGACGGCGCCTGTACCGGGCCGTGCTTCGTTCGGAGCCGTACTACTCAGAAGTCCGTCGAATTTCAGCATGTGGAGTGGGTCGGTTCCAAACAGTTGGAATCAGCCATTCCGAGTGATCTCGTCGACAGATAAAACGGGCATAAAGAGCGAGCCCCTTCAAAAGGCGAAGGAAATGTGAGCACAGCGACACCATGCGTATGCAACGGGTATCGGGGCCGCGTCAATTCTCTGTCGAAACGTTATGAACACGGGGGCGGACCGTGTCAAAGGACACAGTCCGCCCACTCATAACTACGACAACTGCCGTACGTTCGTGTCTACTTGAGTCGCGTCTACTTGAGCCGTGCCATGAGGGCGTGTTCGACGAGGGTGATGAGGGCGCTTTTGGCGTCGGCGCGGTGGCGGGCGTCGGTGGTGATGATGGGGGTGTCGGGGCCGATCTGGAGGGCTTCGCGGACTTCTTCGGGGTTGTAGGGCTGGTGTCCGTCGAAGCCGTTGAGGGCGATGACGAAGGGGAGGCCGCTGTTCTCGAAGTAGTCGACTGCGGGGAAGCAGTCGGCGAGGCGGCGGGTGTCGACGAGGACGACGGCGCCGATGGCGCCGCGTACGAGGTCGTCCCACATGAACCAGAAGCGGTCCTGTCCGGGGGTGCCGAAGAGGTAGAGGATCAGGTCCTGGTCGAGGGTGATGCGGCCGAAGTCCATGGCGACGGTGGTGGTGGTCTTGTCGCCGGTGTGGGTGAGGTCGTCGATGCCCGCCGAGGCGGAGGTCATCACGGCCTCGGTACGCAGCGGGTTGATCTCCGAGACGGCGCCGACGAACGTGGTCTTGCCCACGCCGAATCCGCCCGCCACCACGATCTTCGCGCTGGTGGTTGAGCGGGCTGCACCGCCGCTAGAGCTTGCGAAGTCCACTGAGCACCCTTTCGAGCAGTGTCACATCCGGCGTGCCGCCGGCGTCTCCGTTACCCGGCTGGTGGATCGCGACCATGCCCGCCTCGGCCAGGTCGGCGACGAGGATCCGGGCCACGCCGAGCGGCATGGACAGCAGGGCCGACACCTCGGCCACGGACTTGACCTCACGGCACAGATGGCAGATCCGCTGGTGCTCGGGGAGCAGCCCGGCGAGGAGCGCGGGGTCGGCCGTCGTGCTCACCAGCGCCTCGATGGCGAGCTGGTAACGCGGCCGGGTCCGGCCGCCGGTCATGGCGTACGGACGCACCAGCGGCTGGTCGCCTTCGTAACCGTAGGGGTCGGCTTGGACGCCGTACGGATCGTGAGAGGCGGTTGGCGGTGTCATGAGTCCTCCGGGCGGGACAGCAAGTGGTCGGCGTGCCGTCTGAGCGGGCCGGTGGGGGGCCGGTGGGCGACCTGACGGTGACGGCGCGTGAGCGCGCTATCGAGTGGATTCGTAGAAGGGCGGGATGGGGCGGATCAATGCAGCAGACTGCCCTGGAGCTCCGCGCGGAGGTCCGGGGTGAGCACCCCGCCCGCACGGTCGACCAGCAGGGCCATCTCATAGCCGACGAGGCCGATGTCACAGTCGGGGTGCGCCAGCACGGCCAGCGAGGAGCCGTCCGAGATGGACATCAGGAAGAGGAAACCGCGTTCCATCTCCACGACGGTCTGGCTCACCGGACCGCCTTCGAAGATCCGGGAGGCTCCCGCGGTCAGCGAGGTCAGCCCG
>NZ_VCLA01000128.1:35546-37183 GCF_009600885.1 Streptomyces jumonjinensis
ACTAACGCTCCTGCGGGTGATTGGGGCCGAGGTTGATGTTGCCGGTCGTCGAGCTGTTGTTCTGCTGACGGCCCTGCTGGATTCCACGGCGGAGGTTGGTCAGCCGGCCGCGCACGTCATCGGGCGCTCGCGAGACTTGCGGACCGCTCTGGGCGCTCTGCTCCTGTGCCGTGCCCGCGACCAGATTGGCACGCGGGACCCGGCGGGGGAGACCTGATGTGGTGATGCCGCCGGCCGCGGGCTTGCGGATCCGCTCGGCCTGGCGCACCAGCTCGTCATTGGGCGAGGCACGCCAGCCGCCGCTGTTGGGGGCCGCGCCGTCCGGGCCGCCCTGAGGCTCCTGGACGCCCTGGCCGTTCTGGCCGTTCTGGTCGTCCGGGCCGCTGTGGCCGTCCGGACCGTTATGGCCGGTCTGGTCGTTCTGGGGGGCGGAGGGGCGCTGGGGCAGCGCCGGGGGCTGGGCCTGGGCGTCGGGACGCCGGGGCTGCTCCTGCCGCTGGGCCTGCTCGGCGGGGTGACCGGGCTGACCGGGGTGACCCGGCTGACCGGGGTGCCCGGGAGCTCCGGCCTGGCCCCTGCCCTGGGTGCGGAACCAGTCCGTCTCCAGGGTGTCGTACAGCGGGGTGCGGCCGTCGCCCGGTCCCGGCGCGGGCGGCAGCGCCTCGGGCTGCGGCTGCGCGGGCAGGGCGGGGGCGCGGTGGCCGCCGTCGTCCAGACCTTCGTAACCGCGCGGGGCGGGAGCCTGACCGGGGGCGGGCGGCTGGGGCACGCCCAGATCCACCCGGGGGAACTGACCGGTGACGGCCGGGTCCTGCGGACCGGGACGGCCGTACTGGCCGGTGGTGTCCGGGAGTTCCGGGCGGGCGTACTGGCCGGTGGCGTCCTGCTGTCCGGGCAGGCCGTACTGGCCGGTGGCGGCGGGGTCCTGCGGACCCGGACGGCCGTACTGACCGTCCGTCCCCTGGCCGCCGGGGCGGCCGTACTGACCGCCGGCGGACGGGTCCGGGAAGTCAGGCCGGGCGTACTGGCCGGTGGCGGCCGGGTCCTGGGCACCGGGGCGGCCGTACTGGCCGGTGGTGTCCGGGAGTTCCGGGCGGGCGTACTGGCCCGTCGCGTCCTGCTGTCCGGAGGGGGCGAATCCGCCGCTCCGGTCCTGCGGACGGTCCTGGCGTCCGGCGTCCGGGAGCTCCGGCCGGGCGTACTGGCCGGTGGCGTCCTGCTGTCCGGAGGGGGCGTATCCGCCGGGCGCGGGCTGCCGCGGTCCGCCGAAGTCCGCCTGCGGCAGCTGACCGGTGGCGGCCGGGTCCTGGCCGGAGGCGTCGCCCCGCGCAGGGGCGGGCCGCCCCGGACCGCCGGGCGTGGAGCCGGGCGTGGTGCCGGGCGTGGTGCCGGGCGTGGTGCCGGGCGTGGTGCCGGTCGGGCCGAAGACGTCCTGGCGTACGAACTGTCCGCCCTGCGGGTCCGCTCCCGGGCCCGCCTGCTGGGCCGCGGGGAAGTCCGGCCCGGGGAACTCGCCGGCCGGGCGATCCGGCCGCGCGGGCTCGTCGAAGTCGGGCCGGGTGAACTCGGCCGTCGCGGCGATGCCCTCGTTCTCCTCGTGACCGCGCGGGGTGTCCGCACGGCCCCGGTTACGGTTC
>NZ_VCLA01000002.1 GCF_009600885.1 Streptomyces jumonjinensis
CGCACCGCACCCAGCCCACGCCGGAGCGGCCCGGAGCGGACCCCGGCCTCAGCACACCGCACCCAGCGGCACCCCGAAGCACCCGGACCCGGCAAGGACCCCAGCCCCGAAGCACCCCCGCCCCACCCCGAAGCCCCCGGAGCGGACCCCCAACCCCGCCCCACCCCACCCCCGTTCGTCTAGCATCGCCGCCATGGATGCCTCCGCCGCCGTCGCCGTCCGACTCGCGTCCGCCGCTGTGGCCCCCCTGGTCAAGAGACTCTTCGTACGGGAGGGCCCCGGCGCGCGCCTGGTCGAGGAGCCGGTGCGGATATCGGGTCTCGTCTCCTTCGGGGGCCTGCGGGGAGTCCAGGGCGTCCGGGGCGAGAAGAACAGCCTCGGCGAACAGGATCTGCGCAAGCTCACCGCCGAGCTGGTGGCCCGCGCTCTGCGGTCGTACGGCCCTCATGACGGCCCGGACGACGCCGTACGCGCGGAGCTCGCCGACGCGCTCGCCCTCGCCCTCCACAGCCTGGGCGATCTCGCGATGGACGACGTCCAGGCCGTACGCCTGGGACCTGGCGAGTTCGCCGGACGGCTGGCCCGCCCCGTCGCGCTGTCGGCGGACGCCGAGCCGTACTACGGGCCCCTGCTGGACACCGCCTGTCTGCATATTCTCAACTTCTTCACCCAGCGTTCCCACTTTGTCGCCCGCACCCTGGTGGAGCAGACCCGCTCTCTCGACCGGCTCGTCGCGATCGCCGATCTGCTCGCGGAACGCGTCCCCTCCCAGCGCGCGGAGGACACCCGTTTCGAGCAGCGGTACACCGAGCACATCACCCGCAAGCACAGCGAGCTCACCATCTACGGGCTCGATCTCGCCCAGGCCCGCGAGTGGCGGCTCGACTCCGCGTATGTCTCGCTGGAAGCCGTGGCCATGGGCGACACCGCCGTACCGCTGCCCGCTGAACGCGCGCTCGCCGGACGTGACAAGGTGCTGTTGCGCGGCGGAGCTGGCTCCGGGAAGACCACCTTGGTGCAGTGGCTCGCGGTCGCCGCCGCGCGCCAGGACTACGACGAGCTCGGCGAGCATCTCACCCATCTCATCGGCCGCCTCCCCTTCGTCCTGCCGCTCCGCCGGATCATCCGCGACGGCCTGCCGCCCACCCCCGACGACTTTCTGCGCGCCGTCCGCAGCGCCGTCGCCGGGGCCCAGCCGGACGGCTGGGCCGACCGGGTGCTGCGGGCCGGGCGGGCGCTGCTGCTGGTCGACGGCATCGATGAGATCCCGCGCCGTGAACGCGAGGAGACGCGCCGCTGGCTGCGCGAGCTGATGGGGGAGTTCCCGGGCAATCTCTGGCTGGTCACCGCCCGTTCCTCGGCGGTGGGCGAGGACTGGCTCGCGGGCGACGGTTTCACGGAGCTGACGCTCTCGCCCATGTCACGCGATGACGTGACCCGGTTCGTACGCCGCTGGCACACGGCCGCCGGTGCGGACCCCGCACTGGCCGACGCCCTCCTCGGGGCGATCCGCACCAGCGCCGACCTCGGCGGGCTCGCGGTCAACCCCTTGATGTGCGGGCTGCTCTGCGCGCTCCACCGCGAGCGGCGGGGCTTTCTGCCGCACGGCCGCCGGGATCTGTACGACGCCGCGCTGCGGATGCTGCTCGAACGCCGGGACACCGAGCGCGGCATCGCCCCGGGCGACGGGCTGCGTCTCTCGTCCGAGACCCAGACCCTGCTGCTCCAGAAGCTGGCCCACTGGCTGATCCGCAACGACAGTGTGGAGATGGAGCGCGCCGACGCGCTCACCCAGCTCGGCCGGGCGCTGGAGTACATGGCCCATGTCGACGCGCCGGTGGACCGGGTACTGCGCCATCTGCTGGAGCGCTCGGGGCTGCTGCGGGAGCCGGCGCCCGAGCGGATCGACTTCGTCCACCGGACCTTTCAGGACTATCTGGGGGCGAAGGCCCTGGTGGAGGAGGGTGATTTCCCGCTGCTGCTGAAGAACGCGTATCGCGACCAGTGGGAGGACGTGGTCCGGATGGCGGTCGCGCTGGGGCGGCCCGCCGAACGGGAGCGGATTCTGCGCGGTCTGGTCGCGGGGGTCGATCCCCAGGATCTCATCCGCCGACTGGGGCGTACGGGGGCGGGCACGGACCCCGAGTGGGCGCTGCGCCGGGTGCTGCTGGCCGCGACCTGTCTGGAGCACGCGACGGAGATCGCCCCGGGCATCCGGCGCCATATCGAGGAGCTGGTCTCGTCCTTCGTCCCGCCGAACGGTTCGCACTGGGCGCGGGTGCTCGCCGAGCAGGGCGGCCCCCGGGTCCTCGGTCTGCTCCCGGGGCCGGAGGGGCTGACGGAGCAGGAGGCTCTGCATGTGGTCGTCACCGCCGCCCGGATCGGCACGGACGCCGCCCTGCCCGTCATCGCCCGCTTCCGCGAGCATTCCTCGCTGCGGGTGCGCCGTCAGCTCACCTGGTCGTGGTCGAAGTTCGACACCCGGCAGTACGCGGATGAGGTGCTGGCCCATCTCGACCAGGGCGACCTCTACTTCACCGCCCATAACGTGGAGCATCTGGATGCGTTGAGGGCCATGGGCGGCCGGGCGCGGATCCAGCTCACTCGCGCCTATCCGCCCGAGAGCCTGGTGCGTCTGATCGACACGGAGCGGCTCACCCATCTCTGGCTGCACAGCGCCCGGACGCAGTCGGACTCCTTGGCGTGGCTGAGCGCCTTCCCCCGGCTGGAGGTGCTGGTGCTGCCCGCCACCGATGTGGCCTCGCGGCTCGGCATCCCCGGGCACATCACCGTCATAGACTCCAACGCCACGGCCAAGGACTGACGGCCACCGACACCTCCAGGACCAGGACCTGGCCCCGCCCCGGGCTCCTCAGTCCTCCTCGGAGTTGATGCGGGCGATGACCGCGTCCCGCTCCGGGGTGTCCTCCGGCTTGACCAGGCCGATCACGATGTACAGCACCAGTGAGATCGCGAGCGGCACGGACACCTGGTACTGAAGCGCCACATCGGTCCGCGCCGTCCCGTCGATCTCATAGTTGAGGAGGAAGAAGGCGACCAGTCCGGCCGCCCAGCTGGTGAGGGCGGCGGTGGGCCCCGACTTACGGAAGGGCCGGAGCAGCCCGAGCATGAAGGGGATCGCGATGGGCCCCATCAGCCCGGCCACCCACTTGATGACGACGGTGATGATGTCCTTGAAGGCGGGCGAGTTGACCTGTGTCGCGACCGCCATCGACAGGGCGAGGAAGGCGATGGTCGACCAGCGCGCGGCGAGCAGCGCGGCCCGTTCGCTCCATCCCCGGGCATTTCTGGAGAGCACCGGGGCGATGTCGCGGGTGAAGACGGCGGCGATGGCGTTGGCGTCGGAGGAGCACATGGCCATGGTGTGGGAGAAGAAGCCCACGATGACCAGCCCCAGCAGACCGTGCGGCAGCAGCTGTTCGGTCATCAGGGCGTAGCTGTCGGAGGCGTCCGGCTTGTCGCTCTTCACCAGCAGCGGCGCGCACCACATGGGGAAGAACAGCACCAGCGGCCAGACGAGCCAGAGCAGGGCGGAGAGCCGTGCGGAGCGGGTGGCCTCGCGGGCGTTCTTGGTGGCCATGTAGCGCTGGGCCTGGTTCCACATGCCGCCGTTGTATTCGAAGGTCTTGATGAAGAGGAACGCGAGCAGGAAGGTGACGGTGTAGGGGCCGGCGGTGGGCTCGGCGTGGCCTTGGAGCTGTGGTTCGTCCCAGACGGTCCACAGGGTGCTGAAGCCGTCGAGCTCGCTCATCACGGCGAAGAGCATCGCCAGCCCGGCGAAGAGCTGGATGATGAACTGGCCGAGTTCGGTGAGGGCGTCGGCCCAGAGCCCGCCGATGGTGCAGTAGACGCCGGTGATGACGCCGGTGATGAGGATGCCCTGGTTGAGCGAGATGCCGGTGAAGACGGAGAGCAGGGTGGCGATGGCGGCCCATTTGGCCCCCACGTCCACGATTTTCAGCAGCATGCCGGACCAGGCCAGCGCCTGCTGGGTCTTGAGGTTGTAGCGGGTCTTCAGATACTCCAGCGGCGAGGCGACATGGAGTTTGGAGCGCAGCCGGTTCAGCCGGGGGGCGAAGAGCTTCGCGCCGATGAAGATGCCGATGGCGATGGGGAGGGACCAGGTCACGAAGGAGGTGACGCCGTAGGTGTAGGCGATCCCCGCGTACCCGGTGAACATCACCGCGCTGTAGCCGGACATGTGGTGTGAGATCCCGGAGAGCCACCAGGGCATCCGGCCGCCCGCGGTGAAGAAGTCGCTGACGTTGTCGACGCGCTTGTGCGACCAGAGCCCGATGGCGATCATCACGCCGAAGTAGCCGATGAGCACGGTCCAGTCGAGACCGTTCATATGCCCCCTCCTGGGGTCCGCCTGGTGAACGACCGGCAGTGCACTCCGTCGGCGCGCTCGTTCCCTGGCGTCCCCGTGCGGGAGGAGGGGACTGCGGTGATTGAACTCCCCGTGCGGGGGTTGGTCAAGAGGGTCATCCTGGTCAAGGATGTGAACGCAGATCAGAAAGCAGAACGATTTTGCCTTTTCTTGGCTTACGGAGTCGTTGTCGCGCACCGGACGGCGGACCCACGATGAGCGGGCGCTTCGTCGGTACATCAGTGGGCGCGTCGGCTGTTGGGGCGCGGCTGGGCACGGCCGTCCGGGATGCGGGTCCCGTACGGCCGCGAGAAGGGGGTGAAGCAGGGGAGACGGGTTCCATGAAGGGGCTATCGCATCAGCTCCCCCGCGTTGACCAGCAGCGACTGTCCTGTGATCGCCCGTGCCCGGTCGGAGGCGAGAAACACCGCCGCCTCCGCCACATCCCCGTCCGTGGCCAGCTCGGGCAGCGCCATCCGCGCGGCGAGCCGGGCGAGCACCTCGCTCTCCGGCACCTCCTCGGTCTGCGCGGTGAACCGGACGTACGTCTGCACCGGCGGCCCCCACATCCAGCCCGGCAGCACGGTGTTCACCCGGATGCGATCGGGCCCCAGCTCCCGCGCGAGTGAGTACATCGCGGAGGTCAGCGCCCCCTTGGAGGCCGCGTAGGCCGTCTGCCGCACCTGGGAGGGGGCCGCAACGGACGACTGGGTGCCGATGATGACGACCGAGCCGCCGCGCTCGGCGAGGGCGGGCAGACAGGCCCGGGTCATCCGCAGCGTACCCAGCAGATTGACCTCGAAGACCGCGCGCCAGACGTCGAAGTCCGCGTCCGCGAGGCCCCCGAAATAGCTGTCCCAGGCGGCGACGTGGACCACGGCGTCGATCCGTCCGAACCGTTCGACGGCGAGCGCAGCGAGCGCCTCGCACTGGGACTCGTCGGTGATGTCGGTGGCCCGGTGGGCGGTACGGGAGCCGCCCGGGTCGATCTCGGCGGCGGACCGCGCGAGATTGCCCTCGGTGCGCGCCCCGAGGACCGCGTTGCCCCCGTCCCGTACGACGGTCGCGGCGACCTGATGGCCGAGTCCCGCGCCGACCCCGGAGACGACGACGGTCTTTCCTCGCAGCAGCATCGGGTGCCTCCCGGCTCTGGCGCATCATCTGACGGTTCGTCAGAGTAGGTGGGTCCACCGACGAGGGGAAGGGAGCCGTGGCGATGAGCGAGCCCGGAGCGACCGAGGACACCTGGAGCGCGACCTACGCCCGACTGGCCTCCGTCGGGCCCTATGGAGTGCGCCCCGGCCACGCCCTGATCACCATGGTCGAGCCGCACCCCGGCCATGAACGCCGCTATAACCGCTGGTACGAGGACGATCACGTCTACGCGGGGGCCATGGCGATGCCCTGGATCTACGCGGGCCGCCGCTGGGTCGCCACCCGGGAGCTCCAGCTGCTCCGCTACCCCGAGCGGTCGGCGGTCGCCCAGCCGGTCACCGCCGGCTGCTATGTCTCCGTCTACTGGATCACCGAGGGCCGGTACGCGGAGCATATGAAGTGGACCGTGGCGATCAACAAGCGGCTGAACCGCGACAGCCGGGTGTACCACGACCGTACGCATGTGTTCACGGCCTTCCAGGACCATGCGGCGACGGTCTACCGGGACGGGGCGGCCGGTCCGCGCGACTTCCACGCGCTGGACCATCCGTACGCCGGTCTGGTGGTCGAGGTCATCGACGCGGAGAGCCCTGAGCAGAGTGCCGAACTGCTGGAGTGGCTCCGGGTGAGGCATCTGCCCCGGCGGCTGGCGGGCTCGGCGGCGGCGATGGCGACGGTCTTCAGGCCGACGCCGCTGCCGGGGGACCGGATGACCTATGTGAAGCAGGTGGAGGGCGTCGGGACCCGGCTCACCCTGCTGTGGTTCCTGGAGGAGTCCCCGCAGACCTGCTGGGCGGACTCCTTCGCCGGGCTCGGGGAGGCGGTCGCGGAGTCGGGGCTCGGCCGGGTGGAGCTGGTCGCGCCGTTCATCCCGACCGTGCCGGGGACGGACCGCTATGTCGATCGACTGCGCTGAGCGAGGGGCCTCGGCGACCCGGCGGCTCGGCGACTCGGCGGCGGGCACGGCTGAGCGGAGGGGCCGAGGGGCCGAGGGGCGCGGCTGAGCCCCCTCGGCCGGGACGGCGGACCAGTCGAGAGGGCTCTTCGGTGTCGCTTATTCAGTTGTGCCACGAGCGGTACCGCCTGCGCACGCGTTGTGCGGGGAGCGTGCTGGGCGGCCTCACGCGGCTCGGCGGAGTACTCAGCCGAGATCGAACGCGCCCTGGCCCACCTCACTTACGAACGCGTTCCACGAGCCGGGGACGAAAGTGATCGCCGGCCCTTCGGTGACCTTGGAGTCCCGGACCGAGATCGCCCGCTCGATAGGGGACCTGACCTCGACGCAAGCCCCGTTCCCCCCTGAGTAGGAGGACTTCGTCCAGGTCTCCGTGGCTCCCTGAATGATGGCCATGTTCGCTCCGCTTCGGCGAGTGGTGTGAGCCAACGTTTTTGTCGGCGTGAGGGACGCTACTCGCCACCACCGGCCCATGCGGAATGGTTTCACCCGGTCGGATGGCATATTCCAGATGGCTCTTCCGCCATGTCGCGGCGGGGTGTACCTTGCGCGTCCTCACTCCCGCCCCGGGACTCCCACTCGGGACTCCCACCGCCGGTCCGCCGCTCAGCCGCTCAGCTGGTCATGTACCGCTTGACGATGTTCTCGATGAACGACCGCGTCTGGTCCACGTTCAGCGCCTGAGCACGCAGATGCTCGTACATCACGCTGTACTTGTGCACATCGTTGGCCTTCTCCAGATACAGATCGCTGGTGACGCCCTCGATGTAGACGCCGCTGGAGTCCGTCGCGTCCGGGAACTCCAGGATCGCGTACTGACCGTTGATGCCCGGATGCGCGCCCATGTCGAACGGCAGCACCTGCACCGTGACATGCGGCAGCTGGGACAGCTCGATCAGATACTCCAGCTGCTCGCGCATCAGGTTCTTGCCGCCGACGACCCGGTGCAGCGCCGCCTCGTCGATCACCGCCCACAGCCGCAGCGGCTGGCCGTCCGCCTTGACCCGGTCCTGGCGGCGCAGCCGTACGCTCACCCGCTTCTCGATGTCCGGCACGCCGCTCTCCGGCAGCGCGCCCGCGATCAGCGCCTCCGCGTACTGCCGGGTCTGCAAGAGGCCCGGCACCACCTGTGGTTCGTACACCCGAAGACTGGCGGCGTCGGTCTCCAGACCGATGTAGACGCTGTACGGGATGTCGCCGAAGGCGTGCCACCAGCCCTGCTGGCGGGAGTCCTTGGCCATCTGCATCAGCGAGTCCACGATGCGGTGGTCGTCGACCTCGTAGACCCCGCACAGATCGCGGACATCGCGCTGGCTGATGGAACGGCGGCCGTTCTCCAGCCGGCTGATCTTCGACTGGGACACCAGGAGACGCTCCGCAACCTCTTCGGCCGTCATGCCCTTGAGCTCCCGGAGCCGGCGCAGCTCCAGGCCCAATCGGCGTCGCCTGACGGTGGGATTGACGTTGGACGCCACGGAAACTGCACCTCCGGACTGCTTAGCTGAGCGTATCTACTGCTCAGCAGACTGCCACCAAAAGGCGTGGACGCGCGGTGAAACAGGCACACGGGCCGTATTCACGGCGCCGCGCACCGGGGTTTCTCCCGCACGGCGTCGTACATCTGCTCGTGCAGGGGAACGCGCGGGGCAGTGTCCTGGCTGCCCCGCGCGGTCTGTGCGGCTCTCGTCGTATCTCGTCGTGTCCTGTCGTGCGGGCACCACTGCGCCCGCACCACTGCGCCCGCACCGCGACGGCCGCCGCCCGGGCGGCTGTCGCTCAGTGCGCGGCGACGCGGGCCATGCTCCCGCGGCGCGGTTGCATCGGCACGGCCGCCTGACGGCCGCCGTTCGTCGCTGTGGGGTTACGGCGCGGCTGCGCGGCCACACCGTTCTGAACGTCCATCACGGCGTGCGCCACGAGTCCGCCCATGGGGTCGTGCCTGATGAGATCCCGCAGCCGGGATCGCGAGGAACGCCCCTCGTTGCCGGGGTAGAGATGCTTGCCGAGGCCGACCGCGTGGGCCAGCGCGGCGAGCGCCGCGGTCCGCGGGTCCGGCGGCACGCCGGTGCGGATCGCGCTGTCCAGCCGGGCTCTGATGTCCCGGCTGATCGCCGTCTCCGTCGCTTGGTAGCGAGTCGTCGGCAGCACTCCGCACATCTGGCCCGCCACGGCATGCACCATGCCGCACCGCTCCAGATGCGCGAGATAGATCTGGCGCAGCCCCAGCCGGGGCCCGCCGATCCAGTGGACGGCCCGAACCGGGCTGCCGCGTCTGCGCAGCAGTTCCAGCGCGGAGTCCAGTGTCGGATCTCCGGTCGGCCGTGGCATCACCACGGCGATACGATCCCCGTCAGGGGCTATCCGTCCTGCCAGAGCCAGCTCTACTAGCTGGGCTCCGGCAAGGCCGAGGTCGAGGGACTGCGGCTGCGCTGTGGTGCCCGTGGCCGGGTCCAGAGCGAGCAGCAGAAGCTCCTCGGGAATTGTTCTGCGGCTCCTGCCCATCCATGCCTCCCCGCGTGGATGAATGACAGGGTGACCCCTCTCACATTGGTCTGTCGAGAGCGCCTGGGGGCTTTGTATGGGAACCGTTAGGTATGTCGTTCTCGTCTAGCCCCGGGAGCCGTGTTCTCACACAGGACACTGAGAGATGGTTCGGACAACACGGGCTGCCGATGGACAGCGATTCGTAGTGCGCCCTTATGGCAGTGGCGCATGACTCATGGAGGAGGCACGGTGGCGGGCGAGTCCCCCGACAGGTCGGAGCAGCGGAAGTCGTCGGGGGAGACGGCTCGGGGCGAACGCGATCCGCGGGACGCCGTGCGCGACCGGGCGGGGTCATCGGGCGCGGATCAGCCGACGGCGGTCTTCAGGCTCCCGGAGGAGCCGGAGCGCCGTGCCGGCGGCGAGACGCCCGAACCGGGCACCGAGACGGGCTCGGTGGAGAAGGACCGGCGGCTGCGGTCGGCGGTGGCGGCATGGGTGGCGTCGGCGGACGACGAGCCGGGGGAGTCCGCGGGCGACGCGGACGGTGCCGGCGGTGCCGGCGATGCGGACGTGGCCGAGGAGACGGCTGTGCTGCCGGCGCCGGTGAAGCCGGAGGAGAAGCCGGACGCGAAGGCGGAGCCGGAGCCCAAGCCGGGCACGGACTCGGACTCGGACTCGGACTCGGACTCGGACTCGGACGCGAAGCCTGGCACGGACGCGAAACCGGACGCGGACCCGAAGCCGAAGCCGGACGCGAAGTCCAAGCCGGACACGGCCCCGAAGCCGGTCGAAAAGCCGAAGCCGAAGCCGGGCACGGCCCCCAAGCCGGACGCGGACACGGACGCGAACCCCGGTACGGACGCGGAGCTCAAGGCGGACACGGACGCGAAGTCCAAGCCGGACACCACCCCCGGCCCCCGCCCCGAGCCCGCCCCCGCCGAGGCCGCGCCGAAAACCCCCTCTGCGCGAAACGGTTCTTCCGACGACGACAGCCCCACCACGGCGCTCAAGGTCCCCCCGGCCCCCCGCTCCGAGGCATCCCCGGCATCCCCCGTCCCGGCGGCTGCCGCCGAGCGCCCCAGTGTCTTCGTACCGCTGCGCGGCGACGACGCCGTACGGACCCCGTCGTGGGGCCAGGACAAGGGCAAGACCAAGAGCGAGCCCGAGCCCGAGCCCGAGTCCGTGCCTGAGTCCGAGCCCGTGGCCGACGACGAGCCCACCACCGCCACCCCGGTGCCCGCGGCCCTCGCCGAGAACGAGCGGACCCGGCAGCAGCCGCTGCCCCCGCAGCCGCCCCTCGATTTGCTGGCCGAGCTGACGAACACCCCGCCGACCCCCGTGCGGTCGGCGATGCGCAGAGTCAGGATCTGGACCCCGCTGGTCTTTCTGCTGCTGATCGTCTTCGCGGTCGCACAGGTGCTGCGCCCGCTGCCCGCGCCCTCGCTCGCCCTCACCGGAGACGCGGTGTACACCTTCGGCGGCGACAAGCTCGACCTGCCCTTCCCCGACGACGGCCAGGGCGCGGTCATGGTCGAGGGCATCGGGACCGTCGGTGTGTACGGCGCGCAGAAGCCCGCGCCGATCGCGAGCGTCGCCAAGACGATGACGGCGTACGTCATCCTCAAGGAGCACCCCCTCACCGGCAAGCAGGCGGGGGAGAAGATCATGATCGACAAGCGGACCGACGAGGGGTACGAGAAGGGGCTCGCCAACTTCGAGTCCGTGGTCGACGTCAAGGAGGGGACCGAGTACACCCAGCGGCAGATGCTGGAGCTGCTGATGATTCCGTCCGCGAACAACATCGCGCGGCTCCTCGCCCGCTGGGACGCCGGGTCCGAGAAGGCATTCATCAAGAAGATGAACGACGCCGCCGCGGACCTCGGGATGAAGGACACCGTCTACACGGACCCGAGCGGATTCACCCAGACCACCCTGTCGACCCCGCGGGACCAGCTCAAGCTGGCCGAGGCGGTCATGCAGTTCGACGTCTTCCGCGAGATCGTCGACACGACCATGCTCAATATGCACGGCATCGACGGCACGATCTACAACAACGCCGACGCCGCTCTGCTGGAGCCGGGGGTCAACGGCGTCAAGACCGGCTCGTCCACCCCGGCCGGCGGCAATCTGCTCTGGTCGGCCAGTGCGGAGGTGGACGGCAAGATCTACCGCATCCTCGGCATGACCATGGGCGTCCAGAAGGCGTCGAAGCTGGAGAAGAAGAAAAAGCTGGCCATCGAGCACAGCATCCGGGTGATCAAGGCGGCCCAGCAGGGCCTCACCACGACCACCGTCATCAAGAAGGGCCAGGTCGTCGGCGAGCTCGACAACGGTCTCGGCGGCACCGTGCCCGTGGTGGCCACCAAGGATCTGAAGGCGGCCGGCTGGGGCGGTCACCGCGTCGAGGTCGCGATCGACGACCTCGGCGAGACCCTGCCCCACGCGGCCTCCGCGGGTGAGGTCGTCGGCGAGATCTCGGTGGGCTCCGGTTCGGCGAAGACCACCGCGCCGGTCGCGCTTCAGCAGGATGTGTCGGAGCCCGGTTTCGGCGAGAAACTGACCCGGGTCGGCTGAGCCGGGGCCCGGGCCCGTACGCTCACGGGGGTGTTCCGGACCGCCGGAGCGCCCCCCGGACCGATGTCCGGGCGGCTCCGGAACCGGCAGCCGGGCAACTTCGGGACCGATGGACGGCGTCCTGGACAGTGAGCTCCCCCGGCGGGGACCGGACGAGAAGTACGGGCAGACGTGACGACCGAACACGGACGGGGAGAGCGCCTCGTGAGTACTGCTGAGCCGGTTCGCACCGACGGCCACAGCATCCGGCAAGGAACACAGGCGACGCAGGCGACACAGACGCCACAGGCGACTGCTTCGCGGTCCGGCGGGGACCCGGAGAGACCGGGCGGCACGGGGGTGCTCGCCGATCTCTGGGACCGGCTGACCCGGCGTCCCGTCCTGGTCACGACGGTGCTCGCCGCGATCGTCCATCTGCTCTGGTTCCTGTTCTTCGCCAACAGCGGCGGCGATCTCGCGGCCCAGGACGCCTGGACGGAGTTCGTCGGCCGCCACCCGGACTCGGCGTACAACCTGGCCTGGTACGGCGGGATGCACCCGGTCTCGTACAGCGTGGTCTCGCCGTATCTGATGTCCCTGATCGGCGTCCGCCCCACCATGATGGTCGCGGGCACGGTCTCGGCGGCGCTGACCGCGCTGATCCTGGTCCGGGTGCGGGCCGTGCGCAATCCGCTGGTGTGCTCGCTCGCCGGGGTCTTCGCCTTCCTCTGCAACGCGCTGTCGGGCCGGGTCACCTTCGGCCTCGGCATGATGTTCGCGCTCGGCGCGGTCGCGGCGGTCTTCTGCTGGCCCCACCGCTGGCGGTACAAGCGCTGGGCGAAGGCGGCGACGGCGGCCCCGCTCGCGGCCCTCGCCACCGCCTCCAGCCCGGTCGCGGGACTCTTCCTCGGCGTCATAGCCGCCGCGCTCTTCCTCAACAAACGCAGGCCCGGGGCGTACGCGATCGGTCTCGCGCCGGTCGCCGTCGTGGCGCTCTCGTCCTGGCTGTTCCCCTTCTCGGGTACGCAGCCGATGTCGCTCGGGTCGACCTCGCTCCCGTTCGTCTACGGGCTCGCGGTCTTCCTCCTCGTACCGAAGGAGTGGCGCACGGTCCGGGTCGCGGCGGCCGTCTACTCGATCGGCACCCTGCTGACCTGGGCGATCGACTCCCAGATCGGCTCGAACATCTCACGGCTTCCGATGCTCTTCGCGGGTGTGGTGCTGCTGGCGGCGCTGCCGTACACGGTGCCGCGCTCCCGTAAGTGGTACGCGCTGGCCGTCGCGTTCATAGGGCTGAACGCCTGGATCGGCTTCAAAGCCGTCGACGATCTCGTCCGCACCGCTCCGACCGCGTCCTGGAACTTCGAGCTCGCGCCGCTGGTCAACAAGCTCCAGGAAGTGAACGCCGAACGCGGCCGGGTCGAGGTGGTCCCCGCCAGCAGCCACCGCGAGGCGTCCGCGCTCGCGCCGTACGTCAATCTGGCGCGCGGCTGGAACCGCCAGGCCGATATGAAGCGCAACCCGATCTTCTACGACGAGGACACCCCGCTGACCTCGGCGGACTACCGTGCCTGGCTGGAGCGCTGGGCCGTGCACTATGTGGTGCTCCCGAACGGTTCCCCCGACTCCAGCGCCCGGCAGGAGGCGGAGCTGGTACGGGGCGGGCTGCCGTATCTGGAGCGGATCTGGGGCGACGAGAACTGGCAGCTGTTCGCCGTGCGGAACCCGGTGCCGCTGGCCGAGCCCTCGGCCGTCGTGCGCGAGGCGGGCGCGGACGAGGTCCGGATCCGGCTGACGGAACCGGGCCGGGTGCTGATCCGGGTGCCCTACTCGCCGTGGCTGAGCCTGGTCGACGAGAACGGCGACAAGGTGGCGGGCCCGCAGGAGACGGCGGAGTCCCAGCGGCGGCCCGAGGGGGCGCCGAAGACCTTCGACAACACCGAGGGCTGTCTGATCAAGGCGGAGGAGAACGCGGAGGGCGACGAGTGGACCGAGCTCGTCGCGCCCCGGGCCGGTGAGTACCGGCTGGCCGCGCCGTACGACTTCCCGCGCGGCACGCCCTGCCCGGAGGAGCTCCACTAGGGCGTCGCTGCTCTCTCGCGGCCTGATCCCGTCCCGCCCCTGTCGGAGTGCGGTCCACTGATGCATAGTGGACTCGTTTCGCCGGCATACCGAACAGTCGGTATTAGGACCGCGGGTGTGGGATGGCATGCGAACGATGCGGTGGCGCGGGTGGTGCGCTGCCGGGGATGAGATGCCCGGAGTGCGGGGCGGGCTCGGGCTCCGCCGTCCCGGACGGGTCGCGGGGGTCGCCGGCCGGGGGCTGGGTGGCGCGGGAGACGGTGCTGGGGCGGCTGTCCCTGCTGTCACGCTCGGGAAAGCTGCTGCTGGCGGGCGGGGTCGCGCTGACCGCGCTGGCGTTGGCGGCGTCGGTGGTCACGCTGTCGGGGGACGGTTCGGCTGGTTCGTCTGGTTCCTCCGGGACTGAGCAGGTGGCCGGGTCGGGGACGCCGGCCGACAGGCCCGGGGATCTGAGGGGCGTGCCGGAGCGGATCGAGCCGTCGGCACCGCCGTCGCCGCTGTCCCCGCGGCTGCCCTCGCCGCCGTCGAGCGCCGCGCCGGGTACGCCGGACGCCTCTGCGGACACTCGTGAGGAGGCTCCTGCGGACGCTTCTGCGGATGCCCCCGCGGACACTCGCGCGGACCGTGAACGCCCACCGTCCACGGGCCGTCCGTCGCCCCGTAAGACCCCGGTGTACCGGGCCTGGGCGGGCCCCGGCTGTTCCGGCGGCGGGCGCTACCAGGAGCACGGCCGCTACCGGGACGGCGAGGACGGCTGGTACACCCGGGACGGCGGGGGCCACCGGGGCGACGGCTGCGACGGGCGCTTCAGCGCCGTTCCGATGTCGGGGAGCGCGTCGAAGGACAGCGGCGGCGCGGCGACCTGGTCGTGGTACGTCGGCAGCGGCTATACGCGGTGCTCGCTGGAGGTGGTGGTGCCCCGGGGACGGCGGGACGCCGACGCGGCGGGCGACCCGACGGTGTACCGGGTCCTCGCGGACCCGGACGACGCGCACAGCTCGCTCACCGTCTTCGAGATCGACCAGACGGCGCTGCGGGGCCGGACCACGACCGTCCGGAACCTCCCGGTCCACGACCAGCGCCTGACGGTGCGGCTCCTGGACCGGGGCGAGGACTGGGGCGGCTCCCGGGAGGGCGCGCACCACGCGGCGGCGCAGATGCGGGCGGAGTGCCGGGACTGAGCGGCCGGGGCCGGGGCACCTGGACGCGGGGACGGGCGGGGCGGCGGTTACCCGTCACCGCCGCCCCCGGACCTGGAGGCCGCCCCCCGGCCGGTCCGCCCACCGTCCACCGTCCACCGTCCGCGCGGCTCTACTCCGTACGCAGTCCCTCCGGCCGCATCATCCGCCAGAGCGGCGGCAGGCTGAGCAGGGTGACGAGCAGGATCAGCGCGACCCCGACCCCGGTGACCGGCAGGAACACCCACCAGTCCGCGACCGGTTCGCCCACCATGGCCAGCAGGACCACTCCGAGCACCAGCCCCCCGAGGACGGCGAGCGTCAGCCCGAGCAGAACCGGGATGGCCGTCTGCCAGAGCACCGACCAGCTCAGCGTGGCACGCCGGGTGCCGAAGGCGACCAGCACGGAGAGCAGCCGCCGGCGGTCGCGGAGCTGCTCCAGTGTGGAGACCAGCAGCGAAGCGCCGATCAGCAGCATCGTCAGGGTCGCTCCCACGAAGAGCCCGGTGCGCACACTGGCGAACTGGCTGGTGTACTTGGTGTCGTGGAGCGCGTCCACCTGGGCGAGCGGGTCGAGACGGGCCGCTGTGTTCCGGACGTATTCCTCGGCTTCGGGCACCTCGGCGTCGAGCCGGAGCAGCGTGCTCACCGTGGGCCGCGACAGCTTGGCGAGATCGACGGCGGACGGGGTGGCCAGCACCCCGCCCGTCTGCTCGCCCATGGGCCCGGTGCGCATGCTGACCTGCTCGGCGGAGGCGGGAACGCGCCACAGCACCGCTTCGGTCTTCAGCGGCTCGCCGTCCGGCCCGAGGCGCTCCTCCGCGAGGTCGACCCGCTCACCGGCGCGCGGGAGATAGGGGTAGGAGTTCAGCTCGCGCTTCTCCCGGACCGTGAAGACGTCGCCGTCCTCGCAGGAGGGCAGGCTCGCCAGCTCGCGCAGCGAGGGACAGTCGCCGACGGTGAGCCGGGTGAAGGGGATGAAGTCCTCGTCCGCGCGCCGGGGTCCGGGACGGCTGATGGTCGCCTCGATGGTCCCGAACACGGCGTCGACGCCCTTGGTCCCGGCGTACGCCTCGAAGACGCGCGGCGCGACGGAGCCGTCCCGTACATCGGCGCGCGACGACAGCTGGGCCCGGCCGCTGTCCGCGCCGGTCGACAGGGTGAACCGGCTCTCGACGGAGGTGAACAGCATCTGGAGCGCGATGGCCCCCGCCGCGGCCACCACGATGCCGCTGACCGCGCGGGCCGCCGTGCCGCTGCTCAGCTGGAGCCGGCGGATGGCCAGCTGCCAGGGGACCGGGCCGCCGTCCAGCCGGCTGACCACGGCCTCCACCAGCCAGGGCACCAGCACGGTGACGCCGATGAGCACGAGGATCGCGCCGGCGGCGATCTGGTACGTGGCGATGTCGGCGCTCCCCATGGTGACCTCGCCCGCCTGGAGCAGCAGCAGCGCGAGGCCCACGGCCGGGGCGAGCAGCCGCCACCACACCCGGCGGCTGCTGCTCGCGGCGGCGTTCCGTACGACGCCGAGCGGTTCGATCGCCACATCGCGCAGGGCGAAGAGGGTGACCGCGACCGAGGCGATCGGCACGGCGGCGGAGATCAGCACGGCGAGCAGAGGGTTCGGCACGATATCGACGGAGAAGGCGTTGACATCCCAGATCGTCACCTCGCTCGCCGACAGGCGTGCCAGCGCGAAGAGCACCGCCCCGGCGGCCAGCCCGAGCAGCGCCCCGCCGAGCGACTCGCCCGCCGCGATTCTGCGGGTCGTCGCGCGGTCCGCGCCGACCAGCCGCAGCGCGGCCAGCCGCCGGTCGCGCTGCTCGCCGCCGAAGCGCACGGCGGTGGCGATGAAGACGGCCACCGGCATCAGCAGGGCCACACAGGCCATCAGAATGACGAGCAGCAGCACCGCGCCGAGCGGTTCGCCCTGCTGCTTGACGCCGCCGAACGCATCGCCGCGCCCGTCCGCGCTGTCGTCGTCGAGGGAGGTGACGCCCGCGTAGTAGCGCAGCTCGCCCGGCCCGATCAGCCCGGTGTCGCCGATGGTGACGGTGGTCCGGTAGGGCAGCCGGTTCTTGAGCAGCGCGCTGTCCGGGGAGGCGAGCAGTTCGGCGAGCGCGGGGGAGACGGCCATCTCGCCGGGGCCGGGCAGCCGTGTCAGCCCGGGCGGGGCGGCGGTCGGACCCCGGCCGTCCGGGCGGAAGACGGTCCCGGTGATCACATCGCCGCGGTAGCGGGTCTCGGTCTCGGCGAAGAGGAACGAGCGGTCGGACGGCGGCTTTCCGTCCAGGGCGCTCACCCGGCGGTCGTCCTCGCGGGCGTCCCGGCTCTGGAGGGCGTGCGGCAGGGACGCGGCCACCAGCAGCAGCGAGACGCCCAGCCCGACGCCGATGGCGGTGAGCGCGGTACGGGTCCAGCCGCGCCGGCCGCCGGTGACGGCGAACCGGGCGCCGAGGGCGAGATCGCGCACCCAGCCGCGTACCCCGGTGGCCTCGGTACGGCCGACCTCGATGGCGCGGCCGGGGTCCACGGCCCCGGTCCTGAGGCCGCCGGACCTGGTTCTGAGGCTGTTGTTCACAGCGGTTCTGCGGCTGTTGTTCACAGCGCGCCCGCCATATCGCGCACCGTGCCGTCGCGTACGACGACTTCGCGGTCGGAGTACGCGGCGACGCGGGCCTCATGGGTGACCAGGACGACGGCGGCGCTGGTCTGCCGGGCCGCGTCGGTGAGCAGTCGCATCACCCGCTCGCCGTTGAGGGAGTCCAGCGCACCGGTCGGCTCGTCGGCGAAGACCACGCGCGGCGAGGCGACCAGAGCGCGGGCCACGGCGACCCGCTGCCCCTGCCCGCCGGAGACCTCGCCGGGGCGCTTGCGGCCGACGTCGTCGACCTCCAGCCGCTCCAGCCACTCGAACGCGGTCCGCTCGGCGGCCTTGCGCCCGGCCCCGGAGAGCCGCAGCGGCAGGGCCACATTCTCGGCACAGCTCAGCTCGGGCACGAGCTGCCCGAACTGGAAGACGAAGCCGAACTCCGTACGCCGCAGGGTGCTGCGCTCGGCGTCGGTCATGGCGGTGAGATCGCGCCCGCCGTAGCCGATGGTCCCCGAGTCGGGGCGGACGATCCCGGCGAGGCAGTGCAACAGGGTCGACTTGCCGGATCCGGAGGGCCCCATGACGGCGACGACCTCGCCGGCCCGGATGGCGAAGGAGGCCCCGGCGAGGGCGGGGGTGGGCCCGTACGCCTTGCGCAGATCGCAGGCCGAGAGGAGCGCCTGTGCCGGCTCGCTGTGCTGCTGGCTCATGTCACTGTGCTGCCCGCTCACGCGCCGACCTCCTTCGCCAGCCGGTCCAGACGCGCCGCCGTCAGCTCCAGCCAGCGCAGATCGGCTTCCAGATGGAACAGGGCGTGATCGCAGACGAGTTGATCGGCGAGGTCGCCGCCGCGCTTGCGATCGGTGAGCACCCGCATCATCCGCAGATGCTCGGCCCGCTGCGTATCGAGCAGCCCGGCGGCGCTGCGCCCGGTGAGCAGCGCGAGAACGACCTTGGTGTAGAGGGTCGACTGAAGGTACGGCTCGGGTTTCTCGGGCTGCGTCAGCCACTGCCCGACATCGGCGATCCCGGCCTCGGTGATGGCGTACCGCTTCCGCTCGGGCCCGTCGCCGGGTTCGATGCCGTCGACGTCCACCAGCCCGTTTCTGAGCAGCCGGGACATGGTCGAGTAGACCTGCCCGTAGTGCAGCGGCCGGTCGTGCCCGAACTTCTCGTCGAAGGCGCGCTTGAGGTCGTAGCCATGGCGCGGGCCGGACTCAAGGAGCCCGAGGAGAGTGTGACCTATGGACATACGAGGGACTCTACACCGTGTGTATACATGGAGTGTATAGCTGCTTGGGCGGGCTTCCTGGACGGCGGCGACTGGCCGCTCAATAGGCGTGCAGGTCCTCAGTGAGCCCTGGCGGCGTCGTTCCCCGCGCGGCTGCGAATTGCGCGGCCGTGCTGTTATTCGATACGGGTGAGCACGCCCGGGATGTCCAGGTCGGTGATGGGAATACCGTCGGGGGTGCGGCACTCGAAGAGAGTCAGACGGCGCAGGCTTTCGAACCGGGTGAAGGCGTTACGGTGAGGAGGCACGACGCAATGGCGCAGATTCAGATGAGTCAACGACGGCGGCGCGCTCTTGAGCCCCGTGAGCCAGGCGTCCACGTCGTGCTCGTAGAGCAAGATTTTGTCAAGACGGGTCATGCTCGCGAGCTCATCGAATCCTAGCGGCGTGGCCTCGTCCTCCCCGAGCAACTCCATGATCCGGAGGCCGGCGAGCCTGGTCAGCGGGCTGAGGTCGGTCTCAGCCTTGGTTTGGCGCAATTGGAGGACTTCCAGCTCGGGAATCAGGCGCAAGATGTTCAAGTCCAGGTCCCCAGTGAGCGAAAGTGCCAGCGAGCGCAGTTCAGTGAGTTCCGTGAGAATCGATGTCCCTCTCATCGGGCCCTTGCCGAACAGCATGAGTTGCCGCAGACCGGGATGGCCCCGAAGGGCGGACAGGTCGGCCTCCTTGAGCATGCCGACCCACAGCTCTTGCAGGGGCGGGAGCTCGGCGAGAAACCCAAGTCCCCCCACTGGGTTATTTGTTCGGACGTACGTCAGGGAACGCAACCGGCTTGCCGCGCGCTGCTGACCGGAATGGGCGAGCCACACACTGTGTTCCGCCAGCGGCAACCGGGACAGAACATCGTCGGCGTAGACATCCGCGTCGAAGTAGTCCCATGCGCGGATGAGTTCATCGACGACATCCTCTCGCTCGTCTCCCACATAGCCCGCCAGCAGTTCCAGGGACTCCTCGCCCCCGATCAGCGCCACGGTCCGTATCGTCTGTACTGCGGCTTTCTCGGTCAGCTCCCCCAGGGACCGCGGCAGCCAACGCAGCAGTCCGGGCCCCACCGCCGCCAGCGCGGGCGGATCCGTCTCCCGTCTCGCCGGAAGCAGCTTGTTCACGGCCTCGTCCAGACGGTCCGCGAGCCCGTCCGCGATGGAGGGCAGCGTCTCCTGGCAGGCTGCCGCCAGCAGGCGCAGCGTGCGCGCGTGGCGGGGCTCCTCCTCGGCGCGGTCGAGAATGCCGCCGAGGAGCTCTTCCCGCTGGCGGGTGTTGGCGTGGCCCGCCGTCATGATGATCGTCTCCCGCCAGAGATCCAGATGCGCTCGGCTGACCAGGTTGCCGATGCGGTCCTCCTCGGCGGCCTCCTTGGCGGCGAGGTACTCCTGGAAGGTGCGGTGCACGAAGTCCATACGTCCGTCGGCGGGGGACCGGAGAATCCCGGAGCGGTGCCGTAGCTGCTCCAGGACCTCGTCGCCGTCCAGAACCTCCAGATGACGCATCGCCCGCAGCTTCGCCGAGACGAACACGGCCGCCTTCTTCAGGTCGATCTCGCTTCGGTTGTTGTCCGACAGCCGCCATGCGAGATCCCGCAGTATGACGAGTTTGTCGCCGAGGCTGAGCTTGCTGTCCACCGCACTCGGCACGTTTCGGTCCGCGTCCCGGTCGTGGATCAGGGTGTGCAGGGCGTTGCGGTACAGCTCCATGCGATCGCGCGGCAGCTGACGGCCCCTGTTCAGGTGCATCGCGCACAGCATGGCGGCCAGCAACGGCGTACCGGCCAGCGATTGGAGATGCGCGCGGTCCTTGAGGCTGGTGAGGAGGGACTGTTCGTACTGCGGAAGCTCGTCCACGGCGCAGGGCAGCTCGTCGCCCAGTTCCCGTACGGCGTGGTGCCACTGGCGTACGAAGGCCGCGAGGTCCGGTGGCGTCATCCGGTCCAGGTGGAGGGCGGTGAAGTCCTCGCGGCGCAGCCAGTCCACGCCGGCCGCCGTGGGGCGCGAGGTGATGACCACGCGTATGCCGTCGTACTGCCGCAGCAGCTTGCGCAGCCAGTCCCGTACCGCTCGGCGCTCCCGTTCGAGCAGCTCGTCCACGCCGTCGATGAGGAGCAGCGCCTTGCCGCCGTGGAGCTGCCGCTCCACCCAGCCCTTGGGCATGATCCCGGTGATGGGCCCGGCGATCCCGTCGAGCATCGCCTCCGGGCCCGGCGGCGTCCGGCCGCCGTACTCACGCAGCTTGATGAAAATGGGGGTGAGCCCGTTCCAGCAGGCCAGCTCACCCGTGAAAGCCCCGCGCGCCGCCATGACGGCCAGCCAGCGCAGCAGCGTCGTCTTGCCCGAACCGGCCTCGCCCCGCAGCAGTACCCGGGACGCATCGCTCAGCGCGGCCTCGACCCGCATGCCGGAGCTGTCGCCTCCGGCTTCTTCCCAGAGGCTCATATCGGGCCTGAGCTGCGGCCGGGAGCGGGCGGTGCGCCGGCGCCTCCCGTCGTCCCCGGTGGCCCGCAGGCTGACGTACGCGACCGACAGCCGTACGCGCGGTGCGGTCGCCTGCTCGGACGTACGGCGGAACAGCTCCACTTCGTCGAGGTCCCTGCTGACCAGCTCCAGGTACGTACGGCGGAAGGCCGTGTCCTGGTCCGTGCCGTCCGGCGCGAACAGCGACCGATCCGGCAGGCGCTCCAGAATGCGCGCCACCTCGGCACCGAGCGTGGCCGTCCGCGCCAGCAGCTCCGCCGCCGCCCGCTCCTCGAAGACGGGCAGGCTGCGCACGATGCGGACGTAGTACTCGACGCACTCGGCGAAGAGCATCTCGTACAGGCCGGTCTCCGCCTCGTTCAGTCCGACCGGCGCGCTGACGGAACCGGTGATGTGGCGGATGAGCTCGGCCGGGCGGGCGTTCGCGGCGAGGAGCGCCTCATCCGAGAGGTCCGCCTGCGTGAACATGTCGGCCACGGCGTCGATCACGGCCTGCCGCCCGCCCTCCTCCAGGCGCTGGAACGCGTGCTTCAAAAACGGTTCCAACCGGTCGAACACCGCATTGGCGATCTGCTCGAACTGCTGCCTGACCTCCCGCTGCAACCGCACCCCGGGCACCCGCACCCGAACGAGCTCCTCCATCGGCAGCAACCGCTCCTGCTTCCGCTGCCTGCTCCCCAGCCACCACTGCCCCGCCGCACTCGCCACGGTCGTCCCCAGCCGCAACGCCGCCGTCTCCGCGATCACCGAAACCCCTCCTTCGCGCGAACCTGGGCATTGTGGCAGCCGACTTGGCGTACACGGCATGGCGTTACCGAAATATCAGCGCCCAGCAGCCCTCACCGGACGGGCCTGTCCTCACCGCCATGCTGCGGGCTGCCCGCGAGCTGTCATGGGTGCCCGTGGGCGGGTCTCCGCACATCGGATGACGCGGTTCATGTCGGCGGGGCACAGCTGTACGGGAAACGCCGGAGGCCCTGTCGTCCCTCGGGTGACAGGGCCTCCGGCCTGCTGCTCTGCTGTGCCCCGGCAGGATTCGAACCTGCGACACCCGCTTGAGGAGATTTCTCGGGACGAGGCCGTGACCTGCGTAAACGTGGCCTCCAGTGTGCCTGAGCTGCGAAATCACTCCTCTACGGTTCTCGCGTGTTCTCGGCCCTTCCCGGCCTCATGTGTGCCGAATCCATTCCGGCTGGCCACTTGGTTGGGGCGGTCCCTGTTGACGAGAACGACCAGGCGCACGCCGTAAGAACTGCCGCTGTCGCTCGGCGGCCAGGCCGACGGACGCCCCGCTCATCCCCAAGGTTATGAGCGGGCAGGCGGAAACCCGTAGCCTGGGACCAGCAGCAGTACGCAGCCCGATGCGCGCGGAGGGGATGCCGATGACCACAGCTCCGAGCGGTGTGCCTCACCCGCCGTGCCCGTCGACACATCCGCTGCGGACCATCCGTGACATCCGGGAGTCCCTGCCTGAGGACCAGCGTCGGCACTTCGACGCGGAGCTCGCCGACACGGAGCTCGAAGCTCTACCCGAGATGCTGCACCGCTGGGTGACGCTGAGCAACGACGGCTTCGAGGAATTCCTGCTCTCCCAGCCCTTCGAGGGGCTGGAGTTCGGCGCCCGCTCCTACGATGCGCAGACGGACGCCGAGTGATCTACCTCTTCGACGCCAATGTCGTCGCCGAGCTCACGACCCGGGCGAAGCCCGACCCGCGCGTCCTGGCCTGGTTCCGGTCCACGGCCCGACCCAACCGCTTCCTGAGCGTGATCACCGTGGCCGAGATCGAGGCCGGTGTAGCCGCCGCCCCGGACCCCGAAAGGCAAGCCCGCTACGCACAAGCCCTCGCTGCGGTACGGCACGAATTCCGTGACCGCATCGCACCGACCGGCGAACCGGAAGCGGCTGCCTACCTCGCTGTCCACAAGACACTCAAGGCCGCCGGCACCAGCATCGACCCACCGGACGCCCTGATCGCCGCCACCGCCCTGGCCAACGGCTGGACGGTGGCCACACGGAACATCAAGCACATGGCCCGAACCGGGGCTCTGGTGGTCAATCCGTGGGAGCAGCAAGTGTAGGTGGCCGCGGTGTCGTTGCCGTATGTGTGCCGCCACCGCAGAGGCCCTCCCGTCTGCCGGACGGAAGGGCCTCTGACCAGGTGTTTCTCTGTGCCCCCGGCAGGATTCGAACCTGCGACACCCGCTTGAGGAGTTCTCCCGGGGCGGGGCTGTGACCTGCGGAAATGTCGGAGGTGTGCTCCTTGACCTGCGAACACACTCCTCCCTGGTTCTCGCGTGTTCGCGGGGCTTCCCAGCCTCATGTGTGCTGAATGCGTTCCGATGCGGGCAGCAGGTGACGGCTGCCGGTCCACCCTGGTCGCTCGCCGGCATTCATGGCCGAAGGGCTGTCAGCGCAAGCCGTAGGCGTGGCGTAGCACTCGGTAGCACCCGGTGCTACCGTGGTTGATATGAGTGTTCAGCCTGAAATCACCCAGCGGGATCTGCGCAATCGGTCCCGAGAGATCATGGACGCGATACAGGGTGGTCAGTCGTTCACCGTCACTCGCGACGGACACCCGGTCGGCCAACTCGTCCCCCTGCGGCGACGCCGACGGTTCGTCTCCCGCCAGGAGTTCGCCACGATGTCTCGGGCCGCTCCCGATATCCACCTCGACACGTTCCGCGCCGACCAGGACGCCACGGCTGACACTTACCTGGACGACCCCTATGCCCACTGAGCGTTCGACGTACGAGCAGGGACTCCTCGACACCAACATCATGATCCTGCGCCGGTGGGTGGAGCCCGAGGAGCTTCCAGACCAAATGGCGATCACTGCCATCACCCTGGCCGAGCTGTCGGCAGGGCCGCACGAGGTCCGTCGCAACGACGAACAGAGCGGCTATGACGAACACGCCGAACGTGCCCGCAGGCTCGATGTCCTCCAGCGTGCCGAGAACGAGTTCGATCCCATCCCCTTCGATGCCGAAGCGGCTCGCATCTACGGCCGCATCTGCGCCGCCGTGATCAGTGCGGGCCGCAAGCCGCGCCGCCGGGTGGCCGACCTGATGATCGCCGCCATCGCCGTGGCCGAGGACCTTCCCCTCTTCACCACCAATCCCGACGACTTCAAAGGGCTGGACGACCTACTCACCGTCGTACCGGTCACCCGCCCGAAGGCGCCCCACGAAGGCTGACGCCAGAGCCGGGGCCCGGGTGGGGGCGATCTCATAGGCTGCACCGTGCGCGTGTGGCGTGCATGCGAGCGATACTCGCGAGATCAACTCCCCGTCTGCTCACGCAAACGGCCCCGGACGAGGAGTCCGAGGCCGAGCGGAGCGCCTTCCTGGGGGAGAAACCCCAGGTCAGAGCGGTAATGCGTTGTGCCCCCGGCAGGATTCGAACCTGCGACACCCGCTTTAGGAGAGCGGTGCTCTATCCCCTGAGCTACGAAGGCGAAGGCGGGGACCTGTCGATAAACGTGCCGGAAAAGGGGGCGCGCATGCGACCGCTCTCTGGCGTGTTTTGGACAGGCGTGTGATCGACCGGTAAGGGTCTGCTCGCGGCCAGTGTAGCGGGTGGTGTGCTCGACCGGCTTACCGGTGGTGTGCTCGATCCACTGGGGGATGCTGCTCGCCGAGGGGCTTGTGCGGGGTGCCGAGGCGGCTGCGAGGCGGTCGCGCGGTCGTGCGGTGCCCGGCGGCTTGGCGGTGAGGGGCTGCGGGGCGGTGGCGAGCGGTCGCGGGCCGGGGTGTCGCCGGTCGCTCACCAGGCCCATCGCGGCTTCGGCGGCGGGGGCCGTCGAGGCGGTACGGCTGCCTTCGCCGTCGGTGGCGGTGAGGCGGCGGCCGTCGACCGCGAAGGGCCGCACCGCCTGACCGGATGCCGCAGAGCCACACGGTCGGGCGACCGTGTAACGGACATCGAGTAACCTGCCGTCATTTCGTGTCGAGGTTGAGTTCTTTCTGGGGCGGAACTGTGGCTTCCGTCACAGCGAGGTGCGCGGGGGGATGGTGAGGTGAACCATGATCATTCGGTTGCCCGGACATCCCTTATCCGGAAGTTTGGGTTCCGGCAGCATGTTCTCGAACGGGGTTGTCGTGCGGTGCAGGGGGATCATGGGCGGGGGCCGGCGATGCGGGGGGCCACGTCACGACGGATCGCCTCGCCGGTCTGCGAGTCCCCGGCATCGCGCAGCGCCGCACAGGGCTGTTCATCGGCGGTCCGGCGGGCCTCGGGCCGGACTCGGCGGAGGTGACCTGTTGAGGGCCACATGGCGGCGTCGGCTGTCCGGCCGGGACTGGAGCGGGTGCCAGATGCCGCCCACACCGGCATCTGCGCCTGTACCCGCACCGACGTCCGCAGCGGCTTAGCCGGTCCCGGAAGGTGTGCGGCAGCAACGAGTGCTCCCCCAGGACGGCCGCTGCGCCGATCCGTGTGGTCCGGAGCCCGCGAGTTCCTGTCAACAGTGCTAGAGGATTGAGCCTTGCGTTCGCTTTCGTTCAAGCTGTTGGGGCCGCTCACGGTTGAGGCGGACGGCGAACCCGTCCCACTCGGCGGGCCTCGGCAGCGTACTGTCCTGGCGACTTTGCTGCTGTCGGCGGGAACGCCCGTGCCCGTGGACGTGCTGATCGAAACGGTGTGGGGCGGTGCGCCGCCGGTCACCGCCCGCAATCAGATAGCGGTGTGCATCAACTCGCTGCGGCGGATCTTTCGTGACGCGGCTGGTGACGACCGGCTCATCGTGACCGGCCACCGGAGTTACGCTCTCGCTCCCGGGCAGCACGGCATCGATGTCCACGTGCTCGACCAGCTGGTCTTCCGTGCCCGGAATCTGGCGGGAGCCGATGAGTGCGCCGAGGCGGCGGAGTGCTTCCGGCAGGCGCTGGCGCTGTGGAACGGCACGGCACTGGAGGGGGTGTCGGGGGGCGACCTGGATGCCGCGCGGGCCTGGCTCACGGAACTGTGGCTCGATGTGAGCGAAGAACACGCCGGTCTTCTGCTCCGGTTGGGTCAGCACCGGTCGGTGGTGTCCCAGATGACGACCGTGGTGGAGAAGTGGCCGTTGCGGGAGCAGGCGCGGTTCCACCTGATGGTGGCCCTGTGCAGATCCGGGCGCAGGGCGAGGGCGCTGGAGGTCTACCGGTCCGGACGCAGGATCTTCATCGAGGAGATCGGTGCGGAGCCCGGCCCCGCGCTGCAGCAACTGCACCAGAGCATCCTGAGGGACCTGGTCACGGCCGAGCGGCCCGAGAACGGCGCCCTGACGGCCGCACCGGCGGCTGCCCCGGCGGCGACCGCGCTCCCCGCCCAGCTCCCGGCATCCGCAGCCGCCTTCACCGGCCGTGCGGCGGAGGTCGCGGAACTCGACCGGCTGATCGACGCCGCGAAGGGCGATGTGCCCCTGGCCGTCGCGGCGATCTCCGGTACCAGCGGTGTGGGCAAGACGGCGCTGGCCGTGTACTGGAGCAACCGCGTCGCCGGAAACTATCCCGACGGGCAGCTCTTCGTCGACATGCGCGGTCACGACGGGCACCGGCCTCCGGTCACGCCGATGCGGGCGCTGAACCGGTGCCTGCGGGCCCTGGGCGTTCCCAGCGCGGACATCCCCGACGACCTGGACGGGCGCTCCGCGCTGTACCGCAGTGTGCTCGACGGGAAACGGGTGCTGGTCCTGCTGGACAACGTCCGGTCGGTGTCGCAGATCCTCCCGCTCATCCCGGGCGAGGGCCTGTGCTGTGTCGTGATCACCGGCCGGGACTCCTTCGACCGGCTGGCGGGCGACTACGCGACGGTGAAACTCGGCCTCCAGCCGCTGGATCTCGAACACTCCGACCGGATGCTGGCCGCTGTCGCCGGACGCGCGTACACCGAGGCCCACCCGGACCACACGGCGCGGCTGCTGGAGCTGTGCGGCGGGCTGCCGCTGGCCCTGCGCATCATCGGTTCCTCTCTGATCGCCAAACCCTACGGCTCCGTACAGCTGGTGGTCAGGAGGCTGGAGGACAGGCGCCGCCGGCTGGATGTGCTCAGCCCTCATGAGGGCGGGGTGCGCGGCGGGATCTGGAACAGCTACCGGGAACTCCCGGCCGAGGCGGCACGGCTGTTCCGCCTGCTGGGGCTGCTGCCCGTGGAGGACTTCGCCGCCTGGGTGGGCGCGGCCCTTCTGGACGTCTGCCCGGAGCGCGCCGAGGATCTGCTGGACCGGCTGGTGGAGGCGCAGCTGCTGGAGGTGCGGTCCGGCGCGTCCGGGATGCCGCCGCGCTTCGGCCTCCACAGCCTGCTGCGCCTGTTCGCCTGGGAACGCGGCGTGGCCGAGGAGCACCCGGAGGAACAGCAGGCCGCGCTGGAGAGGGCGTTCAGGGCATGGCTCACCCTGGCCGACCGCGCGCACGAGCAGCTGCGCGGGCCGGGCCATGTCGCCGTGCTCCGCGACTGGGCGGGTCAGGAGCGGCCCCACTGGTTCACGGCCGAGGAGCCCTGGTCCGATCCGATGGCGTGGTTCGAGTCCGAGCGGCAGGCCACGGCCGAGCTGATCGGTCACTGGCGGGACGCGAACCATCCGGGGCACCCCTGGGAACTGGTCGTGCGCATGGTGCCGTTGTTCGAAGCGCACAGCTACCTGGACGCATGGCGTGCCGTCGCCGATACCGCATTGCAGGTCGCCCGTGCGACCGGGGACACCGAGGGCGTCGCGGCGATGCTGAGCTCCCTCGGCACGCTGGAGATCTATCAGCGCGACTACCCCCGGGCCAGGTCCCGGCTCCTGGACGCGAAGTCGATGCTCGAGGCCGGGGGAAACGCCCGTACGAGGGCCACCGTGCTGCGCAACCTCGCGCTGTGCGCCCGCTTCTACGGTGAACTCGACGAGGCCGGCGTTCTGTGCCGTGAGGCCATCGAATTCTTCGTACGGGCCGACGACCCCGCCGGGCGCTCCCATGCGACCGGGCTGCTCGCCCAGATCGAACTGGAGCGGGGCGAGAACAGGTTGGGCATCGCGCTGATCAGGGAGGCCATCGCCACCGGCCAGGGCAGCAGCTCGCTGCGCGTCGAGGCCCAGAACCTCTACCGGCTGGCGGAGACGCTGCTGCGCGAGGGGGAGGCCCACGAGGCCGAGCAGACCGGCCACGAGGTCGTCGCCATCTCCCGGTCCGAGGCGGACCGCCTGGGGGAGGCCCATGGGTGGCGCGTGTGCGGGGAGGCGCAGTGGCGGCAGCAGCGGACCGAGCGGGCCCTGACGTCGTTGAGTCAGGCCTTCCAGGCAGCCGCCGAGGTGGGCGACACTTTTCTGCAGGCCCGTATCCACCTCGACCTGGCCTGCGCCACGGCACTGCGGCAGACTCCCGTGGAGGCACGTGCGTATGTCGAGTCCGCCCTTTCCCGGCTCCGTGGCCTGTCCAGTCCTCACTGGGAGCAGCGCGCCGAGCGGCTGTACCGGTTCCTGGTCTGGATCAAGCCGGGTACCCCTGTTTCGCCGGGCGACCTCGTGCGGCTGATCGACGGCTCGGTCGCGTCCGAAGGGTCGGTCGTGCCCGACAACTCGGCCGCGCCCGACGGCCGTACTCCGTAGCGACGAGGCGGCCACGTGCAGCGACGAGGCGGCCACGCGGCGCCTCGGTCAGCGGACGGCTGGATGATGTCAGGTCCAGGGCAGGTCGTTGAGGACAGGGGGCGGGCCGGTCGGGGTGTCCTTCCCCGAGTGGGCGGTGTACGCGGCGTCCTGCCCCGACTGCCCGGCGAACGGGGCCGCCGCCGGGTGGAGAGAGACGCCGGACCCGTCCGGGTGCGTGGTCGTGGCCCCCAGGCCCACCGTCAGAGCCGCGCCAGCGGCAATGAACCAGGCGGTCACTCTTACAGACATGCGCACAGAGCCCTCCTTGTTTTTCTCGCACAACTGCTGCCAAACCTAAGCAGAGCACGGGATTTTCGAGGTTTTGCTTTTATTTTTTATGCGCCACATGACGGAAAAAGGCGAGAAATAGCCGGTCGTTACGCTGCCCGCAGAAGCTGTCTGGGACGTCTGCCGACGAGACCGCTCGGCCGGTGGACACCACTGTGACATGGGGGAATCATGGAAGACGACCTGGTCATGCTGGAGCAGCGACTTGAGAAGTGTCCGATAAGGGCCGTTCCTATCGACGTGCTGAAGCTCGTCGATTCTCCGAGAGTTGTCGGTGAGGATGACGGTCACATCCGGGCGCTCGCCGAATCGGAGGAGGACTTCCCCCCGATAGTCGTGGACGCCGGCACGATGAGGGTGATAGACGGGGCCCACCGAGTGCGGGCCGCCGCCCTGCGCGGACGGTCGGAGATCCGCGCCCGCCTCTACACGGCGGTCGGGGACGAAGCGTTCGTCCTGGCCGTTCTGCTGAACTCCCGCCACGGACTCCCGCTCACGACAGCCGACCGCCGGGCCGCGGCGGCGCGGATCATGGTCGGCTGCCCGCAGTGGTCCGACCGGAGGATCGCCCGCCTCGCCGGCCTGTCCCCCACCACGGTCGCGGGCCTGCGCAACCGTTCGACCGTCCGGAATGAACAGTCGAACACCCGGGTGGGAGCGGATGGCCGCACCCGGCCGGTCAGCGGTGCCGCAGGTCGGCTCCAGGCGAGAGAACTCCTGCTCGGCAAGCCCGAGATGTCTCTACGGGAGCTCGCGAGGGCGGCCGGCATCTCCGCGTCGACAGCGGCCGATGTACGAGCTCGCCTCAAGGCCGGCGACGATCCGCTGCCGCCGCGTCTGCGCGGGACCGCGCCCGCTCCCCGGCGGATCCGCGGCGACGCCGGCGCCCCCGTGACCGCGCTGCCACACCCCGCGCCATCGCACCCCGCGCCGCCACACCTCGCGTCGCCGCACCCCGCGCCGTCCGAGAGGGCGCTGCTTCTGCAGCGACTGCGCAACGACCCGTCGCTCCGGTTCAACGAGAGCGGACGGAGCCTGCTGCGCTGGCTCAGCCAGCACCCCGCCCACTCCGCCGAGCTGGCGGGGATCGCCGAGAACGTGCCCGCGCACTGCGCCTCGACGGCGGCGGCGCTGATCCGGGCGAACCTTGAGGTGTGGGCCGCGTACGCGGAGGAACTCCAGCGGCGGGCGGATTCGGTGACCGGCTCGTCCGATGCGCTGTGCATGCGTTGAGTTCGACGCACATTGACCGCCCGTCGGAACTGCCATACGTTCATAACGAATTCGAGAGCAGCGCCGGTGACGGCGCAAGAGATAACTGTCGGGGGGCGAAGTGAGTCATCAACAAGAAGTGAACGTCGAGTTCATTCCGGTGCTCGCTGAAAGGGATGAGAAGCTTCTTGACGAAGCGCTCTCCCAGCTGTTCTCCTACGTTTCGACGGATGGGCCGGTCTGGCGGACTGCCGCACAGCGCCAGCGCATCGTGAGGGACGAGCGGAAGTCTCATCTGGTGGTCCGAAGTTCCGGCCGTACGGTGGGCGCAATCAGTTGGTGGGCAGGTCAGACGCCCGGATTCTTCCAGCTGAGCGTTTCCTCCAGTGACGACCGTGCATGGACGATTCAACTGGTGGATGCTTCCCTGCGGGAGGCGGTTTCCCTGCTGACCCGCTCGTCCGAGGTGAAACGTGTTGAACTGCTCGTTCCCACCTACAGCGACGTGCTCATCGAATATCTGACGGAGCGCGATTGCTTCGAGGTCGAAGGGGTTCTCCGGAATCGCTTCTTCATCGATGGTGAATACTGGCCGGCAGTGATCTGCTGTGCGAATATCGAGGCATTCATCGATCGGGACCGACGGCAGCCGGGTGACCGTCAGGAACTGCTCGCCGCACTGCGGAAAAAGACGCTGGAGGATCTGACAGCCGCGCACGACGGCACGTCGTGGAGCGCGTGAACACAGACGTGGAGCGCGTGAACACAGATCCTCGCGTCACCCCATGAGCCACCGCCGGTAACGGCGGTGTTCCCAACCGCTTCTACCTTTCCGAGAGGAGGAAAACACCATGGACCTCACCAACGTGATCGACCTTCAGGGCACCGAGATCATCGCCGACGGCGTTGAGCTGCCCGTCAGCACCAACAGCGACGGTTGCTGATTTGGTAGTGCGTGCCGGCTGCCCGAAGTGATTTCACTCGGGCAGCCGGCCCGCCGGCCTCCCCGACCCATTCCATTCGGTCAACCAACGTCGAGAGGGACCACTGTGCCCACATGGGAACTCGCCCCGATCAGCCTGCAGAGTGTGGGACTGGCCCTGCCCGGCAGGGTGGTTTCGAATGCGGAGCTGTGCGAGACGCTGGACACCACTCCGGAGTGGATCGAGGAGAAGACGGGAATCCGCGAGCGCCGCTTCCTCGCCGATGACGAGACCGTCACCGATCTGGCGGTCGAGGCCGCGGAGAAGGCCATGCGCCTCGCGGGACTCGAAGCGCGCGACATCGACGTGCTCATCGTCACCACCAGCTCGCCCGAATGGATCGTGCCGTCCATGGGAGTCGTCGTCGCGGAGCGGCTCGGCATCGGGACGCCCCGCATCCTGGATCTGGCCCAGCACGCCTGCGCCTCGATCGTCTACGCCCTTCACACCGCTTCCTGCCTGCTCCAGGAGCCCGGTCTGCGGAACGCTCTCGTGGTGTGCGCCGAGGGCGCCTCCCGGCTCCCCGACCCGCTCGACCGCACCGTGCGCATCTTCTTCGGCGACGCGGCGGGAGCCACGGTCCTGACCAGGACGGAAGGCCCGGGCGGTCTTCTCTCCTACGACCTGGGCAACGCCTATTCGCCGGCCGTCGCGCTGGCGGGCCCGAGCCTGCTGAACCACGCGCGCAACACGCCGGGCCACGAGGCGGTCGACCCCTATCTCCAGATGGACGGCCGCGTGGTGTGGCAGGAGGCCACCACCCGCCTGCCCAAGTCCGTCAGCGAGACGCTGGCCGCGGCCGGTGTGGACGCGGCCGAGGTCAACGGGTTCGCCCTCCACCAGGCCAACGTCCGGCTCCTGCGCTATATCGCCCGCACCATGGGCGTCGCCCCCGAGAAGGTGCCCATCACCGCCGACGTCCTCGGCAACACCGGTGCGGCATCGGCGATGACCGCGCTCTGGCGCCTCGCGGCCGACGGACGGGCCAAGGCCGGCGACCTGATCGTCCTCAGCGCCATCGGGGCCGGGTTCCTGTGGGGCTCGATGTGTTTTCAACTGCCGAACGACATCAAGACGGAGGAGTGACCCGTGGACGAGCTGCGCAAAGTGTTCATGGATCTTTTCGGGGACCGGCTCGACGGCGAGGTTCCCGACGACGACGCCCTCGTCTTCGGCTCGGGCAACAAGTACGGCCTGGAATCCATGGACACCATGCGATTCGCCTCGGCTCTCCTACAGCCCTTCGGTGACAAGGTCTACGACCTCAAGGTCGAGAACTTCACCACGCTGCGGAGCATCCATGACCAGCTCCAGAACGGATAGATGGCGACCATCCGGTGAAAGGTCTGCTCTGCCGCATCCTGCCCGTCTCGGAAGAATCGCTCGGCACCGTGGCGAAATGGCTCAGCGCAACGGAATGCGAGACTCTGCTGCGCGGGACGTCGAGCCGACTGGTCCGTGAATCCCAGTACGCCTCCATGGAGAACGAGCACAATCGTGCGGCCCTGATCGCGGACTCCCACGGCAATGTCGTAGGGCTGGCGCACTTCTGGCGCCTGGGCGAAGGGGTCTATGAGATCGGGGGCGCCGTCGGTGACGCGAAACTGTGGCGCACCGGCATCGGCCTGGAGGCGGCGATGCTCCTCTTCGACTATCTCTTCGAGGTGCTGAACTGCCAGCGGGTCCAGGTCACGACGGGAGTCCACAACGAGGCCACGGTCAAACTGGGGCTGGCCGACGACATGTCGTTCGAAGCGGTGTGCAGGGATTATCTGCAGACGCCGGAGGGCACCGTCCCGGTGCTGATGTCGTCGCTCACCCGGGCGGAGTTCTACCAGCCCTATCCCCATTACCAACCCCGTGTGGGGCGGCGCATCGACAGGGAACGTCTGTCGGCGCTCAACCGGAATCTGGCACAACGTATCGACATGCGCGCGATCGCGGGCAGGCTGGGCGGAGAGCAGTGATGAGTGAGAATCACACGCCGAGCTACCGGAACGTCCTGGTCATCGGCGGCACCGGCGGCCTGGGCCAAGCGGTGGCACGGGAGTTCGCAGGACATGCGGAAACGGTTCACCTGACGTACCACGGCCGACGGGCCGCGGCGGAGGAGACCGCCGCGGCGATCACCGAGGACGGCGGGGCGGCTGAGATCCACCAGCTCACCCTGCCCGACCCGGACCCCAGGGGCCCGTCCATCCGCAAGCTGCTCGCGCGGGTCACCCCGTGCGACGTCGTCGTGAACTGCGCTGTGGCCGGCCAGGCGGCCGTGGCGACCGTGGCCAATGCCGAGATATTCAAGTCGATCATCGACGCCAATGTCTTCGGGGCCTACCAGGTCAACTCGGTCAGCGCGCAGGCCATGGCGGGCACCGGCGGCGGCAGCGTGGTGAACGTCTCGTCGGTCATCACCAGGCGCTACATCGTGGGCGCGGTCGGATACGTCGCAGGCAAGGCGGCGGTCGAGGCGATGACGCGCGGCTTCGCCCGTGAGTGGGGTGCGGCCGGGGTGCGCTTCAACACGGTCTCACCCGGCGCGATCCAGGACACCCGGCTGCTGGAGATGGTCCCCGCGCAGGTGAGGGACGGCCTGCCGGCCTCCGGATCCGAGGGGATCACGGTGCCGGCGCGGAAGGTGGCCTCGGTGATCCGGCATGTCGTCGGCCCCGACTTCGCGGCCATGAACGGTGAAGTGATCGTCGTCGATGGAGGACTCTCGCTGTGAGCAGCACCGGCGCATACATTTTCCCCTCCCAGGTGCACGTGGACGACGAGCTCCGTCGGCGCGGTCTGTCGAAGCCGATGGACGTCATGCTGGACCTCGCGAGTGACACCCTCAGGATGGACTTCAGAGCCATCCTGAGGAACGGCACCGAGGAAGAGGTCAACGACCCCCGCTTCCGGCGCCCGCTGATCAACCTCATGGGAGTCGCCGGCTGGCAGCGGGACCTGCGCACCCGGGACATCCAGCCGGTCTGTGTGGCCGGGATGAGCCTGGGATACCTCTCGGCCGCCGCGGCCGTCGGCTGGGTGTCGCTGGAGGACATGGTGCGCATGTCCAGCCTGATGGCCTCCATCGAGACCGAGGTCTTCGGCGAGACGGACTACGTCAGCGTCTTCTTCTACAACTGCGACCCCCTCAGGGTCTTCGACGAGCTGCGCGCCCAGGGCCTGGACTCGCTTCTCCACCTCGCCGCCACGGTGTCGAGCAACCAGTTCCTCGGAGCCTGCCGCCTGTCGGATCTCGACGCGATGAAGCCCGCGCTGATGAAGGCGGGCGCCCTGTACCGGGCGATACCCCACAGCTTCCCCGGGCACTGCGCTCTGATGGAGACCGTGCGCAAGCGCTTCGCCGACGAGTGGACGTTCCAGGACCCCTACGGCAACACCGCTCTCCCCCTGGTCAGCATCAACGACTGCCGCCCGTACACCAGCGGTGAGACCATCCGGCAGCACATGATCGACCAGTTCACCACGGTCCTCGACTGGCGCGGGATCATCGACTATCTGGCCGGCCTCCAGCTGGACGTCTATGTCGTACTGGAGCCTTCGGCGTTCGTGGTCAAGTCGATGATTCTCGACCCGGAGTGCGGACTGACTCCTGTCACGGGCGGCGTCACCGGTGACCTCTGACCGAGCCCTCGTCGTGCCGGGGCTGCTTCCGCTGACCGAGGCCGAACTGACCGCGGTCCTGGCCATGCCGGACGAACACCTCCGGCACGCCGCGCGGATCTGCCGGTTCGACCCGGCCGGGGTCGACCCGGCCGAGGGCAGCACCGGGCTGGTCTCCACGGTGCACGAGGCGCTGCTGGCCGTCTCCCTCATCAGGCGTCTGGCGCAGGAACCCGCCGACTGGCGGGCGTACGGCGGGCTCAGCGCAGGCTGTCTGACCGCACTGCTCTTCGCCGGTGTGATCACCGAGGAGACGTGCTTCGAGCTGATCCGGGAGACCAACACCCGGCAGATCGAGGCGGACGCGGTCCGCCGCAGCGGAACGTTTCTCGCTGTGCTGCCCTCGTCGGAGGGGGACGCCTACCGGCTCGTCGACGTGCTGCGCGCATTCGACCCGCAGCCGTGGCTCTCCGTCGACCTCGGGGCCGGTGTGATCGCCATCAGCATCACCGGCACCGAGACCGAGGCGGTGCGACGGATCCTGACCAGGCTCGGCGTCGCTGTCCTCGATGTGCTCGAACGGGCCGAGCACTGCCCCTACGCCGCCCCCGGCCGGGCCGCATTCCAGTCCATGCTGGCCGGCGTCGAGTTCCTGCCCGCGACCGCGGCCGTCATCTCCCCGTGCACGGGCAAGCGGGTGGACGACACACCGGCGGCGTACCGGGAGATGCTGACGGAGCAGTGGTTCGACACGGCGAGCCTGCCCCTGCTGATCGACGGTCTCTGTGCCGTGGATCAGGTCACCGCCGTGGATCTGGTCGGGCCGGCCAAGTCGTTCCTGGCGACCCGCGTGCGCGACCTGCTCAGCGGACGGGCCGAGCACCGGCTCCTGGCCGCCCCCAACCCTGTCGTGGACCGAAACAGAAGGAATGATCATGCGGGAAATTGCTGATCTCCCCGCGGTGAACGCGTGGAACGAGTGGGATCCCCTGCGCGAGATGGTCGTCGGCTCCGCGGCGGGCGCGGCCTTCGAACCGGCCGAGCCCGGCAATAGACCCCAGATCCGCGGCCGGGCCGGTGAGCCGTTCCCGGCCGGTCCCAAGCCGGCCGAGGCCGTGGCCCGTGCCGAGGAGGAACTCGACGGCCTGGCCGCTCTCCTGGAGACCCAGGGGGTGACGGTCCGCCGCCCCGAGGCGCTCGACTTCTCCCGCCCGCTGCGGACTCCGCACTTCGAGGTCGAGAACCAGTACTGCGCGGTGTGCCCGCGTGATGTGATGATCACACTCGGCAACGAGATCATCGAGGCGACCATGTCGCGCCGGGCCCGCTACTTCGAGTACGAGCCGTACCGGAAGCTGGTGTACGAGTACTGGGAGGCGGACTCCCGGGTGTCGTGGACCGTCGCCCCCAAGCCGACCATGGCCGATGGGATGTACCGGCGGGACTTCTGGGAATGGCCGCTCCAGGAGCGCCACGCCCGGATGCACGCGTCGGAGTTCTGCATCACCCAGAAGGAGATCGTCTTCGACGCCGCGGACATGAGCCGGATGGGGCGCGACATCCTGGTGCAGGAGTCCATGACCACCAACCGTGCCGGAATCCGCTGGCTGAAGCGGACCCTGGAGCCCAAGGGGTTCCGGGTCCACCCGGTCCACTTCCCGCTGGACTACTTCCCCTCCCACATCGACTGCACCTTCGTCCCGCTGCGGCCCGGCCTGATCCTCACCAACCCGGACCGGCCTCTCCGCGACGACGAGCTGCCGATGTTCGTCAACGACGGCTGGAAGCTGATCGAGGCCCCTGAGCCGGTGCTCTCCAACGACGAGATGCCCGACTACTGCCAGTCGTCCAAGTGGCTCTCCATGAACGTGCTGAGCCTGTCCCCCGACAAGGTCATCTGCGAGGAGCAGGAGAAGCCCCTCCAGGACCTCCTCTCCAGCCTCGGCTTCGAGGTCCTGACGGTCCCCTTCCGCAATGTCTTCGAGTACGGCGGCTCCCTGCACTGCGCCACCTGGGACATCCGCCGGGACGGAGTCAGGGAGGACTACTTCCCGTCGGTCTCGTACCAGCCGGTGGGCTGAGGACGGACAGCCAGGCGTACGGACCCGGGCGCGAGCCGAACACGAAGAGGAACCATGCCGAACCACCTTTCCGAGGACCCGGCGACCGGAGTGCACCAGCTGGTCGCGCGGCACGCCCGGGGCCCGCACGCCGACACCATCGCCGTGGTCCACGGCGCCCGCGAGGTCAGCTACCGCCGGCTCGCCGGGATGGCGGAGCGGGTGACCGCCGCGCTGCGGCGGGCGGGCGTACGGCAGGGCGACTTCGTCGGGGTACGCATGGCACGCGGCCCCGCGGCGATGGCGGCCATGCTCGGGATCATGCGGGCGGGCGCGGCCTATGTACCGATCGATCCGGCCGACCCGGCCGAGCGGATCCGCCATGTGATCGACACCGCCGGCATCTCCCTGGTCGTCGCCGACCGTACGACCCTGCCGAACCCGGCTACCGCGCTCCTCGCCCTCGACGAGGAGTGCCGGCCGCTACCGGGTGCGGACCGCAGGGCCGGCGAGCCCGCGCCGGACGAGCCCACGCCGTACGGCACCGAAGCGGACGCCACCGCGCCGCACGGCACCGCACCGGACCTCCGTGACACCGCCGCGTACGCGATCTTCACCTCCGGCTCGACCGGGGTCCCCAAGGGCGCCGTGATGACCCACTCGGCCCTGCTCAACCTGCTGCACTGGCACCACCGCACCCGGCCGGACAGCTGCGGTATGCGCACCGCCCAACTCTGCGCCGTGAGCTTCGACTTCTCCTTCCACGAGATCTTCTCCACCCTCTGCTTCGGCGGAACGCTCGTCGTCGCCGACGACGAGGTGCGGCGCAATCCGTACGCCCTCGTCGAATTCCTCCGCAAGGAGCGCGTCGAGCGGCTCTTCCTGCCGGTACCACTGCTGGAACAGCTGGCACGGGCGGCTGCGGAGGCGCCGGAAGGGCCCGATCTGCGCGAGGTCGTCACCACGGGCGAGCAGCTGCGGATCGGCCCCCACATCCGGAGGTTCTTCTCCCGCACGGACGCGCGCCTGCACAACCACTACGGCGCGACGGAGTTCCAGGACGCCACCTCCCACACGCTGGACGGCGATCCCGGCGACTGGCCCGCGACCGCCCCGATCGGGCGGCCCATCGACGGAGTACGGGTCCACATCCTCGACCGGAACCTTCAGGAAGTCCCCGAAGGCGCGGAGGGCGAACTCTGCGTCGCGGGCGCAGGAGTGTCGCCGGGCTATCTCGGCAGGCCCGATCTGACCGCCCGGAAGTTCGTGGACGATCCGTTCGGCGACGGCCGGCTCTACCGGACCGGAGATCTGGGCCGTCGTCTGGCGGACGGCACGATCGAACATCTCGGCCGGATCGATACGCAGATCAAGGCCCACGGCGTACGCGTCGAGGCGGGCGAGATCGAGACGCTGCTGCTGGAACACCCCGGTGTCGAGGCGGCGGTGGTGGTCGCCCACGAGATCGACGGCCACCGCCGCCTGGTGGCTCATATCGTTCCCGGTCCGTCCCTCGGATCCGAGGGGGCCGCCCGGGTGCTGCACGCGTTCCTCGCCCCGAAGCTGCCCCCGCTCATGCTCCCCGAGGCGTACAGCCTGCTGTCCGCGCTGCCCCTCACCACGAGCGGCAAGACCGACCGCGCGCGGCTGCTGCCGCCCAGCACCTTCGCGCGGCTGTCGGCACGGGCCACGGCCGCGGCCCGTACCGGCACCGAGCGGCTCCTCGCCGAGGTGTGGCGCACCGTGCTGCGGCTCGACGAGATATCCGTCGACGACCGGTTCTTCGACCTCGGCGGCACATCCCTGATGCTGGTCGCCGTGCGTACGGAACTCGTCCGCGCGCTGGGCCGCGATGTGCCCATGACGGACCTGCTGCGCCATCCGACGATCAGGGCCTACGCGGCCCACCTCGACCGGGACGGCGACGCGGCGGGCGAGGGCGTGCCGCGGACCGGCGCCGAGCCCCGGCGGCGGCGCCCGAGCGGCGGCGCCGGTGACATCGCGATCATCGGGATGGCGGGACGCTTCCCCGGCGCCCGCGACATCGAGACCTTCTGGAACAACCTCCTCCAGGGCGTGGAGTCGGCGGGCAGGCTGCCCGGCACCGGCGAGGGGCAGCGCGACCGCGGCATCGCCGAGCACCCCGACTTCGTGCCGGCGGGAGCGGTGCTCGCGGACATCGACCGGTTCGACGCGCCGTTCTTCGGCATCGGCGCCAGGGAGGCCGAACTCCTCGACCCGCAGCAGCGGCTCTTCCTGGAGTGCGCCTGGGAGGCGCTGGAGAACGCGGGGCACGCTCCGGGCGACGAACGGGACGGGCGGGCCGGGGTCTTCGCCGGCGGCGGTATGAGCACCTACCTGCTCAACAACCTGCTCCCGCACTTCGGCTACGGGCGGTCCAAGGCCCTGACCGAGTCCGACCTGGAACAGTTCCAGCTCCAGCTCGGCAACGACGGCGGCTACCTCGCCACCCGGGTGTCGTACGCCCTGGACCTGCGCGGTCCGAGCATGAGTGTCCAGACGGCGTGCTCGACCTCCCTGGTCGCCGTCCATCTGGCCTGCCGGAGTCTGCTGGAAGGGGAGAGCGATCTCGCGCTGGCCGGCGGGGTGCACATCGTGGTGCCGCAGGAGGCCGGCTACCTCTACGAAGAGGGCATGATCATGTCCGCCGACGGCCGTACGAGGACCTTCGACGCCGATGCGACGGGGACCCTCTTCGGCAACGGCTGCGGCATCGTCGTACTGAAACGGCTCGACGACGCCGTCCAGGACAACGACCGGATCATCGCCGTCGTGAAGGGCTCGGCCGTCAACAACGACGGCGCCGACAAGGCCGGCTTCACCGCGCCGAGTCCGGCGCGTCAGGCCGAGGTCGTCCGGGACGCGCTGGAGGCGGCCGGGGTCGATCCCCTGGACGTGGGGTACATCGAGGCGCACGGCACCGGGACCGCCCTGGGCGACCCGATCGAAATGGCCGCCCTCACCGAGGTGTTCGGATCAGGAGCGGACGGGGCCGGCACCCGCGCCATCGGTTCGGCCGGCGCCCGCGCCATCGGTTCGGCCGGCGCCCGCGCCATCGGCTCGGTGAAGAGCAACATCGGGCATCTGGACGAGGCGGCCGGAATCGCCGGCCTCATCAAGGCGGCGCTCTGCGTCGAGCGCGGCACGCTCGTGCCCAGCCTGCACTTCGCCACGCCCAACCCCGAGATCGACTTCGACCGCTCCCCCTTCCGGGTCAGCACCGGCACCGCGCCGTGGACCACCGATGGACGTCCGCGCACGGCCGGTGTCACCGCGCTCGGTGTGGGCGGAACCAATGCCCATGTGGTGCTCCAGGAAGCTCCCCCGCGGACGGAGGCCGCCCCGGCGCCGCCCCACCAGCAGGATCCGCGGGTCCTCGCGCTCAGCGCCCGCACCGAACAGGCCCTGGCCGACCTCGTCCGCCGTTACGCCGACTTCCTCGGCTCGGCCCCGGACCCGGCCCGCTTCGCCGACATCTGTTTCACGGCCGGCGCCGGCCGCCGCCACTTCCCGCACCGCCGCGCCGTGGTCGCCGCGACCGCGGCGGGGGCCCGGGAGAAGCTCCTGGCGGAGGGCGGCGGAGGTCCGGCCCCCGCACCCGGCCTGCTCGCGTTCCTCTTCGCGGGCCAGGGGTCCCAGTACGCGGGCATGGGCCGGGAGCTGTACCAGCGGCAGCCCGTGTTCAAAGCCGCCCTGGACCGGTGCGCCGACCTGCTCGGAGCGCGCTTCGGCGTGCCCCCGCGCTCCGTGCTCCCCACCGCGCCGGACGAGCCGTCCCCCATCGACGAGACCAGCCACGCGCAGCCCGCGCTGTTCGCCTTCGAGTACGCGCTCGCGAAACTGTGGGAGTCATGGGGGGTACGCCCCGACGTCATGCTCGGACACAGCCTCGGGGAGTACGTCGCGGCGTGCCTCGCCGGAGTGTTCTCCCTGGAGGACGCGCTGACCCTGGTGTACACCCGCAGCCGGCTCATGCGGGATCGCACCGAGGCGGGAACCATGGTCACGGTCTTCGCCGACGAGGCGACCGTCTCTCCGCTGCTCCGGCCGGCCACATCCATCGCCGCGGTCAACGGCCCCCGTTCCACGGTGATCTCGGGCCGCACCGGCGAGATCGAGGAGATCTGCGCCCGGCTGACCGCCCAGGGCATCGGACACCGCAAGCTCAAGATCTCCGTCGCCTGCCACTCGCCCCTGATGCGACCGGCCCTCGCCGAATTCGAGGCCGTCGCCCGGACCGTCACCTACCACGAGCCCCGTACGGCGATCATCTCCACGGTGACCGGCAAGGACATCGGTCCGGACATCGCCGACGCGCGCTACTGGGTCGAACAGATGATCAGGCCCGTGCGCTTCCACGACGCGGCCACGGCCTTGAGCGGGCTCGGTGTCCACACCCTGCTGGAGATCGCCCCGAAGCCGACGCTGCTGCAACTCACCGAAGAGCTCTTCGACGAGCCCGGTACGGCACTCGTCCCCAGCACGCGCCCGGACCACCCGTGGACCCAGCTCCTCGACGCGGTCCGCCGCCTCTACGAGAACGGCGTCGACCTCGACTGGCACGCGGTCACCGCGGACCCGGCCCTGCGGCGGGTGCCTCTTCCCACCTATCCGTGGCAGCGCGAGCGGTACTGGATCGCCGCCCCCGGCCCGGCGACACCGGTCGCGGGGCCGAGCACGGCCCCGCTCCTGGGAAGCCGGCTCGACCTCGCGGACGAGGGGGGCGTCCGCTTCGACTCCCTCGCCGGCGTGAGCACCCTGCCGTGGTTGCGCGATCACCGGGTCTTCGGCTCCCTGGTACTGCCCGGCGTCGCCTATCTGGAGATGGCGTTCGCCGCGGCCCGCGAGGTCTTCGGGCCGGTCCCCGCCGAGCTGGCGGATTTCCACATCCACCACGCCATGGCCTTCCCGGACGACAGCGCCCTGCGCCAGACGCAGATCGCCCTCAAACCGGAGGAGGAGGGGGGCTACACCTTCGAGGTCCACTCCCGCCCCGCGGCCACGGGCGAGGAGGCCCCGCGCGCCCGCCACAGCTGGACGCTGCACGCCTCCGGCAGCCTGACGGCCGCCGCTCCCGGCGCCACCCGGCCGTACGGACCCGACCGCCTCGACCGGGAGCGGAACGCGCTGGACGGCCATGAGCTGCGGCCGGACGAGATCTACCAGCGCGAACGCGAACGCCAGATCGACCTCGGGCCGCTGTTCCAGGTCACCGAGCAGCTCTGGCAGCACGGCCCGAACGCCCTGTCGAAGGTACGCCTCGGCCCGGAGCTGCGCTCCGAGGCGGCTCGCCACCGGGCGCATCCGGTGCTCATCGAGGCGTGCTTCCTCGCGCTGACCGTGACGTACCCGGAGAAGCTGGGCCGCAGGACGTACGTACCGCTCGGTGCGGACCGCGTACGCATCGGGGACATCGCCGCGGGAACCGAGGCATGGTGCCACGCACGGCTCCGTCCCACCGATGAAGAGGACCCGGAGGTGCTCCGTGCCGACATCGACCTGATCGCGCCGGACGGTGCCCTGGTCCTGGCCCTGGACGGTGTCCTGCTCAAGCGTGCCGCGCGGGAGGCGATGATCCCGGCACGGCGCGAGAGCTGGCGGGGATGGCTCTACTCGACCCGTTGGGCCCCCAGCGCGCTGCCGGAACCGGCGGCCGTGCCGGACTCCCGGTGGCTGGTGATCGACGACGGCCCACTGGGCCGGGAGCTCGCCGCCTTCGCCCGGGTCCACGGAGTCGGCTGCGAGGTCGTCGACGGCTACGGGGAGGACGTGGACCTCGCACCGTACGACCTGGTCGCCGTCTGCCGTGGCGGCAACGGGGGCACGGACGACGCCGGCGCCGAGGCCGTGGCGGAAGCCGGACGCATGCTCCGGCTCACCCAGCGGCTGGCCATGCTCGACGCCGCCGCGCCGCGGCTCTGCCTGGTCTCCAGCGGCGCCCAGCCCGTGGCCGGGCGCCCTGTCACCTGGCCCGCGGGCGCCGGGCTGTGGGGCCTGGGGCGGGTGACCGCGGGCGAACACCCGGAACTGTGCATCACCCAGATCGACCTCGACCCCGACACCGGCGCCCGGAGCCGAGCAGCCCTGCTGTACGCGGAACTCGCCCTGCTCAGCGGCGTGACCCAGCAGCCCGAGCAGCACCGGGTCGGCTACGAGGGCCACCGCAGGCACGTGGAGGTGCTCACCCGCGCGGAACCGGCCGGCACACCGGCCGGCACACCGGGCGCCGCCCTGCCGGCCGAGCACCCGGTACGCCCTGACGCCACCTACCTGATCACCGGTGGGCTCGGCGGGCTCGGCCTGGAGGCGGCGCGGCTGCTGCACGACTCGGGAGCGCGCCATCTGGCGCTGCTCGGACGGACCCCTCCCGGGGAGGAGGCGGGCCGGCTGATCGAGCGACTGCGCGCCGGTGGCACCACCGTGGCGGCGTTCACCGCCGACGTCGCGGACCTGGACGCGCTGTCGGAGGTGTTCGCGCACATCGACGCCGACCCCGCTCTCCCGCCGCTGGGCGGGGTGCTGCATCTGGCCGGCGTCCTGGACGACGGGGTCCTGCTGCTCCAGTCGCCGGAGCGGTTGGCACAGGTGATGGCGCCCAAGGCGCTGGGGGCGTGGCATCTGCACACCCTGACGGCCGGCCGGCCGCTGGACTTCTTCGCCCTGTTCTCCTCGGCGTCGTCACTGCTCGGCACTCCGGGGCAGGCCACCTACGCGGCGGCGAACGCGTTCCTCGACGGCCTGGCCTCCCATCGGCGGGGCCTGGGACTGCCCGGGCTCGCGATCCAGTGGGGATCGTGGGGGGAGACGGGTATGAGCGCGCGGGCGGGCCTGAACGCCGTCCTCGTCGGCAAGGGCGAACACGTGATTCCGACCTCCGACGGCCTGGCCGCCCTGGCGCTGCTGCTCCGGGGCGGGAGCCCCGATCCCGTCGTCGCCGTACTGCCGGCCGACTGGAACCGGTTCGAGGACCGCAACGCGCCCTCACTGCGCGGCCTCCTGGCCGACATGCCGGGCGGCAGGCGTGCCGGAGCCGATGACGACGCCGGTGACGCCGATGACAGCGTGCGGGCCATGCTCGAAGGGTCTTCGCCGGAGATCCGCCGGGCCCTCCTGCTCTCCCACGTACGGGACCAGGTGGGGCGCGTGCTCGGGGACGGCGCCGGCGGTCTGACGGACGATCACGATCTCTTCGCCCACGGCCTGGATTCGCTCAGGGCCATCGAACTGAGAAGTCGTATACAGCGGACTTTCGAATGCAAGGTGCCACCGTCGATAGTTTTCGACAATCCGACCGTCGTCGCCCTGTCGGACCGGCTGTTCGACATGGTGAGCAGTGGGGGAGATGCGCGGTGACGAAACTGGTGTGCCTCCATCACGCGGGCGGAAACGCCTCCTTGTTCCGTCCTTGGGGCCGGCACGCGCCGGCCGGTCTGGAAGTCGTGCCGGTCACCATTCCGGTATGCCGGGAATCGGGCCGCAGACTTCACCGCAGTACCGAGGATCTGATTCCGGCGCTCGCCGCCGAAATCGAACCGCACACACATGGGGATTTCGTGTTGTTCGGGAAGAGTATGGGCGGGCTCCTCGCCTATCTCCTCGCCCGGCACTTCGAGCAGTGCGGCGAACGGCGGCCCAAAGCCCTGGCGGTCGCCGCCTTCGGCGCCCCGCACATGCCGTGGGGCGGATTCGTGGCCGAGGGCGCCGAGGGTGCTGAGGACGACGAAGACGCGCTCCTGGCCCGCCTGCGGTCCATCGGCGGCATCCCCGACTGGCTGGTCCAGCATCCTGCCTGGGTCAGGCCCTTTCTCGGCCTGTTGCGGGACGACACGCGCATGTGCGCCGAGTACCGCCATCAACCGCAGGGGCGCCCGCTGTCCGTACCGGTCAGAGTCTTCGCCGGCGATCACGATCCGCTGGTCCCCAGGGACGCATTCGCCGGATGGAAGGAGCTCGGGGACGACGTGGACGTACGTTTCATCCCCGGCGGGCATTACCTGGTGTCGCAAGATTTCGGCCTGCTCAGGCAGGCGATTTTCAGCCTCTCCCTGTGCGATCCATCCCCGGCATGTAAAATCCCGGCCGTCAACTGACAAGCTGTGCAAGCTGGTTCAACCCGGGCCTCCGGATATGGCGGGCAAAGGAAGGGGCGATCGATCGTGTCGACAAGTCTGAAGAGGGTTCTCGGGATTGCCCTCGCCGCGGCAGGCGTGGTGCTCCTCGTCGCCTTCCCGGATACCAGGTTCATCTGGTTCGAGGGCAGGCCCGTCGGTATTGCGCTGATCCTCTTCGGAGGTCTTGAATTCCTGGAGAGCTATCGGCGTACCAAGCCCCGGGGAATTGTTGAGGAATTGCGCAGTGACTTCGGCCTGAAGTCTTCGGAAGAGCGCCGCCGGGACGAGGACCGCCGACGGTACGAGGACCGGGGCCGGTACGACGACCGGGGCCGGGGCGAGGACCGCCGACGGTACGACGACCGAGGCCGGGATGACGACCGCCGACGGTACGACGACCGAGGCCGGGACGAGGACCGCCGCCGGGATGAGGACGGCAGGCAGCGCTGGGACCTGCGCGATGACTGACCGCAGCAACGCAAGCAAGGAAACGGACGTGAAAGCGATGCCCCGGCTGGACCAGAGTGACGCGGCGAGGGCGCGAGGGGCCAACCTGTTCCTCGTCGCCACCGGCACACTCTCCACCGCCCACCTGCCGTTCTGGCTCAACTGGCTGTCGGCGAACCGCCCCCGCTACAAGGTGACGGTGGGACTGACCGACTCCGCGGAGCACTTCGTGAGCGCGTCGGCCCTCGCCACGATGACGGGGACCCCGGTCGTCTCCAACACCTGGGAAACGGCTTCCGGCCGACGGGAGCCGGTGCACACCCGGATCGCGGCCGACTACGACGGCATCATCGTCTTCCCCGCGAGCGTCGCCTTCCTGTCGGGGCTGGCATCGGGGGCTGGCACCTCGCCCTTCTTCCTCGCCGCGCTCGGTACCGCCGCTCCCGTGGTGATCGCCCCGTCCTTCCCGCCCGGGGTCGCGCAGAACCCGATCATCGCCGACGTGCTGGCCCGTCTCGCCGGCGTTCCGAACTATCACCTCATCGAGCCCCAGAAGGGCACGAGCCGTTCCACGGGCGCCGAGACCGAGGTGACCGCTCCCCTGTGGGACGCGATCGCCACCTTTGAGGCGGCCACCACCGTGGCGCCGGACACCGAGACCGCAACCGCAACCGCACCTGTGAACGCGTAAAGAGGCCGGGCATGGAGCACTTCTTCTACACCTTCGCCGATCCCGAGTCGTACGACGAGATCGCCCGCTGGAAGGCCGACCCCGGCGACAGCAGGTTCCGGGCGATACGGCGCGGGCTGGTGCCGGTCGTCCACGCCGACGGGTGGCAGTACGCCCAGCACGGCATCTGGACGGCCGCCCGGCCCGGCGGCGTACCCGTCACCGGCCAGGGGTGGAAGATCCACATCTCCGTCACGCCCGACAACTTCGAGGCGCTCCGGGAGAAAGTGTCGGCGTTCTGCTTCGCCCGCGGCGTCCCCTTCAAGTTCCTGGCACGGTACGAGTACGTGTGGCTGGTCAACGCCAAGTACGCGCCCCGGCAGGTCAGCGGTAAGGGACTCGTCCTCTACCCGGCCACCGAGGAGCAGTCCATCGCCCTCTCCGGTGAGCTGGTCGGCCTGCTCGCCGACGCGGAAGGCCCGCGTATCCTCTCCGACCTCCAGATCGACCGGAGCGTCGTCCACGTCCGGTACGGCGCCTACACCCGCCGGTACTGCCGTACCGGCGAAGGCAAGCCGATCCTCGCCCTGGAGCACCCCGACGGCCACCTCGTGCCCGACCGTAGGTCCGTGCCGTTCAAGGCCCCGTCGTTCGTAGTGATCCCGGACGCGTTCAAGCCGGCGGCGCCCATCGCGGACGGCCCGGTTCCGCCGTACCGCATCGACAAGACGCTGCACTTCTCCAACAGTGGCGGTGTCTATCTCGCCACCGACCGGGACACCGGCCGGCGACTGGTGCTCAAGGAGGCCCGGCCCTTCGCCGGATACGACCTGATCGGCGGCGACTCGGTCGCCCGGGCCGTCAAGGAGTACGACGCGATGCGGACCCTCTCCGCACTGCCGGGCATCCCCGAGGCGTACGACCAGTTCAGCTGGCAGTCGCATGTCTTCACCGCGATGGAGTACGTCGACGGGACCACCCTCCAGGAATGGTGCGCCGCCAGGGTTCCCTTCCTCGTCCGCCCCGACCCCTTCGCGCCGCCGACACCCGAGGACATCAGGGGCTACCGCGAAGACATCGACGCCATCCTGGTAAAGGTCCGCCGCGCGATGGACGCGATCTGGGACCGCGGCTACGTCTTCGGGGACCTCCACTCGGGGAATGTGATGGTCACCCCCGACCTCGACATCAAGCTCATCGACCTGGAGACCTGCCTCCCCGAGGACGAGCCCCGGCCGTTCCCCGGAGCGCCCGGCTTCACCGATCTGACCAGGACCGGACGAGCCGCCGACGAGTACGCCCTGTGCATGCTGGAACTCTCCTGCTACATGCCGCTCACCCATCTGATCCGGATGGACGGGACCAAGCTGCGCCAGATCGTCGAGAACTGCCGGACGTGGTACGGCCTGTCCGAGGAGTGGGCGGACCGGATGCTGCGCGCCGCGCGCCGTGCGGACACCGCACTCGACGGCCCGGTGACGCTCGCCTCCAGCCACCTCGACGACTCGCTCGGCTTCGAGACCTGGGCCGCGCAGATCGTGACCGGGCTCCGGGCCACCATGGACCAGGACCGGACCGACCGCCTCTTCCGGGGGGACTACACCGGGTTCTCGCTCTCCCCGGTCTCCCTGGCCACGGGGGCCTCCGGAGTGCTGTGGTCGCTGCTGGGCACAGAAGGATTGGACGTACCCGATCTCACGGAGCGGGTGACCGAGTGGATCGCCGTCCGCGCCCGGGAATCGGCCCACCGGCTCGAACGCGGCCTGTACGACAGCGAGCTGGGCGCCGGCTACGCCCTGTGGAAGGCCGGGCGCCACGACCACGCCCGGTGGCTGGTGGAGACGAGCCTGGCGAAGGACCGCGACGGAATCGGGCTGAGCGTCTTCAGCGGCCTCGCCGGAATCTCCCTGGCCGCGTCCGAGATGGCGTCGGGCCCCGAACCGCTGGTGCCGGAAGGGCTCGCCGAGCAGCTCGGCGCCGAACTCGCCCAGCGGGCACGGGCGTACCTCGACCGCCTGGTGCAGAGCGAACAGCCGGACGTCTCGCACTTCGGCCTGATGCACGGTGTGGCGGGCATCGCCCTGGCCGTCCACCGCCACGGCCTGCGCACCGGGGACACCGCCGCGGTCGACCTCGCCCGGGAACTGCTGGAGTTCGAACTCTCCGGTTATGTCCGGTGCGCGGACGGCTCCCTCCAGTTCAACGAGGCCGGACGCAGAAGCCTTGGCTATCTGGAGGTGGGATCCTGCGGCGCCGCGCTCGTCCTGGCGGAGCTCACCCGCCACGAGGGCTGGACCTCCGCACAGGCATCGGTGGTGGATCTGGTGCGGGCGACCGGTCCTGAACTCATGGTGCAGAGCGGTCTGTTCCGTGGGCGTGCGGGCTTCGTCGCCGGTCTGTCCACACTCGCCCGGAACGGGATCGCCGAAGAGCGGGCCCGCGCGCTGGTCGACCGGCACACGCGGCAACTGGGCCTGCATGAGATCCGGCCACGCGAGGGAGAGCTGCACTTCCCGGGCTCGCGCAACTTCAAGTTGTCGAGCGATCTGCGGACGGGCAGCGCGGGCGTCCTCACCGGTATCGCCTTCGCCTCCGGCCGCCGGGACAGCTGGCTCCCCGGGGTCTTCTAGTGGATGTGCTGGGCCGCATCATTCCGCTGGCCTTGATGGACACCCTGAGCGTGTCCACCCTGGCCATACCGGTCTGGTTCCTGCTGACGCCGCGGGCGCTGCGGATGGCGAACGTCTTCGGCTATCTGCTGATCGTCGCCGTCGGCTATCTGGCGCTGGGCCTTCTGATGCTGAGCGCGCTCTCGGCCGTACGCGAGCCCCTGGGCTCCGCCCTGGACTCGCCCGCCGGGGACATGGCGACGGCGGGGGGCGGCGTGGTGCTCATCCTCATCGGGGTCTGGTACGGCCTGCTGCGGCGCGAGAAGGCGGGGGAAGGGCGCTTCACCCAGTGGCGCGAGTCGGCGGTCGGCGCGTCGGCCACGGCCCGAGGTGTGGTCGCCGTGGCGCTGATGGCCATCGCGCTGGAGATCGTCACGATGTTCCCGTACCTCGCGGCGATCGACGACCTCGGCGGGTCCGGCCTCCCATGGCTCGCGCAAGCCGCCATGCTGGCGCTGTACTGCCTGGTCATGATCGCCCCCGCGGGGCTGATTGCGCTCGGCAGACTCGTCTCCCGACGGGCGGTGCAGCCCGCTCTGCGCCGGATCGACCACTGGCTCAGGGCCAATGCGCGGGAGAACACGGCATGGCTGTTCGCGCTGGTGGGCTTTCTGGTCCTGTCCGGCACCACCGCCTACGAGAAGGCCATGGACCACCTCACCGGGTAGGCCGGCCCTCCACGAGGAACCGATGACACGCGCTCTCGCACACCGCGGCGGCCGGCATCCGGTTCGACCACCGACGAAACACGACCGACAGGTGCTCCGTCCCGCACCGACCGCCCGGACATCGGCAAGGAGAGCGACATTGACCAGGCCACGACGCACCACGAGGCGGGGTCCGGCATGATCCGCACCCCCGTACTGGTCGGCCTCGGCGCCATGGTGCCCCCGCGCGTGGTGGACAACGAAGAGCTGTCGCAGCGGCTCGACACCGACGACCACTGGATCCGCACCCGGACAGGGATCACCCGGCGGCACTGGGCCGGCCCCGGGACCGCCACGGGCGATCTCGCGGTGACCGCGGCGCAGCGCGCCCTGCGTTCCGCCGGCGGCGGCCCGGTCGACATGCTCATCCTGGCCACCAGCACCCCCGACCACCCCATGCCGGCCACCGCCCCGGGCGTCGCCGCACGCCTCGGCCTGGGGCCGATCGCCGCGTTCGACATCTCGGTCGCCTGCGCGGGCTTCGTCTACGCCCTCGCCACCGCCGCCGGCGCCATCGCGGCGGGGATCGCCGAGCGCGTCGTGGTCGTCGGCGCCGACATCTGGTCCACCCGGCTCGACCCGCAGGACCGCACCACGGCGGTCATCTTCGGCGACGGCGCCGGCGCGGTGGTCCTCCGGGCCGGTGAGCCGGATGAGCCGGGTGCGCTGGCCGGCTTCGACCTCGGCGGCGACGGCACGTTCAAGGATCTGGCCCTCGTCCCCGGCGGAGGCTCACGCGGGCGCTCCGAGCCCGACGGCGCGGGCGAGGCGGACGACTACGTCACCATGCACGGCAAGGAGATCTTCACACACGCCGTGCACCGCATGGCGGAGTCCTCGGCACAGCTGCTCAAGAAGATCGGCTGGTCCGCCTCCGACATCGACTGGGTCGCGGCGCACCAGGCCAATGTCAGGATCCTCCACACCGTCGCCGGCCTTCTCAAGGTCGACCGGGCCCGCGTGCTCGTCCACCTCGACCGCGTGGGCAACACATCCGCCGCCTCCATCCCCCTGGCCCTCACCGACGCGGCGGCCGGCGGACGCCTCGCCCCGGGACAGCGCGTCCTCATGACCGCCTTCGGCGGCGGCCTCAGCTGGGGTTCCGCCGCTATGACCTGGCCGCCGATCCAGGTGTCCGACGTCGTCTCCTGACATTCACACCCCCCACGAGAAAGGCACCACACCATGACCGCCGACGCCCTCAAGGAACAGCTCGTCACCCTTCTCACCGACACGCTCGACGTCAAGGGAGACGTCACCCCCGAGACCCCCTTCACGGAGCTCGAACTCGACTCCCTGGTCCTGCTTGAGTTCTCCGTGCTCCTCGGGCAGCACTACAGCGTCGAGATACCCGAGGAGGACCTCCTGGACGCCGGCGACGTCGCCGCCGTCGCCTCTCTCGTCCTCGCGCGGCAGGACTCCGCGACGCCCCGGGTCTGACCACCCCTCATCTGAGAAATGGAGTAGCCGCGATGGAGACGGCAATTTCGGCGGAGGGTCTCCGCAAGCGGTACGGCGACCACCAGGCGCTGACCCGCGTCGACCTCGCCGTACCCGCGGGCACGATCCTCGCCGTCCTCGGCCCCAACGGCGCGGGCAAGACCACCACCGTGCGGATTCTCACCACGCTCCTGGAGCCGGACGAGGGGCGTGCCACCGTGGCCGGCTACGACCTGGCCACCCAGGCGCGCGAAGTGCGCGGCAGCATCGGTCTGGCGGGCCAGTACGCGTCCGTGGACGAGCGGCTCACCGGACGCGAGAACCTCCGGCTGATCGGCGTGCTGCTGCACCTCGGGCGGCGCGGGGCGAAGACCAGGGCCGATGAACTCCTTGAGCAGTTCGGGCTGGTGGCGGCGGCCGACCGGCCGGCGAAGACGTACTCGGGCGGGATGCGCCGCCGTCTCGATCTCGCCGCGAGCCTGGTCGGCCGGCCCCGGGTGCTCTTCCTCGACGAGCCGACCACGGGCCTCGACCTCACCGGCCGGCGGACGCTCTGGGACATGATCCGGAACCAGGTGGCCGAGGGGGTGACCGTGTTGCTGACCACCCAGTATCTGGAGGAAGCCGACCAGCTGGCCGACCGGATCGCGGTCATCGACCGGGGCACCGTGATCGCGGAGGGCACCCCCGACCAGCTCAAGCGGAAGGTCGGGGGCGAGCGGCTGGAGGTGTCGGCGGCCTCCGTCGCCGATCTGGCGGCCGTGGAGCGGACCCTGTCCGGCCTTGCGTCCGGGGAGACGGTGACGAATCAGGAGACCCGTACGGTCTCCATACCGCTGACCGAGGGTATGAGCACGATCGCCGCAGCCGCGAACGGTCTCGAACTGCTCGGGATCGAGCCGGAGGACTTCGCCGTGCGCAGATCGACGCTCGACGACGTGTTCCTCGCCCTGACAGGGCAGCAGGGCACGCCGGAGCCGGAGCCGGAGTCGGAGTCGGAGTCGGAGTCGGAGCCGGGGGCGACCGGGGCCGTCGCCGCGTCCGAGGGGAAGCGGGCGGCATGATCGAAGCGGTCAGCGACTCGTTCGCACTCGTCGGCCGCCGGATGCGGCACATCCGCCGGATGCCGGAACACCTGATCGGCGTCACCGTGATGCCGGTGGCGTCCGTCATCGTCCTCGGCTACCTCTTCGGCAGCGCCATGCAGGCGCCAGGACCGGGCGGCTACGAGGAATACATCATGGCCGGCATCTTCGCGCAGGTGATGCTCACCAACATGACCACCACCGGGGTCGGCGTGGTCAGCGATCTCAACAACGGCCTGGTGGACCGGTTCCGTGTCCTGCCCATCTCCGGTTCCTCCGTCCTGGTGGGGCGGACCGTGGCGGACGGCGTGCTCGTCGCCTGGAGCTGTGCGGTGATGACAGTCGTCGGATACGCCATCGGCTGGCGCGCGCACAACGGCCCGCTCCAGACGCTGGCCGGTTTCGGGCTGCTGCTCCTGATGGGCTTCGCGATGTCCTGGCTCGGCGCTCTGCTGGGGCTCGTGCTGCGCAATGTGGAGACGGTGAGCGCGGTGTCCGGCGTGATCATGATGCCCCTCGCGTTCCTGTCCAACGCGTTCGTGCCCCTGGACGGGCTGCCGGGCTGGTTGCGGGTCCTCGCCGAGTGGAACCCGGTCAGTGCGGTCGTCTCGGCGAGCCGGGACCTGTTCGGCAACGAACGGGGTCCGACCAGCGGGGCGTTCCCCGCGGAGTATCCCCTTCCCACCGCGCTGGCGGTGCTCGTGGCTCTGCTGGCCGTGGTGGTTCCGCTGGCCGGACGGGCGTACCGGAAGGCGTCCGCGCAGCGCTGACGGGGCGGTCCGGGGGTGGCTTCGGCGGGGGCCGGGGCCGCCGGTCTTGACGGGGTGCGGGGGCGTGCATAGCGTCGCGAGACAGGACCAGGAGCGCGCTGGGGAGAGGGGGCGCTGTGGCGTACGGCGGTCGGGGAGACGGTCGTGGCCGGCAGCGGGCCGTGGAGGCGCTCATCGCGCCGGGGGCGCCCTTTGCCGTGGTGCGCGGGGAGGACGGGGAACTGCGTTACGCGGATGGGCCCCGGACGCTCAGAGAGGTCGTCGAGGTCACCTGGGCCTTCGGGGACCACCCGTTTCTCATCGGCGAGAGCGCGAGCTACACCTACCGGGAGTTCTCCGCCGCCGCCTGCGCCCTCGCGCGGCGCTTCGCCGATGAGTACGGGCTGCGGCCCGGGGACCGTGCGGCCATCGCCATGCGGAATCACCCCGAGTGGCAGATCGCCTTCTGGGCCGCCCAGCTCGCCGGGCTCGTCGCCGTACCGCTCAACGCCTGGTGGACCGAGGAGGAGTTGACGTACGCCCTCGACGACTGCACGCCCCGGCTGCTGCTCGTCGACGGGGAACGGCTGCCGCGCGTCAGCGGCTGGTCCCGGCGGGCCCGGGCGCGGGTGATCGTCTTTCATGGAGAGCGGCACGGCGACCGGCACGGCGACCGGGAGGGAGACCGAGGCGGCGACCTGCACGGCGGCCTTGAGCGGTACGAGGACTTCGACGCCCCCGACCCCCTGGGCGTGCCCCCCGCCGTCGACGTACGCCCCGAGGACGACGCCACCGTCATCTACACCTCCGGGACCACCGGCCGGCCCAAAGGCGCCGTCGCCACCCACCACGCGCAGGCGGGGGCCGCCCTGCACCCCCGGTTCCACGCCGCCGTCGCCGCGCTCGCCCGGGGCGGGGTGCCGGGGCAGGGGTCCGCGCCTGTGGCGCTGATGACCTTCCCCTTCTTCCATGTCGCCGCCTTCACCACCCTCTACTCGATGATGGGCGTCGGCGGCACCCTCGTCCTCATGCGGAAATGGGACGCCGAACGGGCTCTCGCGCTGATCGCCGAACACCGGGTCACCCACTACGCGGGCGTCCCCACCACCGCGCTCCAGCTGCTGGACGCCGCCGAGCGGCACGGCGACGGCCTGGCGACCCTCGTCAACCTCGGCACCGGAGGGGCCCCCGCGCCCGCCCGGCTCGTGCGGCGGCTGACCGCCCGCTACGGACGGCGCATCGAGCCCCGGAACGGTTACGGCCTCACCGAGACCAGCGGCGGCGTCCTGGTGAACTCCGGCGAGGAGTACCGCCGCGACCCGGCCGGAGCCGGCCGGCCCGCCCCCGCCGTCGAGGTGCGGATCGCCGACGGCGACGGCCGCCCGCTGCCCGAGGGCGAGACCGGTGAGCTGTGGCTGCGCGGACAGTCCCTCGTACGCGGGTACTGGCGCGATGAGCGGGCCACCGCCGAGGCGTTCCGCGACGGCTGGTTCCGTACCGGCGATCTCGCGGTCGTACGGGACGGCGGCTGCGTCACCATCGTCGACCGGATCAAGGACATGATCCTCCGGGGCGGGGAGAACGTGTACTGCGCCGAGGTCGAGTCCGTGCTCCAGGCGCACCCGGACGTCGCGGACGCCGCCGTGCTCGGTGTGCCGCACCCCCTGCTCGGCGAGGAGGTCGCGGCCGTCGTGCAGCTGCGGGACGGGGTCGACCAGCTGGGGGACGGGGCCGATCAGCCGCGGGACGGGGTCGTACGGCCGCAGGACGGTGCCGACGAGCCGCGGGACGGTGCCGACGAGCCGCGGGACGGTGCCGACGAGCCGCAGGACGGTGCCGACGAGCCGCAGGACGGTGCCGACGAGCCGCGGGACGGTGCCGACGCCACCGCCGAGCGGCTGCGGGAGCACGCCGCCAAGAGCCTCGCCGCCTTCAAGGTGCCCTCCCGTCTGATCCTGGGCGAGGTGCCGCGCAACCCGACCGGGAAGATCCTCAAGCGGGAGCTGAGGGACCGGTTCACCAGCGAGTGACCCGTACCCGGTACTCGCCGCGCTTCTCGCCCACCACCGTGATCTCGATCCCGTTCTTCTCATCGGTGAAGGTCTGGCCCGGCCGGAACGGCGCGTCGGACAGCTCCGCGTGCACATTGGGCCGCCGGGTGCAGCCGCCGCTGTCCTCCTGGCTGTCCAGGACCGTCACCGGGCCCTGTCCGGTGTCCACGCCGCTGTCCACCCGGTAGATCAGTACGCCCGGACGGCAGACCGCCTCGTCATTGCCCGCCCGGGTGCGCACCTCCAGCGCGTACCCCGAGTCCGCGGTCAGCGGCACGATCGTCATCTTCGCCCCGCCCTCCACGGCCAGCGGCGTCAGCCGGTACTCGGCGGTTCCCGGGGCGGAGGCGCAGGCGATCTGCTCCGTGTCCAGCCAGCCGAGCTTCCATTTGTGCCAGCCGAGCAGATCGTTGTTGGCCCCCCAGTCCTCGGACATGATGTCCCAGTGCCCGACCGTGCCGCCGCCCTCGGAGGTGTAGAGGTCGGGCAGGCCGAAGACATGACCGTTCTCGTGCGGCAGCACCCTGAAGCCGGTCTCGGCGTACGATCCCGAGCCGTCGTCCTGGCGGCTGTAGACGAAGGACGCGTTCGCGAGCGGCGTGCCGTCCGCTATCGGCGCGTCCGTGTTTCCGGAGAAGGTCACGGAGAGCACGGTGTCCAGCGCCGAGGGCCCGGCGTTGGGGGTGACGAGCACATTGACCAGGTCGTACGCGCTGAAGTCCACCTGGGGGTCGGCGACCGTGATCAGATCCTCGGCGAGCCTGCGGTATCCCGGCTCATAGGGTGAGCCGCGGTCGATGCCGTACTCCTCGAACGGCAGCGGCATCCGCAGCCAGTCGGCGACGGGCGTGTGCGGCTCATAGCTGAGGCGTCCGTACGAACTGGTGCTGAACCAGTCCGAGGTCTGCGGGAAGAACTCCGCCACCCGGTCCAGCGCCCGCCCCTCGCCCTCCGCGTCCGGGAAGTCGATCATCAGATTGAGGGCGCGTATCGCTCCGGTGGAGCGGGAGTAGCCGGGTGGGGTGGGTATCCCCTCCGACATCTGGATGTCCGTCGCGGCGGGGATGCGGCATGGTCCGACGCCGGTCCGGTCGGCCGTCGCCACCGGTTCCACCGGTCCCGCGGAGGCTCTGGGAGGGCCGGGGAGACGGGCGTCGCCGGTGGCCAGGGCCGTGAACGCGAGCGCCGCGCAGGCGGCCAGCCAGCGGATGCGGCGGGCCCGGCCGGTCTCCCGGCGAGGGCGGGCCGCGCCGGGTATCCGGCGTATCCGGTGGCGCGGATGCTGCATACGGCCGCCCTCGGTCGGTGGCAGCAGGCTGTGCTCCGGCTGCGCCTTGGCTGCGCTCTGTCCGATCAGCCTGGGGCGGATGGGGACGGGGCGCGCGCGGGGTGGGCCGTCCGGGGGATTCCCGACAGGGGGTGGTGAGTGACGCAGGTCACGGAAGGCGGGGAAATAACCGGGGAGTGACTCCCCGTTTGAACCCATGTCCTTGAAACGGGGACTCGGTCCCCGTTTGGGGTCCACACGGTGAGAAGGGGAGTGGAATCGTGAAGCCGACCGGCCTTCGGACGCAGGACGGCACCGCGGTACTCGACATCGGCGGGGGTGGTGGCGGGGGCGATGGCGACACTGCCGGTGTCCACGGCGCCGATGTACGCGACCACGACGGGGGTACGGCCTGTGTCCGCGGTGCCGACGTACGCGACGACGACGGCGGTACGGTCCGCACGCGCCGCGCCCCGGCCGCCGCACCCCGGCCCCGCGCGGACGCCCTGCGCAACCGCGAGCGGATCGTGACCGCCGCGCGCGAGCTGTTCGTGGTGCGCGGGTCCGGTGTGCCGCTGGACGAGGTCGCCCGTCGCGCGGGCGTCGGCAATGCCACGCTCTACCGCCACTTCCCCGACCGTACCGCCCTGATCCACCAGGTCGTTCTCTCCGTGATGTCCCGTATCACCGGACGCGCGGAGGAGGCTGCGGCGGCGGAGGCCGACCCCTTCGAGGCCGTACGCCGCTTCGTTCACGCGGCGGCCGACGAGCGCATCGGGGCCCTGTGCCCGATGCTCTCCGACTCCTTCGACCATGACCATCCCGAGCTGCACGCCGGGCATCACGCCCTGGAGCGGGCCGTGGACGGCCTCATCGAGCGGGCGCAGACGGCGGGGCGGATGCGCTCCGACGTCGCCGTAGGGGATGTGATGGTCGCCCTCACCCAGCTCACCCGGCCGCTCCACGATCACGCGTGCATGGACGTCGACCGCTTCGCCCACCGCCATCTCCAGCTGTTCCTGGACGGACTCGAAGCGCCCGCGCGCTCCGAACTGCCGGGCAGGGCCGTCACTCTGGAGGATCTGCGAGCCCCCATGGCCGACTAGCCCCACGCGCCGCCGGTCCGCAGCCGCCGATGATTCGGCGGCTGCGCGGGCCCGCGGCCCCGACCGGCAGAAGACGCCCGACGACCCGCTGAGAACACCGCCGAGGCGGTGGCGGTGCGCGCCCTCACCGGCCGCGCCGCGGGTCCAGTGCGTCGCCGCATATCCGTTTTGTGAAATTTCCGGTATTTCAAAACCTTAGGTGCCATATCCATGGAAAAGTCACCCGGCATAGCCAACGCCGACCCCAATCGCTGGAAGGCCCTGGTCTTCATCGCCCTGGCCCAGCTGATGGTGGTGCTGGACGCGACGATCGTGAACATCGCGCTCCCCACCGCCCAGCAGGACCTGGGGATCTCCGATGGAAACCGCCAGTGGGTCATCACCGCCTACGCCCTCGCCTTCGGCGGTCTGCTCCTCTTCGGCGGCCGTATCGCCGACCTGTGGGGCCGTAAGCGCACCTTCGTCGTCGGTCTGATCGGCTTCGCCCTGGCCTCCGCCATCGGCGGCGCGGCGACCGGCGAGGCGATGATGCTGGGGGCCCGCGCGCTCCAGGGCGTCTTCGGCGCGCTGCTCGCGCCCGCCGCGCTCTCCCTGCTCGCGGTGATGTTCACCGATGCCAAGGAGCGCGCCAAGGCGTTCGGCATCTACGGTGCGATCGCCGGCGGCGGCGGCGCGGTCGGCCTCCTCCTGGGCGGCTTCCTCACCGAGTATCTGAACTGGCGCTGGACGTTCTACGTCAACATCCCCTTCGCCATCGCCGCCGCGGTCGGCGCGTACTTCGTCATCCGCGAGCCCGGGGGCGCGCGCAACCGCTCGCCGCTCGACATCCCCGGCGTCGTGCTCTCCACGCTGGGTCTGGTGGCCCTGGTGTACGGCTTCACCCGCGCCGAGCACTCGGGCTGGTCGGACGGTCTGACGGTGGGCATGTTCATCGCCTCCGCCGTGCTGCTGGCCGCGTTCGTCGCCACCGAGGCCAAGGTCAAGGCCCCGCTGCTGCCGCTGCGTGTGCTGACCGAGCGCAACCGGGGCGGTGTCTATCTCTCGCTGGGCCTCGCCGTGATCGCGATGTTCGGTCTCTTCCTCTTCCTGACCTTCTACCTTCAGATCGTCCGGGGGTACTCGCCGGTCGAGACCGGCTTCGCCTTCCTGCCGATGACCGTGGGCATGATCGTGGGCTCGACCCAGATCGGCACCCGGCTGATGACCCGCGTTCCGCCGAGGCTGCTGATGGCCCCCGGCTTCCTGGTCGCGGCGGCGGGCATCCTGATGCTGACCCAGCTGGACCTCGACAGCTCGTTCGTCGGTCTGATCATGCCCGCGCAGCTGCTGCTCGGCCTCGGCATGGGCACGGCGTTCATGCCGGCCATGTCGCTCTCCACCTACGGCGTCGACCCGGTCGACTCCGGCGTCGCCTCCGCGATGGTCAACACCTCGCAGCAGGTGGGCGGCGCGATCGGGACCGCGCTGCTGAACACGATCGCGGCCTCGGCGACCACGTCGTACGTCTCCGCGCGGGCCGCGGGCGCGGCCGACCCGAGGCTGCTGGAGCTCCAGGGCATGGTGCACGGATTCACCACGGCGATCTGGTGGGCGGCCGGCATTCTGGTGGTCGCGGCGGCGATCGCGTTCGTGCTCATCAACAGCGGCCGTCCGGACATGGGTTCGTCCGGCGCGTCGGGTGAGGGCGCGGGCGACGAGGTCAAGGTTCCCGTCGTGGCGCACTGACCCGAGGCCATGCTGTCGCTGACGCGGCGGCACGCCGGGGTGGGTCGGGTCGGCGCTCCGCCGTCATGCGCCGACCCGAGGCCGCACAGCGACCTCGCGCCGCACGTGGCCGCCGCTGTAGCCGGGGCCCCGCCCGGATTCCCTCCGGGCGGGGCCCCGCTGTCGTGGGCGGCCCCGCGCCGGGCCCCCCGGGCCTGGGGCCGGGAGCCGTCAGCGCAGCCAGGGCAGATCCGCCCCGGAGCCCTGGGGCTGGAGCCCCTCCGCCATGATCCCCATGATCTCGCCGAGCTGGCGCACCTGCTCCGGGCTGAGCCGGTCGAACATCGCCTGCCGGACCGCCGCCACATGTCCGGGCGCGGCCTTCCGCAGCACCGCGAAGCCCTCTGCCGTCAGCACCGCGTTCTGTCCGCGCTTGTCGGAGGGGCACTCCTCGCGGCGTACCCAGCCCTTCTTCTCCAGCCGGGCGACGGCGTGCGAGAGCCGGGAGCGGGTGATCTTGGCGTCGATGGCCAGCTCGGTCATCCGCTTGCTGTGGTGCGGGGCCTGGGAGAGCTGGACCAGCAGCCCGTAGTAGATATGCGGCATCCCGGCGTCACGCTGGAGCTGGCGGTCGAGATGGTCCTCGAAGAGCGTGGTGGCGTGGAGATACGCGCGCCAGACGCGCTGTTCGTCATCGGTGAGCCAGCGTGGCGCGTGCTCGTCCCCGCCGGGGAGTGCCGTTGTCATACCTCCCACTGTACGACCGCTCCTTGAAAGTTGAACTATGTGGGTTTACTCTGGGGTGTAGCTTGAAGTTTCAAGTAGAAGTTGATGGAGGAGGAGCCATGACCGCCACCCCCGCAGGCACCCGGTCTCCGGCCCCGGGGCGGATGCCCGCCCTCTACCTCTCGCACGGCGCCCCGCCGCTCGCCGACGACCCCCTCTGGCCGGGCGAACTCGCCGCGTGGTCCGCGCGGCTGCCGCGCCCCAAGGCGATCCTGATGGTCTCCGCCCACTGGGAGGAGGCCCCGCTGGCCCTCGGCGCCACCCGGACCATGCCGCTCGTCTACGACTTCTGGGGCTTCCCGGAGCACTACTACACGGTCCGCTACCCGGCCCCCGGTGCGCCGGAGCTCGCCGAGGCGGTACGGAAGGTGCTGCGCGGCCCCGGAACCCCCGTACAGGACATCCCCGACCGGGGACTCGACCACGGCGCGTACGTCCCGCTGGTGGAGATGTACCCGGAAGCCGACATCCCCGTACTCCAGATCTCCCTGCCCACCCTCGACCCGGCGCGGCTCATGGAGATCGGGCGCAGGCTGGCCCCGCTGCGGGACGAGGGCGTGCTGATCGTCGGCAGCGGCTTCTTCACCCACAATCTGGCGGCGCTGCGCCAGAGCGGGATTCCCGGCTGGTCGTCGGAGTTCGACGACTGGGGGCGGCGTGCCCTCGCGGCGGGCGATGTGGACGCGCTGCTGGACTTCGAGCACAAGTCACCGGCCGGGCGGCTGGCCCATCCGCGCACCGAGCACTTCGCTCCGCTCTTCGTCGCTCTGGGGGCGGCCGAGGGCGAGCTCGCGAGCGGGCGGAGCGTGATCGACGGCTTCTGGATGGGGCTGGCGAAGCGCTCCGTGCAGTTCGGCTAGCCGGCGGGCGTGCCCGCGCTGCCGGGGTCGGCCGTGTCCTCGCTCCCAGGCTCCCGGGCGGCCGGGATTCGGCATTTCGGACATCCTGAGCAACCAATAATCGGTGTGGACCGTCTTCAATAGGGAGAGAGCGGCTGGTGGGCCGAGCCGCCCGGGGGAGAGGGCGGCGGAGGGGGCGGCGGTGTCGCATGTGAGGGGCGTCTCACGGACACGGTGGCGGCGGAGCGCCGCGAGGGCTGTCGAACCGGCCGCCGCGCCGGGTCTGACCTGCACCTCTACCGGGTCCCTAGCCAGGTGTCATGTACTGGTGGGCGGACAGGGTACTGCAAGATCGTAAAAATCGAAGTGTCGCGTGGGAATTCTGTCCGGATTCCAGTCGTTGTTTCCATCGGATGCAGGGCACCCGGGAGGGTGTCGCGACCTACTCAGCAAGGGAGCTCGCATGGCAACCCGTGCCGTCGCCCGTCGCCAGTCCGAGACCAAGAGGACCCCCGGCCGGGCCGCCAGTGTTCGCGCGGTGGGCGGAGAGATCGCCGACCGCGACCTGGTCGGCATGTACCTCGACGAGATAGCGCGTACGCCGCTGCTCGACGCCGCCAAAGAGGTCGAGCTGTCCCAGATCATCGAGGCCGGTGTGTACGCCGGGCAGATCCTCGACAAGGAAGTCGAGAGCGACGCGGGCGGCGCAGGCCGTGAGGAGCTCGAAGCGCTGGTGGCCGAGGGCGAGCGCGCCAAGGACGTCTTCATCCGGTCCAATCTGCGACTGGTGGTGGCGGTGGCCCGCCGCTATCCGCGCAGCGGACTGCCCCTGCTCGACCTGATCCAGGAGGGGAACGCGGGCCTGGTGCGCGCGGTCGAGAAGTTCGACTACGCCAAGGGCTTCAAGTTCTCGACGTATGCGACCTGGTGGATCCGACAGGCGATCACCCGCTCCATAGCCGACCAGTCCCGCACCATCCGGCTCCCCGTCCACCTGGTGGAGGAGCTGGGCCGGATACGCCGGGTGCAGCGCGAGTTCAACCGTGAGAACGGGCGGGAGCCCGAGCCCGCGGAGATCGCCGGTGAGCTCGGCTCGACCCCCGCGCGGGTCATCGACGTCCTGGACTGGGCGCGTGACCCCGTCAGCCTGAACATGGCGGTGGACGACGCGGGCGAGACCCAGTTCGGCGATCTGCTGGAGGACACCTCGGCGGTGTCGCCGGAGCAGTCGGTGCTCACCCTGCTGCGCAGTGAGGGTCTGGAGGACCTCATCGGCAAGCTCGACCAGCGCACGGCCTCGATCATCCGTATGCGGTACGGCATCGTCGACGGCCGTGAGCGCACCCTCACGGAGGTCGGCAAGGAGCATGGGCTGACCCGGGAGCGCATCCGGCAGATCGAGAAGCACGCGCTGCTGGAGCTGAAGCGGATGGCGAGGGACACGGGCTTCGACGCGGCGGCCTGACGCCGGTGAGTTCCCCGTCCCCGTCCCCGTCCCCGTCCCTGTCCCTGTCCCCGATCCCTTCCCCGCTCCTGTCGTCCGTACCGTTCGCGTCCTCTGCGTGGGCGGTACGGCCAGAGCCGGACCCCGAGGCCATCCCCCCGGCCTCGGGGTCCTTTCCTTATCCGGGCCCCGACCGGTCCGGGGCACTCCGGCGCGCTCGTGCCCGGGTCCGCGCTCCTGCCCGGACCCGCGCCGGGAACCTCAGCCGCCGGCCGAACGGGTCAGCCGCGCGCCCAGCTCCCTCATATGGGCCACCAGCTGCGGCGGACCCGCCACGGTGAAGTCGCAGTCCACCAGCGACAGCCGCAGGGCCAGCCACTCCAGTGAGTCCGTCGACCGCGCCCGCACCCGGCAGCTCGCCTCCCCCGTGGGCGCCGGGGTGCCCAGCGACCGGGGCAGCTGGGCCGCCACCAGGGCCGCCGGGGCATCGAAGGTCACATCCACCTCATGCTCCTGCTGAGCGGACCTGGTGTGGCCGAAGAGCTGCTCCGCGCTGTTGACCGGCAGTTCCCTCGGGGCGAACCGCGCGCCCGTCGCGAACGGCTCCGACACCCGGTCCACCCGGAAGGTCCGCCAGTCCTCCCGCTCCATGTCGTACGCCACCAGATACCACCGGCGGCCCGTCGACACGAGACGGTACGGCTCCACCAGCCGTCTGCTCTCGGCGCCGTCCCTCGCCCGGTAGCCGAACCGCAGCCGTTCCCGGCCGGTCGCCGCGCCCGCGATCGTGGTCAGGGTGCGGGGGTCGATCATCGCGCCGTCGCCCTGCGCCAGGGGGACCGTCGCCGACTGGAGGGCGGTCACCCTCGGCCGCAGCCGTGAGGGGAGCACCTGCTCCAGCTTGGCCAGCGCCCGTACGGACGCCTCCTCGATGCCCTCGATGGCATGGCCCGCCCCCGCCCGAAGCCCCACGGCGATCGCGACGGCCTCTTCGTCGTCGAGCAGCAGCGGGGGCATCGCGGCCCCCGCGACCAGCCGGTATCCGCCCACCGCGCCTTTGGTGGCCTCCACCGGATACCCCAGATCCCGCAGCCGGTCGATATCGCGCCGGATCGTCCGCGGGCTCACATCGAGGCGCTGAGCGAGCTCGCTCCCCGGCCACTCACGGGGCGTCTGGAGGAGCGAGAGCAGATTCAGGAGTCGTGCCGGAGTGTCCGTCATGCCGTCCAGCATCACCCGTAATTAGGTCCCGATCTGTCCTACACCCCTTCTACTGTTCTCCCCATGAGCCGACAGACCCACCCATCCGCCATACCCGAACCACCGACGAAATCCGCCGAGCCCACGAGTCCGGGCGCGGCGGCGGACGCCGGGGCGGCGGCCGACCGCCGCCGCTGGATCGCCCTCGCCATCGTGATGACGGCCGCCTTCATGGACCTCGTCGACGTCACCATCGTGAACATCGCGATCCCCAGCATCGAGAACGATCTCGACGCCTCCTTCGGGGCGATTCAGTGGATCACGGCGGGCTATGCGCTCGCCTTCGCGGCGGGGCTCATCACGGGTGGCCGGCTCGGCGACATCTACGGCCGCAAGCGGCTCTTCCTCATCGGCATCACCGGCTTCACCCTCGCCTCCGCCCTCTGCGGATTCGCCATGAGCGCGGAGATGCTGGTCGCCTCCCGGCTCCTGCAGGGCGCGATGGCCGCGATGATGGTGCCCCAGGTGCTGGCGATCGTCCACACCACCTTCCCGGCCCATGAACGCGGCAAGGTCTTCGGCCTGTTCGGCGCGGTCGTCGGGCTGGGGGCGGTCTCCGGGCCGCTGCTCGGCGCGCTGCTGACCGAGTGGAACCTCTTCGGGCTCGAATGGCGGCCGATCTTCCTCATCAATCTGCCGGTGGGCATCGCCGGACTGATCCTGGGCCGGATGTACATCACCGAGTCCCGCGCCCCCAAGGCGCTCCGGCTCGACCTGGTCGGCGTGGTCCTGGTCACCTCGGCGCTGCTGATGCTGATCTACCCGCTGACGCGCGGCCGTGAGCTGGGCTGGCCGCTCTGGGGTCATCTCCTCATGGCGGGGAGCCCGCTGGTGCTCGCGGCGTTCGTGGCGTACGAGCGGTACAAGACCCGCAAGGACGGCTCCCCGCTGGTCGAGCTCTCGCTGTTCCGGGTGAAGAGCTTCGCCGCCGGTATCGCCGTCCAGCTCACCTTCGGCGTCGTCATGGGCGTGTTCTTCCTGGTGTGGACGCTCTATATGCAGATCGGGCTGGGCTGGTCCGCGCTGCGGGCGGGGCTGACGGGCGTGCCGTTCTCCATCGCGGTGTCGGTCGCGGCCGGGGTGTCCGTGCAGAAGCTGGTGCCGCGCTTCGGGCGGAAGGTGCTTCAGGCGGGTGCGCTGACCATGGTCGCGGGAATGCTGCTCTACATCTGGGAGGCCGACCGCTACGGCACCGGGATCGGCTCCTGGCAGATGGCCGTGCCGCTGGTGGTGATGGGACTGGGCATGGGGCTGATCGTCGCCCCGCTGACGGACGCGATCCTCTCCGAGGTGCCGCGTGAGCACGCGGGCTCGGCGTCCGGGCTGATCAGCACGGTGCAGCAGACCGGTACCGCGCTGGGCCTCGGGCTGGTCTCGGTGGTCTTCTTCGGCTCGATGGACGACTCCATCGGCGACGGCTTCTCGGAGCACTCGGCGGGCGACGCGGCCGGCGCCGCCGGTGGTTCCGCCATGGAGCAGGGGCTCATCCGGGAGATGATCGGGAACGCCTTCTCTCACGCGTTCCGCAACTCCCTGTGGTGGGTGGTGGCGGTGCTCGGCGCCATCTTCCTGCTGATGTTCGCGCTGCCCGCCCGTCCCAAGCAGCATCTGGAAGGCGCGGACGCGGGCGCTGGCACTGACTCGGACGGGGCGGCTGACGGGAACGCGGCCGTGAACGACCGGGAGCCGACGCTGACCCACTGAGACCGGACCGGATCAGCCGGACCTGATCCGGTCCGGCCTTCCGGTTCCAGCCCGACTCTGTCTGGTTCCGGTGGGCCCGGGGACGACGCCCGGCGGGGGTGCTCCACTGAGGGAGCCGCCCGCCGGGCCTCAGCGCACTCGGGCGCGCAGTTCCATGGCCTCGCGGGCGGTGTGCTCCGCGCTGTAGACCTCGCACATATGACGGCCGTCCGGCGTCGCGGTGTGCTCGACCTCCCAGAGGCTGGTCTCGACGCCGTCCAGCAGCAGAAACGCGTGCTCGTACAGGGTGAATCCGGCGTCCTTGCCCGCCACCCGGCAGTGCCGGGCGAAGACCTGGGCGATGTGGTGGGCGAAGGCGGACCGCAGCAGCTGGGCGGTCTCCTCACCCGGCCGGTCCGCGTTCTCCGCGCGGCGCAGCACCCGGCGGGCGTGGTCCGCCGAATTGTCCGGGACATACATCCGGGGGAGCTCGGCCGGAGGGGTGGCCATCAACGCGGCGAGCAGGGCGAAGTCCGCGTCGAGCCCCGCGTCCAGGCCGATGGGGCCGGGCAGTCCGCGCTCCGCCGGGTCGGCGTCGGGGCCTTCGGGGAACCCGGAGGCGCGGAACGGGAAGAGCCCGCCGCCACCGGGCCCGCCGGGGTCGGCGAACCCCGGGAAGCCCGCGGGCAGCCGGGAGGCGGCGAGCCGCACCTCCGACTCCTCCGTGTACAGCTCATGCTGCTCGGCGCTCTCGCCTCCGGTGCTGTGCACCAGCTCCCAGAGCACGAGCGAGCTGCCGTCGCTCAGCAGATACGCGTGCCGGTAGGTCGCGCGGTCCAGCGGGCCGCTGTGGTGCGAGGAGTGCAGCGAGCTCGCATGGGCGAGCGCCGAGCCGAGTCTGTCCACTGTGGCGTCGGGCAGATCGAAGGAGTTGAGCGCCCGGCCCAGGAGCCGCTCAAGATGTGTCTCGGTGGTCTCATGCGGATCGTTCAAAGTGGGTCTCCAGGCCGTCGCCACAAGTAACTCGTTGATTGCTAAAAGTAGCCCCTCGGTCTGACAGCGCGTCCAGTCGTTGCGAAAAACGAAGCAAGTCTTTGTGAAGTTCCTCCGTTCGCTTCAACGGGCATATCTCGTAGATCAGTTGATGTCGTACAGCTCCCGGTACGAGGGAAAGACCCCGGCCGGTCCGCTCACTCCACCGGCCGCGAGAACGGCCTGCACGATGGCCTTGGCCACCAAGTCCGCGCCCGCGGCCAGCACTTCGTTCAAAGCGAGCGGGTTCCCGGCGGACAGCGGCACGGCGCCCGTGGCGAGGGTGAAGACGGTGTCCCCGTCGTTGAGGAGATGGGCCGGGCGCACGGCGCGAGCGATTCCGTCGTGCGCCGTCCCCGCGAGCTTCTGCGCCTGCGCTCGGGTGAGATCGGCGTCGGTCCCGACGACGGCGAGTGTGGTGTTCAGCGGGGACGGCCCGCACGCCGCGCGCGCCGCGCTCGCCTCGGCCAGCCGCCGCACCGCCGCCGAGTGCACCTCGGGCGCGGGACGGGGCACGGTCCCCCCGCTCCCGTACGGCACCCCGGTGAGCGGATCGACCGCCGAGCCGACCGCGTTGACGATCACCAGGGCGGCGACCGTGATCCCCGAGCCCTCCAGATGGACGCCGGCCGTGCCCACTCCGCCCTTGAGCCCGCCGACGACCGCTCCCGTGCCCGCGCCGACGGAGCCCGTCGCCACCGGGCCGCCCACCTCTCCGCGCGCCGCGTCCTCGACCGCCGCCCGGCCGGTCGAGGCGTCGGGCCGGGCCCGCCAGTCCCCGCCGCGCCCCAGATCGAAGAGACAGGCCGCCGGCACCACGGGCACCACCTGTCCGGGCCCGCCGACCGGCACTCCCCGGCCCCGCTCCTCCAGCCAGGCCATGACGCCGCCCGCCGCGTCCAGCCCATAGGCGCTGCCGCCGGTCAGCACGACGGCGTCGATCCGCTGCACCAGATTGCGCGGATCGAGCGCATCGGTCTCCCGGGTGCCCGGTCCACCGCCGCGTACGTCCACGGCGGCGACCGCTCCGCCCTCCGGCGCGAGCACCACGGTGGTGCCGCTCAGCGCGCCCTCGCCGGGCACCCGGGCATGGCCCACCCGCAGACCTTCCACATCCGTCAGCGCGTCACGCCGCCCGCCGCTCCGCGCCTCTTCGTGCGTCACACCAATCGCCCTGTCGCTCATGTCCCTTACGTACCACGGGTGCGGCTTATGCCGGGGCGGAACGGGACCGAGGGGAGCGCAGCGTGGGCGCGGGGCGCTCCGGCCGGGGACGGACCGGTGGGCGGGTCGTACCCTTGAGGTATGAGCACCGCCCCCGCCCACGGCCCGCGAGACGCGAAGAACTCCCGGCAGCGGTCCCCCGAGCCGAGGATCGACTTCGACGATCCGCTGGACCAGCAATCCTCGGACGATACGGACCGAGGGTGGGGTGAGCGGCCTTCCCCGGGCGGCGGCGCCGATGACTTGGCGCGCTTTCTCGATGAGAAGCCGCCCCACCACATCTGAGCCCGGACCGTCCACGGCCCGATGAGTCCCCTCCGGGCCCCCGCAGACCGGCCCGGGGCTTCGCCGTGCCTCAGGGCCGATCGGAGCCGGGCACGGGGCCGGAGCCAGGAGCCGAGCCGGTGCCCGAGCCGCCTCGTGACTGCGCCAGCAGGGTGTCCCGGATCTCCTTCAGCACCTCCAGCTCGGTCAGCTCCACGACCTCCTTGGCGCCTTCCTTCGCCGCGTCCCGGGCCGCCTTGCGCGCCAGGTACTTGGACATCGGCAGCACCATCAGGAAGTAGACGACCGCCGCCGTGATCAGGAAGGTCAGGATGGCCCCGAGCACCGACCCCCACATGATTCTGATGCCGTCGACCTCGCCGTTCACCATCTTGCAGGTGCCCTTGAGGCAGGAGCTGTAGGAGTCGAGATTCTGGGTGCCGAAGGCGCCGACCAGCGGGTTGATGATGCCCTTCACCACCGAGTTCACCACCTGGGTGAACGCCGCGCCGATGACGACGGCCACAGCCAGGTCGATCACATTGCCGCGCATCAGGAAGGCCTTGAAGCCCTCCAGAACGCTGACCTTCTTCTCGCTCACTACGGAGCCTCTCTTCGCGAATACGGGGGACGGAGTCAAACGCTCCGCAACCTACGGCAACGCGTGGCCACGCTGTCCACTCCGGACCGGCGAAGAGGTGACGGGGGAGTACGTCAGTACGAGTGGCAGGCCGCGGCACGGCCTTCGCTCCCCGCCGCCGGATCAGCACAGGATCACCGCCAGCCCGGACGCCGCGCTCGCCGCGGCCAGTTCGGCGGCGACGGCCCGCGGCGCCGACAGCACCACCAGCGCGCCCCCGCCCTCGGCCGCACCGGCGGGCTCCGGCACCTCCGCCACGCGCACTC
>NZ_VCLA01000129.1 GCF_009600885.1 Streptomyces jumonjinensis
GCGGTACTCGGCTACTCCTGGTCGACCTCGACGTTCAACCGCGACCCGAAGTAACCGCCATGACAGCGCGGGCCGCCTTCCCGCACTATGCGGTGCCCTCAGGGCTAGCGGGTCTTGAGCTCCACCCAGACTGTTTTCCCCGCTCCGTGCCGCCGGGGGTCGCATCCCCAGCGCTCCGACAGGGCGCTGACGAGGAACAGCCCCCGGCCGCCCTCGTCGTCGGCTTCCGCCACCCGGGGCTCGGGGTGGCGGCTGTCCGTGTCGGAGACCTCCACCCGGAGCATTCCGTCGCCGTACGCGAGCCGTACGCCCAGCTCATCGCCACCCGGGGCGTTCGCGTGCCGTATGGCGTTGGCGACCAGCTCCGAGAGCAGCAGCTCCGCAGCGTCGACCGCGTCGCCGGTGATCCGCCAGGCGGCGAGCTGCTCCCGCAGCAGGGAACGGGCAGATCCCGCGGTGCGCGGGGTCCGGGGGAACTGCCAGCTGGTCTCGACGGTGTCGGAAAAGGACACGGAAGCCTCCGCAGGGTCGCAGTACAGACCGACGCATCTCTAGAGATGTCATGAGTGAAGCGTGATCCGCGGCGGAGCGCAAGTCGTCTCTAGAGATGTTCGAATCGCCCGTGTGTCGCCGGGGAATGCCGGGCGGGGGAAGTGCCTAGGATGTCTAGAGATGATCGGGGAGGGGCTCCACATGGAAAGCCAGGGCACCGGCCGACAGCCCAAGTACCAGCGCATCGCTGTCGAGCTGAAGGCCGCCATCGAGGACGGCCGTTACGGCCCCGGTGACCGGCTGCCCGGCGAGAACGACCTGATGGCCGCCTACGCCGTCGCCCGGATGACCGCCCGGCAGGCGCTCGGCGTTCTCCAGACGGAAGGGCTGGTCGAGGCGAGAAAGGGCGCGGGTGTCTTCGTGCGCGAGTACCGGCCGATCCGGCGTCGCGGCGTCCAGCGGCTCTCGGCAGGGCTGTGGGGCGAGGGCCGCTCCGTATGGGCGGTGGACGCCCAGGGCTGGGACCTGGAGGTCCAGTCGGTCACGGTCGCCGATGAGAAACCGCCGGAGGCGATCGGGCGGGTGCTCGGCCTCGCCGCGGGCGCGTCCGCGTGCGTGCGCAGACGGCGGTTCGCGCTCGACGGACGGCCCGTCATGCTGGCCACTTCCTATCTCGACGCCGCACTGGTGTCCGGTACCGCGATCGCCGAACCGGACACGGGTCCCGGCGGCATCTACGCCCGCCTCGGCGAGATCGGCCACGGTCCGGTCCGCTTCCGCGAGGAGATCCGCTCGCGCATGCCCACCCCGCAGGAGACCGACCGGCTCGCGCTGTCGGCGGGCACCCCGGTGGTCCTCATCTGCCGCACCGCTTTCACCGCCGAGGGATGGGCGGTCGAAGTCAACGACATGGTCCTCGACTCCTCCGCGTACATCCTGGAGTACGACTTCACCTCCTGACCCCCGGGCGGAGCGGCCCCCGCGCGCGATGAGACGGCGCTGAAACCTGCCCGATGGGTGAATGGACCCCCTACCGAGGGGGCCTGATGCCGCATCCGCTGCGCCACCGCACCGCCGCCGTCCTGCTCGCCGCCGCTCCGCTCGCGCCGTTGCTGTTACCGCCCGCCCCGGCGGCAGCCGCGCCGGAATCGCTCGAAGTAGCCTGTACCTCCATGGACGTGGAGCTGGCCTACCGACTCGGCCGGGACATTCTCGAAGCCGTCGACGCCGCCGGCTCCACCACCGCCGTCTACGTCCATGACCGCACCACCGGCACCACCTGCGAGGTGAACGCCGACCGGCGCTACGACTCGGCCAGCGTCGTGAAGGTCACCGTCCTCGGCGCGCTCCTCCTCGACGCACAGAAGCGGGGACGCGAGCTGACCTCGCGCGAGAAGTCCCACGCCCACGCGATGATCACCGCATCGAGCAACGCCTCGACCTCCGCCCTCTGGCAGCAGCTCGGCCGCGCCAGGATCGAGCGCTTCCTCAAGGCCGCCGGGATGACCGACACCGTCCCCGGCGCGGGCGGCTACTGGGGCCTCACCCAGATCACCGCCCGCGATCAGGGCAGACTCCTCGATCTGCTGACCGCGAAGAACGATCTGCTCAGCGACGACTCCCGCGCCTACGCCCTGAAGCTGATGGGCCAGGTGATCCCCGCCCAGCGCTGGGGCACCCCCGCCGGGGCCACCGCGACCGCCCATCTGAAGAACGGCTGGCTGCCGCGTGCTGCGCACGGCTGGCGGGTCCACTCCATCGGGGCCTTCGCCGGTGACGGCCGTGACTACACCATCTCCGTGCTGACCCAGGACAACGCGGCGATGAGCGAGGGCGTGAAGACCATCGAGGCCGTCTCCCGGGCAGTCCACCGGCATCTCTGACCGCGCCCGCCCGCCGCCGTGGATCGCACCTGCCGGGCGCCGTGGACCGCACCTGCCCGGCACCGCGGACCGCGCCCATCCGCGCCGCCGAGCCCATGCCCGCCCGGCACCCTGACCCGCCCCGGAGACCCCCGCCACAGGCCACAA
>NZ_VCLA01000130.1:0-27023 GCF_009600885.1 Streptomyces jumonjinensis
GCGGCCCCCGGACCCCAGCACACCACCGCCCAGCCCCAGCCCCAGCCCCGGAGCGGCCCCCGGACCCCAGCCCCGGAGCACCCCGCCCACGGCGACCCGCACTCCGGGAACCACCCCAGGCCCCCCGGCCCCGGCCCCACCCCCGCCCCCTCGGGCCCTATGACCCACCCCGGCCCGGCGCGCTTCCCCCGTACGCGCCGGGCCGGGGTGTCAGCTATTACCGCTGAGTAGGTATGCAGCCACTTGCCCTTTCTGCCGCGGTTCGCCCCCTTTTTCATCCCAGGGGGCGGGCATCCGCAGGGCGACACCCGCCCGCCGGTTAGGCTCTTGTCGCAAGGCCAATGAGACCCTGCACCTCACGCGTCACATCCCAGAAGGAGATGCTCGTGCCGTCCATCGACGTCGTCGTAGCCCGGGAAATCCTGGACTCCCGAGGCAACCCCACGGTCGAGGTCGAGGTTGGCCTCGACGACGGCAGCACCGGTCGTGCTGCTGTTCCGTCCGGTGCCTCCACCGGTGCCTTCGAGGCCCTTGAGCTCCGTGACGGTGACCCCAACCGTTACCAGGGCAAGGGTGTCGAGAAGGCCGTCCTCGCCGTCATCGAGCAGATCGGTCCGGAGCTCGTCGGCTACGACGCCACCGAGCAGCGCCTGATCGACCAGGCGATGTTCGACCTGGACGCCACCCCGGACAAGTCCTCGCTCGGCGCCAACGCCATCCTCGGCGTCTCCCTCGCTGTGGCGCACGCCGCCTCCGAGGCCTCCGACCTGCCGCTCTTCCGCTACCTGGGCGGCCCGAACGCGCATCTGCTGCCCGTTCCGATGATGAACATCCTCAACGGCGGATCCCACGCGGACTCCAACGTCGACATCCAGGAGTTCATGATCGCCCCGATCGGCGCGGAGTCCTTCTCCGAGGCGCTGCGCTGGGGCACCGAGGTCTACCACACCCTGAAGAAGGTCCTGAAGCAGAAGGGCCTGTCCACCGGCCTCGGCGACGAGGGCGGCTTCGCGCCCAACCTCGACTCCAACCGCGCCGCGCTGGACCTGATCCTTGAAGCGATCAAGGAAGCCGGCTACGCCCCCGGCAAGGACATCGCGCTCGCGCTCGACGTCGCCGCCTCCGAGTTCTACAAGGACGGCGTCTACGAGTTCGAGGGCAAGTCCCGCTCCGCCGCCGAGATGACCGAGTACTACGAGGAACTGGTCGCGGCCTACCCGCTGGTCTCCATCGAGGACCCGCTCTTCGAGGACGACTGGGCCGGCTGGAAGGTTCTCACCGACAAGCTGGGCGCCAAGGTCCAGATCGTCGGCGACGACCTCTTCGTCACCAACCCGGAGCGGCTGGCCCGCGGCATCGAGGACAGCGCCGCCAACGCCCTGCTCGTCAAGGTCAACCAGATCGGCTCGCTGACCGAGACCCTGGACGCCGTGGAGCTGGCCCAGCGCAACGGCTTCAAGTGCATGATGTCGCACCGCTCGGGCGAGACCGAGGACGTCACCATCGCCGACCTGGCCGTGGCCACCAACTGCGGCCAGATCAAGACCGGCGCCCCGGCCCGCTCGGAGCGCGTCGCCAAGTACAACCAGCTGCTGCGCATCGAGGAGATCCTCGACGACGCCGCGGTGTACGCCGGCCGGAGCGCCTTCCCCCGCTTCAAGGGCTGACACCCCGCGGGGCCCGTCCCGCCACGGGCCCCCGGCGACCGGCCCCCAGTGACCGGCTGTCGGCGACCGGCTGTCGGCCGGTCGCCGGGGCTCAGCCCGTCGTACGCACGTCCCCGGCCGCGGTCCCGTACCGTGTCCGGGGACGTAGACGTAGGTGCATCGACGCAGGTGCATCGGGACCGCGCGAGGCGCGGGGGAGGCGGACGACATGGCCGGGAAGGACCGCGACCGGTTCTCCACCGCGACCAGGCTGCGGCTGCTCGGCGAGCAGACCGCCGCCCGCGTCTACCGCTCCCAGACCCGTCGCCAGGCCCGCCGCTCCCGGCTCACCGGCCGGGCGGCCTTTCTCGCGCTCATCGTCTGCTCCCTGGTGGTCGCCATCGCGTACCCCATGCGGCAGTACGTCTCCCAGCGCGGCGAGATGGCCGAGCAGCGGGAGCGGATGGCCGAGGCCGGACGGCAGGTCGAACGCCTGCGGGACGAGAAGGCCCGGCTCCAGGACGATATGTACATCCGGCGGCTGGCCCGGGAGCATCTGCACTATGTGCTGCCGGGGGAGACCGGATACACGATGATCGACCCCGAGGCCGCCGAGCGGCGGCGTGCCGAGGACGGCCCGGGCCGTCCCTGGTACTCGAATGTGTGGGACGGCGTGGACAGCGCGGACCGCGGCTGAGTCGTACGCTCGTATGTCTGTGGGACCGTATAACCACGCCCCCCCCGCACCATGGAACCTCCCCGTAGAACCGCAGAACCGTTAGAGCCAAGGCAGGCATGGAAACCCCTCCTCCCCACACCGAACCGACCGAGCCGACCGACGCGGACATCGCGGCGTTCAAGGAGCAGCTCGGCCGTCCGCCGCGCGGACTTCGCGCGATCGCGCACCGCTGTCCGTGCGGTCTGCCGGATGTCGTCGAGACCGCGCCCCGGCTGCCCGACGGGACCCCCTTCCCGACGCTGTACTACCTGACCTGCCCGAAGGCCGCGTCGGCGATCGGCACCCTGGAGGCGAACGGGGTGATGAAGGAGATGTCGGAGCGGCTGGCGGCGGACCCCGAGCTGGCGGCTGCCTACCGGGCGGCGCATGAGGACTACATCGCGCGCCGCGACGAGATCGAGGTGCTCCAGGGCTTCCCGAGCGCCGGTGGGATGCCGGACCGGGTGAAGTGTCTGCATGTCCTGGTCGGACACTCGCTGGCGGCGGGCCCCGGGGTGAATCCGCTCGGGGACGAGGCCATCGCGATGCTGCCCGAGTGGTGGCGCAAGGGTCCTTGCGTCACCCCGTGCGAGCCCGCCGAAGCCTGATCTCTCCCCCTCCGGGCCAAGAACCCCAGGGCCAAGAAGGAGCACGCATGACCCGGGTCGCCGCCATCGACTGCGGTACCAACTCCATCCGGCTGCTCGTGGCCGACGCCGACCCGGTGACCGGGACCCTCGTCGACCTCGACCGCCGGATGACCATCGTCCGCCTCGGCCAGGGCGTCGACCGCACTGGCCGGCTCGCCCCCGAGGCGCTGGAGCGCACCTTCGCGGCCTGCCGCGAGTACGCCGCCGCCATCAAGGAGCACGGTGTCGAGCGGATCCGCTTCGTCGCCACTTCTGCCTCCCGGGACGCGGAGAACCGCGCCGAGTTCACGGCGGGCGTCCTCGACATCCTCGGCGTCGAGCCCGAGGTGATCAGCGGTGAGCAGGAGGCCGAGTTCTCCTTCACCGGGGCCACCCGGGAGCTGCCCGGCCATGAGGAGCGGCTGGTGGTGGACATCGGCGGCGGCTCGACCGAGTTCGTCGTCGGGCGTGAGCATGTCGAGGCGGCCCGCTCGGTGGACATCGGCTGTGTACGGCTGACCGAGCGGCATGTCCGCAACGATCCGCCGACCGCGGCCGAGCTCGCCGCCGTCCGCGCCGATGTGGAGGCCGCGCTCGACCTCGCCGAGCGGACCGTCCCGCTGCGGGACGCCCGCACCCTGGTGGGGCTGGCGGGATCGGTGACCACCGTCGCCGGGATCGCGCTGGATCTGGACGCGTACGACTCCGGGCGGATCCACCACGCGCGGATCTCCCGGGAGCGGGTCGCGGAGATCGTGCGCACCCTCGCGGAGGCCACCCATGAGGAGCGGCTGGCCATCCCGGTGATGCACCCCGGGCGGGCCGATGTCATCGTCTCCGGGGCCCTGGTGCTGCTGGGCGTCATGGAGCGGATCGGAGTCTCCGAAGTCGTCGTGAGCGAGCACGACATCCTTGACGGGATCGCCTGGTCGATGACCGGCTGAACAAGTTCGTGAAGTTCTTCACAAGGAAAAGGCCCCTGATGGGGGCGGTGAGAGGCCGAAAGCCCCGCTCCTGAGGGCCATCCGGCCCCCCGATCCGGGGGCCGGATGGCCCTCGGATCGCTTCAGGCGGCTGAGCGGGGCGAGTGGTCCACTTGTAAGCAACGCCTAAGTGCCAGCTCACGGGGGGTGTACCAGGTTTCGGCCGGGGGTTTGGTTCCTTGGCGGAGACATGATCCTGGTCACGGAAGCCGCGTAGTGTAGCAGGGGTCACCCCCGTTCTTGTGAAGGGGCTCACGAGCACCCCCTACCAGGGGGGTGGATACTCGATGGCATGAGCACCACGGAGCGTCCCAGGATCCTCGTAGTAGGCGGTGGGTACGTAGGCCTGTACGCGGCGCGCCGCATTCTGAAGAAGATGCGGTACGGCGAAGCGACCGTCACGGTCGTCGACCCGCGCTCGTACATGACGTACCAGCCCTTCCTGCCCGAAGCAGCCGCCGGCAGCATCTCGCCCCGGCACGTCGTCGTCCCGCTGCGACGCGTGCTGCCGAAGGCGGAGGTGCTCACCGGCCGAGTGACCACCATCGACCAGGACCGCAAGGTCGCCACCGTCGCCCCGCTGGTCGGCGAGGCGTACGAGCTTCCCTTCGACTATCTGGTGGTCGCGCTGGGCGCGATCTCCCGGACCTTCCCGATCCCCGGGCTCGCTGAGCAGGGCATCGGCATGAAGGGCATCGAAGAGGCCATCGGCCTGCGCAACCATGTGCTCGAACAGCTCGACAAGGCCGACTCCACCACCGATGAGGAAGTCCGCCGCAAGGCGCTGACCTTCGTCTTCGTGGGCGGCGGCTTCGCGGGCGCGGAGACCGTGGGCGAGGTGGAGGACCTGGCGCGGGACGCTGCCAAGTACTACTCCAATGTGAAGCGCGAGGACATGCGCTTCATCCTGGTCGACGCCGCCGACAAGATCCTTCCCGAGGTCGGTCCGAAGCTCGGCCAGTACGGCAAGGAGCACCTGGAGGGCCGTGGCGTCGAGATCTACCTCTCCACGTCGATGGACTCCTGTGTGGACGGCCATGTCGTGCTGAAGAACGGGCTGGAGGTCGACTCCAGCACGATCGTGTGGACCGCCGGTGTGAAGCCGAACCCGGCGCTGGCCCGCTACGGCCTGCCGCTCGGCCCCCGCGGCCATGTCGACACCGCCGCCACGCTCCAGGTGCAGGGCACCGACTACATCTGGGCCGCGGGCGACAACGCCCAGGTCCCGGATCTGGCCGCGCGCAAGGCCGGCGTCGAGAACGCCTGGTGCCCGCCGAACGCCCAGCACGCGCTGCGTCAGGCCAAGGCCCTCGGCGACAACCTGATCTCCGGTATGCGGGGCTTCCCGCAGAAGGAGTACAGCCACTCCAACAAGGGTGCGGTCGCCGGTCTCGGGATGCACAAGGGCGTCGCGATGATCGTCATGGGCAAGATGAAGATCAAGCTGCGCGGGCGGCTGGCGTGGTACATGCACCGTGGCTACCACGGTATGGCCATGCCGACCTGGAACCGGAAGATCCGGGTCTTCGCGGACTGGACCCTCCAGATGTTCCTCAAGCGCGAGGTGGTCTCGCTGGGCGCGATCGAGTCCCCGCGCGAGGAGTTCTACGAGGCGGCCAAGCCGAGCCCCGCCCCGGCCGTAGCCGCTCCGGCTCCGGAGCGGGCGAAGGCCTCCTGACCCGGCCGTGAACGACGAAGGGCCGTCCGCCATCCGTGGTGCGGGCGGCCCTTCGGCGTACCCGGGCGCGGGCCGCCGGACTTCCGGCCCCGTCCGGGTGTGCCATGGCCGCCGTGCGAGGGGGGTGGTGTCGTAAACCGTGCGGGAGAGCGACGCTGGGGGAAGCACCCACAGTGCTCGACTTGTTACCGGGACACCGGGACACCGGGACACCGGGACACCGGATCCGTACGCGCGAGACCACCACGGAGGTATGCGCCATGTCAGATGCCGCACCGCGGTTGACGACCTTCGCCGAAGAACTGCTCAGATCCCCCTTCCCGCTCCGTGTGCGGGCCTGGGACGGATCGGAGTCCGGACCACCGGACGGTCCGGTGCTGGTCGTACGCCACCGGCGCGCGCTGCGGCGGCTGCTGTGGCGGCCCGGTGAGCTCGGGCTCGCCCGTGCCTGGGTCGCCGGGGAGATCGACGTCGACGGCGACCTCTACACCGCCCTGGACCGGCTCTCCGGCTTCGTATGGGAGCGGCAGGCGCAGCGGCCCTCGCCGCGTGACCCGGGCGTGCGCTCGGCCCTGCGCTCCCTCGCCGCCCTGGGCGGCCCGCTGCCGCCCCCGCCCCCGCCCGTCGAGGAGATCCGCCGCCGCACCGGCCCGCTGCACACCAGGCGGCGCGACCGACAGGCCATCAGCCACCACTACGACGTGGGCAATCCGTTCTACGAGATCGTCCTCGGCCCGTCCATGGTCTACTCCTGCGCCTACTGGGACGACGCCGGCGCCCCCGGGGGCGCGGTCACCCTGGAGAAGGCCCAGCGGGCCAAACTCGACCTGGTCTGCCGCAAACTCGGCCTCACCGCGGATCAGCGGCTGCTGGACGTCGGCTGCGGCTGGGGCTCCCTGGCCATGCACGCGGCCGGCGAGTACGGCGTACGGGTCACCGGCGTGACCCTCTCCCGCGAGCAGGCCGCCTACGCCCGTAAACGGATCGCGGAGGCCGGGCTCACCGACCGGATCGAGATCCGGGTTCAGGACTACCGGGACGTCAGGGACGGTCCCTACGACGCCATCTCCTCCATCGGCATGGCCGAACATGTCGGAGCGACCCGCTATCTGGAGTACGCGCGACGGCTGCACGGGCTGCTCAAGCCCGGCGGGCGGCTGCTCAACCACCAGATCGCCCGCCGCCCCGAGGAGAACGAGGCCGCCTACCGGGTGGACGAGTTCATCGACCGCTATGTCTTCCCGGACGGGGAGCTCTCCCCCCTCGGCAGCACCGTCTCCACCTTGGAGCAGGCGGGCTTCGAGGTCCGGGACGTGGAGTCCATCCGTGAGCACTACGCCCTCACCCTGCGCCGCTGGGTGGCCAATCTGGAGGCCGGCTGGGCGCGGGCCGTCCGGCTGACCTCGCCCGGACGGGCCAGGGTCTGGCGGCTGTACATGGCCGCATCGGCCGTGTCCTTCGAGCGGAGCCGGATCGGGGTCAATCAGGTGCTGGCCGTGAAGACCCCGCGCGGCGGTGCCTCCGGGCTGCCGCTGCGCACCCGGGTCTGGAGCTGACCGGCCCCGGGATGTGAAAAGGCCCCGCGGGTGAGAGCCGTAACTCTCACCCGCGGGGCCAAGGGCCTGCCGTCTGTATCCGGCTGGACCGGATACAACAGACGGAAGGCTCCAGCATCCGCCCGGTACCGCTATTCGGTCTTGATCGCCGTCAGCATGTTCAGCCGCGCGGCGCTGCGGGCCGGCCACATGGCGGCCAGCACGCCCACCAGACCGGCGAGCAGCAGGAAGATCGCGATCCGGCCGTAGGGCAGGACCAGCGCGTAATTCGGGATGCTGTCCCTGAGGGTCTCGCCGATCGCCCAGGCCAGGAAGGTGCCGAGGGCCACGCCGATCACCGCGCCGAAGAGCGAGATCACCACCGCCTCCAGGCGGATCATGCGCTTGACCCGGGCCCGGTCCAGTCCGATCGCCCGCAGCATGCCGATCTCCTGCTGACGCTCGAAGACGGACATCGCCAGGGTGTTGACCACCCCGAGGATCGCGATGATCAGGGCCATGCCCAGCAGGCCGTACATGATGTTCAGCATGGTGTTGATCAGTCCGCCGAACATATTGCGGATGTCCTGCTTGTCCATGATGTTCATGGCGGGGTTGTCGCCGAGGGCGTCCACCAGGGCCTGCTCGTTGGCGGCGGTCTCGCCGCCGTCCATCTTGACCCAGACTTCGCGGATGTCGGGCTTCTCGTAGTACGGGGCGACCAGGTCCGTCGCGAGGACGTACGACGAGACCATCTCGTTGTCCTCGAAGACGGCGCCGATGGTGAGCTTCTTCTTCTCCGTGGCGCGGCCGTCCTTCTCGAAGGCCACCGTGACGGTGTCACCGGCCTGCCAGCCGTTGGACTCGGCGGTCTTCTCCGCGACCGCGAGCCCGCCGTCGGCGAGGGTGTCCAGCGATCCGGTGACGGTCTTCAGGTTGAAGACCTTCTCCATGTCCTGGGCGCTGACGGCGGAGGCGGAGGTGTAGTCGCCCTCGACCTTGAACATCAGCGCCTGCTGCGGGGAGACCCCGACGGCGCCCTTCGCCTTCTCCAGCGCGGTGACCGCGGAGCTGTCCACGGCGTCGCCGCTGGCCATGGTCACCAGATAGTCGGCGCGCACATTGCTGGTGGTCGACTTGTCGATGGCCTGGCCGACCGTCACACCGATCACCGTGAGCCCGGTGACCAGGGTGAGCCCGATCGCCAGCGCCGACGCGGTGGCTCCGGTACGCCGCGGGTTGCGGACCGCGTTCTGGCCGGCGAGCTTGCCCGCGACCCCGAACAGCCGGTTCAGCAGCGGTCGCGCCAGCGCGATCACCGGGCGGGAGAGCAGCGGGATCAGCACCATGACGCCGAGCAGGGCGAGGAACGCGCCCGCACCGATCATCATCCGGCCGTTCCCGCCGCCGCTCGCGGCGCCCGCGAAGACGGCCACGACGCCGGCCAGGGTGAGAACGCCGCCGATGGAGTTCCGCACCACCAGCGACTTGCTGGTCGCCGCCGCGTGCACACTGCTCATCGCGGCGACAGGGGCGATCTTCGCGGCCCGGCGGGCGGGCAGCCAGGCGGCGAGCACGGTGATCAGGATGCCGACCGCGAGGGCGGCGAACACGGCGAGGGGGGAGACGACCAGCGGTCCCGCGGGGATCTGGACCTCGAAGGCGCTCATGGCGCTGCGCAGCCCGACCGCGAGCCCGAGGCCGAGGACGAAGCCGACGACGGAGGCGATGGCGCCGACCAGCAGCGCTTCCAGCACGACCGAGCGCTTGACCTGACGGCGGGAGGCGCCGACGGCGCGGAGCAGCGCCAGCTCCCTGGTGCGCTGGGCGACCAGCATGGTGAAGGTGTTGGCGATCAGGAAGACGCCCACGAAGAGGGCGATGGCCGCGAAGGCGAGCAGCATCGTGTTGAGGTTGGTCATCCCCTGCTTGATGTCCTTGGCCTCCTGGTCGGCGAGGGCCGCACCGGTCTGGGCGTCGGCGTCCTTCGGGAGCAGGGGCTTGACGGAGGCGAGGAGCTTCTCGTCGGAGAAGCCGCTCTTGGCGGAGACGTTGATGTCGTGGAAGACGCCGGGCTTGGCGTAGAGCCGCTGCGCCTCGGCGGTGTCGAACAGCACCAGGCTGCCGCCCGCGTTCACCGCGCCGTCCTCGGTGGTGAAGACGCCGGAGAGGGCGTACTCCTTCACCGGTCCGGTGGTCGCGACCCGTACGGTGTCGCCGACGCGGTAGTCGCCCTTGTCGGCGGTGGCCTTGTCGAGGGCGACCTGGCCGTTCTTCGCCGGGGCCGCGCCCCGGGCGAAGTCGTACGCCTCGTCCTCGCCGTTCTGGCCGGGGAAGTGGTTTCCGCCGCGGTTGGCCCAGCCCGCGCCGATCAGCTTGCCCTTCTGGTCGGCGACCCCGGCGAACCCGGAGACCCGTCCGGTGGCCTCGGCGACCCCGTCCAGGTCCTGGATCTTCTCCAGAGTGGTGACCGGGATGCCGATGGGGGCGGCGTTGCCGATGTTGCTGTGGGGGCCTTCGACGGCGACGGCCACCTTGTCGTAACCCTTGGCCGACTGGTTGCGGAAGGCGTTGCCGAGGGTGTCGGTGAAGACCAGGGTGCCGGAGACGAAGGCCACGCCGAGCATCACGGCGAGAACGGTCATCAGCAGCCTGGCTTTGTGCGCGAGCACATTGCGCAGGGCGGTACGGAACATGTCAGTCAGTCCTGGAGTGAGAGCCGGAGTTCTGCTGGGCGGCGTGGGTCAGCTGGTCCGGCCCTTGGCGTCGAATGCCTTCATCTGGTCGAGGACGCGCTCCGCGGTGGGGTGCGCCATCTCGTTGACGATGCGTCCGTCCGCCAGGAAGATCACCCGGTCGGCGTAGGAGGCGGCGACCGGGTCGTGGGTGACCATCACCACGGTCTGGCCGAGCTCGCGCACGGAGTTGCGGAGGAAGCCGAGGACCTCGGCGCCGGAGCGCGAGTCCAGGTTTCCGGTGGGCTCGTCACCGAAGATGATCTCGGGCTGGGAGGCGAGGGCGCGGGCGACGGCGACGCGCTGCTGCTGGCCGCCGGAGAGCTGGGCGGGGCGGTGGGAGAGCCGCCCGGAGAGGCCGATCATCTCGATGACGGTGTTCAGCCACTGCTTGTCGGGCTTACGGCCCGCGATGTCCATCGGGAGCGTGATGTTCTCCAGCGCGGTGAGCGTGGGGAGCAGATTGAACGCCTGGAAGATGAAGCCGATCTTGTCCCGGCGGAGCTGGGTGAGCTGCTTGTCCTTCAGCGAGCCGAGCTCGGTGTCGCCGATGCGCGCGGAGCCGGAGCTGAAGGTGTCGAGCCCGGCGACGCAGTGCATCAGCGTCGACTTGCCGGAACCGGACGGTCCCATGATCGCGGTGAACTCGGCCTGCCGGAAGTCGACGGTGACCCGGTCGAGGGCGACCACCTGGGTCTCGCCCTCTCCGTACACCTTGGAAAGGTCCGTGGCGCGGGCGGCCACGGCGGTGGCGCGGTGTGCGAGGGGCGTGGTGGTCACGAGGGGGCACTCCTGTTCACGATGAAGCTTCGGGGACGTGTTCCATCCTCTCCGCCGCATATGAACGGATCGTCAGCCCGGGTACCCGTTCCCGGGGCCCTCTCTGGTCGGACCGGCCGGGCCGATCATCCTCCTTTGGTATGACGGCGTCCCTGAGAGACGGGGGCGGGAGGGGAGATGCCCTGGTGACGGTCCGGAGCGGTCCGCGAGGGGTCGCCGGGTGGGAGTGACGGATGGTGGCGACGGGTGCCGTGACGCTGAGTGCGGTGGTCGCCAGGGGATTACGTGTGGGTCCTGTGCGGCTTCGCTAGCCCTGATCCGGGCCGGGTAGAGCCCTGACGCGGACCCGGTGCAGGTCCGGCGGGGGCGCCGCGGGGGCCGGTGCGATGAGTTTCCGTCAATCACATGGTGGGACCACGGTCTCGGCAGGTCGGCGACAGGTCCCGTCTATCTCCTGTCACCTGGGCTGACGCTCCCTCAAGCGGCAATAAAATAAGACAAGATCGGGCCAAGGGCCGACTGGCGTGTTGATCTCCCCGGATAGGCTCAAGTGCTTACGCGGAGCCACGCACCTGGCCCGGATGGTGGAATGCAGACACGGCGAGCTTAAACCTCGCTGGCCTTCATGGCCGTGCCGGTTCGAGTCCGGCTCCGGGCACGTAGTCACTACGGGCCGTGACGGTGAGTCCCACCGAGAGTAGTTGAATCCTTGACTGCTGTCGGGGGTCATGGTCGCACCATGGACCGCCCGGCAACCCCTTCATGCCCCGCTTCTCCACCGGACCGCCACCCGGTCTCCGCACTCCCTCCGCGCTCCCTCTGCACTCCATCCGCCGGACGGTCGCGGGAGGCCGCCGGGCCGGTGATCACCGGTCCATGTCCGGCGTGCCGCCGCCTTTCGGGAGTGTCACGATCCGGAAAGATCCTCCCCCAGCACTAGGGTTCTTCCTTTGCTGCCGCATTACTCTTGACGCAAGGCCGCGCTCGGCGGCTATGGAGGAGTGAGATGAGGAGCAGTAACCCGGTCTTCTCGCGACGGGGGTTCAGCCGCGACAACGGCTATGCGGGCTTCAACGCGCAGCCGCAGGCCGGGGGCCCCGTCGCAGGTAACCCGTACGCGCAGGGCACCGCCAACCCGTACGCGACCAACCCGTACGCGCCGGCCGACACCCAGGTCGGAGCGGGCCCCGAAGCGCCCGCACCCAGCAATGTGATGACGATCGACGACGTCGTCTCGCGCACCGCGATGACGCTCGGCACCGTCGTCCTCACGGCCGTGCTCTCCTGGTTCCTGCTGCCCGTCGACTCCGACAACATCGGCAAGTCCTACGGCATCGCGATCGGCGCGGCCCTGGTGGCCATGGTCCTGTCGCTCATCCAGGCGTTCAAGAGCAAGCCGGTCCCGGCGCTCATCCTGGCGTACGCGGCCTTCGAGGGCGTCTTCCTCGGGGTGATCTCCAGCGCGGTCAGCACCTACATCAGCGCGGGCGTGGTCCCGCAGGCGGTCCTCGGCACCATGGCCGTCTTCGCCGGTGTGCTCATCGCGTACAAAATGCGCTGGATCCGCGTCAACCGCCGCTTCTACGGCTTCGTCATGGCGGCTGCGCTCGGCTTCGTCCTGCTGATGGCGGTCAACCTGCTCTTCGCCGTCTTCGGCGGCGGCGACGGTCTCGGCTTCCGCAGCGGCGCCCTCGGCATCCTCTTCGGTGTGATCGGCGTCATCCTCGGCGCCTGCTTCCTCGCCCTGGACTTCAAGCAGGTCGAGGACGGTCTCACCTACGGCGCTCCGCGCGAGGAGTCCTGGCTCGCGGCCTTCGGTCTGACCCTCACCCTGGTCTGGATCTACCTGGAGATGCTGCGCCTGGTGTCGATCCTCCAGGGGGACGACTAGCGGTAGCGGCGAACAGCTGACGAAGGGCCCGTGGGCGATCCGCCCACGGGCCCTTCGGCGTCTCGGCGTGCCCGCGGTCTACAGCAGCTTGCGGGCCGCGCGCCTCAGGTCGTACTCGTGGATGATCGCCTTGGCGTGTCCATACGACAGATGGTGTTCGCCCCGGAGCCAGCTGACCTTCTCCTCGAAACGGAAGAGAGACGGGCCATCCTCGACGGTGCGAAGCCAGTCGGAGACTTCACGACCGGTGCATTGGGGGATTCGGGAGAGCAGATTTCGATGGGTCTCTTCGGAGAAGACTGGGGACATCGGCGCCTCCGGACGCGTTGCGCGTGTGCTCCTTTCCGACACCGTGCCTGAGCGTTCGCGTATTGGCAACACTGCCGGAGATGCGCGTAGGGTCGCGATGTGCTTGATACGACCGGCCTGACCGCCGCTGTGGAACGATTCGCCGACCGGCTGCGGGCCGCACCGCAGAGCCGTCTCCAGCGGGGCGCGGCGGCGGAGGCACTGGAGCTGGCCAGGGAGTTGGCACGGCGTGCCCAGGGGGTGGAGAGCCCCGGCACGCCCCCGAGGATCATGCCGGACGCCGGGGTGTTCGCGGTCGCGGACCAGCTGACGGTGGCCGCTGCGGATTTGGCCGAAGCACTGAGGACGGCCCCGTCCCGGGGGGCTGCGGAAGTGGACGAGGCCGCGGAACTGGTGCGGGCGGCGAGGGAGCGGGCCGGGCTGTAGACGGCGGCCTGGAGGCCGGGCTTCCGGGTGCTCAGGGCCAGCGGGCCCTCGGGCCCTCGGGGAACGTCGTCAGAGCGAGGCGATGACGCGGTCCGCGAGGATGTAGACGGTGTCCTCACCGCAGACGAACGTCAGCGCGTACGCTCCCGAGATCCCGGAGCCCCCCAGCAGTACGGGTACATCACCGGAGCGCAGGGCCTCGGCGAGCCGCTCGGCGGTCTCCCGGTGGCCCGGGGTCATGCACAGCGTCGTGCCGTCGGCGAAGACATAGACGTCGAGGGTGCCCAGCGGACCGGGGCGCACATCGGCGAGCTCGGTACGCGCGGCGGCCAGCTCCTCCAGCCGGGCGACCGTCCGCTCATGGTCGGTGATCAGCGGGGTCTGCACGGGGACGAAGTCCGGGTGCGAGGGGTGCCTGCGGCGGGCGGCGGCGAGCTCGGGGGAGTCCTCGGCGACATCGGCGGCATCGGCGAAGCCGGCCGGCTCGTCGAACACCTCGACCACGTCCGGATCCATGGCCTCCAGCCCGGCGAAATCGCTCTGGCGCGGCACGAAGAAGGGCAGCTCCTCACCGGGCGTGCCCAGACCGCCGCCGGCCGACGGGGTGTCGCCGCCCAGCAGGGCGGGCGCGTCCGCGGCATCGCGGCTCTCCTGCGCGGCCCAGAAGGCCCGCGCCTCGGCGAGCTCGCGCTCACGCTCCTCGGCGAGGGCCTCGGCGACGGCGGCGCGTATCTCGGCGGCGGGGGCGGGACGGGCCTGCGGAACGGCGGCGACCAGTCCGGTGGCGGTGTCGCTCGCGGCGGCCAGCTCGGTGCGCAGGGCTGTGACCTGCTTACGGAGCCCATGGGCGGCGTGCAGGGCGGCGGCGCCCACGACCGTGGCGGCGGCGGTGGTCAGCAGCAGGGCAACAGACATGGCGCTCACTGACGTACTCCCGGAATTGTTCGACACCCCCGACTTCCTACCTCAGCTTGCGGGGAGCGCGCTCGCCCTGGCAGTGCATTACGTCATGAAACGGACAGGACTTTTGGCCCGGTGTTTACCAGTGGATGGGTTTGACCTGGGGAAATGGGAGTCCCCCAGGAGGTAGGTCACATCCTGGGGGAGTTTCGGTCACGACTCGGCGCAGCGGCCGTGTCACCCGCTATGGGCTCGGCTGGGCGGCTGCGACTCAGCCGACCCCTACCCTCCGCTGCGACTCAGCCGAGCCGCGTGGTGTCGTCGGTCGCGTTCGGCTTCGCCTTCGCTGAGGGCAGGTGCCGGCTTCGTTCCTCAGCCGACCCCTACCCTCCGCTGCGACTCAGCCGAGCCGCTCGATCACCATGGCCATGCCCTGGCCGCCGCCCACGCACATCGTCTCCAGCCCGAACTGCTTGTCATGGAACTGGAGGCTGTTGATCAGGGTGGTGGTGATGCGCGCGCCGGTCATGCCGTAGGGGTGGCCGACCGCGATCGCGCCGCCGTTGACGTTGACCTTGTCGAGGTCGATGCCGAGGTCCCGGTAGGAGGGGATGACCTGAGCGGCGAACGCCTCGTTGATCTCGACCAGATCGATGTCGCCGACGCTCAGCCCGGCCCGTGACAGCGCCTGCTGGGACGCCGCCACCGGGCCGTATCCCATGATCTCCGGGGAGAGCGCGGAGACGCCGGTGGAGACGATCCGGGCGAGCGGGGTCAGCCCGAGCTCGCGCGCCTTGACATCGCTCATGATCACCAGGGCGGCGGCGCCGTCGTTGAGCGGACAGCAGTTGCCCGCCGTCACCAGCCCATCGGGGCGGAAGACGGGCTTGAGCCCTTCGACGCCCTCCAGGGTCACGCCCGCGCGGGGTCCGTCGTCCTTGCTGACGACGGTGCCGTCCGGGGTGGTGACCGGGGTGATCTCCCGCTCCCAGAACCCCTTCCGGATGGCCTCCTCGGCGAGGTTCTGCGACCGTACGCCGAACTCGTCCATCTCGCGGCGGGTGACGCCCTTGAGCCGCGCGAGGTTCTCGGCGGTCTGCCCCATGGCGATATAGGCGTCGGGCAGCAGCCCGTCCTCGCGCGGATCGTGCCAGGAGTCGGCGCCGTCCTCCGCGACCTTGGCGGTACGGGCCTGGGCCTCGGCGAAGAGCGGGTTCTGCGTGTCGGGCTGGCCGTCCGACGACCCCTTGGTGAAGCGGGAGACCATCTCGACGCCCGCCGAGATGAAGACATCGCCCTCGCCGGCCTTGATGGCGTGCAGCGCCATCCGGGAGGTCTGGAGCGACGACGAGCAGTAACGGGTGACGGTGCAGCCGGGCAGCTGGTCCATCCCCATCTGCACGGCGACGATCCGGGCGAGGTTATGCCCCTGCTCCCCGCCGGGCAGACCGCAGCCGAGCATCAGATCGTCGATGTCCCGGGGGTCGAGCTCGGGCACCTTCGCCAGGGCGGCCTGAATGATGGTCGCGGTCAGGTCGTCGGCGCGCAGCTCCTTCAGAGAGCCCTTGAAGGCCCGGCCGATGGGGGAGCGGGCAGTGGAAACGATGACGGCTTCGGGCATCACGGCTCCATGAGGGGAGAGGGCTGACTCGGTGGAAGTTACCTGGAGGTAGCGACAGGGTCACGGGGTGGCGGGTGTGACGCGGACCTCAATTCTAAGCGAGCGCTCACTTTCCCCGTGGCCGCTTTCCCCGTGGCCGCTTCCGGCACGGTCGCTCCCGGCGCGGGGGAGCCCGATGCGGCGGAGGCGGTGGAGACGGCCGCGACGGCAGAGATGGCCGGATACAGCGCACCGCTACGGGTGGGTCGGCTCCGAGAAGCCCGGTGGCGCGGCCTCGGCGGCGTTCTGCGGAGCCGCGGAGTCCGAGTCCGGCAGCCGCCGGCGCCGCCGGTGCTTCAGCAGCGCCCAGGGCGCCCGCGCCCCCGTCACCTCCGTGCCCGCCTCCTTCGCCGCCGTCGCGGCGGCCTGCGCCACCGGCAGTACGCCCTCGTCCCGGGCCGCCTCCGGCCGGTCCGACTCCGGCCACACCGCCAGCGCCGCGCAGACCGTCGGCAGCATCGCCATCGCCGCCGTGGCGTACCCCTCCGCGGACGGGTGGTAGTTGTCCGCCCCGAACATCTCCCGGGGGTTGGCCGCGAACTCCGGCCCCAGCAGATCCCCCAGCGACACCGTCCGCCCGCCCGCCTCCACCGCCACGATCGTCTGCGCCGCCGCCAGCTGCCGCGACACCCTCCGCGCCAGCCATCTCAGCGGCTGGTACACCGGCTCGATCGTGCCCAGATCCGGGCAGGTGCCCACCACCACCTCGGCCCCCGCCATGCGCAGCCTGCGCACCGCCGACGACAGATGGCGCACCGACTGCGTCGGCGGCATCCGATGGGTGACATCGTTGGCACCGATCATGATCACGCAGATGTCCGGCATCCTGGACGCGTCCGCGAGCAGCAGCGACACCTGCCGCTCCAGATCGTCGGACTGCGCCCCCGGCAGCGCCACATTGCAGACCTCCACCGGCCGCTCGGCCACCGCCGCCAGCCCCGACGCCAGCAGCGCGCCCGGCGTCTGCCCCGCCCGCCGCACCCCCTGGCCCGCGGCCGTCGAGTCCCCCAGCATCCCCAGCAGCACCGGATCGGCGTGCCCGAAGGCCAGCCCGTACAGACCGTCGCCCCGGGGCGGCACCGGGGCGACGCCCCCGCCCACCGAGCGCTTCGCCAGCTGGACCTCCGCGAGCACCACCCCCACAGCGGCTGCTCCGAGCAGGCCGATGCCCCCGCCGCCGTAGGCCGCGCCCGCCGCGATGCGCCGTGCCACTCTCGCTCTCGACACCGTACGGACCTCCTCTCCTCGCCGGCCGCCGACCCGTGCCGGTCCCGCCAGGTCGGCCCTTTCGCCGGTCGCCCCGTTGACCGGAGTGCCCCAGTCATGAGCTAACTGCCCCGTAGCGGTCGTCGCCCAATCCCGCGCCGGTCCGCATACTCTGGCCGCATTGACTACGGAGACCCCGGAGAAACACTGTGCGCATTCATGACTCGATGATCAGTCTGGTCGGCAACACCCCCCTGGTGAAGCTCAACAGCGTCACCGCCGGCATTCAGGCGACGGTTCTGGCCAAGGTCGAGTACTTCAATCCAGGCGGATCGGTGAAGGACCGCATCGCCCTGCGCATGATCGAGGCCGCCGAGGAGAGCGGAGCGCTCCAGCCGGGCGGCACGATCGTGGAGCCGACCAGCGGCAACACGGGCGTCGGCCTCGCGATCGTGGCCCAGCAGAAGGGCTACAAGTGCGTCTTCGTCTGCCCGGACAAGGTTTCCACCGACAAGATCAATGTCCTCCGGGCCTATGGCGCCGAGGTCGTCGTCTGCCCCACGGCCGTGGACCCCGAGCACCCCGACTCGTACTACAACGTCTCCGACCGGCTGGTCCGTGAGACCCCCGGGGCCTGGAAGCCGGACCAGTACTCCAACCCTGACAACCCCCGCTCCCACTACGAGACCACCGGTCCCGAGCTCTGGGAGCAGACCGAGGGGAAGATCACCCACTTCGTCGCGGGCGTCGGCACCGGCGGCACCATCTCCGGGACCGGGCGCTACCTCAAGGAGGCCAGCGACGGCGCGGTGAAGGTGATCGGCGCGGACCCCGAGGGCTCGGTCTACAGCGGCGGCTCGGGCCGGCCGTATCTGGTCGAGGGCGTCGGCGAGGACTTCTGGCCCACCGCGTACGACCAGACCGTGACGGACGAAATCGTCGCGGTCTCCGACAAGGACTCCTTCCAGATGACCCGCCGGCTGGCCAAGGAGGAGGGCCTGCTCGTCGGCGGCTCCTGCGGGATGGCCGTGGTGGCCGCGCTGCGGGTCGCCGAGCACCTCGGACCGGACGACGTGGTGGTCGTGCTGCTCCCGGACAGCGGTCGCGGCTACCTCTCCAAGATCTTCAACGATGAGTGGATGGCGGACTACGGCTTCCTGGAGGACTCCGGTCCGTCCGCGCGCGTCGCCGATGTGCTGCGCCACAAGGAGGGCGGCGGCATCCCCACCCTGGTGCATATGCACCCGGAGGAGACGGTCGGCGAGGCGATCGAGGTGCTGCGGGAGTACGGCGTCTCCCAGATGCCCATCGTGAAGCCGGGGGCCGGGCATCCCGATGTGATGGCCGCCGAGGTCATCGGCTCGGTCGTCGAGCGGGAGCTGCTGGGCGCGCTCTACACGCGCAGCGCGTCGCTGAGCGACCCGCTGGAGAAGCACATGAGCGAGCCGCTGCCGCAGGTCGGCTCGGGCGAGCCGGTCGCCGATCTGATGACCGTGCTGGGCTCGGCGGACGCCGCGATCGTACTGGTGGAGGGCAAGCCGTCCGGGGTGGTGAGCCGCCAGGACCTGCTGGCGTTCCTCGCCAACAGTTCGAAGTAACACCGGGGACGCTGTTCGCGCGGCGGTGCTGCGGGCTGTTCACACGCCCGCAGCACCGGCTTAACACTCGTCCTGCACAGTGGTCAGTGCCGGCGGGGGCCGGACAGACACCCCGGCCGGCCCCACGGCGGCGTCCTGGAGATCCGGAGCGGCTCCCGGACCTGTGGACGTCATGGACACGTGACCGGCCTCGCGCCGGAACCGTGTTCCACGCGGGGACCGCCGTCGTCCCGCCCCCGGCCGGCGGCCAGGGGTGCGGCGGTCCCCGCGTCAGCCGGCGACGCCCCCCTCAGTACTGCCTTCCGGGTCACTCCTCCCAGTCGGAGGACGACCCGCGCCCGCGCCTGCTCCAGAGCCGGGACAGCGCTCCCGACGCGTGCACCGCGTTCACCGCCACGATTCCGGTCCAGGTGACGATCAGCCCTTGGAGATCGGCGTTGACCACGCCGATCGCGGTGAGCGGCACCGCGAGAATCAGCGAGATGATGCCGAAGCCGAAGCGCTCGCCGAAATTCGGGTCGCCGGGCTGCTGCTGCGCGGGACGGGTCCCCCGGGCGGCCGTCATCTGCCGCTCGGCGAGCAGCCGGCGCTCCCGGCGGTCGAGGGTGCCGTCGAGGCGCTCCTCGATCCTGCTCAGAAAGGACTCGACGAGCGCCGAGTCGTACTCCTCGCCCAGCTCACGGCGGGCGTGCAGGGTGGCGTGGAGCTCCTTCGCGAGCTCTTGGTCATGCGCTTCCATAACCGGTCACCCTACGGGGGCGCACGGTGCGCGTCAGTGGGGTCAGCCCCCCTGTTCCGTCCCTCTGTTCCGCGCCTCTGTTCCGCGCCCCGTCCGGTGGGCCGCCTCCGGGCCGCCCCCGCGAGCCGATGGAATCCGCACCGGGCGATGCGCCCGCCGGCCGCCCGCTGACCGATGATGTGACGGCGGCAGCGCCGCGTCACCGGTGCACCGAGCCGGTGACACCGGGAGGGGCGCCGGGAAAGGCCCCATGGAGACAGGCGCCGTCCACGCTCCTGGGACCGGGACACAGTGACCGGGCCCATGAGCGGAACCGCATGAGCGGAACCGCATGAGCGGAACCGCATGAGCGGGATGGCACGAGCGGGATGGCATGAGCGATCCGGAAAAGGGGACGGTATGAGGGATCCGGAGAAGGGGACGGCATGAGCGACAGCCCTGCCCAGCGACTGCAACAGCTCTTCGAGGGCCACCGGCTCACCCCCACCCAGCGGCGGATCGCCCACAGCATGGTCCGCCGCGCCGACGAGGCGCCCTTTCTCTCCAGCGTGGAACTCGCCGAGGTCGCCGGGGTCAGCCAGCCCTCCGTCACCCGTTTCGCCGTGGCGCTCGGCTTCGACGGCTATCCCGCGCTCCGCCGCCGCCTCCGGGAGCTCGCGCCGCCCGCGAGCACGGCAGACGGGAACGTCCCCAACGAGTACCAGCAGGCGGTCCACGCCGAGATCGAGAATCTGCGCAGGCTCGCCGAACTGCTCGCCGACCCCGCACCGGTCGAGCGCGCGGGCCGGGTGCTCGCCGCCTCCCGCCCGCTGCCCGTCCTCGGGCTGCGCGCCGCCGCCGCCCAGGCCCGGGGCTTCGCCTACTTCGCGGCCAAGGTCCATCCGGACGTACGCCTCCTCGACGAGGGCGGCACCCTGCTCGCGGACCGGATCGACGCCGCCCGGCGCGCGGGCGCGACCGCGCTGCTCTGCTTCGCCCTGCCCCGGCACCCCCGGGAGGTCGTGGAAGCCCTGGCGTACGCCCGTTCGGCCGGGCTGACCGTGGTGACGGTCGCGGACTCGGCCTTCGCCCCGGTCGCCGGGGAGAGCGATCTGCTGCTGCCCGCTGCGGTCGGCACCGGGCTCTCCTTCGACACGGTGTGCGCGCCGATGCTGCTGGGCAGAGTGCTGCTGGAGGCGATGTGCGACGAACTGCCGGAGGCCCAGGCGCGGCTGGAGGAGTTCGACGCCCGCGCGGCGGCGCGCGGCCTCTTCGCGGAGTGACGCCGACCGGCGCGCATTCTCAGACAGCACTCAGAAATCGGTACTAATCTCCGCGCGCAACGGGACCTGTGGGACGAGAGGGGTACGGACGTGGGGCGCGGGGCACAGTCGCTGGCGAGGGTGGCAGTGGTGGTACGGGCCGGGGCGGCCCCTCTGTTTGTTCTGGGGCTGCTGTCGGCGGCCGTGGGAACGCTGCCGCCGGGGCTGACCGGACGCCGGATCGGCCTGCTGACCGGGGCCGCGCTCTTTCTGATCGCGGCGGCGGCCACCGCGCTGGTGCGCCGTGGCCGCTACCTCCGCTTCGAGGCCGCCGCGACCCGCGCCGGGCGGGCCGACTTCCTCCAGGACCGCAAGGTGACCCTGCGCACCCGGCGGCGGGCCCGCCGACTGCCGCTGGTGCTCGCCCCGCTGGCCGCGATCGGCACGTCCTTCGTCATGCCCGCGGCCGGCGGACTGCTGCTCGCGGGCGTCGGCACGGGACTGTGGGCGAAGGCGGTCTGGCTGGGGCACCGGGAGCGCGTCGCCGAGACCCTGTTCTGGGTGCGGGCGGACCGGGCCGCCGCCGGGCCGGTCGCGGGGCAGGTCGAGGGCTTCTCCACCACCGGGATCGCGGCCGGGGACGCGGGGCCGGGCGGGGCCCGGCGCCGCTGAGGCCGGGGTTGCTGGGGCCGGGGCCGCTGAGGCCAGGGCAGCCGCCCGTATCCCCGGTCACCGGGGCCGCGCCCGTATCCCCCGCTCAGACGGTGTTCTCGCCGCGTGCCTTCATCACCGTCCGGTTGAGCGCCCACAGCCCGATGCCGATGGCGAGCAGCACCCCGGCCCGGATGTAGACCTCGGCGTCCCGGTCCGCCAGCGGGCTGGCCAGGACCAGCGCGGTGATCGCGCCGAGGACGGGCAGTGCGGTCGGCGTACGGAAATGACGGTGCGCGACCGGGTCCCGGCGCAGCACCAGCACCGCGATGTTGACCACCGCGAACACACAGAGCAGCAGGAACGCCGTGGTGTCGCCGAGTCCCTCGATCTCGCCGGTGGTCACCAGGCCGATCGCCAGCGCCGAGACGAAGACGATGCCCACGACGGGTGTGCACCGCCTGGGCAGCACCCGGCCCATCACCGCGGGCAGAATCCGCTCATTGGCCATGCCGTAGCAGAGCCGGGAGGCCATCATGATGTTGATCAGCGCGGAGTTGGTGACCGCGAACAGCGCGATCAGGGCGAAGAGCTGGGGCGGGAAGTCCAGACCGCCCGCCTTGACGACTTCGAGCAGCGGGCCGCTGGACTTCTCCAGGGTCCGATGGTCGACCAGCAGCGATGAGACCAGGGCGACCAGCACATAGATAGTGCCGGTGACGGCGACCCCGAGGAAGATGGCTCGGGGGAAGGCGCGGACGGGGTCCTTGGTCTCCTCGGCCATGTTCACCGAGTCCTCGAAGCCGACGAAGGCGAAGAAGCCGAGCGCGGTGGCCCCCAGCACGCTGGTGATCAGGGCGTATCCCGTCCCGGACGCCTCGAACTCGGTGAGCCTGGCGGGCTCGCCGTCGCCGGAGAGCACCGCCCACGCGCCGATCGCGAGGATGATCGCGAGACCCGTCAGCTCCACCAGGGTGAGCACCACATTGGTCTTCACGGACTCCGAGACACCGCGCAGATTGAGCGCGGCGAGCACCAGGATGAAGAGGATCGCGATCAGGGTCGGCGGGATGGCGTCGGTGAACTCCAGGAAGTAGTCGCCGCTGAAGGCGCGGGCCGCGGCGCTCGCGGACGACAACCCGGAGCACATCACCATGAAGGCGATGATGAAGGTGAGAAAGGGGACCTTGAACGCCTTCTGGGTGTAGAGCGCGGCACCGGCCGCCTTGGGGTACTTGCCGACCAGCTCCACATAGGACGCCGCCGTGAGCAGGGCGACGACGAACCCGATCACGAAGGGCAGCCAGAGCGCACCGCCCACCTTGCCCGCGACCTTGCCCGTCGTGGCGTAGATACCGGTGCCGAGGATGTCGCCGATGACGAAGAGGATCAGCAGCTTCGGCCCGATGGCCCGTTTGAGCGGGCCTTCCTCGTCGGGTGTCCCGGATTCCCGGTCGATGGCGCGTGTGGTGGTCAAGAGAACTCCCCCGGCGGTGATTGAGAAATGATCACGTGCGGTACGGGAGGAGGCCTGCCCGGCGGAGGGTGGGTGATGCGTACTGCCGTGTGCAGGTAATGCGTCCGTTCTGCGCGGTTGTGCATGCCTTGTCGGACGGGTGTACGAGCCGACCTCCGGACGGGTCCCTACCCGGCTGGGATCGGTCCCTACCCCGCCGGGGCACCCCGGCGAGCCCGGTCAGCGGGACGGCGGGTCAGGGGGTCAGGGGGTCAGCCGATCAGCGGGCCCGCCGGGCCCGCCGGGCCTGGCGGCCCACCCGGCTTACCCAGCCCACCAGGCCCACCCGGCCCGCCCCCCGCGCTCTCCACCGCCGCCGCCACATCGGCGAGGTCCTGGGCGACCGCCTTCGCCACCGCCCGCGCCCCCAGCCCCCCGAAAGCTCTGGCGAGCAGTCCCGCGAACCCTCCGGGCGGCAGCGCGGTGAACGTCATCCGCACCGTCGTCGCATCGGTTCCCACGGCCCGCAGGGCGAATTCGGAGACATAGTGCGCGCCGTGCGAGTCGGCCTCCGCGACATAGCGGAGCGGCGGCTCGCTCGCGGTGACCCGCATCTCCTCGGTGGCCTGTCTGCCCAGCATCCGCCGGGTCTCGCGCCAGCGGGTGCCGACCCCGAAGGGTCCCTCGGTCAGCACCTCGACCGCGTCCACCCCGCTCAGGACGCGCGGGGCGCTCTCCAGATCGGTCAGCGCGTGCCAGACCCGGCCGGGGGGCGCGGCGATCCGGCGCTCGACGACAACGCGTGTGTTCGCCATGTCTCCAGGAAAGCAGCAGCAGCCGCCGCCCGCCCCCGGACCGCCCCCGCCCCCTACAGCTAGCGCGTCCGCCCGTCCCCCGGACCGCCCCCGACCCGCTACAGCAACGCGTCCGCCCGTCCCCCGCCGGACTCGGCGACGATCTCCGCCATGCTCTGCGCGGCCCTCACCAGCGAGAACTCCACCACCTCGCCCCGGACGGCGAACCCGTGCACCCCGGGCCTTGGCAGGCTGTTGTAGCCGTAGTGGTTGGTGAAGTAGTACGCGCCCGTGTCCAGCGCCGCCACCACATCGCCCTGCTCCAGCAGCGGCAGCGCCCGCCCCTCCGCCAGCAGATCGCCCGCGAAACAGGCCGGTCCCGCGATGTCCTGCACCACCGGCTCCCCGGTCCTGGGCCGCCCGGCCCCGTCGTACGCCGTGATCCGCAGCGGCCAGGAGACCGGGTCGTACACCGTGCGGGTGGCCACCTGGACGCCCGCGTGGGTGACCGCGATCGGACGGGAGCCCGAGACCTTCGCGTACTCCACCCGGGCGAGGATCGTGCCGTGCTTGGCCAGCAGCGCCCGTCCGAACTCGGTGACCAGCCCGTACCGTCCGTCCAGCAGCCCCGGCACCTGCTCCTTCAGCAGCCGGGCGTAGGTCTCGAAGGTGGGGTCCGTCTCGTCGGACGCGAAGTTGACCGGCAGTCCGCCGCCGATGTCGACGGTGTCGATCTGCTGCCGCCCGGCCGCCGCGTTGATCTCCTCGGCGAGCGCGTAGACCTCCTGTACGCCCTCGATCATCCGCGCGAGCGGTATCCCCTGGGAGCCGGAGTGGGTGTGCAGCCGGGTCAGCCAGGGCCGGTCCAGGAACATCCGTACGACCGCGGCCCGCGCGCCCTCGTCCCGCAGGGCGATCCCGAACTTGGAGGTGGCCGTCGCCGTGGACAGCGCGCCGATCGACCCGCCGCCGATCTGCGGATTGACCCGCACCCCCACGGGCGCGCTCGCGCCCTCTCCCACCAGGGCGTCGATCCGGGCCAGTTCCTGTGGATTGTCGGCGTTGACCGCGATGCCGAGCGCGAACGCCTCACGCAGCTCGCCGGGCGTCTTGGCGGGGGAGTCGAGCACCATGTCCCCGGGGCGTACGCCCGCGGCGCGCGCCAGCGCCAGCTCACCCGGGCTCGCGACCTCCGCGCCGATCCCCTCGGCGTTCAGCAGGGCGAGCACGGGCACCAGCGGCGCGGCCTTCACAGCGAAGGCATGGAGTACGGGAGCATCGGTGACGGCCGCGAACGCGGTCCGCAGCGCCCCCGCGGAGGCGCGTATCCCGGCCACGTCCAGGAGGGCGGCCACCGGCCGCTCCTCGGTCAGCAGCCCCTGCTCAACGGCGGCTCGAACGGCTTGATTCCGACGGTTGACAGTCATATCGGCCAGCCAACCATCCGGGGCGGGCGCGGCGCATCTGTTGACTAGGAGTATTCAACTGATCAGGATGTGAATAGACATCCCAACACCGGTGATCCAGGAGGCATGGCCCATGTCAGGACCCCGCCCCGTTCGAGCCCCGCGCGGTACGGAACTGAGCACCCTGGGATGGCAGCAGGAAGCCGCCCTGCGCATGCTCCAGAACAACCTCGACCCCGAGGTGGCGGAGCATCCGGAGAAGCTCGTCGTCTACGGCGGCACCGGCAAGGCGGCCCGCGACTGGCGCTCCTTCGACGCGATGGTGCGCACGCTCAGGACCCTGAAGCAGGACGAGACCATGCTCGTCCAGTCCGGCCGGCCGGTCGGGGTCATGCAGACCCATGAGTGGGCCCCGAGGGTGCTGATCGCCAACTCCAACCTGGTGGGCGACTGGGCCAACTGGGAGGAGTTCCGGCGGCTTGAGGCCCTCGGCCTGACCATGTACGGGCAGATGACGGCCGGATCCTGGATCTACATCGGCACCCAGGGCATCCTCCAGGGGACCTATGAGACCTTCGCCGCCGTCGCCGCCAAGAGGTTCGGCGGCACCCTGGCCGGGACCATCACCCTGACCGCGGGCCTCGGCGGGATGGGCGGCGCGCAGCCCCTCGCCGTCACCATGAACGACGGCGTGGCGATCTGCGTCGACTGCGACCCGCGCGCCATCGAGCGCCGGATCGAACACCGTTATCTAGATGTGCGCGCCGACTCCCCGGAGCACGCCCTCCGGCTCGCCGTCGAGGCGCGCGACGCCCGCCGGCCGCTCTCCATCGGCGTTCTCGGCAACGCGGCCGAACTGCTGCCCCGGCTGCTGGAGATGGGCGCGCCCGTCGACATCGTGACGGACCAGACCTCGGCGCACGACCCGCTCTCCTATCTCCCGGCGGGCGTCGCCTTCGAGGAGATGGCCTCGTACGCGGCCGAGAAGCCCGCCGACTTCACCCAGCGGGCCCGGGAATCGATGGCCCGCCATGTGGAGGCGATGGTCGGCTTCCAGGACGCGGGGGCCGAGGTCTTCGACTACGGCAACTCCATCCGGGGCGAGGCACGGCTCGCGGGCTATGAGCGGGCGTTCGCCTTCCCCGGCTTCGTACCGGCCTATATCCGCCCCCTGTTCTGCGAGGGGAAGGGACCCTTCCGCTGGGCGGCGCTCTCCGGGGACCCCGCCGACATCGCGAAGACGGACCGCGCGATGCTGGAGCTCTTCCCGGAGAACGAGTCCCTGCGCCGGTGGATCGCGCTCGCGGGCGAACGCGTGCGCTTCCAGGGCCTGCCCGCCCGGATCTGCTGGCTGGGGTACGGCGAGCGGGACCGCGCGGGCGAGCGCTTCAACGACATGGTGGCCTCGGGGGAGCTCGCGGCCCCGCTGGCCATCGGCCGGGACCATCTGGACTGCGGCTCGGTGGCGTCCCCCTACCGGGAGACGGAGGGGATGCTGGACGGCTCGGACGCGATCGCCGACTGGCCGCTGCTGAACGCGATGGTGAATGTGGCGTCGGGCGCGTCCTGGGTGTCGATCCACCACGGCGGCGGGGTGGGGATGGGGCGCTCCCTCCACGCGGGTCAGGTGACGGTGGCGGACGGGACGGCGCTGGCCGGCGAGAAGATCCGCCGGGTGCTGACGAACGACCCGGGGATGGGGGTCATCCGCCATGTCGACGCCGGTTACGACAGCGCGGAGACGGTGGCGTCCGAGCGCTCGGTCCGCATCCCCATGCGGGAGGGGGAGTGAGCCTGCGGCCCGCTGTGGTGGGGTGGTCTGTCCGTATGTACGGCCCTGGGCCCGGCCGCCCCGGGCACAACCGGCCGAGCCCCCCTGCCCGGCCTCGGCCCCTCGTCGGGGGCCAGCCCCCGAACCCCCGCGCCTCAAACTCCCCCAGACTCCGTCCGGGGGACCCCCAAGGGGCTGGGTCTTGTGTGCGAGCCGTCTTGCCGGGCGTCGGGCCCTTGTCGGGGGCCAGCCCCCGAACCCCCGCGCCTCA
>NZ_VCLA01000130.1:27570-30504 GCF_009600885.1 Streptomyces jumonjinensis
ACCGGGACGGGCGGCGGGCGGTTTCGACCTGCATGGGAGGGGGCCGCGCAGGGGTGGTGCCGGGACGTAAAGCGTGATTGTGGCGCGAAGGAGGCCCGTCATTGAACAAGGACTGGAAACGCGCCCGTAAATCATGAGTCCCGGCACCACCCCGGAGCGGACCCCGGACCCCAGCCCCGAAGCACCCCCGCCCAGGCCGCCGGAGCGGACCCCGGACCCCAGCACACCGCACCCAGCCCCACCCCGAAGTCCCCGAAGCAGACCCCATCCCCCGGGCGGCCGGTCCACCGCCCCCACCATCCCCGCCGGGACCCAGGAGCCCTCATGACGCCGTCGTTCACCGAGATGTGGCGTGAGCTGGCCCCCGTCGGCCGTGACGCCGGCACCCGGGGCTACCGCCGCTACGCCTGGACCGGAGCGGACGCCGACTGCCGCGCCTGGTTCCGGGAGCAGGCCCTCGCCCGGGGGCTGACCTACGAGACCGACCGCAACGGCAACCAGTGGGCCTGGCTCGGCGACCCGGCCGCCGGGGACGCCGTCGTCACCGGCTCGCATCTCGACTCGGTCCCCGACGGAGGCGCGTTCGACGGCCCCCTCGGCGTGATCTCCGCCTTCGCCGCCCTGGACGAACTGCGCGCCTCGGGAGCGCACCTCACCAGACCGCTGGCGGTGGCCAACTTCGCCGACGAGGAAGGCGCCCGCTTCGGGCTGGCCTGCGTCGGCTCCCGGCTGACCGCGGGACAGCTCACCAAGGAGCAGGCGTACGCCCTCCGGGACGCGGACGGGATCACCCTCCCGCAGGCGATGGAGGCCGCGGGCCAGGACCCGGGGGCCATCGGCCCGGACCCCGGACGGCTCTCCCGCATCGGCGCGTTCGTCGAACTCCATGTCGAACAGGGCCGCGCGCTCGACCTCTCCGGGGACGCGGTCGGCATCGCGTCCGCCATCTGGCCGCACGGCCGCTGGCGGTTCGACTTCCACGGCGAGGCCAACCACGCGGGCACCACCCGGCTCGCCGACCGCCGCGACCCGATGATCGGGTATGCCCGGACGGTGCTCGCCGCCCGCCGCGAGGCCGAACTCGCGGGCGCGGTCGCCACCTTCGGCAAGGTCGCCGTCGAACCGAACGGCGTCAACGCCATCCCGTCCCTGGTGCGCGGCTGGCTCGACTCCCGCGCCGCCGACCAGGCCACCCTGGACACCGTCGTCTCCGCGATCGAAGAGGCCGCCCGGGAGCACGCCCGGCGCGACGGCGTGGATCTCACCGTCGTACGGGAGTCTTTCACCCCCGTCGTGGAGTTCGGGCACGCGCTCCGCGACGAGCTCAACCGGATTCTCGGCGGGAAGATCCCTGTGCTCGGCACGGGCGCGGGCCACGATGCGGGAATCCTCTCCGCCGCCGTGCCGACCGCCATGCTGTTCGTACGGAACCCCACCGGCGTCTCGCACTCCCCGGCCGAGTTCGCCGCCGAGGACGACTGCCTGGCCGGGGTTCGCGCACTCGCCGGCGTACTGGAGGGACTCGCGTGCCGCTGACGATGTACTGGGCCGAACACGCCTGGCTGGGCGCTCATGTGGAGCCCGGGGTGCTGATCGAGGTACGGGACGGCCTGATCACCGCTGTACGGGCCGGGGACGGCCCGCCGCCGTCCGGGGCCGAGGTGCTGCGCGGTCTGACCCTCCCCGGCCTCGCCAACGCCCACTCGCACGCGTTCCACCGCGCGCTGCGCGGCACGGTCCAGGTCGGCGCCGGGACCTTCTGGACCTGGCGGGAGGTGATGTACCAGGTCGCGTCGCGGCTGACCCCGGATTCGTACCACGCGCTGGCGCGCGCCGTGTACGCGGAGATGGCGCTCGCCGGGGTGACGGCGGTGGGCGAGTTCCACTATCTGCACCACGGCCCGGACGGGACGCCCTACGCCGAACCCAACGCGATGGGCGAGGCGCTGATCGCGGCGGCGGCGGACGCGGGCATCCGGATCACCCTGCTGGACACGGCCTATCTCCACGGCGGTCTCTCCCGCGCCGGGTACCAGCCCCTGACGGGCCCGCAGCTGCGTTTCGGCGACGGCACGGCGGACCGCTGGCACGAGCGCTGGTCCCGGCTGAAGGGGCGGGAGCACGCCCGGATCGGCGCGGCGATCCACTCCGTACGGGCGTTCTCCGATACGGACGGATACGAGCGGTTCGCCCAGTACACCGAGGGCGTGCCGGTGCACATCCATCTCTCGGAGCAGCCCGCCGAGAACGAGGCGTGCGCGGCGGTGCACGGCTGTACGCCCACGGAGCTCCTGGCGCGGTCCGGGTTCTGGAAGCCCACGGTGACGGCGGTGCACGCCACCCATCTGACGGACGGCGACATCGGCGTCCTGGGCGGCGCCGGGGCCGGGATCTGCATGTGCCCGACGACGGAACGCGATCTGGCGGACGGCATCGGTCCCGCGCTCGCGCTCCAGCGGGCGGGCTGCCCGCTCTCCCTCGGCAGCGACAGCCACGCGGTCATCGACCTGCTGGAGGAGGCCCGCGCCCTCGAACTCGACGAACGCCTCCGCACCCGCACCCGGGGCCACTGGACCGCCGCCGCCCTGCTGCGCGCGGCTGCCGAGGACGGCCACGCCTCGCTCGGCTGGCCCGAGGCGGGCCGTCTGGAGGCCGGGGCCCTGGCCGACTTCACCACCGTCTCCCTGACCTCCGTCCGCACGGCGGGCCCGGTTCCGCGCCTGGCGGCGGAGACGGCGGTGTTCGCGGCCACGGCGGCGGATGTGCGCGAGACGGTGGTGGGCGGCCGGCGGGTCGTCCGCGCGGGGGAGCACACCCTGGTGCCGGATGTGCCGGGCGCGCTGGCTGCGGCGATCGCGGCCCTGCGGGAGTAGCGGGGCCGTTCCGCTCTCCCTGGCCCTGCTCTCTCCCTCGCCCTGCTCTCTCCCCCCCCCC
>NZ_VCLA01000130.1:30872-61197 GCF_009600885.1 Streptomyces jumonjinensis
CCCGGTCAACCGTCCGCCGTCCCCATCCGTCATCGTGGGCGTCCAGCACCGCACTTCGCGGCCCGCGCCCACCCCGGAGAGGCACGACACGACATGAAGCGGCTCATCGCCCGGATCTGGCTGGGCCTGCGAGGCTCCCTCCAGTGGCGGATCCTCTGGCTCGCACACGCCAAGTTCATGGTCGGGGTGACCGGTGTCGTCCGGGACGAGCGGGGGCGGGTGCTGCTGCTGCGCCACCGGCTCTGGTCGCCGAGGCACCCCTGGGGGCTGCCCACCGGATGCGCCGTCAAGGGGGAGCGGTTCGAGGAGACGGTGGTGCGGGAGGTGAAGGAGGAGACCGGTCTCGATGTGCGGACCGGCGCTCTGGTGCATCTCGGAAGCGGCTACCGGCTCCGGGTCGAGGTCGCCTATGAGGCGGAGTACGTCGGCGGCGTCCTGGCGCTCGATCCGCTGGAGATCCTGGAGGCGCGCTGGTGCTCGCCGGACGATCTCCCGGACGGGCTCCAGGAGCTGCACCGCCGGCTGATCCTGGACTCCCACTCGCCCGACTGAATTCCGGGCGACGGCCCGGCGGCCATTAGGCCCGACGGCCCGACGGCCATTCGGAATGGGCCTCACAGATCTGCGAAGGGGCGGTTGCCGATCTCCGGTCAAGGCCCCGGTACACTCTCCAGGCCGTCGGCCCGGCCGTTGATCGCCGGTCGATATCCGAAGTACTCACAGATCGCCAAGGTCGCCCCGCGGGCATGGCCGACAGGAAATGGGGCCACCGAAATGCCCGCCCAACGCGCGGAATCCGAGAGCCCCGGAGCGATACCCGGGAAGCGCCGCCGGATCATCGTCGTCACGGCGTGCGCGCTCACCGCGGCGGCCGTATTGCAGCAGCTTCTCATCGTCCTCGGCCACGGCCGTCTGCTGCCGGGCTGGCAGCCCTGGCCCTTTCTCCTCGGCGCGGCCCCGGCCTGGCTGGCGATACGCCCCTGGTGGGCCCGGGCCGAAGTGCCCGCCCGCTGCGCGCGGATCGTCCGGAGCGTCCGGCGGGTCCCCGCTCCGCTCTGGCCGGCGGCCGTGCTGCTGCTGGCCGCCGGGGCCTGGGCCTGGCTTCAGGACAAGGAGCCGTACATCGGCCATGAGGAGGCCGTCTACGCCAATAAGGCCCGCTCCTGGTGGAACGGCCTGCCCGACGCGGGCTGGGGCGTCTACCGCCCGGTGGGTCTGCCCTGGCTGGGCCGGATCGCCCTGGAGATCCACCCCGATGTCGGCGCGCTGCGGACGGTGGCCCTCGCGCTCACCCTCTTCACCCTCGCCACCGTCTATCTCGTCGCCGCACGCTGGCTCTCGCCGCGCCGCGCGGTCGTGGTGGTGCTCGTCGTGCTCAGCGGACTCGGATTTCTGCGCAGAGTGCCCGAATTCCTCAATGACATAGGAGCCACCGGACTTCTTCTCTGGGTGATATTCCTCCTGGTGAGAGCGCAGGAGAACAGAGACGGCAAAGCCTTGCTGCTCGTCCCGTTCATCGCTCTCGCGGCCTTTTATCTCCGCTATGGCGTCGTGGGAAATCTGCTGGCCATCGCGGTTTCCGCGCTTATCGCCTACGGACCCCGGGCCTGGCTCGCCAGAGGAAGGCAACTCGCCATCGCGGGCGGGGTGCTGTGCGCCGGACTCCTGCCGCACTTCCTGTACGCGACGGCGACCACCGGATCGCCCCTCGGAATCATCTTCTTCGCCACGGACCAGGCCGAACGCCTCTTCATCGGCGACGGCTTGCTCTACTATCTGGCCATTTTCCCGTATCGCCTCGCCGGTGACCTCGGCGCCGTCGTCATGACGGCCGGGCTGGTCGTCGCGGGAGCCGCCGCTCGCCGCCTCTGGCGCTCCCGCAGGCCCGTGCCGGGGGCCGGGGCCGCGCCCGGGGCCGCGCCGGTCCGCGACGACGACCGGCGCCATGTCTTCCTCGGCTCCTCCGCCGTACTGATCTGCGTGGTCCTGGGCCTGGCCACGGACGGCGAGCCGCGTTTCGTCTACGCACCGGTCGTCCTGCTCACCATCCTCGGCGTCGGCGGGCTCGCCCGCGCGGCCCGCGCCTGGACCCCGGTGGTGCTCGGCTGCGTCGCGGCCCTGTCGGCGCTGACCGTGCTCGGCTCGGCCCAGGTCATAGCCCATGGCGCGATGGCGGCCCCGAACCTGCTCAAGAAATCCACCGTCCCCGTGGCGCTGGAGCTGAGGTCCGAGCGGCCCTGCCTGCTCGTCACCGGATACGAACCTGATCTGGGCTGGTACTCCGGCTGCGACGCCGTCACCTACGGCCAGTTCCGCGAGCTCTCCCCGCCGCGCGGCACGGACATCAGCTTCGTACTCTTCGAGAAGGGGCGGCTCCAGCCCAGTGCCGGGGAGCTGGAACGGCTGATAGGCGACCGCCGGACCAGCAGCCGAACCATCCCCGCCGAGGGCTCGATCGGCGACGCCACGGTGATCACGCTCCACCGCGGCGCGTCCTGACGGGCCGGGTGGCGGCGGGAACGGACCGGTCGGCGCTGGGGAACGGACCGGTCGGCACCAGCGGAACGGAACGGGCCGGGCGGCGTCCGACGAGCCCGGCGGTGTTGGCAGACTCTCCGCAGCATCGGGCGAGCAGAATCCGGCGAGAGGACCCCATGACCAGCACCCTCATCACCAATATCGCGACCCTCGTCACCAACGACCCCGCTCACGGCGACGGCGCCCCCCTCGGCCTCATCGAGTCCGCCGCCCTGGTCATCGACGGCGATCGCGTCGTCTGGACCGGCCGCGCCCAGGACGCCCCCGCCGCCGACACCGTCCACGACGCCGCGGGCCGCGCCGCCATCCCCGGCTTTGTGGACTCCCACTCCCATCTGCTCTTCGGCGGCGACCGCACCGCGGAGTTCAACGCCCGGATGTCCGGGCGGCCCTATGAAGCCGGCGGCATCCGCACCACGGTCGCCGCCACCCGCGCCGCGTCCGACGCCGCGCTCGAAGCCAACCTCGTCCGCTATCTCGACGAGGCGCTGCGCCAGGGCACCACCACCTTCGAGACCAAGTCGGGGTACGGGCTCACCGTCCACGACGAGGCCCGCGCGCTGGAGATCGCCGCACGCCACACCGACGAGGTCACCTATCTGGGGGCGCATATCGTCTCCCCCGACTACGCCGACGACCCGGCCGCCTACGTCGGACTCGTCACCGGCGAGATGCTCGACGCCTGTGCGCCCCATGCCCGCTGGGTCGACGTCTTCTGCGAGCGGGGCGCCTTCGACGGCGACCAGGCCCGCGCCGTCCTCACCGCCGGGAAGGCGAAGGGACTGATCCCCCGGGTCCACGCCAACCAGCTCGGCCACGGCCCGGGGGTGCTGCTCGCCGTCGAGCTGGAGGCCGCGAGCGCCGACCACTGCACCCATCTGACCGACGCCGACGTGGACGCCCTCGCGAGCGGGAGCACGGTCGCGACCCTGCTCCCCGGCGCGGAGTTCTCCACCCGCGCCCCCTGGCCCGACGCCCGGCGGCTGCTGGACGCGGGGGCGACCGTCGCCCTCTCCACGGACTGCAACCCGGGGTCGTCGTTCACCTCCTCGATGCCGTTCTGCGTCGCCCTCGCCGTACGCGACATGGGGATGACCCCGGACGAGGCGGTCTGGGCGGCGACCGCGGGCGGGGCGGCGGCCCTGCGGCGTACGGACATCGGGCGCATCGCCCCCGGGGCCCGCGCCGACATCGTCCTGCTGGACGCGCCCAGCCCGGTCCATCTGGCCTACCGTCCGGGGGTCCCGCTGGTGAGCGACGTCTGGCGGCACGGCCGCAAGTGCCGCTGACGCGCCGCCGCCGGAGCGGAGCGACCCTCGTCCGAGGGCCGCTCCGCCCGATGTGAGGCCCGGTCAGCTCACCGCCTCAGCCCTGGAGCCCGTCAGCTCACCGCCTCAGCCCTGGAGCCGGTCAGCCGCACCGGCAGCTCCTCCACGGTGTTGCCGACGAAGCTGGGGTGCCGTGGCAGCTCCGCCTCCGGAAGCGCGAGATCCAGATCCGGGAAGCGGGTGAAGAGGGCCTCCAGCGCGATCGCCCCCTCCATCCGCGCCAGCGGAGCGCCCAGACAGAAGTGCGGGCCGTGCCCCAGCGACAGATGGCGGGCCCCGCCCTGCCGGGTCACATCGAAGCGGTCCGCGTCCGGGCCGTGCGCCGACGGGTCGCGTCCGGCCGCCGCGTACCCCGCGAGCACCGGTGTCCCCTGGGGTATCACGGTGCCGTCCACGGTGATGTCCCGCAGGGGATAGCGGAAGGGGAAGTAGTTGGTCGGGGAGTCCCAGCGCAGCGTCTCCTCGACCACGTCCGCCCAGCTCGCCGTACCTGAGCGGACCGCCGCCAGCTGGTCGCGGTGGCCGCACAGCGCCCGTACCGCGTTGTTGATCAGACTCAGCGTGGTCTCATGGCCCGCGATGATCAGCAGCAGCATGGTGCCGATGAGCTCCTCCTGGCTGAGCCGGTCGCCGTCCTCGTCGCGGACCGCGATCAGCGCGCTGGTCAGATCGTCGCCCGGCCGCCGCGCCCGCTCGGCCGCGATGGCCGCCAGGACCTGCGGCATCTCCAGATTGGCGGCGATCGCCTCCTCATGGCTGGTGGTGGTTTTGACTAATTCCTGCGACAGATGGTGCAGCCGGTCCCGGTACTCGGAGTCCACTCCGAGCAGCTCGCAGATCACCCGCATCGGCAGCGGCATCGCGAAGTGGGCGCGCAGATCGACGATCCCGTCGCCCGCCCGCGCCGCCTCGGCCAGGATGTCGAGCTGCCCGGCGGTCATCTCCTCGATCCGTGGTCGCAGCCCCTCCACCCGGCGCGGGGTGAACGCCCTGGCCGCCAGCGACCGCAGTCTGCGGTGCCGGTCGCCGTCCGTCGTCAGCATCCCGGGGACGGTGGCGAAGGCCATCAGCGGCCAGCCGTCGGGTATCAGCCCCTCCCGCAGCGCGGTGAAGTGCTGAGGCTCCTTGCCGACATCGGGGTGGGAGAGAAACTCCTTGAGGGCCTCGTGTCTCAGGACCATCTTTCCCGGGATGTCCCCGGGTAGCACCACATCGGTCACGGCCCCCCGAGCGAGCAGCTGTGCGTTGGCGGCGTGCGGACAGCTGCCCTCGGGGTCCGGGCGGTACGGAGGCGTGGCAGGGTTCAACTCGGTTCTCCTGACTGCGAACGTGACGACGGACGACTGCTGGATGAGCGCGAACGGCGGTACGAGTGCGGTACGTGAGCTGTACGAGTACGAACGGGCGGTACGTGAGCTGTACGAGTGCGAACGGCGGTACACGAGCGGTACGCGAGCGGTGCGCGCCCCGAGGCGTGCCGAGCCGGGCGAATGGTTTTAGGACACCCCAGCCCCCGCCGCCCGCTCCATGATGCTCGGCAACTGCGGTTCGGAGAAGCGCACCGGCAGCGCCGCGAGTCCCTTGTCCCAGGGCGACCTCACCCACGCCAGCTCCGACTCCGGCACCGCCAGCTCCAGATCCGGCAGCCGGTGGCGGATGGTGTCCACGGCGGTACGGGTGATCAGCCGGGCCGGATCCTGCGCCGGGCAGCTGTGCGGCCCCGCGCCGAACGCCAGATGGGAACGGTTGCCGACCACCGGAACGCCGTCCTCCGGCAGCACCCCGGGATCCCGGTTGGCCCCCGCGATCCCCAGCAGCAGCATGTCCCCGGCCCGGATCCGCTGCCCGCCGAAGTCCAGATCGCGGGTGGCGTACCGGGCCGGCACGTTCTGCCCCGGCGGATGCCGCCACAGCACCAGATCCAGCGCGTCGTCCACGCTGAGATGCCCCACCGTCAGCGAGGAGCGGAAGGCCGGGTCGCAGAGGAGCACCCGCAGCGTGCTGGAGATCCAGTTGACGGTGTTCTGCTGGCCCGTGACGAACATGACCGCCAGATTGTGCAGCACCTCCTCGTCCGTGAGGCCCGCCGGATGACGCAGCAGCGCCGAGGTGATGTCCTCTCCCGGCCGCTCCCGCTTCTCCTTGATCAGCGCCAGCAGGACGGCGTTCATCCGCTGCCCCGCGTTGACCGAGTCCGCGTTGGCGATGACCACGCCGTTGATCGCGTGCGCCATGTGCTGCCCGGTGCGCTCGTCCAGACCGAGCAGTTCGATGATCACCTGCACGGGCAGCTTCCGGGCGTAGTGCGGCACGAGATCGGCCTCGCGCCGGCCGGCGAACGACGCGATCAGCCGCTCGGCCGCCGCTCGGACGCTGCGCCGCAGCTCATGGCCGTTGATCTGGGCGAGCGCCTCGGACACGGCCGTACGCATCCGGCGGTGCTGCTGCCCGTCGGCGAAGAGCAGCGCGGGCCGCCAGCCGATGATCGGCATGATGGGCGAGTCGGGCGGCACCCGGCCCTCGCGCAGCAGCGTCCAGCGGCGCGGATCGTGGGAGAAGTCCTGCTCCTCACGGGTGAGCCGGAGCAGCTCGCGATGGCCGATCACCAGCCAGGCGTCGATGCCGGGGGCGATGGTCACCGGGGCCACCGGACCATGGGCCCGGCGCAGCCGCTCGTACAGCTCGGGCATGGCGTCGCCGTCGAGCTCCGGCCCGTACAGCGCGGTCGCGGCCGGACCGCGCGCGCCGCGATGCGAGGGCGTGGGCGAGGCCGAGGTCATGAGGACTCCGTGACGGCCGTGTTGACGGTTGTGTTGACGGCCCGCGGGGGTGCCGGCCACGACGGGCCGGGCCGGGGGTCGGCCGCCGTGTCGATCAGATGGCCGAGCAGTGCGATCAGCGCGCGGACCGAGGACCGCATGTCCCGTGCGTCGCACTCCACCAGCGGTGTCCCGGGCAGCAGATCGAGCGCCGCCCGCAGCTCGTCCTCCGCGTACCGGGGGCTGCCGGGGAAGGTGTTGACCGCGACCGCGAACGGCAGCCCGAGGTCCTCCAGATTGCCCAGCGCGTCGAAGGACGCCGCCAGATCGCGGGTGTCGACCAGGGCCAGCGCGCCCAGCGCGCCCTTGGCGAGGTCCCGCCAGGCGGGCAGGAAGCGCTGCTGGCCCGGTGTCCCGAAGAGATAGAGCACCAGGGCGCCGTCGATGGTGATCCGGCCGAAGTCCAGGGCGACGGTGGTGGTGGTCTTGCCGGGGGTCAGCACCGTGTCGACGCCGGCTCCCGCGCGGGTCATCACCGCCTCGGTGGAGAGCGGTTCGATCTCCGAGACGGTGCCGATGAGCGTGGTCTTGCCGACCCCGAGCGGGCCGACGATCAGCAGCTTGGCCGCGCCCGTGACTCCGGGGCTGACGTACTTTCCGGACTCGCCGCCCGCTCCGGGAGCGGCCGGGGCGGCAGGAGCGGGCGGCGACGCGTGCGCGTCCGGATGTCCCGACGCCCGGTCCGGGTCGTCAGAGACGGCTTTCGAGGCCATGGAGGACCTTTCTGAGCATGGTCACATCGGTGTGTTCGGCCGGCGCGATGGGCGGGCGGATCACGATCAGCCCCCAATCGACGAGATCGCTGAGCAGCACCTGGACGACCGAGGGAGGCTGGCCGAGATGCGCGGCCACCTCGGCGACCGACAGCAGACCCTGGCAGTGGGTCAGGATCTTGTGGTGTTCCGGCTGGAGGGACGGCGGAAACGCGGCGTCGGTCGCCATCACCAGGGTCTCCCAGGCCAGCGGCTCCCTGCCGGTGTCCGAGCGTCCTCTGGTGATCACATACGGGCGTACCGCCGACGGCGTCCGGCCCTCCGGACGGTCCGTCATGAGGAGTCGGTCACCGGATCCCTCGGCTGACTGCTCAGATGCGCGCCGATCTTCGCGACCAGCAGCTGCATCTGCTGGGCGACCAGGCCGACATCGGCCTCGGTGTCCGTGGCGACCCCCAGATGCGCTCCGACGCCCGCGTGGGTGAAGAGGACGAATCCATGGTCGGACTCCAGCATCAGCTGACGCACTCCAGCGCCCCGGCCGAAGAAGAGGGCGGCGGTGGAACGCCCCGTCATGTTCATCGCCGCGCAGGCGGCGGAGAGCGCCTCCGCCTCGGCGACGCTGAGCGAGGCGACCGGCCCGGTGAGATTCCCGGCGGAGAGATGGCCGAGCCGCAGCCCGTCCTCGGAGACCACCACCGCGTGCCGCACGCCGGGGATCTCGGTCAGCGGGCGGAGCATCCAGCCCAGGTCGGGAAGTCTGGTGATGATCCCGGTCATGACCGGCCTCCAGAGTGTGCTTCGGGTGCGATGGGGTGGGTCGCCGGGGCGGGCTCCGCGCCGGGGGAGTCCGCCACGGCCGCCCGGCCGCGGCGGGTGCCGGACACCACGCTGGCGACCGATGCCCGCGCGGCCTCGGGGGTCCAGACGGACCGGTCGGCGGGGAGGTCCGGGGCGGCGGGCGGCGGGGGTTGCAGGGCCATCTGGGCGGCGGCTTCCAGGGCCGCGCCCCGGCGGCTGCGTCTGCGGGGCAGCGCGGCGTGCGTCCCGGTGGGGCCGGGCGTCCGGGGCGTGCCGTCCTGCCCGTCCGCCGTGGGGGCGGTGGGGTGCGGGGCGGCTCCGCCGGGCTCGTACGAAGCGGGCGAGGCGGCTCCCCAGTAGCCCGCGCACCGCGCCGGTTCCTGGTACGCGGCCGAGTGCTGCGGCGCGTCCGGATAGGCGGCCGGGGACGGCACGACGCCCCGGTATCCGCCGTTCCCGTTCTGCTGCTGCTGCTCGCCGTTCCCGGGCCCGGTCTGGTGGTCCGCGAGCCGTGTGCGGTCGTACGCATCCGTGCCCGGCCCGTCGTACGCATCCGTGCCCCGGCGGCCCGCCGTGACCGGGGCCGTCTCCGCGTACGCCCCCCGGCCCTCCCGGTATCCGTCCGGGTCCGTCCCGTATCCGTCCGGGTCCGTCCCGTACCCCTCCGGGGCCCGCTCGCCCTTCACCGGCCGGCGGCCCGGGAAGTGCGACAGCGGCTCCGTCAGCAGCCGGTACGGAACGAACGTCACCGCCCGCGTCCCCCCGTACGCCGAAGCCCCCGTCAGCTCGACGCCGAACCCCAGCTCCCTCGTCCAGCGGCCCACGCACGCCAGCCCCAGCCGGGGTACCGCGCCCAGCTCCGCCAGGTCCAGTTCGTCGCGGAGCCGGGCCGTCGACTGGCGCAGCACATCCGGCGGCATGCCGAGCCCGGCGTCGTCGATCTCCACCACCGCCCCCGCGCCCACCTCGCGCACGGTGACCATGACCTGGGTGCGCGAGGGCGAGAACACCGTGGCGTTCTCCAGGAGTTCGGCGATGGCGTGCATCAGCCCCTCGACGGCGGGCGGCACCACGTAGAGGGTCTGTCCGCCGTGCACCTCGATCCGGTTGAACTCCACGATCCGCGACTGCGCTCCCCGGACGCAGTCGTAGAGCGAGACCGGCTGGGTCTCCCGGCGGGCGGGCCAGATCCCGCACATCACCAGCAGCGTCTGCGCCTTACGGGTCATCTGCGCGGCGGCGTGGTCGGCCTTCATCACCTCGGCCATCAGCCGGGGATCCTCGATGGCGCGCTCCACCCGGTCGAGCACCTGCTGCTGGACCGTGGCCATCGCGTGCATATTGCGGGCGACGGACTCGAACGCGGCCTGTACGGAGTCCCGCAGCACCCGCTCCCGGCGCACCGCCTCGTCGGAGCCCAGGGCCTCGGCGATCGCGGCCAGGTCCCGGGCGAACTCGTCGCCGGTGTCGGCGGACGGCGCGAGGGGTCCGGGCACGGAGTCCGGCCGGCGCCCCGAGCGCAGCCGCTCGGCGATCGCGGGCAGCCGTACGGAGGCGAGATGGGCCACTTCGGCGGCTCTGGCGTCCGCCGTGCGGCGGACGGTCTCGCGGCCGGCGCGCTCGGCGCGGACCAGCCGCAGCAGCGTGGCCGCCCACACCAGGGCGAGCGCCGCCACGGCCGCGCACGCCCAGGCGAGTATCTGCCGCCAGTCGGCCGGGGTGTGGTGGTCCGCGAACAGAGCGGCCCCGGCGACGGCGGCCAGCGCGGTCGCCGGGGCCCACAGCGAGGTCCCGGGTCCGCCGCGGTTCCGGCTCATCACGAGCGCCCGGAGCGGCTCGACCCGGTGTGCGAGGAGACCACGACGTAGACCACGACCACGAAGACCGAGCCTTTCAGGAGGACTTGCACCATGCCCGCGCCCCGGGGAACCGGGGGATGTGCCCGACTCCCGAGGGGAGACCGGGAGCACTGCTGAATCCTACGATCAACGGACCGGCTTCGAATGTCGGTTGGCGAAGTCGCGCCGGATTGCCGCCGCGCTCATCGGGCGTACGCACCAGGTCCGAACTGTCACTCGAACCTCATGCGCATCCCGTTCCCCCGCTCTCCCCTGCTCTTCCCGAACGGGGCGCGAACGGGTCGCGAACGGGTCGCGAACGGGTCGCGAACGGGTCGCGAACGGAACGGAGTTCACGACCGCCGCCGGCGCTGACTCACTCCTCCGCCGTCAGCCCCTTCCGCAGCTTGACCAGGGTGCGGGAGAGCAGCCGGGACACATGCATCTGGGAGATCCCCAGCTCCTCGCCGATGTCCGACTGGGTCATACCGGCCACGAAGCGGAGGGAGAGGATCCTGCGGTCCCGTGCGGGCAGACCCGCGATCAGCGGCTTGAGGGACTCGATGTACTCGATGCCCTCCAGGCCGTGGTCCTCGTAGCCGATCCGGTCCGCGAGCGCGCCGCCCTCGGAGTCGTCGCCGTCGTTCTCGGCGCCCGCGTCGAGGGAGCTGGCGGTGTACGCGTTGCTCGCGGCCATGCCCTCGACGACTTCGTCCTCGCCGATGCCGAGATGCCCGGCCAGCTCGCCGACCGTGGGCGAGCGGTCCAGCCGCTGGGAGAGCTCGTCACCGGCCTTGGCCAGTTCGATGCGGAGTTCCTGGAGTCTGCGCGGCACCCGGACCGACCAGCTGGTGTCCCGGAAGAAGCGCTTGATCTCGCCGATGACGGTGGGCATCGCGAAGGTGGGGAACTCGACGCCCCTGCTGAGCTCGAAGCGGTCGATCGCCTTGATCAGGCCGATCGTGCCGACCTGGACGATGTCCTCCATCGGCTCGCTGCGGGTGCGGAAGCGGGAGGCGGCGAATCTGACGAGCGTGAGATTGAGCTCGACGAGGGTGTTCCGTACATAGGAGTGCTCGTGGGTGCCCTCGTCGAGGTCCGCGAGCCGGGCGAAGAGCGTCTTCGAGAGCGCCCGGGAGTCCATCGGCCCGAGCTCGCCGAAGGGCGGGATCACGGGGAGGTCCGCCGGGCCCCGGAGGCTCGGGCGGCCGTCGGCGTCAGTGTCTTTGGCGTCTCTGGCGTCTCTGGCGTCTCCGGCGGCCTCAGCGGCCTCAGCGGCCTCGGTGGCCGGACGCGGACGGGGGGCCGGGCAGGGGCGCCGGGACGCGTCGGCGCCGACAGCGGGGGCGGGGTCCAGCCGGGGTGACATGGGTCTCCTCCAGCGTTCTCGGCGTATGGCCGCCGAAGCCGTGTCATCGCGCTGCGGTGAGCGGCGCCTCCAAAGCCGGTCGTGGGTGAGCGGTGTTGCTTCGTTCCCTACCCGCCCTACCCGCTCCCCCCGGTTCGTTGCAAATCGCATTTGCCCGAAATGAGGCTTTCATTGGGGAGTTGTGGTGGCCCGTCCGCGTGAAGAAGGCGTAGTGTTTCCCGGAAGTCACGGTGGCAGCCGCAGGGATGATCACACTGGGCGCGTCGCACCGGACACGTCACACCAGGCGTACGACACGGCGAAGAGGGACGGGCATGGACCGCGGGACGGTCGGCAGCGCGAATCGAGGCCGGCTTCTGGTCGAGGTTCGGGCCGAGGGCCACAGCGAAGTGGTGAAACCGGCCGGTGAGCTGGATCACCATACGGCGGACACCCTGAGCCGCCCTCTGGAGGACGCGCTCGTCCGGGGGCGTTCCCGTCTGGTCATCGACTGCTCGCGGCTGGAGTTCTGCGACTCGACCGGACTCAATGTCCTGCTGGCCGCCCGGCTCAAGGCCGAGGCCGCCGGGGGAGGCGTCCATCTGGCCGGGCTGCTGCCCGTGGTGGCGCGAGTCCTGGAGATCACCGGGGCCGAGGCGGTCTTCACCGTCCATCGGTCTCTGGATGAGGCTCTCGCCGACTGAGCGGATACCCCTGGGGCGGCTGGGACATTCCGCTGCGGGCGTAGTGAGTGTTGTCACCCCATGCGAGGGCAGGAGACTCCCTGTGGAGCGCGTGCGGGGGCCGGTGGTCCGGCACTCTGATATGTGAGTGACACGTACATGCAGTGCGAGCGGTACGAGCGGTACGAGCGGTACGAGCGGTGAACGTGAGCGTGCGGCGTACGCGTGTGAACGCCGGCGTCACGGTGCCGTCGGGGCGCGGTGCCGCGGCGGTGACGTGGTGATGGAATGACGAACTGGTGAATCGGTGAGGTGAAGCGCTGATGAGCACCACCCGGCGGCAGCAGCCGGGCGACCTCGGCCCCGAGCCGGATGGCGTCGTCGGCGTCCCTCCAGGGACCTCAGCGGGGCACGCGCGCCGCCTTGCCCTGAACGGCGCCAGCGGCATCGTCCCGCTCGCCCGGGACTTCACCCGCCAGGCGCTGTACGACTGGGGCTGGCTGCCCGCCGCCTCGGCCGACCGCAGGGCCGCGGCCGAGGATGTGCTGCTGGTCGTCTCCGAACTGGTCACCAACGCCTGTCTGCACGCGGAGGGCCCCGATGAGCTGACGGTCGTCTGCGACGGCAAGGTGCTCCGGCTGGAGGTCTCCGACCGCGGCGCGGGCCAGCCCGCGCCGCGCACCCCGCACCGCGCGGGACGGCCCGGCGGGCACGGCATGTTTATCGTGCAGCGGCTCTGCCTCGACTGGGGGGTCGTCAGAGTGCCCGGAGCGCCGGGTAAGACGGTGTGGGCGGAGCTGGCGGCCCCGGCGTGATCGCCGGGGCCGCGCCCCGTCCCGCACCAGCCCGCACCGCACCACACCACACCGGCCCGGCCGTCCGGCCGGATGCGAATCTCTTGTAGAGCACGTCAACAAGGCGTGCTCTTCGTCTTCCCTCTCCAGGGCCCCGGGCGTACCTTGAACGCCGATCTGATGAGTCGTCAGTAAGCGTCGTCCGGCGGGGCTTCCAGCCGGTCGCGACGGCGTGCGGCAAGAGGGGAACTCCAGGTGAGGTACCAGAAACGGACAGCTCTCGCGCTCGCGGCAGCGGTGGCGGGCCCGGTGGTGCTGATCGCCGCCCCGGCCGCCGAGGCCGCCGTCGTGGACGTCAAGTACCGCTGTGAGACCCCGATCGGCGTCAAGACCGCGGTCTCGCCGATCGCCATCGAGTCGGTGAAGAGCGGCAGCTCCTACAAGCTGACGATGTCCTTCCGGAAAGGGGTCTCCTCCAGCCCGGTGGAGCTGGGCAAGGGCGCGATGAAGCCCAGCGCGAAGATCGTGCTGGGCGGGGCGGAGTCCGGCTCGGTCGCGGTCTCGGGCGAGCCGAACGCGGAGGCGATCCCGCCGAACACCCCCATCAAGATCAGCGACCTGTCGGGGACCTACACCCCGGCGAAGAGCGGGAAGGTCACCTTCACCGCCGGGGTGCTGACCATCAAGGCGCTCGGCACGACGACGACCTGCACCCCGACGAACAGCCCGAAGCCGTCGCTGGAACTGGAGGTCACCGCGTCCGGCTCCTCCGGATCATCCAGCTCTTCGGGCTCTTCGGGCTCTTCGGGCTCTTCGAGTTCCTCCGGCTCCGGTTCCTCCGGTTCCAGCGGTTCCTCTGGTTCCTCCGGTTCCAGCGGAGAGCTGCCCAAGACCGGACCGCTGGACTCCGCGGTGGCGCTCGGCACCCTCGGCGGCACGGTGCTGCTCTCCGGCGCGGTGGGCGTCCTCTGGCTGACCAGGCGCGGCGGCCGGCGGGCCGCGGGCTGACCATGGCGGCCCCGGCACGCCTGACGGCGACGCTCATGGCGGTGCTCTGTACGGCGACGGCGATGGCGACGGCGACGGCGACGGCGATGGCGTACCCGGGCGGCCATGCCGTGGCGGCCACACCACCGCCCGGCCCGGCATGGACCGTCGACGGCGGCGACCGGCCGTATCTCTACGCACAGGGCGAGCCCGGCGCCGTACTGGAGGACGAGCTCCAGGTGACGAACCCCGGCGCCCGCCCGCTGACGGTACGGCTGCGCCCGGCCACGACCACGGCCACGGGCGGGGCCGCGCCGGGCCGGCCACGGGGCGCGGCGGCCTGGATCACCCTCGCCGCCGAGAGGGTCACGGTCCCGCCGCGCACCCGGGCGAAGGTCCCCTTCTCCATCACCGTCCCCCCGGCCACGCCGCCCGGCGACCACCCGGCGGCCGTGACCGCGTCGGCGGGCGGCCGGGAGGCGTCCGTCCGCGTCCATCTGCGGGTCAGCGGCCCGGCGGTGGCGGCGCTCACGGTCGAGGACGTCTCGGTCTCGGCCGGCGCGGTCCGCTACACGCTGGTGAACCGCGGCAGTACGGTCCTGAGGCCCCGGGTGACGATCACCGCGGACGGGCTCTTCGGAGAGGCGCTGCGCCGCACCCCGCGCTCCCTCCCGGCGGAGCTGCCGCCCGCGCGGCGGGTCGCGCTCACGGAGAAGTGGACCGATCCGCCGGTGCTGGACGCGGTGGAGGTACGCGTCGTCGCGTCGGCCGAGGGGCCCCGGCGGGTCCGGGCGAGCGGCACGGCGTCGGAGGTCTTCGTCCCCTGGCCGCCTCTCGCGGTCCTCACCGGGCTGTCGGCGGTCGCCGCCGTGGCGCTGTGGTCGCGCCGCCGCCGGGCCCGGCCGCCCGTGGAGGGAGCGTGCTGAGGTACGGATACGGAGCCGGGCGGGCGTCCTTCTCGGCGTACGGCGCGCTGGCGGTTCTGGCGGCGCTGTTCGCGCTGCTCCTTCCGCAGCCGGCCGCTCCGGCGTTCGCCGCCGACGGCGACGGGCCCGGGGTCGAGCTCTCCCGGCAGCGGGCGGAGCGGGGCGGAGAGATCACCGTCAGCGGAAGCGGCTGGCGGCCCCGGGCGCTGCTGATGATCCTCGTCTGCGGGCAGAACATGATCGGCGGCACCGACGCCTGCGCCAACTCCGAGGGCCGCGCCGTCACCGCCGGCGCCGGGGGCTCGTTCAGCGGAAAGCTCCCCGTGGCCGCGCCGCCGAAGCCCTGCCCCTGTGTGGTGCATGTGGCGACCGTCACCGGCGAGCGGGCCGCGAAGGACGTCCCCTTCACCGTCGCGGGCCACCCCACCGCACCGCTGCCGGACTCCGGCGGCCGGGGCCGGCTCGCGGTCCTCGCCGCCACCCGGCTCGAAGGCGATGACGGGGTCCTCGTCTTCTTCGGGGCCCCGCCCTCCCGGCGGCTCGTCTTCACCGTGGGCAATCTGGGCGCTGCCACCGTCGAGGACCCCGTCTTCAGGGTCGGCGTCGCCCATGGGCTCTACGCCCCCCGATGGGAGGAGCGGCGGTGGCGCGGGACGCTCAAGCCCGGAGAGAAGGCGCTGGTCAAGCTGGATGTGGAGCTGCCACCCGGGGCACATGGCGACTATGAGGTCTCGGTGGAGTACGGGAGGAAGCCGATGGTGTCGCAGCCCTGGGACGTGGGCCGGCCCTGGGGTGTCACGATCTTCTGGATTCTGCTCGCCGTCGTCGTCCCGGCGGCGGTGTTCCGTATCGGCATGGCGATCGTCGACCGCGTCCGCCCGCCGGGCCGCCACCGCGTTACCCGGCGGCACTCCGGCGGCCCAGCCGGCCCGGAAGACGACGTACCCGGCCCGGAGGGCGGCGTACCCGGCCCGGAAGACAGCGCCACCGCCCCGGCGGCGCTGCCGTGGTTCACCCCCGACCCCGCCCCGCGAAGGCCCCGCCCCAGTGCGGAGGAGCACCCCTGAGCAGCGCCCGAAGCGGCGCGCGGCAGAGACGGCGAAGGGCCGCCGCACCGGTCGTCTGCCGGTGCGGCGGCCCTTCGCGTACGCCCTCAGGCCAGCGGCGAGATCAGTTCACGCCGCCCATGAGCGGCTTGACCTTCCGCCGCCACATGAAGATCGCGACACCCGCGAGCGCGGCGATCACACCCTGGCTGGCGAACCAGCCTTGAGTATCCGTTGGCGCCCCGATCAGCTGGAGCAGCGCGATGACCGAGTCGCCCGCCGTCACAGCGAGGAACCAGACGCCCATCATCTGGGCGGCGTACTTCTCCGGCGCGAGCTTGGTCGTCAGCGACAGACCCACCGGGGAGAGGCACAGCTCACCCACGGTCTGCATGAAGTAGACCGCGACCAGCCACATCGGCGAGACCTTGGCGTCGCCCGCGGCCATGCCCTGCGCGACCATCATCACGCCGAAGGATCCGCCGACCAGCACCAGCGCGGCGGCGAACTTCGACAGCGTGCTCGGCTCACGGTTCCGCTTGAACAGCGCGACCCAGAGCATGGCGAACAGCGGGGCGAGCGCCATCACGAACAGCGGGTTCAGCGACTGGAACCAGGTGCTCGGGAACTCGAAGCCGAAGAGCGTCGACTCGGTGTCGTTCTTGGCGAAGAGGGAGAGCACCGAACCGGTCTGGTCGTAGATCGCCCAGAACGCGGCGGCGGCCACGAAGAACCAGATGTAGCCCGACATCCGCGTCTGCTCAAGCGCCGACAGATCCTTGTCCCGCTTGATGCGGAACAGGTACCACGTCGGCAGCAGCAGACCGAGGATGGTCAGCGGCCACAGCACCCAGTCGATGGTGAAGACGCCCGCGAGACCGACGATGGCGTATCCGACGGCGGCGATGCCCAGCCAGATCAGGCCCTTGCGGATCAGCGCGGTGCGCTCCTCGGCGGGGAGCGGCGAGGGGACCTTGCTGGACTCCTCGCTCAGGTGGCGGAAGCCCAGGAAGTAGAAGAGCAGACCGATGGCCATGCCCACGCCCGCCATGGCGAAGCCCAGGTGCCAGTCGACCTTCTGGCCGACCCAGCCGATGGTCAGCGGGGCGACGAAGGCACCGAGGTTGATGCCCATGTAGAAGATCGTGAAGCCGCCGTCGCGACGCGGGTCGGTCTTGTCCGGGTAGAGCTGGCCGACCATCGTGGAGATGTTGGCCTTCAGCAGTCCGGAACCGGCGGCGATGAACGCGAGGCCGACGAAGAACAGCGCGTCGACCGGGACCGCCAGCAGGAAGTGGCCGATCATGATGATCACGCCGGCGATGCCCGTCGCCTTGCGCGCGCCCCACAAGCGGTCGCCGAGCCAGCCGCCCGGAAGGGCGAGCAGGTACACCATGGCGTTGTAGACGGAGTAGATCGCGACCGCGGTCGCCATCGTCATACCGAGTCCACCGTCGGCCACCGTGGCCGACAGGTAGAGCACGAGCAGCGCTCGCATACCGTAGAAGCTGTATCGCTCCCACATCTCGGTCATGAACAGATTGGCCAGGCCGCGGGGGTGGCCGAGGAAGGTCGGCTCGGCGGCGGGGCCGGCCGAGGCCTTCGTCAGGCTTGACGCCATGGTCGTTCCTTGCTGTCGGGACGCGCTGCTTCGAGCGGTACGCGCCCGGTGGGGGTGACCGGCACCGGTGAGGGAATTGCCCCGCCCCACGCCTGAGGGGTTCGCCCCGGCTGACGCCGGGGGCGGAGGGACAGACCGCACCGGGATCCACGCCCCGGGGGCGACATTGCGCCCGGGGCCCGGCCCACAGGTCATTCACTGATTACGGGTCCGGCTCTCCGGACCGCGCACAGAGGAGACCCTTGGCGTCACTGCCGCTGCTTGCTGCTGGTTGCGGCAGGCCAAAGGTCTCCGTGTAGTGCTACAGGCGTACTCGACACCATACGACATGACAGTGTCGGATATGGAAGGACTTGAGATATGGATCACAGGTATGGGTGGAACCGTATGCCGTGATTCAAAGGTCGTATCCGGGATGCCACCTGGGACCCGCAGGGCTTGTGGATCACGCCCCGGTGCGTACCTCTCGCGGACTACCATCACTGCATGACCCGTGTACTGCTCGCCGAGGACGACGCATCCATCTCCGAGCCCTTGGCCCGCGCGCTGCGCCGGGAGGGATACGAGGTCGAGGTGCGCGAGGACGGACCGGCCGCGCTCGCCGCGGGTCTGGCGGGCGGCGTCGATCTGGTCGTGCTGGATCTGGGGCTGCCCGGGATGGACGGTCTGGAGGTCGCCAGGCGGCTGCGCGCCGATGGGCACACGGTGCCGATCCTGGTGCTGACGGCCCGCGCGGACGAGGTGGACACCGTGGTGGGCCTCGACGCCGGCGCGGACGACTATGTGACCAAGCCCTTCCGGCTGGCGGAGCTGCTGGCACGGGTGCGGGCGCTGCTGCGGCGCGGGGCGACCGAGCCCGCCCCGGCTCCGGCGACGCACGGGGTGCGGATCGATGTGGAGTCGCACCGCGCGTGGATGGGGGAGGAGGAGCTCCAGCTCACGGCGAAGGAGTTCGATCTGCTCCGGGTGCTGGTGCGGGACGCGGGCCGGGTGGTCACCCGCGACCAGCTGATGCGAGAGGTATGGGACACCACCTGGTGGTCCTCCACCAAGACCCTCGACATGCATATCTCCTGGCTCCGCAAGAAGCTCGGCGACGACGCGGCGAACCCGAGGTATATCGCCACGGTCCGGGGCGTCGGCTTCCGCTTCGAGAAGAGCTGAGCCCCTCCGGCGCGAGCCGGGCCTCTCCGACGGGAGCCGAGCCCCTTCGAGAGGACCCAAGCCCCACCGGCGCGAGCCGGGCCCCTTCGAGAAGACGAGAAGATACGAGCCTCATCGGCGAGAGCCAGGTCCGAAGAGGTCCGAAGAGGGCCGAAGCGGTCCGAAGAAGACCGCAGAGGGCCGAAGCCCGTCGATGAGAGCCGAGCCCCGCGACACCACCCGGAGGCCCCCGTGCGCCGACGACTCATCAACTCCACCCTCGCCGTCGTCCTCGTCGTCATCGCCGTCTTCGGCGTCTCCCTGGTGATCGTCGAGACCCGCACCATCACCAGCAGCGCCGAGGAGAGCGTCGAGTCCGAGGCCCTCCGCCTCGCCAGCATCGTCGACAGCCGGCTCATCGGCGGCGAGCCCATCAACCCCGACATCCTCGCCGAGCAGAGCGGCACCAAGCGGTACGCCAGGATCGAGATCCCCGGGCGGAGCCCCATCGAGATCGGCGAGCGCCCCGAGGGCGGTGTCATCGAGGCCACCGCCTTCGGCGAGGAGAACGAGACCGTCACCGTCGAGGTGCCCCGCACCTCCATCACCGACGAGGTCGGCCGCAGCCTTCTGATCATCGGCGGGGTCGCGGTCATCGCGATCATCGCCGCGATCCTGCTCGCCGTACGGCAGGGCAACCGGCTCGCCTCCCCGCTCACCGATCTCGCCGAGACCGCCGAGCGCCTCGGCTCCGGCGACCCGCGCCCCCGCCACCGCCGCTACGGCGTCCCCGAACTCGACCGGGTCGCCGACGTCCTCGACTCCAGCGCCGAGCGGATCGCCCGGATGCTCACCGCCGAACGCAGACTCGCGGCCGACGCCTCGCATCAGCTCCGTACGCCGCTGACCGCGCTCTCCATGCGGCTGGAGGAGATCTCCGCCACCGACGACCCCGCCACCGTCAAGGAGGAGGCGAGCATCGCGCTCGCCCAGGTCGAGCGGCTCACCGACGTGGTCCAGCGGCTGCTGACCAATTCCCGCGACCCCCGCACCGGCTCCGCGATCGTCTTCGATCTCGACGAGGTGGTGAAACAGCAGATGGCCGAGTGGCGCTCCGCCTACCGCAGCGCGGGCCGCGCCCTGGTCTGCTCCGGGAAGCAGGGGATGCGCGCGGTGGGCACCCCCGGCGCCGTCGCCCAGGTGCTGGCCGCGCTGATCGAGAACTCGCTGATGCACGGCGGCGGCACGGTCGCCCTGCGCACCCGGGTCACCGGCAATCAGGCGGTGATCGAGGTGACCGACGAGGGCCCCGGGGTGCCCGCCGATCTCGGTGCGCGGATCTTCGAGCGGAGCATCAGCGGACGGAACTCCACCGGCATCGGACTGGCCGTCGCCCGCGATCTCGCCGAGGCGGACGGCGGCCGGCTGGAGATGCTCCAGCAGCACCCCCCGGTCTTCGCCCTCTTTCTGAGCCGGGTCCCGCGCAGCCGCAAGGACAGCCCCCCGACCATCCGCTGAACCCGTCCCGGGCCGGATCGGGGCTCAGGGGCGCGGAGCCACCCCGTGCGGATCGACCGGTCCCCGCTCCAGGAACGATTCAGCCGTGTGCACCGCCTCCCGCGTGGGCAGCGCCCGGAACACCCACGTCCGGTACGACCAGAAGCGGAAGAGGGTCGCGACCCCGATCCCGAAGAACTTGAAGAAATTGCTCTGGAGCGGGCTGTCCCAGTCGAACCCATAGGTCGCCGCGTAGAGAATGCCGTTCTCGATCGCCATGCCGACCACGCTGAACAGCAGAAAGAGCGAGAGCTCCCGGGTGCGCCCGCTCTTGTCGCGGTCACGGTAGGTGAAGTAGCGGTACCCCAGGTAGTTGAAGATGATCGCGACCGCGTTCGCCACCAGGGACGCCCGCACCACCGGGACCTCGGTGGTCGCGCGTACGAGATTGAAGACGGCGAGGTTGACGATCACACCCGTGCCTCCCACCGCCCCGAACTTGGCGACTTCGCGCATGAGCTGATCGAACTGCATGCGCAGCGCTCCGCCTCGTTCACTCATAGTGAGAGTCCAGCTCCATCGGATCGACGTCGTCAACCCCGTCATGCTAACCAGCGGCCCATGCCCCGCCCGGTCACCTGAATGATGGTGTGGCGAGGCTGTGACAGGAGGGCCGTCCGTGTGGCCCCCGGGGCCGCCGCGCGGGCGGCCGATACTCTAAGAGGGTGACGTTCCCGGTAGTCGGCATGGTCGGCGGCGGTCAGCTCGCCCGTATGACCCACGAGGCGGGCATCCCCCTCGGCATCCGTTTCAAGCTCCTCAGCGATTCCCCGCAGGACTCGGCGGCCCAAGTGGTCGGCGAGGTCGTCATCGGCGACTATCGCGACCTGGACACGCTCCGTGAGTTCGCGCGGGGCTGCGATGTGATCACTTTCGATCACGAACATGTCCCGATCGAACACCTCCGGGCGCTGGAGGCGGATGGAATCCCGGTCCGCCCCGGCCCCGACGCGCTGGTCCACGCCCAGGACAAGGGGGTGATGCGCGCCCGGCTCAGGGAGCTCGGCGCCCCCTGCCCCCGTAACCGCATCGTGGCCGATCCCGCGGATGTGACGGTGTTCGCCGAGGAGGTCGGCGGCTTCCCCGTCATCCTCAAGACCGTGCGCGGCGGCTACGACGGCAAAGGCGTGTGGTTCGTCCGTACGCCCGAGGAGGCGGCGGACCCCTTCCTCGCGGGCGTGCCCGTCCTCGCCGAGGAGAAGGTCGACTTCGTCCGCGAGCTGGCCGCGAACATCGTCCGCTCCCCGCACGGCCAGGCCGTCGCCTACCCCGTGGTCGAATCCCGTCAGGTGGACGGCGTCTGCGACACGGTGATCGCCCCCGCGCCCGATCTGGACGAGGAACTCGCGGGCCAGGCCCAGCGGCTCGCCCTCACCCTCGCCGCCGAGCTCGGCGTCGTCGGCCATCTCGCGGTCGAGCTCTTCGAGACCGCCGACGGCCGCATCCTGGTCAACGAGTTCGCCATGCGCCCGCACAACTCCGGCCACTGGACCCAGGACGGCGCCGTCACCTCCCAGTTCGCCAACCATGTACGGGCCGTGCTCGACCTCCCGCTCGGCGACCCCCGCCCGCGCGCGCCGTGGACCGTGATGTGCAATGTGCTCGGCGGCGACTACCCGGACATGTACGCGGCGTATCTGCACTGCATGGCCCGGGACCCGCAGCTGAAAATCCATATGTACGGCAAGGACGTCAAGCCCGGTCGCAAGGTGGGGCACGTCAACACCTACGGCGACGATCTCGCGGACGTCCGCGAGCGCGCCCGCCACGCGGCCGACTACCTCAGAGGAACGATCACCGAATGAGCACTGCCCCGCTGGTTGGCATCGCGATGGGTTCCGACTCGGACTGGACCGTGATGGAGGCCGCCGCCCAGGCCCTCACCGAGTTCGAGATCCCCTTCGAGGTCGATGTGCTCTCCGCGCACCGGATGCCGGCAGAGATGATCGCGTACGGCGAGGCCGCCGACGCCCGTGGGCTGAAGGTGCTGATCGCGGGAGCGGGCGGAGCGGCCCATCTCCCGGGCATGCTCGCCTCCGTGACCCCGCTGCCGGTGATCGGAGTCCCGGTCCCGCTGAAGTACCTCGACGGCATGGACTCGCTGCTGTCGATCGTCCAGATGCCGGCCGGGGTCCCCGTCGCCACCGTCTCCATTGCCGGCGCGCGGAACGCCGGACTGCTCGCGGCGCGCGTCCTCGCCGCCCACGACCCCGAACTGCGCTCCCGGATGAAGGACTTCCAGCAGCAGCTGAACGAGCAGGCCACCGAGAAGGGCAAGCGACTGCGGGCCAAGGTCGCAGGTGCGGACAGCTTCGGCTTCGGGAAGTAATCCGCCATGGACACCGCTTCCCCCTACCTCGGCCGCGCGCAGGAACTGCTCGCCGCCCACCCCGTGGTCGACGGCCACAACGACCTCCCGTGGGCGCTGCGCAAGAACGTCCGCTACGACCTGGACCGCCTCGACCTCTCCGCCGACCAGACCGGCGTACTCCACACCGATCTGCCCCGGCTGCGCGCCGGCGGGGTCGGCGCCCAGTTCTGGTCGGTGTACGTCACCTGCTCAATGTCCGGCGACGACGCGGTCAGCGCCACCCTGGAGCAGATCGACGGCGTCCAGCAGATGCTGGAGCGCTACCCCGCCGAACTGGCACGGGCGCTGACCGCCGACGACATGGAGCGGGCGCGCGCGGCGGGCCGTATCGCCTCCCTGATGGGGGCCGAGGGCGGCCACTCGATCAACAACTCGCTCGCGACGCTGCGCGCGCTGTACGAGCTGGGCGTGCGCTATATGACGCTCACCCACAACGACAACGTGCCGTGGGCGGACTCGGCCACCGACGAGCCCGCCGTGGGCGGGCTCTCGCCCTTCGGCCGTGAGGTCGTACGGGAGATGAACCGGCTCGGGATGCTGGTCGACCTCTCCCATGTGGCGGCCACGACCATGCGGGACGCGCTGGACGCCACCACCGCCCCGGTGATCTTCTCGCACTCCTCCGCCCGCGCGGTCTGCGACCACGTACGCAACATCCCGGACGATGTGCTGGAGCGGCTGTCCGGCAACGGCGGCGTCGCGATGGCCACCTTCGTACCGAAGTTCATCCTCCCGGCGGCGGTCGAGTGGACCCTGGCGGCCGACGACAACCTGCGGGCGCACGGCTACCACCCGCTGGACATGTCACCGGAGGCGATGAAGCTCCACGCGGCCTTCGAGGAGGCCCGTCCGCGCCCGGTGGCGACCGCGGCGACGGTCGCCGACCATCTCGACCATATGCGCGAGGCGGCGGGCGTCGACCACATCGGCATCGGCGGCGACTTCGACGGCACCGCCTTCGTCCCGGACGGTCTGGACGATGTGTCGGGCTACCCCAACCTGATCGCGGAGCTGCTGCGCCGCGGCTGGTCCGAGCCCGATCTCGCGAAGCTGACCTGGAAGAACGCGGTACGGGTGCTGCGCGACGCGGAAGCGGTGGCCCGGGACGAACGGGCCCGCCGCGGCCCGTCCAACGCCGTCATCGCCGACCTGGACGCCTGACCGGCGGGGGTACGGGGCGGTGGCCCCGTACCCCTGTATCCCTCTGGCCCCTCTGGCTCAGGCGGTCGGGCGGGTATCTCCCTGGCTCAGGCGGTCGGGCGGCCCATCGCCCGGTAGACCCAGCCCGCCTCGCGCCACTTCACCGGGTCCAGCGCGTTCCGCCCGTCCAGCAGGATCCGGGAGGTGGTGACCGACCCCAGCTCCGCCGGGTCCAGCTCGCGGAACTCGCGCCACTCCGTCAGATGCAGCACCACATCCGCGCCGCGCACCGCCTCCAGGGCCGTGTCCGCGTACCCCAGCGTCGGGAAGAGGAGGCGCGCGTTCGCCATCCCCTTGGGGTCGTAGACCGTGACCTGACCGCCCTGGAGATGGATCTGCCCCGCCACGTTCAGCGCGGGCGAGTCGCGTACGTCGTCCGAGTCCGGCTTGAACGCCGCCCCCAGCACCGCCACCCGCTTGCCGAGGAACGAGCCGCCGCCCACGGCCTCCCGCGCCAGCTCGACCATATGGCCGCGCCGCCGCATATTGATGGAGTCGACCTCGCGCAGAAACGTCAGCGCCTGGTCCGCGCCCAGCTCGCCCGCGCGCGCCATGAACGCGCGGATGTCCTTGGGCAGACAGCCGCCGCCGAAGCCGATGCCCGCACGCAGGAACTTCGAGCCGATGCGCTCGTCGTGCCCGATGGCCTCCGCCAGCTTCACCACATCGCCGCCCGCGGCCTCGCAGACCTCGGCCATCGCGTTGATGAAGGAGATCTTCGTCGCCAGGAAGGAGTTCGCGGAGGTCTTCACCAGCTCGGCGGTCGGGAAGTCGGTCACCACGAGCGGCGACCCTTCCGCGATCGGCGTCGCGTACACCTCGCGCAGCAGCTTCTCGGCCCGCTCGCTGCCCACGCCCACCACGATCCGGTCCGGGTGGAGCGTGTCGTTCACGGCGAAGCCCTCGCGCAGGAACTCCGGGTTCCAGGCCAGTTCCACCTCGCCGGGAGCCTGCTCGGCCAGCAGCTTCGCCAGCCGGTCCGCGCTGCCGACCGGCACCGTCGACTTGCCGACCACCAGCGCGGGCCGGGTCAGCAGCGGGGCGAGCGAGGAGAACGCGGCGTCGACGTACGACATGTCGCAGGCGTACTCGCCGTGTTTCTGCGGGGTGTTCACACAGACGAAGTGGACGTCGCCGAAGTCCGCGACCTCCTCCCAGGAGGTGGTGAAGCGCAGCCGCCCGCTCGCTCCGTCGAGCCCGGCGACATGGCGGGAGAGCAGTTCTTCGAGCCCCGGCTCGTACATGGGGACCCGGCCGGCGGAGAGCATCGCGATCTTCTCGGGCACCACATCGAGACCCAGTACCTCGAAGCCCAGTTCCGCCATGGCCGCGGCGTGCGTGGCCCCGAGGTAGCCGGTGCCGATCACAGTGATCCTGAGGGCCATACGGTTGCTCCAGACAGCAGAGACCGACGTTCGGCTCGCCGTCGTCGGAGGTGGTGGTCGGGTTCGCGCCCCGAGCATAGTCGTGCCTGCCGTGGGCAGGTTTGCGCCTGTCGGCAAGCTCACGTATGCCCGCCGGACGCCCGCGTCTAAAATTGGTTACTTAACGGTAGTTAGCGCTTTGGGGAGTGAGTAACGTGGCCGGAACGCCTGGTAAGTCGGATTTTGACCTGTACCGCCTGTCCGAGGAGCACGACGCGCTCCGCGACGCCATCCGCTCGCTCTCCGAGGCGAAGATCGCCCCCTTCGCTGCCGAGGTGGACGAGGACTCCCGCTTCCCGCAGGAGGCGCTCGACGCCCTGGTCGCCAGCGATCTGCACGCCGTCCACGTCCCCGAGGAGTACGGCGGCGCGGGAGCCGACGCGCTCGCCACCGTCATCGTCATCGAGGAGGTCGCCCGGGTCTGCGCCTCCTCCTCGCTGATCCCCGCCGTCAACAAGCTCGGCTCGCTCCCGGTGATCCTCTCCGGCTCCGAGGAGCTCAAGCGCGCCTACCTCCGCCCGCTCGCCCAGGGCGACGCGATGTTCTCGTACTGCCTCTCCGAGCCGGACGCCGGCTCGGACGCGGCGGGCATGAAGACCCGGGCGGTCCGCGACGGCGACACGTACGTCCTCAACGGCGTGAAGCGCTGGATCACCAACGCCGGGGTCTCCGAGTACTACACGGTCATGGCCGTCACCGACCCCGAGAAGCGCTCCAAGGGCATCTCGGCCTTCGTGGTCGAGAAGTCGGACCCGGGCGTCTCCTTCGGCGCACCGGAGAAGAAGCTCGGCATCAAGGGCTCCCCGACCCGCGAGGTCTACCTCGACAACGTCCGCATCCCGGCCGACCGCATGATCGGCGAAGAGGGCACCGGCTTCGCCACCGCGATGAAGACCCTGGACCACACCCGCATCACCATCGCGGCCCAGGCCCTCGGCATCGCCCAGGGCGCACTCGACTACGCCAAGGGCTATGTCCAGGAGCGCAAGCAGTTCGGCAAGCCGATCGCCGACTTCCAGGGCATACAGTTCATGCTCGCCGACATGGCCATGAAGCTGGAGGCGGCCCGCCAGCTCACCTACGCCGCCGCCGCCAAGTCGGAGCGCGTCGACAGCGACCTGACCTTCTTCGGCGCGGCGGCGAAGTGCTTCGCCTCCGACGCCGCCATGGAGATCACCACCGACGCCGTCCAGCTCCTCGGCGGCTACGGCTACACCCGCGACTACCCGGTCGAGCGCATGATGCGCGACGCGAAGATCACCCAGATTTATGAAGGCACGAACCAGGTCCAGCGGATCGTCATGGCGAGGAACCTGCCGTAACTCCGCCTGCCTCTGGCCGGCCAGAGCGATGGGCCCCGGCACCGGATCACTCCGGCCGGGGCCCAGATGCGTTCAGGCTTCACACCTCAGCGGCCGGGGAACTCTCCGCCCTTGACCGCGCCCACGAACGAGGACCACGCCGTCCCTTCGACGGACACGACCGGGCCGTCCGCGACCTTGCTGTCACGAACGGGAACGACGCCAGGGAAGTCGTCGCTGACCTCCACGCAGCTTCCACCGCTCGCGCCACTGTGGCTCGATTTCCGCCACTGTGCATCGTGGAGGTCTCGCTTACTGATCACGTTCGAACTCCTTTGCCGCTTCCTCTAGCAGGGCGAGCGACGCCGCTACTGGCAGAGTGTCACCTAGGGCGAGATCGTAGGCCGACTCGCAGTCTTCAACTACTGCCGGATTTATTGAACTCGGCCCCTCTACGGGGAGCTGTACAGGTCGGTCGTGGTTGTGTCCTTCCTGCTCTGCGTCAGGGCCGGATGCGGAGTCGGCCAGTCCGCGCCCCTGACGGACGAAAGCCTGTAGCGGTGCTCCGTACCACTCGGCGCAGGGGCGACCCTAGGGAGATCGCTGGCGAGGCGGCCACATTCTTGCATGAACTTGCACACCAATTGTCATGACTGGTGCCGGTATTGACGCTGCATCCGCTGCTCAGGGAAGCTCATACAAGCCCGAGCAACCACCTGGACCAGGGAGCCGGCCATGGCCGTAGAGTTTGTCGGAATCGACCCGAACACCGATCGGGACCACTGCCCCACCGTGTGGGCGGACGCGGAAGCTCAGGAGATCTTGTTGCAGGGGTGGAAGCCGAGCACCGAGACTCATGAGGAGTGCGAGGCGAGCAGCCCGGCGAACAATCCGGTGCCGGACAGCGAGGCCATCGTCAGGATTCCTGCCCGGATGATTCCGATGATCAGGGAGGCGTGTGATGCCGTCGAGCGTGCCCAGCTTCGCTGAGCTGCTTGGCCGGTGCGAGCGATCTGCCGTCCACCTGGAGTTGCGCGACTCCTACGCACCGACAGATCGGTTCGAGGCATGGAGGCGCGGTGAGCGGATCAACTGGGAGGACCGCGATTCCTGGTGGCATCCCTACGACCAATTGATCACGGATGCCGTGGCCCGGGGCGTGTCTGTCCGCCGGGCCAGGGTGGTCTCCCAGCCCGTATCGGACTACATCCGGTGGGAGCACTACGTCACCCATGCCAACGTCACTGCGGGCGAGGAAGTCCGGTGGCTGCCACGCCGACGATCCACGAGCATCCCTCTGCCGGGAAACGACTTCTGGCTTTTCGACGGCGCGCTTCTCCGTGTGCACCACTTCTCCGGTGATGGAGCGGTGGTCGAGGACGAGATTACGGACGACCCGGAGACCGTGAAGCTGTGCTCCGCTGCCTTTGAAGCGGTCTGGGAGCGAGCGATCCCGCACCACCTGTACGAGATCTGACGAAATCGGCTCCATGCCCCCACACCCCTCCTCAAGCGTCCAGAAGGCCCGCGAAGAGATCGCCGGCCGTCTACGCGAGATCCGGAGGGATGCTGGGTTCAGCGGGCGGGAGCTGGCAGTCAGATGCGGCTGGTCGGAGTCGAAGTCGTCCCGGATCGAGAATGCGAAGACACCCCCCTCCGACTCGGACATCCGATCGTGGTGCCGAGCCTGCGCCGTTGACGATCAGGCCCCTGACCTGATCGCAGCGAACAGGCAATCAGCTGATGCCCACGTTCAGTGGAGACGACTTCAGCGGAGCGGACTCCGTCGTCTGCAAGAGTCCACGGGGGACCTGTACCAGCAGACCAGGATGTTCCGGGTCTACGTCTCCGACGTGATCCCCGGATTCCTTCAGACGCCCGGGTACGCAGCAGCCCTGCTGTCGTCCATCGCAGGCTTCCGGGGAACCCCGGACGACGTGAGCGATGCCGTGGTGGCTCGCATACGACGAAACGCGGTGCTGAACCATGGCGCCCGGCGCTTCTCCTTCGTACTGGAGGAAGCCGTACTGCGGTACCGGATGTGCAGTGCCGAGACCATGGCGGCGCAGCTTGGTCACCTACTCGGGGTGATGGACCTCCAGAACATTGCCGTGGGCATCGTCCCGTTCTCGGAGCAACGGACCGTATGGCCCATGCCAACCTTCACGATCTTCGATGACGTCAGGGTGCACGCGGGCACGCTGGATGCCGCCTCCACACTTACTGAGCCCAGTCAGGTCGAGCTGTACGCCCGGGCCTTCGACCGGCTCTCACACGGGGCTGCGCGGGGCGCTGCGGCACGTTCACTCGTAGTGGGTGCGTTAGCGTCCCTGGACTGAGTGCGGATGCATCCGGCCGGGGCCGGCCGGAGGATCGGGACCAGGGGCTCACCCCCCGTCCGGCACCGCCGCCGTCAGCAGTGCCCTCGCCGCCTCCCTCGCCTGCCCCGCCGGCTCCGGGGAGCCGCTGATCCCCGCCGTCGCCATCGCGCCGTTCGCCAGGATGGACAGCTGGTCCGCGAGATACCCGGGGTCGGGTGCGCCCAGCTCGGCGGTGAGTGCGGCGAAGTACTCGCGTACCGCCGCTTTGTGCGTGCGGGCGATCTCCGAGACGCTCTCGGAGACGCCGCCGATCTCGCCATACGCGTTGATGAAGGCGCACCCCCGGAAGCCGGGCTCGGCGAACCAGTCGGCGAGGTAGTCGAAGACCGCGAGGATCCGCTCGCGGGGGGTGTCCGCATGGGTCGCGCCATGGGCCGCGATGGCCTGCCGCAGCTCGGTGTCACGGCGGCGCAGCACGGCTTCGACCAGGGCGTCCTTGGAGGGGAAGACCTGGTAGAGGCGTTTGAGCGAGACCCCGGAGGCCGTACGGATGGCGTCCATGCCCACCGCCTGCACCCCGCGCTCCTCGAACAGCGTCCGGGCCGTCTCCAGCACCCTCAGCTCGGCGGTCTCCGCGTCCATATCCGCTCACTCCTTGCCGGGCCCACCGGGAGAACCATCGTTCTTCGGACTGTACAGGCCCCTGAGGCACGGAGAACCCGCCCCGGCGCTGCCGGGACGGGCCCCTGAGGCGTCCGGGAGGTCAGTTGCCCGACACCGTCACCTTCTCGTCGTTCTGGATCTCCTTGACGATCTGGTCCATCTTCGCCTTGTCCCAGACCAGATTCCCGCCCCGGCTGCCCGAGACCGGCATGTTCAGCGACTTGCCGTCACCGCCCGTGACGCCCTTCATCGCGAAGAACATCTGGCTCAGATCCCACAGCGACATGTCCTTGTCCACGACCAGCGTGTCCAGGCCCGCGCCCATCACCGGGTAGAGCTTGAACGGATTGAGGATCGTGCCCACCGTCGCGGTCTGGCTCGCCAGCGCCGCCAGGAACTTCTGCTGGTTCTTCGTCCGCGCGAGATCCGCCTCCGCGAACGCGTAACGGGTCCGTACGAACGCCAGCGCCTGCTCGCCGCTCAGGATCTGCTTGCCCGCGTCGAAGTCCGCGCCCGACTTCTCGTCCTTGAACCCCTTCGGGATGTCCATCTCCACCCCGCCGATCGCGTCCACGATGTTGGCGAAGCCCGCGAACCCGATCTCGGCGTAGTGGTCGATGCGCAGATGGGTGTTGTGCTCCACCGTGCGCACCAGCAGCTCAGGACCGTCCTCCGCGTACGCCGCGTTCAGCTTGACCCGGCGGCCCTGGTTCGGGAAGAGCTTGCCGGAGTCCGAGCCCTTGAACGAGGGGATCTCCACATCCGAGTCACGCGGCAGCGAGATCATCGTGGTGCCGCCGGAGCAGTCGGCGAGGATCATCATCGAGTCGGTCCGCTTGCCCTCGGCGGAGCCGGTGCGCAGCCGCTTCTTGTCCTCGGACGACATGCCCGCGCGGCTGTCCG
>NZ_VCLA01000131.1 GCF_009600885.1 Streptomyces jumonjinensis
CCGGCCTCGGGAACGGCTGCCGGCGCCACCGGCTCCGCCGGTGCTGCCGGTGCTGCCGGTGCTTCCGGTGCTGCTGGACCGGCGGTCTCCGCGGCAGCGGGCGGGGTCCGCGGCGGCTGGGAGGACCAGCCGAGGTAGGAACCGCAGTTCCCGCAGAAGTCGTCGTCCTCGCCGTTGGCCGTACCGCACGCCGGGCACGAACGGGTCATGTCAGCCCTCCCGTCTCATCCGGCGGGCCCGGCAGGATCTCCACCCGGCTGGTGAGGTGTACGGGACAGGAGGCCGCGACGACGCCCTGGACACGGCCCGCGTCCACCGGCCCCCCGGCCGCCGCCCAGACCCGTACCAGCAGTTCTCCGGTCGGAGCCGGCGGCAGCTCCGCGCCCGGCTCGGACGACCACGCGACGCCGCCGCCGTCCTGGATGTCGGCGTGCACGCCGCAGCTGAGCCTCAGATGCTCGGCCAGCCCCCGGCGGGTGCCGCGCCACCGGTGCAGCTCGACGGCGCGGGCGACGACGGCCCGCCGCAGCTCATCCGGCCACGCCGGATCGGCGTCGGCGCCCACCCAGGAGCCCAGCCAGGGCAGGAAGTCGGCCGGGGTCAGCGACGGGTCGAAGTAGGCGGGGAGGTTGTCCAGGACGGACAGGACGGGCGCCAGGACGGTGTCGAGGCCCGCCGTGAACCGCTGGGCCAGGTCGTCGTCCGCGTACAGCGCCGGCAGCAGCCCGCCGATCGGCCAGCGGCTGGCGAGCCCGGGTACCGCGGCCCTGGTCATGAGCCGTCACCGGCCCCGCTCGCGGTGACCACGACCTGGTGCTGGTGGGAGAAGACCAGGGCGCCCGGGGCGATGTCGATGCGCTCCACGCCCGCCCCGCGCCGGCCGGTGACCGGATCCGCGGGGAACAGCCGCACCTCCTCCACCAGGTCCACCCCCCGCACGCTCTGGAGCACGGCGAAGACCTCGCCGTACTGCACCGGTCTGCCGAACGGCCACCCGGCGCCGTCCGCGCCGCCCCGCAGCGGGTCGATATGGCGGAACAGCGCCGTGAGCGCCTCCGCGCGGACCCGGTCCGCGTCATCGCCGTCTGCCGCCAGCCGGGCGACCACGGTGACGCCCTGGTACACGGGCGGTTCCACGGCCAGCCGGGTGCCGACCAGCCGCCGTTCGCCGATGCGCGCCGCGACCGCCGAAAGCACGGAGTCCGACGGGATCAGCTGCTCGAAGCGGAGCCGGCCGCCGTCGTCGGGGACCGCGTCGGGCACCACCAGGACCCGTACCGCACCGGCCTCGCCCGCGACGGCGGGCAGACACCGGACCCTGCGCAGGGAGGGCGCGGCCTCCCGGGCGATGGTCTCGTAGTCCCCGGCCGTGACCGCCCGCTCCTGCACCCGGAGGATGCCCGGGGCCCGGACCTTGGCGTTCTCCACGGTCTCGCCGTCGACTCCGCCCCGGGCCGCCTCCCGGTTGTCCACGCCCGCCACATACGGCACCGAGCTGCGGAGCACGCGGATGGCTCCCCGGGCGACGTTCCCCGCCGCTCCGCCGCCGGTCCGGCAGCGGGGGACCCGCAGCTGTGCGCCCTTCCCGGGCACCGCGCCGTAGGAGCGCATCGTCCCGTCCGGTTCGCGTACCTCCGGCGGGAAGGCGAACTCGCCCGCGACGGCGTCGATCCGCACATGCCGGTCGTCCGGGGACGAGTCGCCGAAGTGCTCCACGGCGGTCCAGATCTGCCAGCCCTCCGCGGAGGACACCTGGACCACCGGCGGCTCCCCGTCCAGCAGCAGCGGCGCCCTGTTGAGGGAGAACCGCTGCCCGGCGACGCCTTCGGAGACGCCGAGCGGTACGTCGAGAACGGTCTCCGCGTGTTCGACGCCCGCCGTGCCGCCGACGGTGAACACCTCGGCCTCCCGGATCGTCGGCGACTCGGCGTAGAACGGCTGGCCCGGTTCGGGCGCGGTGACCCGGCAGCGCAGCCACCCCGCCCGGGTCCCCGCGACCACCGACGCGGTGTGCCCGGCGGGGACGAACACGATCACCTCGCCCGGCCTGTTCAGCCCGCCGGTGCTGTCGGCGCCGGTCTCGCAGGCGAGCCAGCGGGCGCCGTCCCACGCCTCCCACGCCAGCGGCGGCTGCCGCGGGTCGACGCCCACTCCCTCCACCCGGCTGTCCAGGCGTACGGCGACGATGCACCGGGGGACGGCGGCGGGCAGTCCGAACAGCAGGGCGTCACCCGGCTGTGGCCGGGGCTGGAAGCAGGGGATGTCCTGGCCCGCGCCGAGCGGCGCGGTGCGGTCGGTCTGCTCGCCCGACACCGGCGCGGTGACCAGCCGGACCAGCGAGCTCGGCACGATCGGCAGATCGTCGGAGGTCGAGAACACCACGGCCTCCCCGGCCTCCCCGCGCGAGGTGGCGACCTCCGTGCCCGCCGGGAGCCGTACGGTCTCCGGCTGCGGCGCGGACAGCCAGAAGTCGACCTCCGCCCGCGCGGTCGTCGGCGGGAACAGGGTGACGCCCAGCAGATCGAGGAACGCCGAGTAGTTCTTGTCCGGCACCCGGTTCAGCCGGTACAGCAGCTGATCGACCATGTACGCGAACGTCTCGATGAGGGTGACCCCGGGGTCCGACACATTGTGGTCGGTCCACTCGGGAGAGCGCTGCTGGACATAGCGTTTGGCCTCGTCGACGAGTTGCTGGAAGCGCCGGTCGTCGAGGTTGGGCGAGGGCAGGGCCATCAGCGCTGCCCCGCTTCCCGGGAGGGCCCGAAGTCCGCTGAGTCCCCGAAGGCTCCCGAGCCTCTTGAATCCCCGAAGGCTCCTGAGCCCCCTGAGTCTCCTGAATCCCCTGAGGACGGGATGGTGTAGAAGGGGAAGACCAGGTTGCGCAGGTCGTTCGTGGCCCGCACGGTGTAGTGCACATCGATGTACAGCGTGCCCTCCTCGACGGCGTCGAACGCGATCACCACATCGGTCACCTCGATGCGCGGCTCCCAGCGCTCCAGCGAGGTGCGGACCTCATGGGCGACGCGCCCGGCGGTGGCGCCGTCGCCGGGCGCGAAGACGTAGTCGTGAATGCCGCAGCCGAACTCCGGGCGCATCGGCCGCTCGCCCGGCGCGGTGCCGAGCACCAGCCCGATCGCCTCCTCGATCTCCCGGTCCCGCTCGACCATGCCGATGCCGCCCGTGGCGTCGACCCGCAGCGGGAAGCCCCAGCCGCGTCCGATGAACCCGCCGCCGCTCACAGCGGGCCCCCGATCAGGACGTTCGGCGCACCGCTGGTGATGAGCGCGCCGCAGGTGGTGGTGTCCCGCATCCGGGCGGCCGGCAGCCCGCCGATCAGCACCTGACCGGCGGCAGCGGCGGCGGGGTTGGGAAGGATGACGTTCCCCGGCCCGAGCCCGGCGTGCAGGACGCACACATGCAGACTGCCGGTGACGGCCGCCGGCTTGCCGCCGATCAGCACGGTGGCGACGGCCGGCGCGGCGCCCGGTGGCGGGGTGCCGATGAGGCCGCCGTGAACGGTGGTGTCGCCCGTGCGGGCTGCGGGGGGCATGGTCGCTGTTCTCCTCGCGGGGAAAGGGGCTGCCGCCGCTGTCGGACAGCGGAGGCGTCATTCGATGCGGACGTTCCTGTAATAAGGGGGGACTGGGGTCAGTTGATGCGGATGAGCTTGGCCTTGAGGACGGCGAGCAGGCCGCCGTCCACGGTGACCCCCGTCTTGCCGTTGACGGTCACCGAGCGCCCGTTCACCGTCACATCACCGGTTCCGGCGTCGAGCGTGATCCCGGACGCGGAGAGGGTCAGTGAGCTCAGCGCCCGGGTGCCGCCGGGGGCGAACACCGTCAGCGCGATCTCGCCCCGCCGCTCGTCCAGCGTGACGTCGAGCCGTCTGTCGCCGCTGGCCAGCCGGACGCCGGACGGTCCGCGCGGGGCGTCCAGCAGTTCGAGCCGATGGCCCGAACGGGAGACCAGTGAACGGCGGTTGACCTTGCCGCTGACCGGGTCGACCAGCGGAACACCGTGGGGCGACGGCTTGTCGACCCCGTTGTAGAGGCCGCCCAGCACATAGGGGCTGTCCAGCTTCCCCTGCTCGAACCCGACCAGCACCTCGTCGTTGACCTCGGGGCTGAACACCCCGCCGCCGCCCTGCCCGCCCCACTGCACCGTACGGACCCAGTCCGTCACATAGACATCGTCGAGCCAGGGGAACTTCAGCCGGACCCAGCCCCGCTCGGCCTTGCCCTCACGGATGTCGGTGACCACGCCGATCGCGAGACCCGGCATCCGCGGGCCGCGCGCGGGCGCGTTCGAGCCGCTGGTCAGCCCCGCCAGCGAGCGGTCGGGCGCCGCGCTGACCACCACGGTCGTGCGGTAGCCGCCGTTCGGTTCGAGGACATGGTGCGCGGCGGTCGCCGTGTACCGCCCGGCGAACGCGGGCCCGACATTGCCGAGGGCCACCGGCTCGCCCGCCCGCAGCCGGGGGTTGCCCTCGGCGACCGCCTCGATCTCGCCGAATCCGGCGCTCACCGAAGCGGCCACCGAAGCGGCCACGGCCCTGGTCTCGGCCTGGGTGCGGTACGGGGTGTCGGCGACCGTCATCCGGGCGTTGCCGCCGAACACCCGGGCCGCGGTCGACGGGCTCATCCCGGGGGAGACCGTGGTGCTGCGGACGGACTGCGCACGGGCCGACAGCCGGGTCTTGGCATCGACGTTCCAGCCGCGTACCTCCACGCTGTCCGCACCGTCCGCGCCGGTCAGCACGGCCCGCAGGGCCAGCAGATTGCGCCCGTACTCCAGGACCATCGGATGCCGGGCGGCGGAGACGGCGGGCGAGGGCGCCGACGCGGCGGGCTTCGGCTTCACGAACTGCAACAGGCCGTTGTCGTCCACCCGCACCTGAGCGCCGCTCTCGCCCGCGAGATACTGGAGGAACTCCCAGTCCGAGACGTTGGGCTGGGTCAGCTGCTGATGGGTGATGGGCGCGGCCTCTATCGTCCCGCAGGCCAGCCCGGCCCCGGCGGCGACCTTGCGGACGATGTCCGCGGTCCGCATATTGCGGAAGGCCACCACCTTCCGTCCGCGCTGGAGCCGATGGGCCTTGGACAAGGCCCGCACGACCGTGAACGAGCCGGTGGTGTCGCTGTCCAGCTCGAATGCCGTGACCTCACCGGTGAACAGCCGCTCGCGCACCCGCTCCTGCACGGTGACCACGGAGATCTTCAACGGGGTGCCGATGGTGAGACCGGTGGCGGTGAGCAGCTTGTGATCGGGGTCCCGGTACATCAGCACGGCGGAGTCCGGCAGTCCGACGTTGTCGTCGACCACACAGCTCACCAGCTGGGTCACCCAGGCCGGCGGCAGCTCACCGGGGGCCTCGACGATCGGATCCGCGGCGAAGGAACGGCCGGAGGCGGTCATCGGCCGCCCCCCGGAACACGGTCTTCCAGTCCGGGCACGACCAGCTCCCCGCCGGGGACCAGCCGCGTCGGGTCGTCGATGCCGTTGGCCTCCGCGATGGCACGCCACGCGGTGGCGTCGCCGTACTCCCGCCAGGCGAGCAGCGGCAGGCTGTCACCGGCGACGACCCGGTGGGTACGGCGGGCCTCCCGCGAGCCCGACGTGGGGTTCTGGCCGGGCGGATCGACGCTCGCCTCCTCGATGGACAGGGCGCAGGTGGCGCGCAGCGGCTTCCCGTCGACGTCGAACAGCGTGTACGAGACGGAGAGGCTGGAGAGCACCCCGTCGAACGAGGTCGTCTTCGACGCGCCCCAGTCGAAGCGCACCCAGGGGCTGGCGGGCGTCTTGCGGGCCAGGCTCTGCGGGGTGGGGACACACGCCAGCATCAGCTGCTCCACCGCCTTCTCCACCGAGTTGTCATGGGTGGCCGTGGCGTCCAGGAAGACGTCCAGGGACAGTGTCCGGGGCCCGCTGCCGACGAACTCGGGCAGCGCGGACTGCCCGGCCATCCGGGACGGAGTACGCCGCCACTCGGCGCTCTTGCTCAGCGACAGCCGCGCGGGGTTGAACTGCAGGGTGAGCCGGGCGAGGGTCCCGCCCGGCTTGGCGCCGACGGCCGCCGGCGGTTCCATGACGGTCAGCTGGGCGCGGGCACGGCTCGTACGGACGGCGGGTGACATCGCGTCCCTCCTTCCCGATCTTCTCTGTTCTCCGGTGCCGGACCTTGGGGTGCCGGACCATGAATATGACGGTTCATCAGGAGGGTTCCAGTCCCTCGTGGGCGATCTCCAGCGTCTCGATCGCCGCCTGGGAGCTGGCGGGGTCGAAGGACGGGCCCTGCCAGCGCACCGGCACGATGCCCTGCACCTGCCAGCTGATGATGCGGCTGAGGTCCGGGCGGAGGGCGACGATCTCGCCGTCCTTGGGCTCGACCCGCTGGATGGTCTTGCTCAGCCATCGCGCGATCTTGAGGGTGTCGGCGGTGACCGGGCGGGTCAGCGTGATGTTGGTCCAGGTGATCCGCCCCGGCAGCTGCCAGGTGAAGCCGTTGTTCCCGCCCTCGGCGTACTGTTCCATCTCCACCTCGGCTCCCAGCCCCGAGCAGGTGTGAAAAGCCCCCAGATCACTGCCTCCGATCACGAGTTTGAAGAAGACGCTCGTCGCGAAGATGTCGTCCGTCATGCGCCTCTCTTGTTCCCTGCCGTTTCCCGAGTGCCGTGCTGGGCCGTGCCGTGCTGGGCCGTGCCGCCGTCAGCGTCCGCGGTCGTACAACCGTCCGGCGCGCTCCCGCCCTCTGCGCAGGTCCGCGCGGATCAGCCGGCTCACCGGATCGAGCAGACGACGGGCCAGTTCCTCGATGTCCGCCCCGGTGACGCCGGTGGCCGGGGCGTCCCCGGCGGCCGGGTCGGCCGATCCGGTCCCGTCCGGCCGGGCGGGGGGCTTCGCCGGGACCGCCCGCACCGGGACACCGCTGATTCCGGTGATTCCGGCGTCGGCCGCCGCGCGCTGAAGCGCCTGAGCCGTGGTCCCGGCACTTCCTGCTCCGGCGGCCGGAGCGGGTGCGCGCCGTGGGACCCGGGCCGGCGGGCCCGGTGCTCCGGGGAGGGGAGTACGGTCCCCGGACCCCGGTCCGGCAGTCGTGGGCGCCACCGGCTTCGCGGTCCGCTGTACGGGGACGACGACCGCGCCCGGCCGCTCCGGTGCGGGCGGATGCGGGCGTACGACCGGGACGGGCTGAGCGGGCGGTGCCGCCGGGGACGGGGGGCCGGGGCGGCGGGCTGAGCGTGGCTCCGGGGACTCCCGCTCCAGCTCCGGCTCCGGCGGGCGGGTGTCGAGACGGGGCGGGGACGCGGGTCCGGCGGGGCGGGGGCGTACCGAACGCCGCACGAGCCGTGGCAGGAAGCCGCCGGTCGCCGGTCCGCGACCCGTCCGGTCGCCGCCGGGCGTCATCCGGCCCGACGGGGTCCCACTCCGGGCGGTGCGGGACGGCGAATTCCCGGGCGCGGAGCGCTGGACGGGAGCGCCGACAGCGCCGGGCAGCGCTCCCCCGGGCGACGGTCCGCCAGGTGCCGCCGAT
>NZ_VCLA01000132.1 GCF_009600885.1 Streptomyces jumonjinensis
TACGGCAGCAGCGCGGGCACGGCGCGGGCGGCCTCGCCGAGCCTGCGGATCATCCCCGCCGCGAGCCGCTCGGTCTGCGGATGGCTCAGCGGCGCGGTGGGCAGCTCGGCGGCGAGCGCGGTGTGCACCTCGGCGGTGACCCGGCCCAGGGCGCGGGCCTCGTCGGTGAAGGGCGCCCCGGCGGCCAGCGCCTCCAGCGCGAGCCGCCAGCCGTCCCGGGAGCCGCGCAGATAGGGCTGGAGCACGCCGAGGGTGTACGGCTGGGGGGCGGCCGACTCGTACCAGGCGACGGGGGCGGGGACCCGGGTGCAGCCCGCGCGGGCGAGCGCCAGCGGCAGTTCCAGATCGGGGTTGGGGCCCGGCTGGACGCGCCGGAAGAATTTGAGGATGTACGCGTCCCCGTACACCAGGGACGAGTTGGACTGCTCGGCGTCCAGGGGTCTGGCGGTCAGTCCGCCGCTCACGCCGGGGCCCGTGCCGAACCCGCCGAACCGGCCGATGCGGTCGAACCGGTCGAAGCGCAGCGGCCCGAGGACGCCGGGGGTCCGCAGCCGCTCCAGGATCAGCTCCGCGAGCCGGGGGTCGTGCAGCCCCTCGTACACCGTCCGTCCCGCCAGCGGCCCCGCGGCCGGGCGGCCGATGAGCGCGCCCGCGAGATGGGGCGGCAGGGTGCGGCGTACGCCGAGGAGGAGCTGGTAGCAGTCGTGGGCCAGCTCGTCGGCGGAGGCGGGGCGGTGGACCGCGACCAGCAGATGGAGCAGGCCGGGGCCGGCGCCGGCGCCGCGGACCGGCAGCAGCTCGGTCTCGGAGACCAGCGAGAAGCCGGTGACCGGCTGGTCCTTTCCGGCGAACCAGCGCTGGCGCGGCAGCCAGGAGTGCAGCAGCGGCGCCAGGGAGGGAAGAAGACCGACGGAAGTCCGGGTGGAAGCAGCCTCCGACATGGAATCGGGTCCTTTCCCCGGGTACGCCACGAATGCGCCGAATGCGCAGAGTGTCTCGGATCGTGGCGTTGACTGTCCGGCGGCGCGCGGAGGTGGCGGGCGAGTGCCCGGCGCGGGGCGGTGGAAACCGCCCCGCGGGGGTACGCCCGGGGGCCGGCGCTCGCGCTCTCCGGCCGGGGTCCGGGGGGCGGCCGACAGCCCGGCCCGGTCGCCGGGCTGTCGGCGGCCGGGGAGCGGGGGACGGGGGACCGGGGGCGGGCCCTGACCGGGACCCAGGGGCCCAAGGGGTCGGGCCCCCGGTCCGGGGGTCAGGCCGCGGCCGGGTCCTTCCGGAGGCGGAACCAGTAGAAGCCGTGGCCCGCCAGGGTGAGCAGATAGGGCCACTGGCCGATGGCCGGGAAGCGCACCCCGCCGATCAGCTCGACCGGACGCCGGCCGATGAACTCCCGCAGATCCAGCTCGGTGGGCTGGGCGAACCGGGAGAAGTTGTGCACGCACATGACCAGGTCGTCCCGGTGCTCCCGGGCGAAGGCGAGCACGGCGGGGTTGGACGACGGCAGCTCGGTGTACGAGCCGAGTCCGAAGGCGTGGTTCTGCTTACGGATCTCGATCATCCGCCGGGTCCAGTGCAGCAGCGACGACGGGCTGGTCATCGACGCCTCGACATTGGTGACCTGGTAGCCGTGGACCGGGTCCATGATGGTCGGCAGATAGAGCCGTCCGGGGTCGCAGGAGGAGAAGCCCGCGTTCCGGTCGGGCGTCCACTGCATGGGCGTGCGCACCGCGTCCCGGTCGCCGAGCCAGATGTTGTCGCCCATCCCGATCTCGTCGCCGTAGTAGAGGATCGGCGAGCCGGGCAGCGACAGCAGGAGCGCGGTGAACAGCTCGATCTGGTTGCGGTCGTTGTCCAGCAGCGGCGCGAGCCGGCGGCGGATGCCGATGTTGGCCCGCATCCTCGGATCCTTGGCGTACTCCGCGTACATGTAGTCGCGCTCTTCGTCCGTGACCATTTCGAGGGTCAGCTCGTCGTGGTTGCGCAGGAAGATGCCCCACTGGCAGTTCTCGGGGATGGCCGGGGTCTTGGCGAGGATCTCGGAGACGGGGTAGCGGGACTCGCGCCGCACCGCCATGAAGATCCGCGGCATCACCGGGAAGTGGAACGCCATATGGCATTCGTCGCCGCCGCCCCGGAAGTCGCCGAAGTAGTCGACGACGTCCTCCGGCCACTGATTGGCCTCGGCGAGCAGCACGGTGTCGGGGTAGTGCGCGTCGATCTCCTTGCGCACCCGTCTGAGGAAGGAGTGGGTGGCGGGGAGGTTCTCGCAGTTGGTGCCCTCCTCCTGGTGGAGATACGGGACGGCGTCCAGGCGGAAGCCGTCGATGCCCAGGTCCAGCCAGAAGCGCAGCGCCGAGATGATCTCCTCCTGCACCGCCGGGTTCTCGTAGTTGAGATCGGGCTGGTGGGAGAAGAAGCGGTGCCAGTAGTACTGCTTGCGGACCGGGTCGAAGGTCCAGTTGGAGGTCTCGGTGTCGACGAAGATGATCCGGGCGTCCTGGAACTGCTTGTCGTCGTCGGCCCAGACGTAGTAGTCGCCGTAGGGCCCCTCGGGGTCGGCGCGGGACTGGAGGAACCACTCGTGCTGGTCGCTCGTGTGATTCATGACGAAGTCGATGATGACGCGCATGCCGCGCTGGTGCGAGGAGTCGACGAACTCCACGAAGTCGGCGAGGTCGCCGAACTCCGGCAGTACGGAGGTGTAGTCGGATACGTCGTAACCGCCGTCCCGGAGCGGTGACTTGAAGAACGGCGGCAGCCAGAGGCAGTCGACCCCCAGCCACTGGAGGTAGTCGAGTTTGGCGGTGATGCCCTTGAGGTCTCCGACGCCGTCGCCGTTGCTGTCCTGGAAGGACCGGACGAGGACTTCGTAGAAGACCGCCCGCTTGAACCAGTCGGGATCGCGGTCCTTGGCCGGCGTGTCCTCGAACAGGTCGTGTACGGGCTCGTTGACGATCATGATGTGGGTGACCCTCCGATCGGCGGGGACGGTCGCAGAGCCACGATGTGCGCGGGCGTGCGGCCCGGCTCTAGGCGCACATACGAGGCTCTGCCCCAGTGATAGGTCTCGCCGGTGAGCTCATCGCGCACCGGAGCGGTCTCGTGCCAGGCGAGGCCGAGTCGCGGCATGTCCAACGAGACCGTGGCCTCCTGGGTGTGGTGGGGGTCGAGGTTGACGACGACGATGACGGCGTCCCGGCCGGACCGTTTGGAGTACGCGATGACCGCGTCGTTGTCGGTGGGGTGGAAGGCGACGTCCCGCAGTTGCTGGAGCGCGGGATGGCGCCGTCTGATCCGGTTGAGGGCCGTGATCAGGGGGGCGATCGTGCGGCCCGTGCGCTCGGCGGACTCCCAGTCGCGGGGGCGCAGCTCGTACTTCTCGGAGTGCAGATACTCCTCGCCGCCCGCCCGCAGCGGGGTGTTCTCGCAGAGCTCGTACCCCGCGTACATCCCCCAGCTGGGGGAGAGGGTGGCGGCCAGCACCGCGCGTGTCTCGAACGCCGGACGCCCGCCGTGCTGGAGATGGTCGGGCAGGATGTCCGGGGTGTTCACGAAGAAGTTGGGACGCATGTACGAGGCCGAGTCCCCGGCGAGCTCGGTGACGTACTCGGTCAGCTCCCGCTTGGTGGTGCGCCAGGTGAAGTAGGTGTACGACTGCTGGAAGCCGACGGCGGCCAGGGTGCGCATCATCGCCGGGCGGGTGAACGCCTCGGCCAGGAAGACGATGTCGGGGTCGGTACGGGCGATGTCCGCGAGCACCGCCTCCCAGAAGACGACCGGCTTGGTGTGCGGATTGTCGACGCGGAAGATCCGCACACCGCGCGCCATCCAGAAGCGCAGTACCCGCAGGGTCTCACGGACCAGTCCCCGCATGTCGTCGTCGAAGGCGATGGGGTAGATGTCCTGGTACTTCTTGGGCGGGTTCTCGGCGTGGGCGATCGAGCCGTCGGCGCGGCGGCGGAACCACTCGGGGTGCTCGCTGACCCAGGGGTGGTCGGGGGAGCACTGGAGGGCGAAGTCGAGGGCGATCTCCATCCGCAGGGCGCGGGCCGCCGCCACGAAGCGGTCGAAGTCCGCGAAGGTGCCGAGGTCGGGGTGGAGGGCGTCATGGCCGCCGTCCCGGGAGCCGATCGCCCAGGGCACGCCGACATCGTGCGCTCCCGCGGAGAGGGCGTTGTCGCGGCCCTTGCGGTGGGTGGCGCCGATGGGGTGGACGGGCGGCAGATAGACCACGTCGAAGCCCATCGCGGCGA
>NZ_VCLA01000133.1:0-55370 GCF_009600885.1 Streptomyces jumonjinensis
GTCGAACTCGGGATTCCCTCTTTTGCCTTTCGGCAGTGCCTTTCGGCGTGTCCACTACGTTAGCCGATTCCCTGTGCAACTCATAATCGAGCTGATCGGATTGAATTCCGGCATGCCGAAATAACACCCGATTGGGGTTCGTCGTAAGTAAGTGGATGGCCGCTTCGGGGTGCTGAACAGCAGGGCCCGTCTCAAGCGGCTCGGGCTACGTTAGGCGGCTCGTCGGGGTGAGTCAAGTTGTCCTGCGGCGTGGCGCATGAGCGCGATAGGCGCTGACCGTGGGGTCGCCGTCGATCCAGAAGCGCCAGGGGTGGTGGGCCCCGTCACCGCCCACTCCCGTGCGGGGCCCATTGCGGACCTGGTCAGGGTCGGGGGCGGTACCCGGCAGCAGAGAGAGAGGGGACATGGCGTCGGCGCAGAGGTCGGTGCCGTTGAGGGCGCGGTCGACATCGAGGGCGGTGGCGAGGCGGGCGGGGCCTTTGGCCAGTTCTCTGTCGTACCGGGCCGAGACTCGACGTTTCCGGGCCTGCTCGGCGCCCAGCACAATCTCTCCGGCCCTCAGCAGAACCCCGCTCGCCCGGCCCTCGGGGCCGCACACGGCGTTGAGGCAGTGCCACATTCCGTAGGTGAAGTAGACGTACGCGTGACCGGGCGGGCCGAACATGACGTCGTTCCGGGCGGTGCGGCCCCTGAAGGCGTGGGAGCCCGGGTCGAGCTCTCCCGCGTATGCCTCCACCTCGGTGATGCGCAGCTCCATGACGCCGTCGTCCGATCGACGTATCAGGGTGCAGCCGAGCAGATCCGGCGCGACCTCCAGTACGGGGCGGTCGAAGAATGCCCGGGGCAACGGCGTACGGTCGGACGGCTCGATCATGGCGTCCGAGGGTACCGGGGAACCGGTGACCCCTGTGGCGCGTTTGTACAGGTGCCAAGACCTAAAAGGAGTGGACATGGGCTTCAAGAAGCTGCTCGCAAGCCTCGGTGCCGGTGGCGCCTCCGTTGAGACGGTGCTCACCGAGGAGAACGTCGTACCGGGTGGAGTGGTTCAGGGCGAGGTGCGCGTCCAGGGCGGCTCGGTCGACCAGAAGATCGAGGCGCTCTCCGTCGGCCTTCAGGCCCGGGTCGAGGTCGAGAGCGGCGACCAGGAGATCAAGCAGGACATCGAGTTCGTCAAGCAGCGGCTCGGCGGCGCGTTCGAGGTCAAGGCCGGTGCGGTGCATGTGGTGCCGTTCGGGCTGGAGATTCCCTGGGAGACCCCGGTGACGAGCATCGCCGGGCAGCGGCTGCGCGGCATGGACATCGGTGTGTCCACGGAGCTGGAGATCGCGCGGGCCGTGGACTCGGGCGATCTGGATGCGATCAATGTGCATCCGCTGCCGGCGCAGCAGGCGATTCTGGACGCGTTCATCCAGCTCGGCTTCCGCTTCAAGAGCGCGGACATGGAGCGTGGGCACATCCGGGGGACACGGCAGCGGCTGCCGTTCTACCAGGAGATCGAGTTCCTCCCGCCGGAGCGGTACCGGGGGCTGCACCAGGTCGAGCTGACCTTTGTCGCCGACAGCGCCGAGATGGACGTCATTCTGGAGATGGACAAGAAGCCGGGGCTGTTCAGCGAGGGCAGCGACTCGTACAAGGCGTTCAAGGTGAGCCATCAGGACTTCCGGTCGACGGACTGGCCGGCCTATCTGAACCAGTGGCTCGCGAACGTCGGCGGTCGGCGCAACTGGCTCTAGGGCTGATCCATCGCTGACGCTGCCCTAGGGTCGTGCCCGGCGGGACGGTCGGCGCGATCGCCGATACGACCGACCGGAACCAGGACAGCGAACCGGAGGTTCAGACGTGACCGAGCAGCAGAGGGCGCCCCTTCCGCATGACTTCCATCCGGAGGTGGCGTCGTTCACGGTGGTGAGCGATGACATCGCGCCGGGGTCGGTGCTGAAGGACGCTCAGGTCTATGCGGAGGGCAACACCTCGCCGCAGCTGCGGTGGGAGGGTTTCCCTGCCGGGACCGAGAGTTTCGCGGTGACCTGCTTCGATCCGGACGCGCCCACGGGCAGCGGGTTCTGGCACTGGGTGCTCTTCGATATCCCGGCGTCGGTCACCGAGCTGCCCGCCGGTGCGGGCAGCGGGGCCTTCGACGGTCTGCCCGAGGGTGCGGTCCAGGTCCGTAACGACTATGGGTCGAAGGACTTCGGCGGGGCGGCGCCGCCCGCCGGGGAGAACCACCGCTATGTGTTCACGGTGTACGCGGTGGACAGCGCGAAGCTCGGTCCGGACGCGGACGCCTCGCCCGCTGTCGTGGGCTTCAACCTGCGCTTCCACACCATCGGCCGCGCGCAGCTGATCGGTGAGTACGAGGGTCCGGCCGGGGGCTGACCCCGGGTATCGACCATTCGTCCGTTGTTTGCCCTGCTCTGGTCTTGGAGAGATCAGAGCAGGGCAGTTTTTTTGTCAGCGGACCTCTCCGGGGTCCCGGAGGGGCAGAGATATTGCGTTGTCCATCGCGGCACGCCCGGCCAGAGTTGATCCAAGCCCGCCAGGGGGTGGGCCGGCGAACGGAGGTGGGCGGAAGATGCGGGACACGCTGGTGCTGAACGCGAGTTTCGAGCCGCTGTCGACAGTGACGCTCAATCGTGCGGTGGTTCTGGTGCTTCAGGACAAGGCCGTGGTCGAACAGGCGCATCCTGGACTCCGTATGCGTGCGGCGGCGGTCGATCTGCCGGTTCCCCAGGTGATCAGGCTGTGCAGATATGTCCGGGTGCCGTTCCGAAGACAGGCGCCGTGGTCGCGGCGGGGGGTGCTGGTCCGGGACCAGCACCGGTGCGCGTACTGCGGCAGGCGCGCGACGACCGTGGACCATGTGGTGCCGCGTTCGCACGGTGGTGCGGACAGCTGGCTCAATACGGTGGCCTCCTGCGCCGAGGACAATCACCGTAAGGCGGACCGTACGCCGGAGCAGGCGGGGATGCCGCTGCTGCACGAGCCGTTCGTACCGTCTCCGGCCGATGCGATGCTGCTGGGGATGCGGGCTGGTGAGCGCTCCGAGCTTCCCGGCTGGCTGGCGGGGCGGTCGGCCGCTTAAGCCTCCCGGACCCTCCGGGCCCTGGGCCGTCTGTGGTCCCGGATCAGCTGTGGGGAGGAGCCCGTCTTCGCCGAGGTGGCGGAGGCGGGCTCCGGTGTGTCAGCCGTAGCGGCGCAGCAGCAGTTGGACGATGGCGACCGTGCCGACGGCGACGATGAGCGCGCGCAGTGCGGTGGGGGGCAGTCGGCGGCCGTATCTCGCGCCGAGCTGGCCGCCGATGGCGGAGCCCACGGCGATCAGCAGGACCGCGGTCCAGTCGGGTTCGGCGACGAAGATGAAGAAGAGCGCGGCGACGCTGTTGACGACGGCGGCGAGGACGTTCTTGACGGCGTTGAGGCGTTGCAGGGAGTCGTTGATGAGCATGCCCATCAGGGCGACGTAGATGATTCCCTGTGCCGCGGTGAAGTAGCCGCCGTAGACGCTGGCGAGCAGCAGTCCGACGATCAGCAGGGGGCCTCCGTCGGGGTGGACGGGTGTGCCTTTGCGGGTGCGGCGGCGCTGGACGGCCTTGGCGATGCGGGGTTGGAGGATGACCAGCACGAGCGCGATGGCGACGAGTATGGGCACGATCGTCTCGAAGGCCGTGGGCGGCAGCGTCAGCAGCAGAACGGCTCCGCTGATGCCGCCGATCGCGGCGACGATGCTGAGCCGGATGACGCGGCGGCGCTGGCCGGTGAGTTCGGCGCGGTAGCCGATGGCTCCGCTGATGGCGCCGGAGACCTGGCCGAGGGCGTTGGAGACGGTCGCGGTGACGGGGCTGAGGCCGGTGGCGAGGAGCACCGGGAAGGTGATCAGGGTTCCCGAGCCGACGACGGCGTTGATGGCGCCCGCGCCGATGCCCGCGGCGAGGACGGCGAGCATCTCCCAGATGGTCACAGTGGCCCTTCCATGATCGGTGCCGAGTGCACCGATCATGCCCGATGGCGGGGGTGGGTCAGCTGACGGGGGGCTCTTCGCGGCGTTCTTCGCGCCGTTCCCCGCCGGTGTTGAAGCCGGGGACTCCGCCGCCGAGGTTGCCGAAGGCGCCGGAGAGGCCCTTGAGGGCGTCGCCGATCTCGCTGGGGACGATCCAGAGCTTGTTGGCGTCGCCTTCGGCGATCTTCGGGAGCATCTGGAGGTACTGGTAGGAGAGGAGCTTCTGGTCCGGGTCTCCGGCGTGAATGGATTCGAAGACGGTGCGGATGGCCTGGGCCTCGCCCTCGGCGCGGAGCGCGGCGGCCTTGGCCTCGCCCTCGGCGCGGAGGATGGCGGACTGCTTCTCGCCCTCGGCGGTGAGGATCTGCGACTGGCGGATGCCTTCGGCGGTGAGGATCGCGGCGCGCTTGTCGCGGTCGGCGCGCATCTGCTTCTCCATCGAGTCCTGGATGGAGGTGGGCGGCTCGATGGCCTTGAGCTCGACGCGGTTGACGCGGATGCCCCATTTGCCGGTGGCCTCGTCGAGGACTCCGCGGAGCGCGGCGTTGATCTCCTCGCGGGAGGTGAGGGTGCGCTCCAGGTCCATGCCGCCGATGATGTTGCGCAGGGTGGTGACGGTGAGCTGTTCGATGGCCTGGATATAGCTGGCGACCTCATAGGTCGCGGCCCTCGCGTCGGTGACCTGGTAGTAGATGACGGTGTCGATGTTGACGACCAGGTTGTCCTGGGTGATCACCGGCTGGGGCGGGAAGGGGACGACCTGTTCGCGCAGGTCGATGCGGTTGCGGATGGAGTCGATGAACGGGACGACGATGTTCAGTCCCGCGTTCAGGGTGCGGGTGTAGCGCCCGAACCGTTCGACGATGGCGGCGCTGGCCTGCGGGATGACCTGGATCGTCTTGATCAGGGCGATGAAGACCAGCACCACCAGAATGATCAGGACGATGATGACGGGTTGCATCGTGTTTCCCTGTGTCCTTCGCTGCCGGATGATTCTGATGGCCGGATGAGTCCGATGATCGAGTTTCCCAGACCAGCGCTGTGTATGCGGGCGGTTCCGCAGGGTTGTCTCACATCACGACCGCGGTGGCGCCGTCGATCTCGACGACGTCGACCTGCTGGCCCGCTTCGAAGGCCATCTCGGAGTCGAGCGTCCGCGCGGACCAGATCTCGCCGGCGAGCTTGATCCGGCCTCCGGCGGCGTCCACCCTCTCCACCACGAGGGCCTGACGGCCTTTCAGCGCGTCGACTCCGCTGGTGAACTGCGGGCGTCCGGCGCGCTGGCGGCTCGCTATGGGGCGTACGACGGCGATGAGGGCGACGGAGACCACGGCGAACACCAGGACCTGGGCGACCACTCCGCCGCCGAGGGCCGCGACGACGGCCGCGGAGACCGCTCCCGCCGACAGCATCCCGAATTCGGGCATCGCCGTCAGAACCAGCGGAATGCCCAGTCCGACCGCACCGATCAGCCACCACACCCACGCGTCGATTTCCACATGGTCATGGTAGGTCCGCCGGTCGGGTCAGGACAGGGGGTCCGGCCGCCCGGAGGAGCATGAGAGGGGCGCGGGTGGAGGTTTCGGCCGCCGTCCATGGTGTTTCAGCCATCACCATGGGGATTCGGCCGTCGTCGGCGGGTCTGATCCCGGGCGTCCGGCTCTCGGGGCTCCGCCCCCGGGCGTCAGCCGAGCGGAAGGCCCTGAGCGGTCCAGCGGTCCCCGACGCGCTCCACGACCAGGGGGAGGCCGAAACAATGGGAGAGATTACGGGAGGTGAGCTCCATCTCCACCGGGCCCGCGGCGATCACCCGGCCCTGACGGATCATCAGCACATGGGTGAAACCCGGGGCGATCTCCTCCACATGGTGCGTGACCATGACCATGGAGGGGGCGTACGGGTCACGGGCGAGCCGGCCGAGCCGGCGTACCAGGTCCTCCCGGCCGCCGAGGTCGAGCCCGGCGGCGGGCTCGTCGAGCAGCAGCAGCTCGGGGTCGGTCATCATCGCGCGGGCGATCAGGGTGCGCTTGCGCTCACCCTCGGAGAGGGTGCCGAAGCGGCGGTCCAGATACTCGGTCATGCCGAGCCGGTCGAGGAAGGCGCGGGCGCGCTCCTCGTCGACCGGGTCGTAGTTCTCGTGCCAGGTGGCGGTCATGCCGTACGCGGCGGTGAGAACCGTCTGGAGCACGGTCTGGCGCTTGGGGAGCTTGTCGGCCATCGCGATGCCGGCCATGCCGATCCGGGGGCGGAGCTCGAAGACGTCGACGCCGCCGAGGCGCTCGTCCAGGATCTTGACCGTGCCGGTGGTGGGGAAGAGATAGCTGGACGCGAGGTTGAGGAGGGTCGTCTTGCCCGCGCCGTTGGGGCCGAGGATGACCCAGCGCTCGCCTTCCTTGATCGACCAGGAGACGTCGTCCACCAGAGCGCGTCCGTCGCGGACCACGGATACGTCCACCAGCTCCAGTACATCGCTCATGAGCGCGTTGTCTCCCCATGCAATCGTCTTGAGGTGTGTGGAGGCCGGTGGGTGCCTATGGGCACAGCCCCCAGGGAAAACCTACGCCACCGGCCGGGTGTCCCCGTCCCCCGGTCCGTTCCTTAGGCTTGACGCATGCTTTCGGAACCACGTTCAGGACGGCTGGCCGCATGGGGGAACGCCTTGCTGGCCGGAGCCGCGTCACCCGATGACGCGGCGCTCGCGATCGTCGGCGACGACGCGGTGCACCGGGTGGCGGGGCTGCCGGGCGAGGCGGGGCCGGTCGGGCTCACGCTGGCGCTGGGACGGCTGCGCACACTCGGGGTGAGGGGCTGGCGGGTCGCGCTGCCCGTGCCCGGACATCCGCTGGGGCTCAGCGGCCCGCCGGATTTCAACGCGCGGGCGCTGGAGGCCGAGGAGGCGGTGGTGGGGTTCGGCGCGCCGTACGGGCTGGTGCCTCAGGTGCGCGAGGCGGGTTCGGGGCCCGGCGCCGCCGATGTCCATGTGGAGGTCGAGTGGCACTGTCTGCCGGTACGGGAGGCGCCGCCCGCGGATGTGCCCTCGCTCGGGGAGGCGGAGCGGGAGCTGGCGGAGGCGCTGAGGGAGGCGACCCGGGTGCTCTCCCGGCTCGACGTCGCGGCCTCGGGGACGGTGGCGGAGGCCACGGTGGACGCCTACCGAGCGCGAGCGGAACGGGAGCGGGAGGCGCTGGCTCCGGGATATCCGCCGCGTGCGGTGCGGGTGCTGGAGCTGGCGCAGCGCGTGGCGCTGCTGATCTCGCTGGCGTACGAGAACGGGCACGGCGGGGCGGTGAGCGCGTCGGAGATCGCGGCGCGGGCGGAGGCGCTGCGCCCGGTGGAGCGGGTGGCGAGACGGGCGCAGGTGGCGGCGTACAACGCGTATGTGGAGGAGCGGGAGCGGGGGTAGCCGCCGGGCCGGGTGGGCGGTAGGGGCGTCTTCGGCCGGGAGTGGGGACAGTTGCCGGGCCGGGTGGGCGGTAGGGGCGTCTTCGGCCGGGAGTGGGGACAGTTGCCGGGGCCGGTGGGAGCCGTCTTCGGCCCGGGAGCGGGGACAGCCGCCGAATCCGGTGGACGGCAGGGGCGTGTCCGGCCCGGGAGACGGTGGGCGGTAGGAGCCGTCTCCGGTCCGGAAACCGGTGGGGACGGGCCGGTGCACAGTTTCGGCCCGTCCCCGCCGGGGGTCCGCCGAAGATCAGGCGTTGGCGCCGAAGTTGCCGAACGCCGGGTTCAGCAGGCCGACCACATTGACCGTGTTACCGACCGCGTTCACCGGGACATGGACGGGGACCTGGATCAGATTGCCCGAGGCGACGCCCGGAGAGCCGACGGCCTCACCGAAGGCGTGGGCCCCCGACGCGGACGCGACACCGGCGCCCGCGGCGATCAGGCTGCCAGTGATCATGGTGAGGGCGGCGGCCTTCTTCAGGTTCTTCACTTCTTCATTCCTCCTGGACGTATCGCCGCGGCGGAACCGCCGCGGCACGCCATGGAGAACGCCGGCGGGACGATCAGGATGCGCCGTACGGGTGACATACACCCGACAGTATGAATCTCCTACCGGTCGGGAACCCGGGCACAGACCTTTGATCAGTCCGTCAGGCCGTGGCGCACCGCCCAGAGCGCCGCTTGGGTACGGTCCGCCAGATCCAGCTTCATCAGAATGTTCGACACATGGGTCTTCACGGTCTTCTCCGAGAGCACGAGCGCACGGGCGATCTCACGGTTGGAGCGGCCGTCCGCGATCAGACCGAGGACCTCGGTCTCCCGTTCCGTGAGGGTGCTGCTGCGCCCCGGGCCGCTGCTCTGTTCGTCCTGGGAGAGCAGCGCCACCGCGACCTCCGGCTGGAGCAGCACATGACCGGCGTGGACCGAGCGGATGGCGCCGGCGAGCGCCTCGGGGTCGATGTCCTTGTAGACATAGCCCGAGGCGCCGGCCCGCAGGGCGGGGACCACCGTGCGCTGTTCGGTGAAGCTGGTGACGATCAGCACCTTCGCCGGGTTGGCGAGCTCTCGCAGCTTGCGCAGCGCCTCGATGCCGTCGGTGCCGGGCATCTTCACGTCCATGAGGACGACGTCGGGCTTCAGCTCCTCGGCGCGGGCCACCCCCTCGGCACCGTCCCCGGCCTCCCCGACCACCTCGATGTCGCCCTGGACCTCCAGGAAGGTGCGCAGCCCCCGGCGCACCACCTGGTGGTCGTCGACGAGCAGGACCCGAACAACCTTGTCAGCCACCGGGGGCCTCCATCTCGATCGTGGTGCCCTTGCCGGGCGCCGACTGCACAGTGAGCTTTCCGCCGATCCCGCTCGCGCGGTCCCGCATGGAGACCAGCCCCAGATGGCGGCCCGCCCGGCGGACGGCACGGGGTTCGAATCCCCTGCCGTTGTCCGTGACGCTCAGGACCGCGCCCTGGCCGCGCCGGGTGAGGGCGACGTCGACGCGGTCCGCGTCCGAGTGGCGCAGCGCGTTGTGCAGGGCCTCCTGGGCGACCCGGAGCAGGGCCTCCTCCTGGGCGGCGGGGAGGGCTTTGATTCCGCAGGTGTCGAAGGTGACCTTCGCGGTGTGGGCCCGGTCGAGGACCTGGACATGGGTGCGCAGGGTGTTGATCAGCCCGTCCTCGTCGAGGGCCGCGGGGCGCAGCTCCACCACGGCGGCGCGCAGCTCTTCCGTGGCCTCCGCGGCGAGGGCCGCGACCTGCTGGAGCTCTCCCTTGGCGCGGGCGGGGTCGCGGTCGACCAGGGCGGCGGCGGCCTGGGCGGTGAGCCGGAGCGAGAAGAGCTTCTGGCTGACCGCGTCGTGGAGCTCATGGGCGAGGCGGGAGCGCTCCTCGGCGATGGTGAGCTCCCGGCTGCGTTCGTACAGCCGGGCGTTGGTCAGGGCGATGGCGGCGTGCTGGGCGAGGATGGAGAGCAGCGCCTCGTCGTCCTCGGTGAAGCCGCAGCCGTCGCCGGCGGGCCGGGGGCAGCGCTTGTTGGCGAGGAAGAGGGCGCCGATGATCTCGTCGCCGTCCTTGATCGGCAGGCCGAGGAAGTCGGACATGTCGGGGTGGGCGGCCGGCCAGCCCTCGAAGCGCGGGTCCTGGCGCACATCGGCGAGCCGCTCGGTCCTGGCGTCGCGGAGCATGGCGGCGAGGATGCCGTGCTGGCGGGGCAGGGGGCCGATCGCCTTCCACTGCGCGTCGCTGACCCCGTCGACCACGAACTGGGCGAAGCCTCCGTGGTCGTCGGGGACGCCCAAAGCCGCGTACTCCGCGTCGAGCAGCTCCCGGGCGGAGGCGACGATCGTCTTCAGGACGTCGCGCACCTCCAGATGCCTGCTCATGGCGAGGAGTGCGGTGCTCACGGCCGCTAGGCCTGAGCTGGGTCGATGGCTCATGACCTCACCGTACCCGCGGGACGTGACCGTCCGTATCGGGCTGTGGACGGCGGCGGTTTAGGGCTGGGGTCCTAGGTCGAAGTGATGTGCCGGACGGGGCCTGGCGGACGACGCGGTGGGCCGGGTCGTGTTTCTACGGTGGAGTCGGCCGGCGCGCGGCGACCGACGTCACAGGACACGCGCCGGGGGTGGAAGGGATGGACGTCATGCCGGTAGCGGTGATCACGGGCGCTTCGAAGGGGCTGGGGCGGGCGCTCGCGGCGGCTCTCGCGGAACGGGGCTGGGATCTGGTGCTGGGCGCCAGGACCGTCGACGCGCTGGAGCGGAGCGCGCGGTATGTGGGGGCGCACGGAACACGAGTGGTGGCGGTGGCGGGCGATGTGACGGACGGGGCTCACCGCACGGCGCTGCTGGCCGCCGCCCAGGAGCTGGGCGGGGTGGATCTGCTGGTGAGCAATGCCAGTGTGCTGGGGGCCGAGCCGCTGGTGCGGCTGGACGCGCAGCCGCTGGCGGGGCTGCGCACGGCGCTGGAGACCAATGTGGTGGCCGCGCTGGGGCTGGTGCAGGAGGCGCTGCCGCAGCTGCGGGCGGCGGAGGCGGGGACGGTGATCGCGGTCAGTTCGGAGGCGGCGGCGGAGGCGTACGAGACCTGGGGCGGTTACGGGGCCTCGAAGGCGGCGCTGGATCAGCTGGCGGCGGTGCTCGGGGTCGAGGAGCCGGGGCTGCGGGTGTGGGCGGTCGAGCCGGGGGACCTGGACAGCATGGACACGGATCTGTACGCGGCGGCCGTGCCGGACGACGGGGGAGAGCCGCGGCCCTCGCCCGATTCCGTGGTGCCCGGGTTTCTGCGGCTGCTGGACGAGCGGCCGATGAGCGGGCGGTATGCCGCGCCCGCGCTGCTGGAGACGGTGTGAGCCGGGGGTGAGGCCCTGAGCCCCGGCCCAGGGCCTCACCACGCGGGGGTCCGCGCACCGGGCGGGCGAGCGCGCCCGGTGCGGGGACGCGGACGCTGCTCCGCTTGTGGTGGGGGGTGAGGGCAACCGGTAGCCCTCAGGGGAGTGCCCCGCGGGCTGCCCAGCGGGTCCTGGGGGCTGCCCGGGGCGGGCGGGGGCGGCGGGAGAGCCGCCGTGGGGCCGCCTCCTGGCCGGTCCGGCGGCCTGGGAGGCGGCCGGGAGGCGGCCGGGAGGCGGCGACGGGCAGCCGGAGCGCGGGAGGCGGACCGGAGCGCTGAAGGCGGACCGGAGCGCTGAAGGCGCTTGCGGGCGGGCGGCCGGAGCGCTGGAGGAGAGGGCGGGGAGGGCCGCCGCCGGCCCCGTGCACCGGAAAGCGCGGTGCTTTCTCTGCCTCTGGCAGGAGTTCGGCGACGCCCTTCTCCTACTTCCGGACGACACTCCTCACTCATTGCATTGCTGACGCAACGCATGGTGAAACCATAGGGGGCTCGATGTGAGCCCGCACATAGGACGCACATCACTTACGAATCTCTTTAGTGGAGACATAAGTGCCGTGTGAGCGGGCGTGAGGCTGTTGGAACACCGTTTCCGCGACGCCCTGATCCACTATCGAGGATCGTACGTCACACCTTTGCCAGGGCATTTTGCTGCCGCTAAGAATTGCCCAGTCGCCGCCGCAGGAGCGCAGCGCCGCCTTCTCGGCCTGATGCGACTTCCCGATGCAAAGAGGTACGTCTGATGTTCGCGTCCAGCATTCGCAGCACCCGCATGACCAAGGCCCACAAGGTCTCGATCGCCGGTATCGCCGCCGCCGGTGCCGCAGCCGTCTCTCTGTCCCTGGTGCCCCAGAGCGCCACGGCCGAGACCAAGGCCGCCCCGGCCGCCCCGGTCGTCTTCGAGGCCGCTGCCGGTAAGCCCACGACCCTCCAGCTCGACAGCCAGAAGACGGCCATCGAGACCCAGGTGCAGGAGGCCGTGAAGGCCGACGCCAAGGTGAAGAGCGAGGCCGAGTCCAAGGCGAAGCTCGACGCCGCCGCCAAGAAGGCCGCCGCCGAGACCGCCGTGAAGGAGCGCGCCGCCGAGGAGACCACGGCGAGCCGCACCGTCGCCGCCCGTACCGTCGCCGCGCCCACCGCCGTCACCTACCCGAACAACCTGGACGGCTGGATCCGCGAGGCGCTCGCCATCATGAAGAAGGAAGGCATCCCCGGCACCTACGAGGGGCTGCACCGCAACATCATGCGCGAGTCCAGCGGTAACCCGCTGGCCATCAACAACTGGGACATCAACGCGCAGAACGGTGTGCCGTCGAAGGGCCTGCTCCAGGTCATTCAGCCCACCTTCAACGCGTACCACGTCGACGGCACCCCGTTCGACCTGTACCACCCGGTCGCCAACATCGTCGCCGCGGCCAACTACGCCGCCGACCGTTACGGCTCGATCGACAACGTCTTCGGCGCCTACTGAGCCGACCGACGCTGAACACAGACGCCGAAGGGCGGCGCCTCCCTCATGGAGGCGCCGCCCTTCGGCGTATCGGGTTGCACGACGCACATGAGCCGCTAGGCGCGCATGACCTCGGGCTCATGGCGGCGGAGCAGCCGGGCGACCGCGAAGCCGCAGACCACGCCGATCAGCAGCAGGACGGTGATGTTGAGGCCCCACTGGCCCGCCGTGTGCTCCCACAGCGGATCCAGGTCCGCCGGCTTGTCGGGGTCCCACGGCGGCATCAGCCTGCCGAGGTCCAGGGTCGATCCTGCCCCCGCCATGGCCCAGCGGGAGGGCATCAGCCAGGCGAACTGCTCCAGGCCGGGCGAGCCGTACACCTTGAAGAGAACGCCGGTGAACACGACCTGGACGATCGCGAACATCACCAGCAGCGGCATGGTCTTCTCCGCGGTCCGCACCAGCGAGGAGATCACCAGGCCGATCATCATCGAGGTGAAGCCCAGAGCGATGATCACCAGGCAGAGCTCGACGGCGGGGGGCATGATCAGGCCCTCGGCGGGCAGATCGCGGACGGCGAAGCCGATGCCGCAGAGGATCAGGCCCTGGAAGGCGGTGATCAGGCCGAGGACGAGCACCTTGGACATCAGATACGCCGAGCGGGAGAGCCCGGTGGCCCGCTCCCGTTCGTAGATGACCCGTTCCTTGATCAGTTCGCGTACGGAGTTGGCCGCGCCCGAGAAGCACATGCCGACCGCGAGAATCAGCATGATCGTGCCCGCGTCGCCGTTGAAGCGGGAGCTGCCGTCGTCGGGGGCGGCGAGCCCGAACTCCGCCGGGATGACCACGCTGACCAGGCCGAGGACGGCGGGCAGGATCACCATCAGGGCGAGAAAGCCCTTGTCCGACGCGATGACGGAGACATAGCGGCGCATCAGCGTCTCCAGCTGGGCGCCCCAGCCCTGCGGCTTCGGCGGGCGCATCCGCTGCGGCGGCGGCATGGTCACCGGCTGGGGGGCGACGGCGTCGATGTCCGCCGCGTACATCCGGTAGTGCTGCGAGCCGCGCCAGCGGCCCGACCAGTCGTAGTCGCGGTAGTTCTCGAACGCGGAGAACACATCGGCCCAGGTGGTGTAGCCGAAGAAATTGAGCGCCTCCTCCGGGGGGCCGAAGTAGGCGACCGCGCCGCCGGGCGCCATGACCAGCAGCTTGTCGCAGAGCTGGAGCTCGGCCACGGAGTGGGTGACCACCAGCACGGTGCGGCCGTCGTCGGCGAGTGAGCGCAGCAGCTGCATGACATCGCGGTCCATGCCGGGGTCGAGGCCCGAGGTCGGCTCGTCCAGGAAGATCAGCGAGGGCTTGGTCAGCAGCTCCAGGGCGACCGAGACCCGCTTGCGCTGGCCGCCGGAGAGCGCGGTGATCTTCTTGTCCCGGTGGATGTCGAGCTTCAGCTCGCGGAGCACCTCGTCGATCCGGGCCGTGCGCTCGGTCTCGGCGGTGTCGCCGGGGAAGCGGAGCCGGGCCGCGTAGCCGAGCGCCTTCCGGACGGTGAGCTCCTTGTGCAGGATGTCGTCCTGCGGGACCAGACCGATGCGCCGGCGCAGCTCGGCGAAGTGCTTGTAGAGGCTGCGGTTGTCGTAGAGGACATCGCCCTGGTCGGCGGGGCGGTAGCCGGTGAGCGCCTTGAGGAGGGTGGACTTCCCGGATCCCGAGGGGCCGATGACGCCGATCAGCGACTTCTCCGGCACTCCGAAGGACACATCGCGGAGGATCTGCTTACCGCCCTCGACGGTGACCGTGAGATGACGGGCGGAGAAGGACACCTCGCCGGTGTCGACGAACTCCTCCAGCCGGTCGCCGACGATACGGAAGGCGGAGTGGCCGACGCCGACGACATCGCTGGGGCCGATGACGGCGGCGCCGGATTTCGCGATCGGCTGGCCGTTGACGAAGGTGCCGTTGTGGGAGCCGAGGTCACGGATCTGGAAGCGGCCGTCGGGGGTCGCGGTGAACTCGGCGTGGTGGCGTGAGACCTGGAGGTCGGAGACGACCAGCTCGTTCTCCAGCGCGCGGCCGATGCGCATGACGCGGCCCACCGGGAGCTGGTGAAAGGTGGTGGGGCCGCGGTCCGGGTGGGCGGGCGGCGCTCCGGTCTCCTGCTGCGGGGCCGGGGCCTGCCACTGGGCCTGCGGCGCGTGCTGCTGCTCCGGCCAGGCGGCCTGGGCCTGGGCCTGAGCAGGGGCCTGGGCCTGGGCCTGGGCGAGCGGACCGGGGTCCGGCTGGCCGTACTGCTGGTACGCCTGCTGGGCCTGGGCAGGGGCCTGTGCCTGCTGGGCGTCGAAGGCATGGGCATGCGGTGCTGGGGCCTGCGGGGTGTACGGGGTGTGTGCGGCAGGGACCTGCTGATGGGGCTGCTGGTGCGCGTGCGGGCCGCCGTTCCCCTCCCCGTGGGAACCGTGGGAGCCCTGGGGGCTGTGGGAACCGTGGGAGCCCTGGGAGCCCTGGGAGTCCGTCCGCGCGCCGGACAGATTCAGCCGGGGCCCGTCAGCGGCGTTCCCCAGATGGACGGCCGAGCCGGGGGCGATGTCCGACTGGTGGATCCGCTGTCCCTGTACATAGGTGCCGTTGGTGCTGCCGTGGTCCTCGATGACCCAGCCCCGGCCGCTCCAGCTGATGCTGGCGTGCCGCCAGGAGACCCGGGCGTCGTCCAGCACCATGTCACCCTGCGGGTCGCGTCCCAAGGTGTACGACCTGGACGGATCGAGGGCCCAGGTCCTTCCGTTCAATTCCAGTACGAGTTCCCGCACTCCATGCCCCACTAGTCGTCCCCCTGAGCTACCCCTGTCAACGGGGAGTCTAGAGATGGTGAACATCGGGAGGAACTATTTCAGGCTCGGTTACGTACCTGGTACGTGGGCTGTAAGGTGACCGCGGCCAGAGCGGAGGGTAATCCTCCGCAGGGTGGTGGACTCAGGGCGCCGGCACCGGGTGGCAGAATGTGATCACCCGGTCTCGCCGGGCAGCTTTCCGGCAGGTGGGTCTCCGTTCGAAGCCGGGACCGTCCGCGGTGCGCTGTCCGCCCATCGGGATGGCGCGTCCCTCCGTAACATTCGCCGGTTACGGTGGTGAGACCATGAGTGCTTCGCAGAACTCCGACGTACGTACCCTTCTTGTGAAGATTTTCGGGAAGGACCGTCCCGGGATCACCGCCGGTCTCTTCGACACCCTGGCCGCCTACTCGGTCGATGTCGTCGACATCGAGCAGGTCGTCTCCCGGGGCAGGCTCGTCCTGTGCGCCCTGGTCACCTCGCCGGCCGCGGCGGGGGCCGACGAGGGCGAGCTGAGGGCCACCGTGCACAGCTGGGCCGAGTCCCTCAAACTCCAGGCCGAGATCATCTCGGGCACTGGCGACAACCGTCCGCGCGGCAGCGGGCGTTCCCATGTCACGGTGCTCGGCCATCCGCTGACAGCCGAGGCGACGGCGGCCATAACGGCGAGGATCACCGCCGTGGGCGGCAATATCGACCGTATTCTCCGGCTCGCCAAATACCCCGTGACCGCGATCGAGTTCACCGTGTCGGGCACCGGGACCGAGGGGCTGCGCACCGCGCTGGCCACCGAGTCCTCGGAGATCGGCGTCGATGTCGCCGTGGTCTCGGCCGGTCTGCACCGCCGTGCCCAGCGGCTGGTGGTGATGGACGTGGACTCCACCCTCATCCAGGACGAGGTCATCGAGCTCTTCGCCGCGCACGCGGGGTGCGAGGCCGAGGTCGCCGAGGTCACGGCCGCCGCGATGCGCGGCGAGCTGGACTTCGAGCAGTCCCTGCACGCCCGGGTGGCGCTGCTCAAGGGGCTCGACGCCTCGGTGGTGGAGAAGGTGCGCTCCGAGGTGCGGATGACCCCCGGGGCCCGGACCCTGATCCGTACCCTCAAGCGGCTCGGCTTCCAAGTGGGGGTCGTCTCGGGTGGATTCACCCAGGTCACCGATGATCTCAAGGAGCGGCTGGGGCTGGACTTCGCCTCGGCGAACACCCTGGAGATAGTCGATGGCAAGCTGACCGGCCGGGTCACCGGAGAGATCGTGGACCGGGCGGGCAAGGCGCGGCTGCTGCGCAGATTCGCCGCGGAGGCGGGGGTTCCGCTGGCGCAGACGGTGGCCATCGGCGATGGTGCGAACGATCTGGACATGCTCAACGCGGCCGGTCTCGGTGTCGCGTTCAACGCGAAGCCCGTGGTGCGCGAGGCCGCGCACACGGCGGTGAACGTGCCGTTCCTGGACACCGTGCTCTATCTGCTGGGGATCACCCGCGAAGAGGTGGAGGCGGCGGACGGCGAGGGCGCCGAGCACTGACCTCCCCGCTCTGTACGACGGGGTGAGGCTCCGGTGAACGAGCCCCGGTGCGGATCGCACCGGGGCTCCTCGGTACCGCGCCGCCCGTGTCCGGCGGGCGGGGGCGGGTCAGCCCTGGGGGGTCCAGTAGTCGGTCAGCCGGCCGACGCCGTGCTCCACGGCCTTCCAGGAACCGTTGAACTCGATCACGGCGAAGGCGGAGGTCGGGAAGGCGCTGCGGTTCATCCGGGGCAGCAGATCTCCTTCGGCCTCGCCGGCGAGCGCGTCCGCGAGGGCGTGCATTCCGGGATTGTGGCCGATGATCAGCAGATTGCTCACGTCGTCCGGGGTCTCGTTGAGCAGGGCGATGATCTCGCCGAGGGACGCCTCGTAGAGCCGGTCCTCATAGACCGTGCGAGGGCGCTCCGGCAGTTCGTGCACCGCCAGCTTCCATGTCTCCCGGGTTCTGACCGCGGTCGAGCAGACGGCGAGATCGACGGCGATACCGCTCCGGGCGAGTCTGCGGCCCGCCACGGGGGCGTCCTTGCGGCCCCGCTCGGCGAGCGGTCGCTCATGGTCGGAGTCCTCGGCCCAGTCGGCTTTGGCGTGTCGGAGGATCACAATCCTGCGGGGTTCGGCAGGTCCGGGGGCTTTCCCCCCGGACGGCGTGGCGACGCTCATGCACCCCAGCTTCGCATGAAATGCGCCAGCGGGCGCGGGGTGTTGAGGGGCTCTCCCCTTCCGGTCGATCACCTCGGCGGAGGCCGCAGGAGCCCCCCGGGGCCCGGCGTACGCCGGGCGGATCGGCAGGACGGCGAACCGGCGGGACGGCAGGTCGGACGATCGGCATCCCGACGGACCAGCGGGACGGCGGACCGGCGAGACGCGCAGATCAGCGGGACGGCATGCCGACGCATCACCGGGTCAGCGGGCACCGGGCCAGGCCGGTCAGCCGGTCAGCCGGTCAGCAGATGCTGGAGGTACTCCAGGACGACGCGGAGCCCCGGCTGACCGCCCCCGGCGGTCTGCGCCTGGGCCGGGTCGGCTATCAGCACCAGCAGCAGCACGAAGGCGAGCACCGGCAGCGCCAGCGCCCACCAGGGAAGGCGGACGCCGGCTCCGTCCCTGGCGCGGGAAGAGATGGGCGTATGGGCGGACATGGTCGCCTCCGTCAGCAGTGCTCCGCGGGTACGCGTTTCGATACGTCCACGCTAGGGAGCAGAGCCGGGCGATCCCATCCGGCACCCCACCTACTTCACCCTGAGCCTGACCCCCTAGGGGATAGGGGGGCCAGCCCCCTTGCCGACGGCGGCGAAGGTCTGCGACCGGGTCACGGTGAGGCTATGGAGGCGATGATTCCGATCACCACGAAGAGACCGATGATGGCGGCGAAGAGAAGCAGCAGCTTCTTCTGCCCGTTCTGCGGATTCGGGTCGAGCACTGGCATGGCCTCAGTCTCGCATCCCGGTCTCGTCCTCGATCGTGCGGTCCCTGCCCGCGAGCAGCCCGGCGGCGATCTGCGGTACGAGCAGCCCCGCCATCAGCGCGATCGGGAGGTCCCAGCCGCCGCTGTGCTGATAGAGGACGCCCACCAGCAGCGGACCGGGGATGGAGATCAGATAGCCGGTGGACTGGGCGAAGGCGGAGAGCCGCACCACCCCCGTGCCGGTGCGCGATCGCAGGCCGATCATGGTGAGTGCGAGCGGGAAGGCGCAGTTGGAGACGCCGAGCAGCAGCGCCCAGGCCCAGGCTCCGGCGGCGGGGGCGAGGAGAAGGCCCGTGTATCCGGTCAGCCCGCAGAGCCCGAGGGCGACGACGATCGGCCCCTGGTGCGTCAGCCGGGTGGCGAGCCGGGGAATGACGAAGGCGAGCGGCACCCCCATCACCATGGTCACGGCCAGCAGCACTCCGGCTTCCTGGGCCGGGACCCCCGCGTCCCGGAAGATCTGCGGCATCCACCCCATGGTGATGTACGCGCCGGTGGCCTGGAGGCCGAAGAAGCAGGCGAGCGCCCAGGCGGTGGGGCTGCGGGTGATGCCCGGCGCGCTCCGGTCCGTGCCGGAGCCGGTGGCCGGGCGGGCCGCGGCCGGCGGGATGGCCCCCCGGTCCCGTACGAGTCCGAGCCACGGCAGCACCGCGACGGCGGCGAGCAGCGCCCAGACTCCCAGGCCGGTCTGCCAGCTGCCGCCCAGCACCTCGGTCAGCGGGACGGTGACGGCGGCGGCGGCCGAGGTGCCGATCGCCAGGGCCATGGAGTAGAGCCCGGTCATGGTGCCGACGCGGTCGGGGAAGTACCGCTTGACGATCACCGGCATCAGCACATTGCTGAGGGCTATGCCCATCAGCGCCAGGGCGCTGGCGGCGAGGAATCCGGCGGTGCCGCCCGCGAAGGGCCTGATCGCCAGCCCGGCGGTGATGGCGGCCATGCCCGCGCAGAGGACCGCTCCGGGGCCGAAGCGCCGGGCGAGCCGGGGCGCGGCGAGCCCGAAGACGGCGAAGCAGAGAGGGGGTACGGAGGTGAGCAGTCCGGCGACGCTGCCGCTCATCCCGAGGCCGGTGCGGACCTCCTCCAGCAGCGCGCCGAGGCTGGTGATGGCGGGGCGGAGATTGAGCGCCGCGAGCACGATGCCCGCCATGACCAGCGGGATGAGCCAGGCCGGGCGCGGCGCGGCCTGGCCGTCGCCCTCCAGAGCCCGGGCGGTTGCGGTGCGACCGTCGCCGCCCCCCGGAGCCTGGACGGATGCGGTGCGGCCGTCGCCCTCCGGGCCCCGGGCGCGGGCCGTGGCGGCAGGGCTCTGGGTCCGCGTGTCGGGCCGATTCTCATAGGGCATAAGGCCCATCATAGAATCATGGGATGATTGACTGTCCAGTCGCCAACCGATTCCGTCACCTCGTCCCGGACCCGGAAGCCCCTCCGGTACGGACCCGCTGAGCCAGGAGCACGATGACACTGACCTCCCCGCGGCGTACGGGGCTCACCGACCAGGTAATCGCCCAGCTGAGGACCCAGATCACCTCGGGCGAGTGGCCGGTCGGCTCCCGTATCCCCACCGAGCCGGAACTGGTCGAGCGGCTCGGAGTGGCCCGTAACACCGTCCGCGAGGCGGTGCGCGCCCTCGCGCACAACGGGCTGCTGGACATCCGGCAGGGCTCGGGCACCTATGTACGGGCCACCAGCGAGCTGGCCGGGGTGATGCACCGCAGATTCGCCGACGCCAGCCCCCGGGACGTCGCCGAGGTGCGCTCGATGCTGGAGTCGTCGGCCGCCCGGCTGGCCGCCGAGCGGCGCACGGAGCGCGATCTGGGACAGCTGGAGGCGCTGCTCGTCCGCCGGGACGACGCCTGGGCGAGCGGGGAGGCGGAGCGGTTCGTCGCCGTCGACACCACCTTCCATCTCGCGGTGGTGGCCGCCTCGCACAACGATGTGCTCGGCGAGCTCTACGCCGACCTGGGCGATCTGCTGCGCGGCTGGCTGCGCGACGATGTGGGCCCCGAACTGCGCCCGGAGCATCTGATGGACCACCGGCGGCTGGTGGCGGCGATCCGCGCCGGAGACGGGGAGAGCGCCGCGGCGGAGGCGGCCGGCTATCCGTTCCTCTGCCCGGGCGGCCGTGCGCCGCAGGAACAGCAAGAACAGCGGGAACAGCAGGAGCGGCAGGAACAGCAGGCACAGCGGGACACCGGGGATCAGGACACCAGCGGCTGATGGCTGACCCAGACCGCGCGGATCTCCTTCCAGCAGCGGTCGGTGAGCGTCACCGAGCCCGCCGGGTCGATTCCGGTGGGCGCGCTGTCCACATCGACGTCCCACCAGCGCTCGCACTCGATGTGCAGCCGCACCCGGTCGGTGATCGGATACGGATTGTGACAGTGGGCGGTGGCGTACGAGCCGTTGATCTCGGTGCGGCAGTTGGCCTGGTACGGCGGCCGGGGCTCCGGCTCGGGCTCCTGTGACAGGGCCTGCGGGGTCGCCCACAGCACCAGTGTCACCGCGGCCAGCAGCGGGGACGAGCACCGGATCATTCGCATGAGCAGGACCTCCTCGGCCGTACTGCGGCGCGATCGCCGCGGCTGCACCACAAGGGGGAATGCTCCTCCAGCCTGAGCCCACCGGCGGCGGCCCGCGCGCGCTCACGGCCGAACGGGCGAAACGGCCGAACGAACGGAACGGCCGAACGAACGGAACGAGCGAGCGGGCGAACCGAGCGAGCGAGCCGCCGCCAAAACGGGCGACGCCCCGCCCCCCGCGCACTGCGGGGAACGGGGCGTCGGCTCCGTACCGTCTTCCTTACGTACCGGACGTACCGGTCGTACGGCTCCGGGCCAGGGTGCCGGTCAGGCTCCCATCATGTGCAGGCCGCCGTCCACATGGACGATCTCCCCCGTCGTACGCGGGAAGAAGTCCGACAGCAGACCGACGATGCCCCGGCCCGTGGGCTCCGGGTCGGTCAGATCCCAGCCGATCGGGGCGCGGTGGTTCCAGACGTCCGCCAGCTCCTCGAAGCCCGGGATGGACTTCGCGGCCATCGACTTGAGCGGGCCCGCCGAGATCAGGTTGCAGCGGATGTTCTTCTCGCCGAGGTCGCGGGCGAGATAGCGGTTGGTGGACTCCAGGGCGGCCTTGGCCACCCCCATCCAGTCGTACTTCGGCCAGGCGACCTGCGCGTCGAAGGTGAGGCCGACGATCGAGCCGCCGCGCTCCATCAGGGGCAGACAGGCCATGGCGAGCGACTTGTAGGAGTACGCCGAGACCTGTACGGCGGTGGCGACGTCGTCCCACTCCGCCTCCAGGAAGTTGAACGCACCCTGCGGGCCGAAGGCGATCGAGTGGACGATGCCGTCGAGGCCGGTGTCGTCGCTGGAGTGCTCCCGGATCTTCGCCGCGAGCCCGTCCAGGTGCCCCTGGTCGGTGGCGTCCAGCTCGATGACGGGGGCGGGCTTCGGCAGGCGCTTGGCGATGCGCTCGACCAGGCTGAGCCGCCCGAAGCCGGTGAGGATGACCTCCGCGCCCTCCTCCTGCGCCACCTTTGCGGCGTGGAAGGCGATGGACGACTCGGTGAGAACGCCGGTTACCAGAATGCGTTTGCCGTCGAGGATTCCACTCATGGCGATCAGTGACCCATGCCCAATCCGCCGTCAACGGGAATGACGGCTCCGGTGATGTAAGAAGCGTCGTCGGAGGCGAGGAAGCGCACGGTTGCGGCGATCTCCTCCGGCTGCGCGTAACGGCCGAGCGGCACCTGGGCGACGATGCCCGCGCGCTGCTCCTCGGTGAGCACCTTGGTCATATCGGTGTCCACGAAACCGGGCGCGACGACATTGAACGTGATGTTCCGGGAGCCGAGTTCCCGGGCGAGCGAGCGTGCGAAGCCCACAAGTCCGGCCTTCGACGCGGCGTAGTTGGCCTGTCCCGCCGAGCCGAGCAGCCCCACGACCGAGGAAATGAGCACCACACGGCCCTTCCGGGCCCGGAGCATGGCGCGATTGGCGCGCTTGACCACCCGGAAGGTACCGGTGAGGTTGGTGTCGAGAACCGAGGTGAAGTCGTCCTCCGACATCCGCATCAGCAACTGGTCACGGGTGACACCGGCATTGGCGACCAGCACCTCCACCGCGCCGTGGGCCTCCTCGACCTCCTTGAAGGCCTGCTCCACCTGCTCCGCGTCGGTGATGTCGCACCGGACGGCGAGAAAGCCCTCGGGTGGCTCCCCGGAGCGGTATGTGATCGCGACCTTGTCACCTGCATCGGCGAACGCGCGGGCGATGGCGAGGCCGATGCCCCGGTTTCCTCCGGTGACGAGAACCGAGCGGCTCAACGGATCACCCTTTCGATAGCGGTCGTGGTACCTCCGAAACTATCGGTCCCGGCCCGTTCCCGGGGAATGGAGCAGTGACAGCGCCTTACTCGGCTCGCTGTCGGGTCCCTACAGAAAGCGCCGGGGGGAGCGGGCTCGTACCGCCGTGTCCGGGGCCGGTGCGAACGTGGCGACCATCCTGCCGCATCCCCGCCCGCCCCAGAAGGCGACGGCATACGACTCCGTCACTTCCCCCGCGCCCGCGCGTGGCGGCGGACGCACGACACCCCCGCCCCTTCGCGCCCGCGCATGATTCACTGCGACTCTGAACGCCGCGTTGGCCGAGAAGGGGAGGGCCCCGTGCCCCATGAGATCGATCAGACATTCCTCGCGCTGCCGCTGCGCGCGCTCGCCGACGCGGCGCTCGCCCGGGCGCGGGCGCTCGGCGCGGACCACGCCGACTTCCGGTTCGAGCGCGTGCGCAGCGCCTCCTGGCGGCTGCGCGACGCCCGGCCCGCGGCCTCGTCGGACACCACCGACATCGGCTACGCGGTGCGCGTGGTGCACGGCGGGGCCTGGGGCTTCGCCTCCGGGGTCGATATGACCATGGACGCGGCGGCGAAGGTCGCGAGCCAGGCGGTCGCGATGGCCCAGCTCTCCGCGCGGGTGATCGCCGCCGCGGGCTCCGACGAGCGGGTGGAGCTGGCCGATGAGCCGGTGCACGCCGAGAAGACCTGGGTCTCCTCGTACGAGATCAACCCCTTCGACGTGGCCGACGAGGAGAAGACCGCGCTGCTCGCCGGGTGGAGCGCGCAGCTGCTGGCGGCCGACGGCGTCGCTCATGTGGACGCCTCGCTGCTGACCGTGCAGGAGAACAAGTTCTACGCGGACACCGCGGGCACCGTCACCACTCAGCAGCGGGTGCGGCTGCACCCCCAGCTCACCGCCGTCGCCGTGGACGAGACGACCGGCGAGTTCGACTCGATGCGGACCATCGCTCCGCCGGTGGGCCGGGGCTGGGAGTATCTGACCGGCACCGGCTGGGACTGGGCGGGCGAGCTGGAGGAGATCCCCGAGCTGCTCGCGCAGAAGATGCGCGCCCCCGGTGTGGAGGCCGGGCGGTACGACCTGGTGGTGGACCCGTCGAACCTCTGGCTCACCATCCATGAGTCGGTCGGGCACGCCACCGAGCTCGACCGCGCGCTGGGCTACGAGGCGGCGTACGCGGGCACCTCCTTCGCGACCTTCGACAAGCTGGGGAAGCTGGAGTACGGCTCGTCGGCGATGAATGTGACCGGCGACCGCACCGCCGAGCACGGGCTCGCCACCATCGGATACGACGACGAGGGCGTGGCGGCGCAGTCCTGGGACCTGGTGCGCGGCGGCAGGCTCGTCGGCTATCAGCTGGACCGGCGGATCGCGAAGCTCACCGGGCTCGGACGCTCCAACGGCTGCGCCTTCGCGGACGCCCCCGGCCATGTGCCCGTGCAGCGGATGGCGAATGTGTCGCTCCAGCCGTCCCCGGGCGGGCTCTCCACGGAGGATCTGATCGGCGGGGTGGAGCGCGGGACCTATGTCGTCGGCGACCGTTCGTGGTCGATCGACATGCAGCGCTACAACTTCCAGTTCACCGGGCAGCGGTTCTTCCGCATCGAGAACGGCCGGCTGGCCGGGCAGCTGCGCGATGTGGCGTACCAGGCGACGACGACGGAGTTCTGGGGGTCGATGGAGCAGGTCGGCGGCCCGCAGACCTATGTTCTGGGCGGCGCCTTCAACTGCGGCAAGGCCCAGCCGGGGCAGGTCGCCGCGGTCTCCCACGGCTGCCCGTCCGCCCTGTTCCGGGGCGTGAACATCCTTAACACGACGCAGGAGGCGGGGCGATGAGCCGCCGCCGCCCGATCCGCCGGGGGTCCGGGGGTCGCCCCCCGGGCAGACACCGTCTCAACACGACGCAGGAGGCCGGTCGATGAGCCGCCACAGCAAGCCGTACGACATCGTCGAGCGCGCTCTCGAACTCTCCGCCGCGGACGGCTGCGTCGTCATCGCCGACGAGCACTCGTCGGCGAATCTGCGCTGGGCGGGGAACGCGCTGACCACCAATGGCGTGACCCGGGGCCGTACCCTCACCGTGATCGCGACCGTGGACGGAGCGCAGGGCACCGCGTCCGGGGTGGTCTCCCGGAGCGCCGTCACCGCCGCCGATCTCGAACCGCTGGTACGGGCCGCCGAGGCCGCCGCGCGGGCGTCGGAGCCCGCCGAGGACGCCCAGCCGCTGGTGGCCGGCGTGCCCGCGTCGGCCGGATTCACCGAGGCCCCCGCGGAGACCTCCTCCGCCGTCTTCGCGGACTTCGCGCCCGCGCTCGGCGAGGCCTTCGCCCGGGCCGGCTCCGGCGGCCGGGAGCTGTACGGCTTCGCCAGCCATGAGATGACCTCCACCTATCTCGGCTCCTCCACCGGACTGCGGCTCCGGCACGACCAGCCCAACGGCACGCTCGAACTGAACGCCAAGTCGCCGGACGGGGCCCGGTCCGCCTGGGCCGGGCGGTCGACGCGGGACTTCGGGGATGTGGACCTGGGGGCGCTGGAGGCGGAGCTGGCGCAGCGGCTGGAGTGGGCCCGGCGGCGGGTGGAGCTGCCCGCGGGGCGGTACGAGACGCTGCTGCCGCCCACGGCCGTGGCCGATCTGCTGATCTACCAGCTGTGGTCGTCCACGGCCCGGGACGCGGTCGAGGGCCGTACGGTCTTCTCCCGGCCCGGCGGCGGTACCCGGGTCGGCGAGACGCTCTCCCCGCTGCCGCTGAATCTGCGCAGCGACCCGGCGGAGCCCGGTCTCCAGTCCGCGCCGTTCATGATCGCGCACGCGTCCGGCGACGACGCCTCCGTCTTCGACAACGGTCTGCCGCTGGCGGCGACGGACTGGGTACGCGACGGAAAGCTGGAGCATCTGGTGACCACCCGGCACAGCGCCGCCCTCACGGGGCTGCCGGTCGCCGCCGGGACCGGGAATCTGATCCTGGACGGCGGGGGCGACCGTTCGCTGGAGGAGATGGTCGCGGCGACCGAGCGCGGGCTGCTGCTGACCTGTCTCTGGTACATCCGCGAGGTGGACCCGGCGACGCTGCTGCTGACCGGGCTGACCAGGGACGGCGTCTATCTGGTGGAGAACGGGGAGGTCACGGGCGCGGTGAACAATTTCCGCTTCAACGAGTCGCCCGTCGATCTGCTCTCGCGGGCCACCGAGGCGGGCCGGACCGAGAAGACGCTGCCGCGTGAGTGGGGCGACTGGTTCACCCGGGCCGCGATGCCCGCGCTGCGGGTGCCGGATTTCAATATGAGCTCCGTCAGCCAGGGCGTATAACCTCAAAGGAGCCGAGAGGCTCATTCATCAGCAGACCCGAGGAGAGATGAGAGACGTGACGGACATCGTCGACGAGTTGCAGTGGCGCGGGCTGATCGCCCAGTCCACTGACGAGGACGCACTGCGCAAGGCGTTCGCGGACGGCCCCGTCACGTTCTATTGCGGCTTCGACCCGACCGCGTCCAGCCTTCACCTGGGCAATCTGGTGCAGATCCTCACCATGCGCCGGATCCAGCTGGCGGGGAACCGTCCGCTGGGCCTGGTCGGCGGCGCCACGGGCCTGATCGGCGACCCCAAGCCGAACTCCGAGCGCACGCTGAACGCGCCGGAGACCGTGGCGGCCTGGGTGCAGCGGCTGCGGGGGCAGATCGAGCGGTTCCTCGACTTCGAGGGCCCCTACGCGGCGACCATGGTCAACAACCTGGACTGGACGTCGGGGCTGTCGGCGATCGACTTCCTGCGCGATGTCGGCAAGTACTTCCGGGTCAACAAGATGATCGCGAAGGAGGCGGTCGCCCGGCGGCTGAACTCCGACGCGGGCATCAGCTACACCGAGTTCAGCTACCAGATCCTCCAGGGCATGGACTACCTGGAGCTCCACCGGCGGTACGGCTGCACGCTCCAGACCGGCGGCAGCGACCAGTGGGGCAATCTGACGGCGGGCACCGATCTGATCCACCGGGTCGATCCTGACGCCGATGTGCACGCGCTGGCCACCCCGCTGATCACCAAGGCGGACGGCACCAAGTTCGGCAAGACGGAGTCCGGCACGGTCTGGCTGGACGCGGAGCGGACGACCCCGTACGCGTTCTACCAGTTCTGGCTGAACGCGGACGACCGTGACGTCTCCAAGTTCCTGCGGATCTTCAGCTTCAAGTCCCGCGAGGAGATCGAGGAGCTGGAGCGGCTCACCGAGGAGCGTCCGCAGGCGCGGGCCGCTCAGCGGGCGCTGGCGGAGGAGCTGACGACACTGGTGCACGGCGCGGACGACTGCGCGGCGGCGGTGTACGCGTCGAAGGCGCTCTTCGGGCAGGGCGAGCTGGGTGAGCTGGACGAGCCGACGCTGCGGGCGGCGCTCTCCGAGCTGCCGCACGTCAAGGTCGCGGAGCTGTCCCCGGTGGTGGACCTCTTCGCCGAGGTCGGACTGGTGGCCAGCAAGTCGGCGGCCCGCCGGACCGTGAAGGAGGGCGGGGCCTACGTGAACAACACGAAGGTCACGGCCGAGGACGCGGTTCCGGGCATGGAGGATCTGCTGCACGGGCGGTGGCTGGTGCTGCGCCGGGGCAAGAAGAATCTCGCCGCGGTCGAGATCGGCTGACCTACGGCGCGGTCGAGACCGGCTGACCTGCGGCGGCGGCCGGACGGAGAGAAACCCCGTCCGGCCGCCGCCGTCCCCGGACCCGAGCCGCGCGGCTCAGGTCCGCTGTTTGCTGCCCCGGGTCGCCGCCCAGGCCCGGTCGCCCAGAAACACCAGAATGATCGCGGCGACCAGCTGGAAGGCGTGCCGGATCCAGTCGATGCCGCCGGTCTCGGCGACGCCGACACCCGACGCGATCCAGTTGCCGATCACCGCGCCGCCGATGCCGCAGATGGTGGCCAGCCACAAGGGGAGATGCTGCTTCCCGGGCAGAATCGCCTTGGCGATCAAGCCCAGCACAAATCCCACGATGATCGCCCACAACCAGCTCATGGCTGCCTCCTCGTACGGCCCTGCGCGAGCAGTTACGCCGCCAGTCTCAGCCCATCCCGACTACGGCGCATGTCGGGTGGGCCCATACGCGCTACGGCGCAGTGAGGGCACGCAGCGAGGAGACGCCCCCACTCTCGTAGCCGTCGCAGGGGCGGCGTACGGTGGAAGGCGTCAGGACCGGGGAGCGTCCGGCAGCGAGAACAGGCGGTGGAATGTGATGCGGAAGCAGACGCACGCGGAGGTCTTCCGGATCACCGGCGCCCGTCAGGGGCTCGCCGACGATGTACGCGGAAGGCAGCGCCGCTATGTGATCTCGATGTCGGTCCGGACCGTGTCGGTGATTCTCGCGGCCGTGCTGTGGAATGTGGAACGGCATGTGGCGATCGTGGCGCTCGCGCTCGGGATCCTTCTCCCCTATATCGCCGTGGTCATCGCCAACGCGGGCCGGGAGAACGCTCCTTCGCTGCCGTCGACGTTCACGGTGGCTCCCTACCGGCCGGAGATCGAGCCCTCCGCGGAGGCCGCGGCCGGGGAATCGGAGCCGGAAACAGAGGCGCGTGACACCGCGCGTGACACCCGTGCCGGGGAGAGCCGGAGCGAGCGGGAAGCGGGCTGACTGCCCCGGAAGACGGGCTCTCAATCCTCAGGAAAACCTCAGGCGCAATCCTGAAGTTCCGGTGCACCACACCCCGTTACCCGTGACATACTTCGTGTGCGCTCCGCATCCCCCGTCGGAGCGACAGACCGATGCCGGGCAGCTCCCCCCGTGGCTGCCCGGCATCGCCTTGTGCGAGAGCATGGACCTCGTGAGCGATGAATCCCCGATCTGTTCCGCCAAGGGCTGCCGTGCGGCAGCGGTGTGGGTGCTGGCCTGGAACAACCCGAAGCTGCACACCCCGGACCGCCGTAAGACCTGGCTCGCGTGCGAGGAGCACCGCGAGCATCTCTCCGGCTTTCTCGGGGTACGCGGTTTCCTCAAGGACGTCGTGACGCTGGAAGAGTGGGACGCGCGGGAGCCGGAGGGCTCCTGAGCCCTCCAGGCCAGCGAGCCCGGGGCCCGGGGCCCCGGGCTCAGCGGAAAGCGGCCCGGCGGCAGACGGCGCCCGGCCCGGCCGTCGGCTCAGCCGCCGATGGCCGACATGGGGCGGTCCGGCTGAAGGAACGAGGGGTCGTCCAGGCCCGAGCCCGCCTTCTTGCCCCACATCGCCCGCCGCCAGAGATCCGCTATCTCCGCGTCCGGTGCGCCCGAGCGCAGCGCGGCCCGCAGATCCGTCTCCTCACGGGCGAAGAGGCAGGAGCGCACCTGTCCGTCCGCGGTGAGCCGGGTGCGGTCGCACGCCGCGCAGAAGGGGCGGGTGACCGAGGCGATCACCCCGACGCGGTGCGGCCCGCCGTCCACGAGCCAGCGCTCGGCCGGCGCGGCGCCGCGCCGCTGCTCGCCCTCGGGGGCGAGGGTGAAGCGGCTGCTCAGCGAGGCGATGATGGCGTCGGCCGTGATCATTCCGTCGCGCTTCCAGCCATGCTGGGCGTCGAGCGGCATCTGCTCGATGAAGCGGAGCTCGTACCCCTCGGCGATGGCCCAGGCGAGCAGCTCGGGGGCCTCGTCGTCATTGACTCCCGGCATCAGCACGGTGTTGATCTTGATGGGGGTGAGCCCGGCGGCGCGGGCCGCTTCGAGGCCGTGGATCACGTCATGGTGGCGGTCGCGGCGGGTGAGCCGGTGGAAGACCTCGGGCCGCAGGGTGTCGAGCGAGACATTGACGCGGTCCAGACCGGCGGCCTTCAGCGCGGCGGCGGTACGGGCGAGACCGATGCCATTGGTGGTCAGCGACATCCGGGGGCGGGGGTCGAGCGCGGCGCAGCGCTCCACGATCCCGGTGAGTCCGGGGCGTAGCAGCGGTTCTCCCCCGGTGAAGCGGACGTCGGTGACGCCGAGGAGGGTGACGGCGACGCGTATCAGCCGGACCGTCTCGTCGTCGCTGAGCAGATCCGGCTTGGCGAGCCACTGGAGGCCCTCTTCCGGCATGCAGTACGTGCACCGCAGATTGCACCGGTCGGTCAGTGAAACCCGCAGATCCGTGGCTCTACGGCCGTAGGTGTCCACCAGCATGGCACGCCTCCCCTCACACGGTTTCTCCCCAATGGTCTTCGAGACTACGTCAGTGGGACAGGAGAGCGGTGGGCCCACAGGAGCGGGAGATGCCGAAGTAGCGTCGGGGAGGCTGCCAAAGACCGGGACCCGGACCGGGATGGGGGCAGGGACAGGGACGGGGATGGCCGAGGCACGCGTGCTCGCGCGCCTCGGCCGTCCCCGTCCGTGTGGTGGATCAGTGGGCGCCGGTCCCGGTGAGGGACTTGACCTCCAGTTCCGCGTATTTGCCCGTGTCGGGCTTCTCCTTGGAGAGGAGGGAGCCGAGCCAGCCGAGCAGGAAGCCCAGCGGGATGGAGACCAGGCCCGGGTTCTCCAGCGGGAACCAGTAGAAGTCCAGGTCCTTGAACATGGACGTCGGCTTGCCGGAGACGACCGGCGAGAAGAGCACCAGGACCACGGAGGAGATCAGACCGCCGTAGATGGACCAGAGCGCGCCCTGGGTGGTGAATCTCTTCCAGAAGAGGCTGTAGAGGATCGTGGGCAGGTTCGCCGACGCGGCGACCGCGAAGGCGAGGGCCACGAGCCCGGCGACGTTGAGATCACGGGCGAGCGCGCCGAGCCCGATGGAGACGACGCCGATGGCGACGGTGGCCCAGCGGGCCGCACGGACCTCTTCCTTCTCGGTGGCCTGGCCCCTGCGGATGACATTGGCGTAGATGTCATGGGCGAAGGACGAGGAGGAGGCGAGGGTGAGGCCCGCGACCACGGCGAGGATGGTGGCGAAGGCGACGGCGGAGATCACGGCGAGCAGGATCGCGCCGCCCGCGGAGTCGGTTCCGCCGATGTGGAGGGCGAGCAGGGGTGCGGCCGTGTTGCCCGCCTTGTTGGACGCGGTGATCGTCTCGGGTCCGACGACGGCGGCGGCGCCGAAGCCCAGCGCGATGGTCATGAGGTAGAAGGCGCCGATGATGCCGATGGCCCAGTTGACGGACTTCCGGGCGGCCTTGGCGGTGGGCACGGTGTAGAAGCGGATGAGGATGTGCGGCAGTCCGGCGGTGCCGAGGACGAGGGCGATGCCGAGGGAGATGAAGTCCAGTCTGGAGGTCTCGGTCGCGCCGTACTTCAGCCCCGGCTCCAGGAAGGCGGTGCCGTGGCCGCTCTTCTCCGCGGCGGTGCCGAGCAGGTCGGAAATGTTGAAGTTGAACTTGAGCAGCACCAGAAACGTGATGAGGAGCGTGCCCGCGATGAGGAGCACCGCTTTGACCATCTGGACCCAGGTGGTGCCCTTCATCCCGCCGATGGTGACGTAAAGGATCATCAGTACGCCGACGAGGGCGACGATCAGCACCTTGCCGCTGTCGCTGGTGATGCCGAGGAGCAGGGAGACCAGGACACCGGCACCGGCCATCTGCGCGAGCAGATAGAAGATGGAGACGACGATGGTGGAGGTCCCGGCCGCGGTGCGGACCGGGCGCTGGCGCATGCGATAGGCGAGGACGTCGCCCATGGTGAACCGGCCGGAGTTGCGCAGCGGTTCGGCGACCAGCAGCAGGGCGACGAGCCAGGCGACGAGGAAGCCGATGGAGTAGAGGAAGCCGTCATAGCCGAAGAGGGCGATGGCGCCCGCGATCCCGAGGAACGAGGCGGCGGACATGTAGTCGCCGGAGATCGCCAGACCGTTCTGGAAGCCGGTGAACTGGCGTCCGCCCGCGTAGAAGTCGGCCGCGCTCTTGGTCTGGCGGCCCGCCCAGACGGTGATGAAGAGGGTGGCCACGACGAAGGCGGCGAAGAGGGTGATGATCAGTGGCCGGTGTTCGGTGGTGGCGCTCTCGGCCGCGAGGTCCGATGCCAGCAGGCCGCCGGCGGTGAACTGGAGGGCGGTGCTCACAGCTCCGCCTCCATCCGGGCCTTGATGGCCTCGGCCCGGGGGTCGAGCTGTGCCGCCGCGTGACGGGAGTACAGCCAGGCGATGAGGAAGGTCGTGGCGAACTGGGCGAGGCCGAAGACGAGGGCGACGTTGATGTTGCCGAAGAGCTGGGTCCCCATGAACCCGCCGGCGTAGTTGGAGAGCAGGACGTACAGCAGATACCAGACGATGAAGGCGACGGTCAGCGGGAAGGCGAAAGAGCGGTAGGTGTGGCGCAGTTCGGCGAACTCCGCGCTCTTCTGCATCTCGACGAACTGCTCCGTCGTGGGCTGGGCCGGGTTGGTGTCGGTATCGCCATGGGGCGGCGACGGTGCATCGGTTGCCACGGAATCTCCTCGTGACGCTGGAGCGATGGGGATGGACAAGTCGGACCTTCTTCACACGGGTTCAGGGGGCGGATTGATGTTGCTCCACCTCCTGACAACGGCACGGGGAGCGCGCCGGACCGGTTCAACATCGGCCTTTTTTGTTCGTGTTCGTCGATTTCGGTTCAGGTTTTCCTCTCGTATGCATTGATGACGACCAAGATCGGCGATAACTTCGCTGGTCATGTACCCATCCAGGCGCAGTCGGCGCCCGGATGGCTGTCACGATGATGTGGAGAACCCATGGCTCTTCTGGGATCGAGACGGCGGCGCGTCATCGCGCTTCCGGCCGGCCTGGCGCTCACGGCTTCGCTCGGCTTCCTCCCGGGGGGCGCGGCGACCGCCGCACCCGCCGTCGCCGCGTCCGCCGCGGTGGCCGCCGATGGCCCGAAGCTGTCGTACGTGGTGAACGTCGAGAGCGGCCGTGCCACCGCCAAGGCGGTGAAGAAGGCGATAGCCAAGGCCGGCGGGTCGATAGTGATCGCGTATGACCAGATAGGCGTCATCGTCGTTCACTCGCAGAACCCTGAGTTCGCCCAGAAGATCCGCGCGGTGCGGGGTGTCGAGTCGGCCGGCGCCACGCGTACGGCTCCCATCGCCCCCGCGACCGACACCTCCATCGGCTCCGAGCGTCCGCTCACCCCCCAGGAGGCGCGGTCCGCGGCGGCCAAGGCCACGGGGGGTCAGGACCCGCTGGAGCCGCTCCAGTGGAGCCTGCCCGCGATCAAGGCCGACAAGGCCCACAAGCGCACCCTGGGCAGCAAGAAGGTGACGGTCGCCGTCATCGACACCGGGGTCGACGACACCCACCCCGATCTCGCGCCCAACTTCGACGAGCGGGCCTCGGCGAACTGTGTGACGGGCAAGCCGGTCACCAAGCCCGGCTCCTGGCGGCCGGCCCCGGGCGAGAGCGACCACGGCACCCATGTCGCGGGCACCATCGCCGCGGCCAAGAACGGGGTCGGCGTCACCGGCGTCGCCCCGGGCGTCAAGGTCTCCGGCATCAAGGTGTCGACGTCGGCCGGGTTCTTCTACACCGAGGCGGTCGTCTGCGGGTTCGTCTGGGCCGCGGAGAAGGGCGTCGAGGTCACCAACAACAGCTACTACACGGACCCGTGGCTGTTCGCCTGCAAGAACGACCCGGACCAGGAAGCCCTGGTCGAGTCCGTGAAGCGGGCCACCCGGTACGCCGAGCGCAAGGGCGCGGTGAATGTCGCGGCGGCCGGGAACGACGCTCTCGACCTGGCGGCGGAGAAGCTGGACGACCCCACCAGCCCCAATGACACCACCCCGGTGGACCGGGTCGTCGACCCGAGCGAGTGCCTGGACATCCCGACGCAGCTGCCGGGCGTGCTGACCACGTCCTCGACCGGCGCGAAGGGCCTGAAGTCCTCGTTCTCCAACTACGGCGACGGCGTGGTCGACATCTCCGCCCCGGGCGGCGACCGGACCAGGTACCAGAAGCCGGACGGCCCGGCCACGGACGGCCGCATCCTCTCCACGAGCACCGACGGCGGCTACGTCTACATGGGCGGCACCTCGATGGCCACCCCGCATGTCGCGGGTGTGGTGGCGCTGCTCAAGTCGCAGCACCCCAAGGCCTCGCCGGCCAAGCTGAAGGCGCTGCTGGCCAAGCAGGCGGACGACCGCGCGTGCACCAACCCGTATGACATCGACGGCGACGGCACGGTGGACGCGGTGTGCGAGGGCGGTAAGAAGAAGAACGGCTTCTACGGCTCGGGCGTCGCGGACGCCCTGGACGCGGTGCGCCGCTGACCGGTCCGCGGTACGGACAAGGGGCCGGGCGCGCGGTGCGCGCCCGGCCCCTTCGTACGGCCCCTTCGTACGGCCCCTTCGTACGGCCCCTTCGTAGGACCCCTTCGTACGGCCCCTGCCTCGGTCAGGCGGGGAGCCGGGTCCGGGCGAGGATTCCTGCGGTGAGCCCCAGCTGGCCCATGCCGTAGAGGAACATGACCCAGAAGTCGGGCACGGGCGGCTGCGGCCACTGCGCCACCTCGGTGGCGATGAGCAGGTCCGAGACGAGGAAGAGCGCTCCGCCGGCGCCGGCGAGCGCGCCGAAGCCGCTCGCGCGCCAGGCCATCGCGGTCAGCAGCAGCGCGTATCCGGCGACGGGAATCCGCAGTCCGGCGGGGAGGTCGGGCCAGAGCAGGACGACGACGGTCGCCAGCGCGACGGCGTAGCCGGGCGCGAGCGGCCTGGGCGTACGGCAGCGGCCGAAGAGCGTCAGATAGCAGAGATGGCCCACGGCGAAGGACCCCATGCCGGCGAGGAAGGCCGCTTCCGCGTCGGAGAGCAGCAGCACATCGCCGGCCCAGCCCAGCAGCAGCGCGGCGATCAGCAGACGGGGGCCGCCCCGTACCGCCGTGTACGCGGCGAGCAGCGGCATCAGCAGCGGTTTGGCGATCCGGTGGCCGGTCTCCGCGCCCGCGAGCAGCGAGCCGAGGTCGGCGAGGAGGGCCAGGGCGAAGGCGGCGAGCAGCAGCGGGCCGAGGGTCTCCCGGAGGCCACGGCCCGGGGCCGGGGCGGATGCCGTACGGATCTCCGGGGCGCTCACCGGGCGCCTCCCGTGGTCGCGACGGCGCCGGTCCGTCCGGCGGCGCGCGGGCCGGGGGGCTGCCAGCCCGGTCCCCGGAAGACCCGCCCGGCGCGCTCCCGCCAGGTGTGCGCCGCGCGGAGGTCGCGGGCGATGGCCGCGTACTCATGGGTGGCGACCCGCAGCGGGTTGTAGGTGTCGATGTTCTTGGTGAGGCCGAAGACGCAGGGCTCGGTCTCGGGGGCGAAGGAGCCGAAGAACCGGTCCCAGAGGATGAGGACGCCGCCGAAGTTGCGGTCCAGATAGCCGCCCTGGGACGCGTGGTGCACCCGGTGGTGGGAGGGCGTGTTGAGGACGTACTCGAAGGGGCGCGGCAGCCGACCGACGCGCTCGGTGTGCACCCAGAACTGATAGACGAGATTGACCGCCGCGCAGAATGCGAGGGCGGCCGGATGCACTCCGCAGGCGATGAGCGGGAGATAGAACGGCCAGACGGTCAGGCCGGTCCAGGGCTGGCGCAGCGCGGTGGTGAGGTTGAACTTCCGGCTGGAGTGGTGGACCACATGGCAGGCCCAGAGGATGCGGACGGCGTGGTGGCCGCGGTGGGCCCAGTAGTAGAGGAAGTCCTGGGCGAGCAGGATCAGCGGGAGGGTCCACCACAGGACGGGGATGCGGGCCGGGGTGAGTTCATGGACCGCGGTGTAGACCGCGACGATGGGGATCTTCCAGAGGAGGTCGAAGACGAGGCTGCCGAGACCCATGCCGATGCTGGTGGCCGTGTCCCTGGTCTCGTAGCCCGCGGCCCGGTCGTCGGGACGGAGCCGATAGCTGATCATTTCCAGGACGGTGAGCAGCGCGAAGGCGGGTATCGACCACAGCACGACATCGGGGGGATTCGGCATGGGTGCACCGTAGGCGGGGCCGCGGGGGCACGGATAGATGGTGTTACCCACAAGTATGTGAGACGGATTGTCAGCTGATTTTGGTGAGTTCCACCAAAACGGCCGGCCTCGGGTCAGGGGGTCGGGGCAGGGGCTCGGAGCGCCGGCTCGGCTCAGAGTTGTCAGGGCCGTCAGGGCCGCAGGCTGTCAGAGCGCCACCGCTCCCAGCAGCGACCCCGCCCCATAGGTCACCGCCATCGCCAGCGCTCCCCCGCCCGCGTTCCGCAGCATCGCCCGGCCCGCCCGCGCCGCGCCCAGCCGGGCGCTCCACCATCCTGTGAGCACCAGCGCCGACAGCACCGAGCAGACCGTGACCGGCAGCCGTGCCGAGGCGGACGGCAGCACGATCGCGAGCAGCGGGAGCAGCGCGCCAGCCGTGAAGGCGAGGAAGCTCGCGACCGCCGCGTGCCAGGGCTCGGCCAGGGCGTCCGGGTCGATGCCCAGCTCCACCCGGGCGTGGGCGCGCAGCGCGTCGCGTTCGGTGAGCTGGACCGCTGCTTCCCTGGCGACCTCGCGGCTCAGTCCCCGGTCCGCCAGCAGCCCGGTCAGCTCGTCGAGTTCGGCGTCCGGCTGTTCGCGCAGTTCGCGTCGTTCCAGGGCGATGGCGGCGCGCTCCGAGTCGCGCTGGGTGGAGACGGAGACGTATTCGCCGGCCGCCATGGACATCGAGCCGGCGAGCAGTCCGGCGAGGCCGGCGGTGAGCAGGGCGGTGCGGTCGCCGGTGGCTCCGGCGACGCCGACGACGAGTCCGGCGGTGGAGACGATGCCGTCGTTCGCGCCGAGCACGGCGGCGCGCAGCCAGTTGAGCCGGGTCCCGAGGGCCGCGCCATGGGGTTCGGCGTGGAGCTCGGCCCGGTCCGCGGCGCGGCCTTCGGCCGGGGTGCCGGGGGGAGGCCCGGCGCGGTCTTCGGCACGGTTTTCGGCCGGGGGTCCGGGGGGAGGCCCGGCCCGGTCTTCGGCTGGGGGTTCGTCAGAGGACGCGGTCATTCGCGGAGGATCTCACCGGGACGTTCGCCGTCTCCGTACCGACCCGCCATGGGCGTACGAGGGGCCGGTCGCGTCCGTCGGGATCGCGTCGGGTCGCGTCGGCGGGTGGCGTTTTCGGCCAGGGGGCGCGCGGAAGCGCAAGGAGCGTACAGGGCAGGCGGATCCGGAGTTGTCAGTGGGGGCCCGTATTCTCTGTGACCATGCTCGACGACAGCACGACAGCAGCGCCGACGTGGCCGGCCGCGTATCCGCAGGGGTACGCGGTCGTCGACGTGGAGACCACCGGCCTCGCCCGCGACGACCGGATAGTCTCCGCTGCCGTCTACCGGCTCGACGCCTTCGGCGACGTCGAGGATCACTGGTACACGCTGGTGAACCCGGAGCGCGATCCAGGTCCGGTGTGGATTCACGGGCTGACGAGCGATGTGCTCGACGGCGCGCCGCTGTTCGGCGACATCGCCGACGACTTCTCCGAGCGGCTGGCCGGCCGGGTGCTCGTCGCGCACAACGCCGTCTTCGACTGGTCCATGATCGCCCGGGAGTACGCCCGGGCCCGGCGCACCGCCCCCACCCGGCAGCGGCTGTGCACCATCGCGCTGTCCAAGGAGCTGGCGCTGCCGCTGCCCAATCACAAGCTGGAGTCGCTGGCCGCGCACTACGGCGTGGTCCAGCAGCGGGCGCACCACGCGCTGGACGACGCCCGGGTGCTGGCGGAGGCCTTCCGGCCGAGTCTGCGCACCGCCGCGCGCGACGGGGTGCGGCTGCCGCTGCTGGAGTGCCGGCCGCTGACGGAGTGGTCGGACTCCCCCGCCACCCCGCGGATCGGCTACCAGCCGTCGTATGGCCGGTCCTCGGCCGGCTCCGGCCGCTATGGGCCGGGCAGCTGGCGTCCCTCGCGCAAGCGGCCCGTCTGCCCCCATCCCAACCCCGGGCGGTATGAGCCGGGCGGGGCGCTGAAGCAGGGGATGCGGGTGGCGATCTCCGGGGACACCTCCATAGACCGGGAGCTGCTGGAGGACCGGGCCGCCGAGGCCGGGCTGCACATCGCCACCAGCGTCTCCCGGCTGACCAGTCTGCTGGTGACCAACGATCCGGACTCGGCGACCTCCAAGACGGTCAAAGCCAGGACGTACGGCACACCGGTGGTCGACGAAGCGGCCTTCACCCAGCTGCTGCGGGATGTGGCCCCGGCCGACGACCCGACGGCGCGGAGGAGCGACCGGGCAGACGGGTGACGGGCGGGCGTGCCGCCCGGCGGATCGGGAGCCGCGCGCCGCACCCTGTGGCGCATGGCACGTTGCGAGGTCTGCGGAAACGACTACGGCATGTCGTTCGAGGTGCACGCGCAGGGCGCGGTGCATGTCTTCGACTGCTTCTCCTGCGCGATCCACCGGATGGCGCCCATCTGCGAACACTGCCGGGTCCAGGTCATCGGCCAGGGAGTGGAGGTCCAGGGCCACTGGTACTGCGGGGCCCACTGCGCCCGCGCTGAGGGGAGGATCGGCATCGTCGACAAGGTGTGAGGCCCCGCCCTCCATGACCACGGGTCCATGGGGTCCACGGGCCCGTCGTGGGACCTCTCCCCGGACGCCTCCGGACGCCCCGGGGGACCCGCACGGGCCCGCACAGGGCTGCGCGGGCCCCCACCCGGCCCCTCCCCGGCCCCACTCGGCCCCTCCATGGGTCTCTCGGGCGTCTCGGGCGTCTCGGGCCTCTCGGGCCTCTCGGGGAACCCCCCACCGCGAGGGCCGCCCGGCGCAGGAGGTACGGTCAGGGCCGTGTACCGCTTCCTGTTGTCCCGGCAGTGGGTGATCCTCACCCTCATCGGCCTCGTTCTCATCCCGACGATGATCGAGCTGGGCTTCTGGCAGTTCCACCGCCATGAGCGCCGGGTCGAGCAGAACGCCCTGATCGCACGGAATCTGGCGGAGAAGCCGGTCCCGGTGACCGAGCTGACCTCCCCCGGTCACAGCGTCCCCCGCTCGGACTACTGGCGCCCGATCACCGCCACCGGCGTCTACGACACCGACGGCGAGGTCGTCGTACGCCGCCGTACCAACGCGGACGACAAGGTCGGCTTCCATGTGCTGACCCCGCTGGTCCTCGCCGACGGCCGGGTCGTCCTGGTCAACCGGGGCTGGATCCCGGCGGCGGCCGACCAGAAGGCGTTCCCGGAGCTGCCGCCCGCGCCCAGGGGCGAGGTGACCGTCACCGGCCGGCTCAAGGCCGATGAGACGACGAAGGGCAGCGGCATCAAGGACCTCGCCGGGCTGCCGCCCCGCCAGGTCATGCTCATCAACAGCGCCCAGCAGTCGGAGCTGCTCAAGAAGCCCGTGCTCGGCGGCTATCTGGAGCAGACCTCCGAGACCAAGCCCTCCGACGGCTCGCCGGAGCTGATCCCCGAGCCCGACCACGACTCCATCGGCGCCCATATGGCGTATGCGGTCCAGTGGTGGCTGTTCGTCGCCGGAGTACCCGTCGGCTGGGTGGTCCTCGTACGCCGGGAAGTCCGCGACCGGCGGGCCGCCGCCGAGGCGGCGCCGCAGCCCGCCCCGGCGAACGCCTGACACGGGCGCCGTCCCTGATTGGTCCCCGCGTACGGCGGGAATGCGCCACAGCGTGACCCTACGCATCGAGGACTACGCCCTGATCGGCGATCTCCAGACGGCCGCGCTGGTGGGCACGGACGGCTCCATCGACTGGCTCTGTCTGCCCCGCTTCGACTCGGCGGCCTGCTTCGCCTCGCTCATCGGCGACGAGGAGAACGGTCACTGGCGCATCGCCCCCAAGGGCATGGGCCCCTGCACCCGGCGCGGCTACATCGGCGACTCGCTCGTCCTGGAGTCGGTGTGGGAGACCCCGGCCGGCACGGTGAAGGTCATCGACTTCATGCCCCAGCGCGACGAGGCGCCCGATGTGATGCGGATCGTGGAGGGCGTCAGCGGCTCGGTGGAGATGACGGCCGTCCTGCGGCTGCGCTTCGACTACGGCTCGGTCGTGCCGTGGGTGCGGCGTTCGGGCGGCCACCGGGTGGCCATCGCCGGGCCCGACTCGGTCTGGCTGCGCAGCGCTCCCCAGGTCAGGACCTGGGGGGAGAAGCTCAGCACCGTCTCGTCGTTCACGGTCGACGCGGGCCGGAAGGTGGCGTTCGTCCTCACCTGGCATCCCTCGCACCAGCAGCGGCCGGATCTGGTGGACCCGTTCGAGGCACTGGAGTGCAGCCTCCGGGACTGGTCCGACTGGGCCACCGCCTGCCAGACCGCCGGCCCCTACCGGGATCCCGTGGTCCGCTCGCTCATCACCCTGAAGGCGCTCACCTACAAACCCACCGGCGGGATCGTCGCCGCCCCGACGACCTCGCTGCCGGAGGAGCTGGGCGGCGTACGGAACTGGGACTACCGCTTCTGCTGGCTGCGGGACGCCACGCTCACCCTGGACGCGCTGCTGGAGGCGGGCTATCAGGAGGAGGCCGTCGCCTGGCGGGACTGGCTGCTGCGGGCCGTGGCGGGCGACCCGGCCGACCTCCAGATCATGTACGGGCTGGCCGGGGAGCGGCGGCTGCCGGAGACGGAGCTGCCGTGGCTGGCGGGGTACGCGGGCTCCGCCCCCGTACGCACCGGCAACGCGGCCGTGAAACAGCTTCAGCTGGATGTGTACGGCGGCGTCCTGGACTCCCTCTACCGCGCCCGGGAGGCCGGTCTCCCGGCGGAACGGCACGCCTGGTACCTCCAGCTCAGCCTGCTCGGCTTCCTGGAGACGAAGTGGCGGGAGCCGGACGAGGGGCTCTGGGAGGTACGGGGTCCGCGCCGCCACTTCGTCCACTCCAAGGTGATGGCATGGGTGGCCGCGGACCGCGCCGTACGCACCCTGGAGGCGGACCCCTCGCTGCGCGGGGACGCCGGCCGCTGGCGCACGATGCGGGACCAGGTGCACCAGGATGTGTGCGAGAAGGGCTACGACCCCGTGCGCAACACCTTCACCCAGTCCTACGGCTCCGCCGAACTCGACGCGGCGACCCTGCTGATCCCCCGGACCGGCTTTCTGCCGCCGGACGACCCACGGGTGATCGGCACCGTGGACGCGGTCCGCGCGGAACTCGGCACCGAGGGCGGGCTGGTGCGGCGCTACAGCACCCAGGGCCCGGCGGTGGACGGGCTGCCGGGCGAGGAAGGCGCGTTTGTGGCCTGCTCGTTCTGGCTGGTGGACGCGTTGCTGATGACCGGCCGGGGGCAAGAGGCCCGAGAGCTGTTCGAGCGGCTGCTGGCGCTGCGCAACGATGTCGGGCTGCTCTCCGAGGAGTACGAACCGGTCTCCGGACGGCAGCTCGGGAACTTTCCCCAGGCGTTCAGCCATATCGGGTTGGTGAACTCGGCCCTCGCGCTGAACCGGCAGGAGAATGCAGGATAGGTCCATGGATCTTGGACTGAAGGACCGCGTCTATGTGGTGACGGGCGCCTCGCGGGGGCTGGGCAACGCCTCGGCGCGCGCGCTGGTCGCCGATGGCGCGAAGGTCGTCATCAGCGGGCGGGACGAGAAGACCGTCATGGACGCCGCCGCCGCGCTCGGCCCGGACGCGGTGGGGATGGCGGTGGACAACGCGGACCCTGCGGGCGCGGAACGGCTGATCGCGGCGGCCCGGGCGCATTTCGGGCGGGTCGACGGGGTGCTGATCAGTGTGGGCGGCCCGCCGCCCGGATTCGCCGCCGACAACACGGACGAGCAGTGGCGGTCGGCGTTCGACTCGGTGTTCCTGGGCGCGGTGCGGACGGCCCGGACCGCCGCTGCGGCGCTGGACGAGGGCGGAGTCATCGGCTTCGTCCTCTCCGGCTCGGTCCATGAGCCGATCCCGGGCCTGACGATCTCCAACGGGCTCCGCCCGGGGCTGGCCGGTTTCGCCAAGTCGCTCGCGGCCGAACTGGGCCCGCGGGGAATCCGGGTGATCGGCCTGCTCCCGTCGCGCATCGACACGGACCGGGTACGCGAACTGGACGCCCTCTCGGGCGACGCGGACGCGGCCCGCGCCGGGAACGAGTCCCGTATTCCGCTGCGGCGGTACGGCGCTCCCGAGGAGTTCGGCAGGGTGGCGGCGTTTCTGCTGTCGCCGGCCGCCTCGTATCTGACGGGAGTGATGCTTCCGGTGGACGGGGGCGCGCGACACGGGTTCTAGCGTCGCGCCGGGATCAGGACGGGGCTCCGGCGTGCGGGACCGGGGCAGCGGGCGGGACCGGGGCGGCGGACAGCGGTCGGCAGTCAGCAGTCAGCAGTCAGCAGTCAGCAGTCAGCAGTCAGCAGTCAGCAGAGAGAACGGGCCGGGGCCGCGTCAGGTCACCCTCCGCGCGCCGTGTCCGGCCGCGCGGAGGCGGACCTCGGCCGGGAGCGAGGCGAGCCCCGCCGAGTCCCGGGCATGGACCACCGCCTCCGAGGTCAGCCGGGTCAGCGTCCGGTCGGGGGAGGCGAACGGCTCCAGCCGGAGCCGCACCTTCCCCTCGGGCCGCCGGGGGCGGCCCGTCAGCCGGATACGCGCCCGCTCGACGCCCTCCAGCGACTCCGTCTCCCGCTCCAGTACCTCCTCCAGCGCCCGTCCCCGCAGCCGTGCGCCCGCGCCGTCGCCGCTGTCGACGAGGATCTCCGCCAGCCGGGCCCGCCGCAGCTGGGCGAGGAGCAGCCACAGGGCCAGCACGACCAGTACCGCGAGGCCGGCGACGACCGAAGGCCACCACCAGCTCTCGTCCCGCCACCGCGCCCGGTCCGCCGTGCTCACCAGCACATCGCGCGGACCGTACCAGGGCCACCAGGACGGCGTCGAGAGCCCGGTCGCCGCCGCGAGCACCGCCCCTCCCCCGCACACCAGCACCGCGCCCGCGAGACCGAGCAGCAGACGGTTGACGCATCGGAGCATTCCGCCTCATCCCTTTCTGTCCGACGGCCCAAGGACGCGCACCACCGGCGCCGGCGGCTTCGCCAGGCCGAGTTCAACGATGGCGGCGTCGAGCGCGGCGTCCAGATCCGCGCGTACCTCGTCGATGTCACGGAAGTGCGAGCGGGCCCGTACCGAGACCTTCGCCCGGCGCATCCGCACGCGTACCGAACGCACTCCGGACACCTCCATCGCCCGGTCGCGCAGGATCAGCGCCGCCGCGTCCCGGTCCAGCCCCGCCCGGACGGTCGGGTCGTGCCGGCGCATCGGCAGCAGCCGTCGCAGACCAGGGGTCACGGCGAGCACCAGAAGGACGAGCCCGAGCACCACGACGGCCGCCGCGACCGCGATCACCCAGGGGTCGTCCAGCCGCCAGCGCGCGAGCGCGTCCGCGGTGGTCCGCCGCCACCGCATGGCGGGCCGGCCCGCCCGTACGGCGGCGATGTCGTACAGCACGATCCCCGCGCCGCCGAGCACCACGGCGGCGAGCAGCGCGGCCGGGATGCGGCGTACCGACCAGAAGCGGCCCGTGCCGGCCTTCCGGTTCGGCACCAGAAACGGTTCGGAGTCGGCGGCCGGGGGCGCCGGCTGGTGCGCTGCGGAGGTCGGGGGGTCTTGCCGGGGGCCGGGCGAAGCCGGTGGTACGGAGGGGCCGCTCATGCCGTCCGCCCCTCGGCCGTGCCGGGTGAGTGCGCTGAGTGCAGCCTCTCGACCAGCACCGACACCTCGGGGACCGTCATGCCCACCAGAGTCTCCACCCGTTCGACGACACGGCGGCGGACCGCGCCGCACTGTCCGCCGATGTCGGAGGGATAGCCGAGTTCCAGGCTGACCCTCACCCGGGCGGCGTCATGGCGCACCGTGACGGCGGCCTGGGGAGCCCTGCCGCCCCGGGGCAGCGTGCCGATCGCCTCGCGGGCCGCCTGTCCGGCGATCTTCGCGACGACCCGGTCGGCGATGGCGGTCGCGCCCCGTTCACCGGGCGCGATCCGCCCGCCGGGCGGCGGATCCCTCCGTACGTCCGGGTCCCGTTCACCGTCACCGTCACCGTCACCGGGTCGTGCGCTGTTGTGCTCCGAGGCCACCCGCCGTCACCGCCGCCGGTCGCCGCGCTCGCGACCGCGGAGGAAGTCTCCGGGCTCGAAGTCGCCCTCCACCAGGCGGCCCACCACAAAACCGACCGCGCCGAGTGCGGCGACCAGCAGAAACGCGCCGAAGCCACCAAAATACCCGGCGAAGCCGAGCGCCATACCGGCCAGCATGCCGGCCATAGCCATGCTCATGTCTGAGCTCCTCTTACAGGGGTGTGCGGAACGGGTCGGCTACTGGATCCGCGGCTCCGGCTCGTCGTCCTCGCCCTCGGGCAGTTTCACATCGCTGACCGCGATGTTGACTTCGACGACCTCCAGGCTCGTCATCCGTTCCACTGCTGAGATCACGTTCTCGCGCACCGCTCGGGCGACATCGGAGATGGCGACGCCATAGTCCACGACGATCTCCAGGTCGATGGCGGTCTGCACCTCGCCGACCTCGGCCTTCACCCCTCGGGTGACCTGGGACTTGGCACCGCCCGGCACCCGGTCCCGTACCGCGCCGAAGGTCCGGGAGAGACCGCTGCCCATGGCGTTGACGCCGACCACGTCGCGTGCGGCGAGTCCGGCGATCTTCTCGACGACGCCGTCGGCGATGGTGGTGCGGCCCCGGGAGCCGGGGTCCCCGCCGCCGCGCTTGCTGGTCGATGTCTTCCTCGGCTCGCCGCCCGAGCCGCCGGGGGCACTGCCGGTTGATTCACTCATCGCCTCGCATCCCTTCCGGGTTCACCGGGGATTCCGGGGTTTCCGGCCTCCGGCGCTGTTCTGGTGCTCCGATTGCCGGAGACCGTCCGGATACTGCTGGGCGTCACGGGGAAGAACCGAGCATGCTGAAAAATCCCTAAGACACCCTTTAGCCCACATTAAGCGCGGTTGTCCTCTCCCGCGCCGGGGATACGGCAGGCTGGGGCAATGACCACTGCGGACGCGGTACGGAGACGGCTCGGTCTCGGCAGGCTGCTCCCGCTGGGCGAAGCGGCGGACGGGGCCTGGCTCACCGAGCAGGCGGCCGGGGAGGTGCTGCGGATCGCGGCGGGCGGGGTCGCGGACATGGAGCTGGGGAAGGTGCGGCTGGCGCTCATCGATCCGGAGACGGCGGCGGTCCCGGCCGTACCGCCGCCGCCGAGCGCGCTGCCGCCGGGGCCGCTGCGGATCGACGCGGAGCTCGCCGTGACGGCCCTACGGCCGCTGGCGGCGGTCACGGACGCGCTGCGCCGGGCGCTGTTCTCGGCGGCGCGGGACACGCTGGGGCTGGCGGTCGAGGCGGTGGACCTCCGGGTGACGGCGCTTCTGGAGACGGCTGGGGCCGGCAGCGGCCGGGGTGCGCGACATGGGCCTCCGGCCGCCGAGCCTGCCGGTGCGACGGGCGGGGAGGAGGGGGCCGGGACGGCGTTCAGGGCAGGCACCGGTGCGACGGACGCGGTCGGGCGGGCGGTGGCCTCGGTCCCGGGGGTCGCGGAGCCCGGGGCGGCGCTCGGCCCGGCCGTCCGGCTGGCGGCGGACCATGTCCGCGTCGAGGTGGCGACGGCGCCCGGCCACTACCCGCCGGCCGTGGCGAGGGCGGTCCGCATGGCGGTCTCGGGGGCACTCGGGGACGACCGCCCGGTATCCGTGCTGGTCACCCGGGTATCCCTCTGAGCCCGGGCGGGCCGCCGGACACCGGGACCGCCGGGCCGGGCGATGGTGAGCACATGGGAGGGGCCGCGCTCCCCAGCGACTGGGCGCGCTTCGTACGGCCGGGATCGGCGGCGGGCGGTTGAGGTCTCAGGGGAGGGGGCCACCCTGCCCTGTGCGGGCCCTTGTCGGGGGCCAGCCCCCGAACCCCCGCGCCTCAATCGCCGGCGGGGCTGAATTTGGCCCCCCTTGCCTCAAATACCGGCGAGGCTGGATTTTGCAGACTTCGTCCGGGGGGATCCCCAAGGGGCTGGGTTTGCCGGGGTTGCCCGGCACCCGGGATAGGCGGTCGGCAGGTTGGGGTCTCAGGGGAGGGGGCCGCGCAGGGGTGGTGCCGGGACGTAAAACGTGATTTGTGGCGCGAAGGAGGCCCGTCATTGAACAAGGGCTGGAAACGCGCCCGTAAATCATGAGTCCCGGCACCACCCCGGAGCGGCCCCCGGACTCCAGCCCCGGAGCACCCCCGCCCAGCCCCGAAGCCCCCGGGCGAACCCCGGACCCCAGCACACCGTCGCCCAGCCCACAACACACCCGGCCTACCCCCGGAGCGCCCCCTGCGGCGGCCGGTCAGTCGCCGAGGCCCGCGAGATCCCGCAGCCTGCGCGCCTGAGCCGCCCGTTCCGCGATGAGCTGCTGGTCGTACGACCGCTCGGCGGCGCCCTGGAGCAGCGCCTTGGTCTCGATCACCGCGTCACGCGGCGCGGCGAGCAGCGCGGAGGCGAGATCGCGTACGGCGTCGTCCAGCTCCGCTTCGGGCACCACCAGATTGGCCAGCCCGATGCGCTCGGCCTCCTCCGCGTGCACGGAGCGTCCCGTGGCGCAGATCTCCAGCGCACGGGCGTACCCCACCAGCGACACCAGCGGATGGGTGCCCGCGAGGTCGGGGACGAGTCCGAGACTGGTCTCGCGCATGGCGAACTGAACGTCCGGCGCCACGACCCGGAGATCGCAGGCGAGCGCGAGCTGGAAGCCCGCGCCTATGGCATGGCCCCGCACGGCCGCGATCGTGACCAGATCGCTCCGTCGCCACCAGGTGAAAGCCTCCTGGTACTCGGCGATGGCGGCGTCCAGTTCCGCGTCGGAGCCGCGCGCCAGATCGAGGAACGACGGTTCCCCGTCGAAGCCCTCCGGGGTGAACGCCTGCCGGTCGAGTCCGGCGGAGAAGGACTTGCCCTCGCCGCGCAGCACCACGACCCGCACGGTGCCCGGCAGCGACCGCCCGGCGTGCGTCAATGCCCGCCACAGAGCGGGAGATTGGGCATTGCGCTTGGCCGGGTTGGTCAGGGTCACCGTGGCGACCGTGTCCTCGACGGTGAGCCGTACGCCGTCCTTGTCCAGCACGAGGTCGTGCACGGAGTCGGGCGAAGTCATGGGGCGCCTCCGGTTCGGGTGCAGTGTCGGTGCAGTCGCAGACTAGCTAAGCGACCGCACAGTAACCACCCGTAGACGGCCACCGTCCGGTGACCGGCCACCGGTGGACGACTGCCGGGGCCACCCGGCCGACCGGCCGGGTGGGCACCACGCAGAACCGATGGGGAGCCCTGGTCTTTCAGGACCTCAGGCCGAAGCGGCCTTCTTGCCTCGCGTCGCTCCGCCGCGTCCCCGTAGGGTGACTCCGGACTCGCTCAGCATCCGATGGACGAATCCATAGGAGCGACCGGTCTCTTCGGCCAGCGCCCGGATGCTCGCACCGGAGTCGTATTTCTTCTTCAGGTCTGCCGCGAGCTTGTCGCGCGCGGCGCCGGTAACCCGGCTGCCCTTCTTCAGAGTCTCGGCCACCCGTGCCTCCTCATGGGAAGTGCGCTCTGGACTTCTCATGATCACCCCTTGCGCCCTTCCTGGCCACCCATTCGGCAAGGTCCATGCGAGGACCTTCATGCCCCGACATACGGCCACGGCGACCGGAATCACTCATTCCGGAGCCCGGCCTCAGCGCACCAAAAGAAGGATCCAAGGGAAGTAGCAGGTCAGAGGGGGTATGCCCAGGATCTGCTGGACAAATGCATGGATGACGACAATCGGACGAGCTCTCCGCCGGGGTATGAGACGTACTCACTCAGATGATGGATCACCCATGAGCCGAATGATCCATACCCAGTGGATCAGCACGACCCGGCGTACTCGGCGCGGCTCCGCCGGGCCACCCGGACCGGGCCGCCGCCCCGGAAGTCACCGCTCCGGGGCCGCCGATCCGGGGCCGCCGATCCGGGATCAGGCGAGGGTCACCAGATCCGCGTAGTCCGCGCCCCACAGGTCCTCGACGCCGTCCGGCAGCAGGATGATCCGCTCCGGCTCCAGCGCCGCCACGGCCCCCTCGTCGTGGGTGACGAGGATGACCGCGCCCTTGTAGGTGCGCAGCGCGCCGAGGATCTCCTGGCGGCTGGCGGGGTCGAGGTTGTTGGTGGGCTCGTCCAGGAGCAGGACGTTGGCGGAGGAGACGACCAGGGTGGCGAGCGCCAGCCGGGTCTTCTCACCGCCGGAGAGCACTCCGGCGGGCTTGTCGACGTCGTCGCCGGAGAAGAGGAACGAGCCGAGCGTCTTCCGCACCTCGACCAGATCGAGATCGGGGGCGGAGGAACGCATGTTCTCCAGGACCGAGCGGTCCGGGTCGAGGGTCTCGTGCTCCTGGGCGTAGTAGCCGAGCTTGAGGCCGTGCCCCGGGGTGACCTCTCCGGTGTCGGGCTTCTCGACGCCCGCGAGCAGCCTCAGCAGCGTCGTCTTGCCCGCGCCGTTGAGGCCGAGGATGACGACCCGGGAGCCCTTGTCGATCGCGAGGTCCACATCGGTGAAGATCTCCAGCGATCCATACGACTTGGACAGGCCCTCCGCCGTGAGCGGGGTCTTGCCGCAGGGCGCGGGCTCGGGGAAGCGCAGCTTGGCGACCTTGTCGGAGACCCGCTCGTCCTCCAGGCCGGCGAGCAGCCGCTGGGCGCGCTTGGCCATGTTCTGGGCGGCGACGGTCTTGGTGGCCTTGGCGCGCATCTTGTCGGCCTGCGCGTTGAGGGCGGCGGCCTTCTTCTCGGCGTTCTGGCGCTCGCGCTTGCGGCGCTTCTCGTCGGCCTCGCGCTGCTGCTGGTAGAGCTTCCAGCCCATGTTGTAGACGTCGATGGCCGACCGGTTGGCGTCGAGGTAGAAGACCTTGTTGACGACCGTCTCGACCAGGTCGACGTCGTGGGAGATGACGATGAAGCCGCCGCGGTAGGTCTTGAGGTAGTCGCGGAGCCAGACGATCGAGTCGGCGTCGAGGTGGTTCGTGGGCTCGTCGAGGAGCAGGGTGTCGGCGTCGGAGAAGAGGATGCGCGCCAGCTCGACCCGGCGGCGCTGGCCGCCGGAGAGCGTATGGAGCGGCTGGCCGAGGACCCGGTCGGGGAGTCCGAGCGCGGCGGCGATGGTGGCGGCCTCGGCCTCGGCGGCGTAGCCGCCCTTGGTGAGGAACTCCGTCTCCAGGCGCTCGTACTTCTTCATCGCCTTCTCGCGGGTGGCGCCCTGGCCGTTCGCCATCCGGTCCTCGTTCTCGCGCATCTTGCGGAGTACGGAGTCGAGCTCGCGGGCGGAGAGGATGCGGTCGCGGGCGAGGGTGTCGAGGTCGCCGGTGCGCGGGTCCTGGGGGAGGTAGCCGACCTCGCCGGAGCGGGCGATGGCGCCTGCGGCGGGGATGCCCTCGCCCGCGAGGCACTTGGTGAGGGTGGTCTTCCCCGCGCCGTTGCGGCCGACCAGGCCGATCCGGTCGCCCTTGGCGATGCGGAAGGAAGCGGACTCGATGAGGACTCGGGCGCCGGCGCGCAGCTCGATACCGGAAGCGGTGATCACGGACAGACTCCAGGGCGGTGGGAACGACGGAAGGACGGGCGTGGAGGCTTCGGCGCCGTCTAATGCGCAAGGAGAATGGCCATAAGGGCCAGTCTAACGGGGGCCTGCAAGTGGTTATCCCGGCTCGGACCGGGCCCGTGGGCGCGGTGCGCGGGGCACGGCAAGGGGCGGACGCTCCGGTGCGCGGGAGCACGGCCAGGGTCGGACGCCCGGCTGAGACTCAGCTCACACCGGGTGCGCGGGGGCGGGCACCGCGGAGGCCCCGCAGACGGCTGACGGGGGCCCTGGGCGGGCCCCCGTCAGCGGTCCCGGCGTCTCCGGTCCTCAGCGCCCACGGCTCTGAGCGTCTCCGGCCCTAAGCGCCTCCGGCCCTAAGCGCCTCCGGTGTGCACCTGGAACGCGGCCCGGCGCACGGCCTTGGCCAGGGCCGGATCGGGGTGCGCGGCGGCCAGGGCCACCAGGACCTGGACGGTGCGCGGGTGGCCGCCGGATCTGACCTCCTCCAGCAGCGCGGGGACGGTGCCCTGGACCGCGGAGTCCAGATGGCGCAGCAGCAGCTGGGGCTCCCCGTGATCGGCGACGGCCGCCGCGGTGTCGACCCAGAGCCAGGTGGCCTCCTCGCGGGAGAGGACGTCGGGGGCGTCCTCGGGATCCGCTCCCTCGTACTCCGCGAGCCACAGCAGGGCGTAGGGACGGAGCGAGGGCTCGTCCGCGACGGCGCGCACCTCGGCCTCGGCGGGGGCTCCGACGACCCGCAGCGCCTCGAAGGCGAGCCCGCGCAGCAGGGCGTCCTCGCCCCGGGCGACGCCGAGGAGTTCGGTCACGGCGCTGGAGACCGTACGCGCGGCCAGCCAGGCGCGGTACTCGGCGCGGGCGGGGCCGGGGGTGAGCCGGGCGCAGCCGCGCAGCATGTCGTCGGCCGACTGCTCGATATTGCCGGCCGGGCTCTGGGCGGCGACGCAGATCTGCTCCAGCTTGACCCAGACCGCCCAGTTGCCGAGCGGGGTGAGGGTGGCGGAGCGGCCTTTGTCGAGGGTGAGCGCGCCGACGGCGGAGAGCCCTTCGAGGGCCCAGTCGAGCAGGGCGGTGCCTACCCCGGATACGCCGTCCGCATCAGAGGCGTCCACCGCGGCGGCCGGACCGAGCGGGCCGGGCGTCCGCTCGTCCGTAGCCGCGGGGTGGTGGAGCGTGGCGATACGGCCGGGGGACGCGGTCTCCTCCCCCTCTTCCGCCTCCTCCCCCTCCTCCCCCCCTTCCACGGGAACGTGGACGGACGTGGACGCGCGGGCGGCGGGTCCGTGGCCGGCCACGGGCAGCGGCTCGGCCGGTGGGCCGTAGGGGACTTCGCAGCGCTCCTCGCGCAGTTCCGCGACGCGCTGCTCCAGCAGGTCCAGCAGCGCCGGCACCAGGACCGGTCCGGCGGAGAGCTGGAGCAGGGAGAGCAGCTGGGGCACTGCTTCCACGACCTCGGCGACGGCGGCGGGAGCGACGTCCGACGGGGCCGGGTGGATCAGGGACCAGGCGTCGAAGAGGGCGACCCAGCCGCGGAGCACGGCCATGTCGTCACGGTCCCAGGCGCGCAGCCGCCAGCCGGGGCGGGCGGTGTCGCCATGGAGTTCGACCAGGCCGGCGAGGCGGGCGCGGTCCCATCCGGCGCGTACCTGGCGGGGGGTCAGGCCGAGTGCCGCGGCGGCCCGGTCCCGGGCCGGGGCGGCGAGCGATGCGGTGCCGGGAGCCCGCGCCACGGCGGCCCAGCGGGCGATCCGTACGGCGTCGGCGAGGACTTCCCGCGCCTGGCGGGCCAGTTCCGCGGGGGGCGGGGTGCCCTCGGGGGGCCTTGGGGCCGGGCGGGTACGCCGGGTGGCCACGGCCCGCCGAGCGGTGGGCAGTGGTCGCGGGCGGACAAGACGGAGTCTGGAGTTGCGCGCCAATTGCTCATCAGGCTTTCGGGACGTCACAAGGTGCAGTCTTCCCGCTGACGGCCCGAAAGCCCAAACGGAACCCGGTGGGCATGGATTGGCCGGTCCTGGCGACCGTGGTGGCGGGATCTCGACGGGCCGCTGTCGCGGGGTCCGCGCGGGGGTCAGACCAGGGGGGTGAGGAAGCGGCGCAGGGCCTCTTCGTAGCGTGCCGGGTCGGCGTTCCACATGGCCGCGTGGGGGGCGTCGCGGACGGTGTGGAGGCTGACCAGGTCGGGTCGGCGGGCGGCGAGTTCGCGGGAGGGCTCCCAGGGGGCGAGGGTGTCCTCGGGGCCGTGGAAGATGAGGGTGGGAACTTGGAGGACCTGTGCGTCGGCGACCACGGCCGGCCGCTGGCCGTCGTACAGCCCGGCCCGGCCCCGAGCGGCTCTGACGGCGAGCGGGAGCAGGGCGGCGGGGGTGTGCCGGGCGGCGGCCAGGGCGCGCAGGGTGGCCTCTTTGTCGAGGACCGGGGAGTCGAGCACGAGACCGCGGACGCGGTCGCGGAGCGCTGAGTCGGCGGCGGCGTGCAGGGCCATGGTGGCGCCGGTGGACCAGCCGTAGAGGATCACCCGGCGCGCTCCGCCGCGGACGGCGAAGCGGAGCGCGGCGTCAAGGTCCCGCCACTCGGCGTCGCCGAGGCGGCCGAGGCCGTCGGGAGGTCTTGGCGCGTCCGGGTCGCCGCGGTAGCCGAGCCCCAGCACCGGAATGCGCCGGCTGTGCAGAAACGGAAGCAGGTTCAGCGGGTGCTCACGGGTGGCGCCCAGGCCGTGCACGGCGATCACCCAGGTGTCGCGGGGGCCTGCTGTGGACCAGGCGGGCAGCGGGCCGAGCTCGCCGGGGATGCTGACGTCGGTGTGGTCGATGCCGAGGGCCTGGGAGGGGCCTCCGGTGTAGAGCTGGGGGGTGAGCCGTACGCGTGCCCCGGTGATCAGGCTGCCGAGGGCGACGCGTTCCAGTCGGCGGACGACGGTGTCGGCGGAGTGCGGCACCTGGTCGAGCACGGGGCCGACGACGGCGTGTACGCCCGGTCCGTCGAGCCCGTAGGTGCCGGGGCGGCGGGAGGCGAGGCTGCGGGTGAGGGTCACCCGGTCCGGCTCGGTGGTGTGCACGGTGACCCGGGGGTCGCCGGGGAGGGGCCGTCCGGGGGCCGCCTTGAGCACGGCGTCGCTCGCGTAACGGCCGGCCGCGAACACGGCCGCGCCTACGCCGATCAGAGTGGTGACGGCTGCTGCCGCCGCTGTAGCCCGTCGCACGGTTCCAGTGTCGGCGCGGGGGCGCGGCCCTGCCAGCGGACGCCCCCCGGCCGTGGCCGTCCGCGCCGGCCCGGCCCGCCCCCGCGAAGGGTCCGGCCGCTCCCGCGAAGGGTCCGGTCAGCGGCGCTGGCCGTAGCCGCGGAGCTGTTCGGCCGCCTCCTCCAGCTGGGCGGGGGAGAGCAGCGAGGGCGTATGGCCGGGCACGGAGGCGGCGGTGAGCCATACGCGGCACATCCACTCCAGCTGGGCGGTGCGGTCGTAGGCCTGGTCGAGGGTGTCCCCGTAGACGACGGTGCCGTGGTTCCGGAGCAGACAGGCGGTGCGCCCGGCCAGGGCGCTCAGCATGTTCCGGGCCAGCTCAGCGGAGCCGTACAGGGCGTACGGGGCGACCCGGACGGGCCCGCCGAGCGCCGCGGGCATGGAGGGGACGGCCGGCAGCTCGGAGACCAGGGTGGAGACGGCCGTGGCGTGCACGGCGTGGGTGTGGACGACGGCCCGGGCCCCGGTGCTGCGGTAGACCTCCAGATGGAGCGGGAGCTCGCTGGTGGGCTTGAGCTCGCCGAGCACCTGCCGTCCGGCCAGGTCCACGGCGACCGCGTCCCCGGGGGCGAGCCGGTCGTAGGGCACCCCGCTGGGGGTGACCAGGACGAGGTGGCCGACCCTGGCCGAGACGTTGCCCGAGGTGCCCACCACCAGCCCTTCGGCCGCCGTTCTGCACGCGGTGGCCACCACGGCCCGCCATGTCTCTTCGATCGATTCTTGGCACACCTGTTCGGTCATGGAGCGATCCTGACAGCAGACGCCGTACGGTCACAGAGGGCGACCCGGGATGCCACAGAGGGAGAGAGCGGGCAGATCATCGGCAAAGGTGATGAAAGCCACTTCGTACCCCACAAAACCAGCCACAGCGGCCGTCCAGCACCGGCAAACACCAACCGGAGGCAGAAACCTCACTTGGGGACACCCTGAATCCGGCCCCAGTTCACCTTCCGTTCACCCAGGTTACTTACGTTCGCCGGGCCACTGACGTCCATAGATTGCCTGGGTAAATGGAACACATCACGCTGCTGCTCGCGATTGTGATCGTGACGGCTCTCGTGTTCGATTTCACGAACGGTTTCCACGACACCGCCAACGCGATGGCCACCACCATCTCGACCGGCGCCATGAAGCCCAAAGCCGCGGTGGCCATGTCCGCCGTGCTCAACCTCGTCGGCGCGTTCCTGTCGGTGGAGGTCGCCAAGACGATCTCCAGCGGCATCGTCAACGAGTCAGGCATAACACCAGAAGTGATCTTCGCGGCGCTCGTCGGCGCCATCCTCTGGAATCTCCTGACGTGGCTGGTCGGACTGCCGTCCAGCTCCTCGCACGCCCTCATGGGCGGTCTGATCGGCGCCACCATAGCCTCGGTCGGCGTCAGCGGCGTCAACGGCGGCACCGTGATCACCAAGGTGCTGATCCCCGCGATCGCCGCCCCGCTGGTCGCCGGAATCGGCGCGTATCTCGCCTCCCGGCTGACGTACCGGATCGGTCGGAACGCCGACACCAAGGCCACCGCGAAGGGCTACCGCGCCGGGCAGATCGCCTCCGCGGGCCTGGTCTCCCTCGCCCACGGCACCAACGACGCCCAGAAGACGATGGGCATCATCACCCTGGCGCTCGTCGCCGGCGGCGTGCTCAACCCTGGCTCGAACCCTCCCCTGTGGGTCATCGTCTCCGCCGGTGTCGCCATCGCGCTCGGTACCTACCTCGGCGGCTGGCGCATCATCCGCACCATGGGCAAGGGTCTGACCGACCTCCAGCCGCAGCAGGGCTTCGCCGCTCAGACCAGCGCCGCCAGCGTCATCCTCGCCTCCTCCAACCTCGGCTTCTCGCTCTCCACCACGCACTCCTGCTCGGGTGCCGTGATGGGCGCGGGTCTCGGCCGCAAGGGCGGCGTGGTCCGCTGGTCCACCGCCACCCGGATGTTCGTCGCGTGGGGTCTGACCCTGCCGGCCGCCGGTCTGGTCGCCGCGGGCTCTGAGTTCGTCACCCAGCAGGGCGACTGGGGCGTCGCCGTCGTCGCGGCCTTCCTGATCGCCTCCTCGGCCGCGATCTGGGTCTACTCCCGCCGCCAGGTCGTCGACCACACCAATGTCAACGAGGCCGACGAGGCCGGCGAGCTCGGCGAGACCGAGACGCCCGGTGTGGTGACCGCCGCGATGGCCGCCGTCACCCCGCCGCCGGCCGGCGTCCCCGCGCAGGACGACATCAAGACGACCATCCCGGCCCCCTCGGCCGCCACCTCCGAATCCGGCCCGGCCAGCCCGGCCGCGGTGTAAGGACAGATCAGCATGAAAATCGACTGGGTAGCTCTCGGCTCCGTCTTCGGCGTGAGCCTCGTGGCCACCGTCGCCATCGTGGGCCTGTTCACCCTGGGGATCGTCGGTCTGAGCAAGCAGGCGACGGCCACGGCCGGATCGGGCGGCGGCTCCCCGGCTCTCGCCCGCAGCGGCGCGTACCTCTGCTTCGCGCTCTGCCTGGCGGCCGTCTCCTACGGCATCTACCTGATCATCACCTGACGGCCCCCTCGGCGCCGTCGGGCACAGCGACCGGGCCGGTCACCCCTCGGGGTGGCCGGCCCGGTCGCGTATCCACGGCGCGAAGCCCCGTACCCCGCTCGGGAGCGGCACCGGCTGTGGTGCTGGGCACACTGTCCCGCCGCAGGTCAAAGGCAGGTTGACGGCTGTTCTCGGCGCATGGTGGACTGCCGGGGCCATTACGGCGGCAGCAGAGGAAGCCGGTGCGAATCCGGCGCGGTCCCGCCACTGTCACCGGGAGTGATCCCGGAAGCCAGGAACTCTCGCCGCCGATCACGTCGAACCAGGGCGCGGACACCCTGAGTGAGGACATATCGCCATGCCCGGCTCCGGTTCAGCCCCCGTGCCCACGCCAGCTCCGCCGTCGCGGACCGTCCGATACGGGATACCGGCCTGAATCGATGCGTGCCGACCGTGTCTTCGTGTACGGCGCCACCGCCGGTCTGATCGGCGATCTGCTGCTCGGCGATCCCCGCCATGGGCATCCGGTCGCCGCCTTCGGGCGGGCCGCGGACGCCGTCGAGCGGGTGCTCTGGCGTGATCACCGCGGCTGGGGCGCGCTCCACACCGCCGTGTGCGCCGGCGGCGCCGCCGCTGGTGCCGCGCTGCTCGCCCAGGGGGCCGGGCGCAGACCCGCCCTCTCCGTCGCGCTGACCGCCGCCGCCACCTGGACGGTCGTCGGCGGCGCCTCGCTGGGGCGGGAGGCCCGCGCCATCGGGGCCGCGCTGGCGGACGGCGACGTGGCGCGGGCCCGGGAGCGCCTGCCCCATCTCTGCGGGCG
>NZ_VCLA01000133.1:55912-89615 GCF_009600885.1 Streptomyces jumonjinensis
GCGCCGTCGCGGGCGTGCCCGGACTGGTGGGATTCCGCGCCGTCAACACGCTCGACGCGATGGTCGGCCACAAATCCCCCCGCTACCGGCGGTTCGGCTGGGCGTCGGCCCGGCTGGACGATGTCGCCGGCTGGCCGGGGGCCCGGCTCACGGCCGCCCTCGCCGTACTCGCCGGCGGCGACGCGCGGGGCGCCGTACACGCCTGGCGGACCGACGCGCACCGGCATCCGAGCCCCAACGCGGGTCCGGTGGAGGCCGCCTTCGCCGGGGCGCTGGGCGTACGGCTCGGCGGGACGCTGTCGTACGGCGGGCGGGTCGAGCACCGGCCGGTGCTCAACGGCCGGGGACGGCCGGTGCGGACCACGGACATCGAGCGGGCGGTACGGCTGTCACGGCGGACGGGTCTGCTGGCGCTGGGCGTGAGCGCGGTGGGCAGGCTCGCCGTGGGACAGCTGATGAAACGGGCGCGCGGGGCGCGGTACAAGGCTCGACACAAGGGGGAGGTCCGATGACCGGAGGCGGGCTGCTCGTCGCGGGCACCACATCCGATGCGGGCAAGAGCGTGATCACGGCGGGGATCTGCCGCTGGCTGGTACGGCAGGGAGTGAAGGTCGCCCCGTTCAAGGGGCAGAACATGTCGCTGAACTCCTATGTGACCCGGGAGGGCGCGGAGATCGGCCGGGCGCAGGCGATGCAGGCGCGGGCGGCGCGGGTCGAGCCGAGCGTGCTGATGAACCCGGTGCTGCTCAAGCCCGGCGGCGACCGCAGCAGCCAGGTGGTGCTGATGGGCAGGCCGGTCGGCGAACTGAGCGCCCGGGGCTACCACGGAGGGCGGCAGGAGGCCCTCCTCGGGACGGTCGTGGAGTGTCTGGAGGAGCTGCGGAGCACCCATGACGCGGTGATCTGCGAGGGCGCGGGCAGCCCGGCGGAGATCAATCTGCGGCGTACGGACATCGTGAACATGGGGATCGCCCGGGCCGCGCGGCTGCCGGTGCTCGTGGTCGGCGACATCGACCGGGGCGGGGTGTTCGCCTCCTTCTTCGGTACGACGGCGCTGCTGAGCGCCGAGGACCAGAAGCTGGTGGCGGGGTATCTCGTCAATAAGTTCCGGGGCGATGTGTCGCTGCTCGAACCGGGGCTCGACATGCTTCTGGGGCTCACCGGGCGGCGGACCTACGGGGTGCTGCCGTACGCGCACGGGCTCGGCATCGACGAGGAGGACGGGCTGCGGGTCTCGCTGCGGGGGGCCGTGCGCGAGTCGGTCGTCGCACCGCCGGCCGGTGCGGATGTGCTGCGGGTCGCGGTCTGCGCGGTGCCGCTGATGTCCAATTTCACCGATGTCGACGCGCTGGCCGCCGAGCCGGGCGTGGTGGTCCGATTCGTGGACCGGCCCGAGGAGTTGAGCGACGCGGATCTGGTCGTCGTGCCGGGAACCCGGGGCACGGTCCGCGCGTTGGAGTGGCTGAGGGAGCGGGGACTGGCGCGGGAGCTGGCGCGCAGGGCGGCCGAGGGGCGGCCGGTGCTGGGGATCTGCGGCGGATATCAGCTGCTCGGCGAGCACATCGAGGACGAGGTCGAGTCACGGGCGGGTGCCGTGGCCGGTCTGGGGCTGCTGCCCGTGCGGGTGCGGTTCGCGGCCGACAAGACCCTTGCGAGGCCGACGGGGACGGCGCTCGGCGAGCGCGTGGCGGGATACGAGATCCACCACGGCGTCGCCGAAGTGCTGGGCGGGGACGGCTTCATCATCGCTGACGGAGAGAGCGACGGGGAGAGTGCCCCGGAGGGCTGCCGGGTCGGTGAGGTGTGGGGGACCCACTGGCACGGTTCATTGGAGAGCGACGGCTTCCGCCGGCAGTTCCTGAGACGGGTCGCGAGCGCCGCCGGGCGGCGTTTCACACCCGCTCCGGACACGTCGTTCGAAGCGCTGCGCGAAGAGCAGCTGGACCGGCTCGGCGACCTCATAGAGGAACACGCGGACACGGACGCGCTCTGGCGGCTGATCGAGCGGGGCGCTCCCCCGGACCTTCCCTTCATCGCGCCCGGCGCTCCCGCGGCGCCCAAGGTGCACAAGGCGCCCAAGGCGCCGCGGACCGCCGCGTCCGACGCGCCGGAGACGACCGAGGAGACCGTATGACCACGCCCTACCCGTTCACCGCCGTCGTCGGACAGGACGATCTCCGGCTGGCGCTGCTGCTCAACGCGGTGTCGCCGAGGGTCGGCGGGGTGCTGGTGCGCGGTGAGAAGGGGACCGCCAAGTCCACCGCCGTGCGCGCGCTCTCGGCGCTCATACCGGCGGTGGAGACCGTCGCGGGCTGCCGTTTCTCCTGCGATCCGCTGTCGCCGGACCCGGCCTGCCCCGATGGTCCGCATGAGGCCGTGGGCGCGGTGGCGCGGCCCGCGCGCATGGTGGAGCTGCCCATCGGCGCTTCGGAGGACCGGCTCGTGGGGGCGCTCGACATCGAGCGGGCGCTCTCGGAGGGCGTGAAGGCGTTCGAGCCGGGGCTTCTCGCGGACGCGCACCGCGGGATCCTCTATGTGGACGAGGTGAATCTGCTCCACGACCATCTGGTGGATGTGCTGCTGGACGCCGCCGCCATGGGCGCGTCCTATGTGGAGCGCGAGGGCGTCTCGGTGCGGCACGCGGCCCGCTTTCTGCTCGTGGGGACGATGAATCCGGAAGAGGGCGAGCTGCGACCGCAGTTGCTCGACCGGTTCGGGCTGACCGTGGAGGTCTCCGCGTCCCGGGAGCCGGACCAGCGGGTCGAGGTGGTGCGGCGGCGGCTGGCCTATGACGACGATCCCGCCTCCTTCGCCGCCCGCTGGGCGGGCGAGGAGGACGCGCTCCGGGCGCGGATCACGGCGGCGCGGGCGCTGCTGCCGCAGGTGCGGCTGGGCGACGGCGCGCTGCGGCAGATCGCGGCGACCTGTGCGGCGTTCGAGGTGGACGGGATGCGGGCCGACATCGTGATGGCCCGTACCGCCACCGCGCTGGCCGCCTGGGCCGGGCGTACGGATGTGCTCGCCGAGGACGTACGGCAGGCGGCGCTGCTGGCGCTCCCCCACCGGCGGCGGCGCAACCCCTTCGACGCTCCGGGCCTGGACGAGGAGAAGCTCGACCGGACCCTGGAGGAGTTCGCGGACGACGACCCCGGCCCGGACCCCGATCCCGACCCCGATCCCGACAGCGACCCCGACCCCGATCAGGACCCTGACCCGGACGGCGGCCCGGACGGGGGCGGTCCCGGCGGAGGGCAGCCTCGCGGCGGACCGGAAGACGCAGGCAGCCCGGACGACAGCGCGGTGGACGGGGACGGCGCACCGCCCGAGGGCGGCGTTCCCGGGCAGCGGGAGCCGGACGCGGCGGGCGGGGGCGCTGCGGGCGGCGGGGAGCAGCGGCCCGTGGCCGCCGCCGAGCCGTTCCGTACGAAGACGCTGAGCGTCCCCGGCATGGGCGAGGGGGCCGCGGGCCGCCGCTCGCGGTCCCGCGCCGAGCACGGGCGTACGACGGGGTCGCGACGGCCCCGGGGCCCGCTCGGCAAGCTGCATCTCGCGGCGACCGTCCAGGCCGCGGCCCCGCATCAGCGGGCGCGCGGCCGGAGCGGTCCCGGTCTCGTGGTGCGGCGCGACGATCTGCGCCAGGCGGCCCGGGAGGGCCGTGAGTCCAATCTGGTGCTCTTCGTGGTGGACGCCTCGGGGTCGATGGCGGCCCGGCGGCGGATGGGCGCGGTCAAGGGAGCGGTGCTCTCGCTGCTGCTCGACGCCTATCAGCGCAGGGACAAGGTCGGTCTGATCACCTTCCGGGGCGGCGGGGCCGAGCTGGTGCTGCCGCCGACCTCGTCGGTGGACGCGGCGGCGGCCCGGCTGGAGAAGCTGCCGACGGGCGGGCGCACCCCGCTGGCCGCCGGGCTGCTGAAGGCGCATGACGTGCTGAGGGTGGAGCGGATGCGCGATCCGGCCCGCCGGCCGCTGCTGCTGGTGGTCACCGACGGCCGGGCGACCGGCGGTCCCGATCCGCTGGCGCTGGCCTCGCGCGCCGCGCGGCTCCATGCCGCCGAGGGCACGGCCTCCGTCGTCGTGGACTGCGAGTCGGGTCCCGTACGGCTGGGACTCGCCGGGGCCCTCGCCGCCGATCTGCGGGGGACGGCCGTCACACTCGACGAGTTGCGGGCGGACGCGATCACCGGTCTGGTGAAGAGCGTCCGTACCGCCGGTACCGATAGAAAGGCCGCGTAATGCCACAGGGTCAGCCCTCCGTCGTTCCGGACGACGGTCTCACCACCCGACAGCGCCGCAACCGCCCGCTGGTGTTCGTCCACACCGGCCCCGGCAAGGGAAAGTCGACGGCCGCCTTCGGGCTCGCGCTGCGCGCCTGGAACCAGGGCTGGCCGATCGGGGTGTTCCAGTTCGTCAAGTCCGCCAAGTGGAAGGTCGGCGAGGAGAACGCGCTGCGGACGCTCGGGGCGTCCGGGGAGGGCGGCTCCGTCGACTGGTTCAAGATGGGCGAGGGGTGGTCGTGGGTGCAGCGCGACCGCCAGTTCAGCAATGAGGAGGCGGCCCGCGAGGGCTGGGAGCAGGTCAAGCGGGATCTGGCGGCCGAGCGCTACAAGCTGTACGTGCTCGATGAGTTCGCCTACCCGCTGCACTGGGGCTGGGTGGACACGGACGAGGTGATATCCGTGCTGCGGGACCGTCCCGGGAACCAGCATGTGGTGATCACCGGCCGCAACGCCCCGGCCGCGCTGGTCGGCTTCGCCGATCTGGTGACCGAGATGACCAAGGTGAAGCATCCGATGGACGCGGGTCAGAAGGGGCAGCGGGGCATCGAGTGGTAGCACGTCTGGTGATCGCCGCGCCGTCGTCGGGCAGCGGCAAGACCACTGTCGCGACCGGGCTGATGGCGGCCTTCGCGGCGTCGGGTCTCGCCGTCTCCCCCCACAAGGTGGGGCCCGACTACATCGACCCCGGCTACCACTCCCTCGCCACCGGCCGGCCGGGCCGCAATCTGGACGCCTATCTCTGCGGTACGGAGCTGGTGGCGCCGCTCTTCGCCCATGGCGCGGCCGGGTGCGATGTGGCCGTGGTCGAGGGGGTGATGGGGATGTACGACGGCGCGGCGGGTGCCGGTGAGCTGGCGTCCACGGCGCAGACGGCGAAGTTGCTGAAGGCTCCGGTGGTGCTGGTGGTGGACGCCTCCTCGCAGTCGCGTTCGGCGGCGGCGCTGGTGCACGGCTTCGTGTCGTTCGATCCGGAGGTACGGGTCGGGGGTGTGATCCTCAACAAGGTGGCGACCGACCGGCACGAGGGGCTGCTGCGGGAGGCCCTGGAGGAGGTGGGGGTCCCGGTCCTGGGGGTGCTGCGGCGCCAGGCGGCGGTGGCGACGCCCTCGCGGCATCTGGGGCTGGTGCCGGTGGCCGAGCGGACCGCGGAGGCGGTGGCGTCGGTGGCGGCGATGGGTGAACTGGTGCGGCAGGGCTGCGATCTGGCGGGGCTGCTGGCCCTCGCGCGGTCGGCCCCGCCGCTGGGGGCCGGGGCCTGGAGCGCCGGGGAGGGGATGGCGCCCGAGGCCGCCGGGGCGCGGCCGGTGGTCGCCGTGGCCGGCGGTCCCGCGTTCACCTTCTCGTACGCCGAGCATGTCGAGCTGCTGACCGCGGCGGGCGCGGAGGTGGCCGCCTTCGATCCGCTGCGCGACGAGGAACTCCCCGAGGGGACCTCGGGGATCGTCATCGGCGGCGGTTTCCCCGAGGTGTACGCGCCGGAGCTGTCGGCCAATGAGGCGCTGCGCAAGGCGGTCGGCGAGTTCGCGCGCTCCGGCGGGCCGGTGGCGGCGGAGTGCGCGGGGCTGCTGTATCTCGCCCGGTCGCTGGACGGCCAGCCGATGTGCGGGGTGCTGGACGCCGAGGCGCGGATGGGCGAGCGGCTGACCCTCGGCTACCGGGAGGCGGTCGCGGTGGCCGACAGCGCTCTGGCGGCCACGGGCACCAGGATGCGGGGGCATGAGTTCCACCGGACGGTGATCGAGCCCGGGGCGGGGCCCGTCCCCGCGTGGGGGATGCACCGGCCGGAGCGCCGGGTGGAGGGGTTCGTCCAGCGCGGTGTGCACGCGAGCTATCTGCATACGCACTGGGCCGCCGAGCCGGGGGTGGCCCGCCGGTTCGTGGCGGGATGCCTCCGGTGAGAGGTCCTTCGGCAGGGGGGTCGCCGTCGCCTGAAGAATCGTTTCCGCGTGGCTGTGTCCGGGCCGGGCGAGGGGGTGCCGCCGGGGTCGGCGGGGTCGGCGGGCCGTGGTGGGGGCGGGCCGTGGCGGGCCGGTCACTCGGCCGGGTCGGTGGCCAGCACGCCGGGGCGGGCCGCCTACTCCGCCAGATCGGCGACCAGCACACCGGAGCGGGGCTCTCACACGGCCGGATCGGTCACCGGCACACCGAGGCGGGCCGCCTACTCCGCCAGATCGGCGACCAGCACACCGGAGCGGGGCTCTCACACGGTCGGACCGGTCACCGGCACACCGAGGCGGGCCGCCCACCGCACCAGACCCACGACCAGCACACCGGAGCAGGCCCCTCACACGGCCGGACCGGTCACCAGCACGCCGGAGCAGGCCCCTCACACGGCCGGATCGGTCACCGGCACGCCGGAGCAGGCCGCCCACCCCGCCAGACGTACACCGGAGCGGGCTCCTCACTCCGCCAGGCCGGTGACCAGCCAGATGAACCCCGCTCCGGCCGCCGTGCAGAACAGGGTCGAGCGGGCGGGGTGGGGGTGGTGGGCCTCCGGGAGGATCTCCGCCGCCGCGAGATAGAGCAACGCTCCGCCGAAGAACCCGAGGTAGCTGCCGAGGAGTTCCACCGGAAGCGTGAACAGCAGGGTCGACGCCGCGCCCACGACGGGGGCGCAGGCATCGGCGAACAGCATCGCGAGCGCCTTGGCCCGGGTGTTCCCGTACAGACTGGTGAGCGTGTAGGTGTTGAAGCCGTCCGCGAAGTCATGGGCGATGACGGCGAGCGCCACGGTCACGCCCATCCTGTCGCCCACCTGGAACGCCGCGCCGATCGCGACGCCGTCCATCAGGCTGTGCCCGACCATCGCGGCAGCCGCCGTCAGCCCCACCTCGGGCGTCTTTTGATCCCTCGCGCCGTGCGCGGCCCGGCCTACCGCCAGCAGCCGCTCCACCATGTGCGCGACGAGGAATCCGCCGACGAAGAGCAGCAGGGCCTGCGGGACGCCGAACACCTCATGGCCCGCCGCCTCCAGCGCCTCGGGCAGCAGATCGAGGCCGACCACCCCGAGCATCAGCCCGCCCGCCAAGCCCAGCACCAGGTGACGGCGATCGGTGACGCGTTGCGCCGTCCAGCCGCCGAACAGCGTCATCAGGAACGCGCCGAGCGCGACGAACACCGCCATGCGCCTTTGCTAGCGGATTGATCCGCTTCCGCGCACATCCCGCATGAAGACCCGCCCGAATCACCCGATTGACGCGAGAGGCCCCTGCTCATGGCCGAGCCCGATGAAGCCGCCGCCGTGGCGCGGCCGATCACGCGTTCGGCGCGGACCGGTACTGCTCGCGCCGCCGCCCGGCCGGACCGGGAGCCGGAGCCGGAGCCCGAGTCGGAGCCCGAGTCGGACGCCGGGCTGATGATCGTACGGTCCGCCGGGGACCGGTCCTCCTGCGCGCTGCTGCTGTCCTCCCCCCTGGGGAGCGCGGTGCTCCCGGTCACGGATCGGGTGACCGGACCCGGCGGGTATCCGGGGGTGCTGCGGCCCGCGTCCCTGGTGATCGGGGTGGGGGCGGCCACCGGCTGCCCCGCGGCGGAGATCGCCGAACTGGTACGGGAGACACTGCGGGACGCCGGTCTCTCGCCGCTGAGCGTCCGTGAGCTGGCCACGGTCGAGGCGAAGGCGGCGGAGCCGGGGATCGTGGCCGCGGCGGCGGGGCTGGGGGTGCCGCTGGTGGCGCATCCGGCCGGCCGGCTCGCCGGGATCGCCGTGCCCAGCCCTTCCGGCGCGGCGCTGGCGGCCGTGGGAACGCCGTCCGTGGCAGAGGCGGCGGCGCTCGCGGGCGGCGGGGAACTCCTCGTCCCGAAGCGGAAGTCGGCCCCGGTGGGGCGGCGCGCGCGGGCGACCTGCGCGGTGGTGCGCCGAGCGGCCCCTGGGCGGATCATGGTGTTCACACCCGGGACCGGAGGCGAAGCCCGGGTGGGGGACGGAGCCCGTCCCGGTGTTGCGCGGGGCGCGGAGGGCGAGCCGGTGCGTCAGTACGGTCTCGGGCGTCCGGCTCCCTCGCGCGGGCTCCCCGGGCCGGGCCCCTGGACCGTCGAGACCCTGGCCGGCACACCGGCCGGACGGACCGTCACCGTGACCATGACCGCCGGGGAAACGGGGGCGCACCAGGGCGGCGCGGTGCCGGGGGCGTACGAAGGCGGCCCGCCGCAGGTGGACCACTCCCCGGACGCACCCACCGAAAACGGCCATGTGTCGATCGGCCTCGCGGACCCTGGCACACCGTGGGAGACGGTCGAAAGCCGGTTGCGGGCAGCGGCGGACGCGGACGCCGTCATCACCCTCCACCGCGCGGACGCCCGGGATTCCAGGCCGGACCGGGTCCGGTGGCCGACCAGGGCGCTCAGGGTCCTGGCGGAGTACCGGTCGCACCGGACACCTCTGGGGATCGTCTGGAATGCGTCGCGACCGAATGATTCAAGCCGTGTGACGACTCTGTCCGGAGTGGATCCCTCAGCGCTGGACATGATGACCGTCGTGACGGTCGGCAACACAGCCACCCGCGCCATCGCGAGCCGCATGGTGACCCCGTACGGCTACCGGTGGCAGGCATGATCCCCCGCGACAGCGCGCCCGGTGCGGCCGCGAGCCGTGCGCCCCGCTCCGCGCCGTCCCGCGCGGGACGGGCCGGCGCGGAGTGCGTCACGCCCTGTCGGACCGCTGCTCCCCACCGGTGCCGGACCGCCCGCCCGGTCCCCGCCGGTACCGGCTCCGTCCCCGCCGCTCCATCCCCATGCGCCCGCGCCCTAGCGGCCACGGCGCAGCCGGACGGCGGCGAAACCCCCGGGCCCTGAGGCCCAGCCGCCCCGGGTCCCCTGTCCCTCCCCCCACCCCGAGGAGAATGTGTGACCGCCCCGCCCACACCAACGCCCACAGCGACGACCGCCGGCCATCGCGCCCAGGGCAGCAGGCTCTCCCGGCCGGCGCCGGAGTGCCGCGCGCCCCTCACGCCCCCCGGCAGATCGGTCGCCGAGCTGACCGGAGCCGGCCGGAGGAGACGTACCGCGCCGGTCCTCGCCCGCCCCACCGCCCGCACGGCCGCCGAGACGTCCCGGTCCGCCGCCCGCCCTCACCCCCACGGCAGCCATGCACATGCACACTGACGGTTCACACGACCTGCGCCACCACGGCGATGCGGAGATACGCGACGCCGGCGCGGGGCTGATCGATCTCGCGGTCAATGTGCGGACGAGCACTCCCCCCGAGTGGCTGCGTGAGTGCGTCGCCGGTTCGCTGACCTCCCTGGCCGCCTATCCGGACAACCGTGCCGCGCGGGCCGCCGTCGCCGCGCGGCACGGTCTTCCGGCGGAGCGCGTCCTGTTGACCTCCGGGGCGGCGGAGGCGTTCGTGCTGCTGGCGCGCGCGCTCGCGGTACGCCGTCCCCTGGTCGTACACCCCCAGTTCACCGAGCCCGAGGCGGCTCTGCGGGACGCGGGCCACACCGTGGACCGGCTGCTGCTGCGCGAGGCGAACGGCTTCCGTCTCGATCCCCGGGAGGTGCCGGAATCCGCGGATCTGGTGGTGATCGGGAATCCGACCAATCCCACATCGGTGCTCCACTCCCCCGAGGACATCGCCTCTCTGGCCCGCCCCGGGCGGCTGCTCGTCGTGGACGAGGCCTTCATGGACGCCGTGCCGGAGGAGGCGGGGACGCTGGCGGGCCGGACGGATGTGCCGGGTCTGGTGGTGCTGCGCAGTCTCACCAAGACCTGGGGGCTGGCGGGTCTGCGCATCGGCTATGTGCTGGCCGAACCGGAGACGGTATCGGCCCTGGCGCGGGCCCAGCCGCTCTGGCCGGTGTCCACTCCCGCGCTGACGGCGGCGGAGGCGTGCATGGCCCCGGCCGCGCTGAAGGAGGCGGAGCAGGCGGCCCGGCTGATCGCGCTGGAGCGGGCCCATCTGCTGGCCGGGCTCGCCGAGTTCGAGGAGACCCGCGTCGTCCAGAGCGCGGAGGCGTCTTTCGTCCTGGTCCATGTGCGGCGGGGCGCGGAGGTGCGGGAGCGGCTGCGCTCTCTGGGGTTCGCGGTGCGCCGCGGTGACACCTTCCCGGGGCTCGGTCCGGGGTGGCTGCGGATCGCGGTACGCGACCGTGCCACGACCAACCGTTTCCTCCAGGCGCTGGATCAGGCGCTGGCCATGGTCGGCTGAGGGTCCCGCCGGGCGGTGCCGGGACGCCCTGAACGCGCCAGTGGGCCGGAGGGCTCCTGCCCGAAGGGGCCGGGAGCCCCCCGGGGCGGCTCCCGGCCCGGACAGCCGACCCGGTCGTACAGCCCTGGCCAGAAGTCCCCGTTCCGCATGCGGAACCGGTCTCGTACAGCCCGGTCTCGTATGCCCCGGCCTCATGCCGCCCCGGCCCAGGGCTCCGGCCGGGCGGTTCAGCCGCGGCGGCGGGACCTGGCCCGGCCGCGTGCCAGGAGCAGCGCGGTGCCGCCCAGCCCCAGCAGTGCCGCCGCGCCCGCCGCGAGATACGGCGTGGTGGAGCTGCCGCCCGTCTCGGCGAGGTTCTCGGCGGGCCCGGTCTGGGGCTTGACGCCGGAGGTCGAGGCGGCGGCGGGCCGCTGCCCGGCCCTGGGCGACTCACAGGTGGCCTCGGCCAGGGTGACCGTGCCGTTCACCTCGGCGACGTTCAGGCTCAGCGGGTTCACCGCGACCTTCAGCTCCAGCGCGGTCGCGGCGGCCGTCCGGGAGGTGGTGCGGGTCCTGGACAGATCGAGGGTCACCTCGCCGACCCCCGGCGCCGCGACGTTCGTCCGGCCGCCGACGGAGAGGGCGACCTGCTTGCCGAGAACCTTCACCCCGCCGAGCAGATTCGATTCCGCGACAGGCCGCTCGCCCACCGCGCACACGGCCTTGGAGACGACCTTCTCGACTTCGACGAGCGAGAGCAGCGGCAGCCCCGGCACCCGTACCCGGGCCCGCACCAGCTGGGCATGGCCCTCGGCCCGCCGCTTGTCGGCGGTGGCCTTCGCCTCGGCGACGTCCGCCCGCAGCACCTGGAAGGGCCTGCCCTGGTCGACGCCGTCCAGCCGCACGCTCAGCGTGGTGCTGTCGGCGGACGCGGGGGCCTTCACCGCGTTGAGGGAGGCGGTGAGGGGGACCTGGACGGTCTTGTCGAGCAGGGAGATCTGGAGCCCGGTGCGCAGTACGACCGCGTCCGCCCGCCCCTCGGCGCCGCCTCCGGCGGCATGCGCCGGCCCGGTGAGGGCCGAGGGCGCCGCGATCAGCGCGACAGAGGCCGCGGCCGAGGTCAGGACGGCGGCGCGGCGGCGGGCGGGCATGCGTAAGGTGTCGCTGTTCACGGTGGTGGAACCCTCACAGGAGACATGGCGTCGCCCGCCGTCCCACAGGGACTGTGGGCGGTGGCGACCGGGACACCGGAATCTTTACGCACCGAGAGTGAACCGATGGACACCTGGCGTTAGTTCACTCCAAAGTGAGGTTTCCGCGTCTGTATTCGATTCCTGAGGCACGGGTGTTCTCTGTGGGCCCTTCCGCCGCGACGGAGGGGGCGTACGCCGGTCCACGGCGGCCGTTCGCACCACGGCGGCCGTTCCGGGACCCCGAGGGCCGCGAGAAGACCGAAGGCGGACCGGGCGCGGGGCGCTCAGCCGACCACCCGCCCGTTCAGGATCACCCGGCGCGGCGCCGCCAGCGCCCTGACATCGGCCCGGGGGTCCTCGTCGTACACCACCAGATCCGCGGGCACGCCCTCTTCGAGAGCGGGCCGTCCCAGCCACTCGCGCGCGCCCCAGGAGGTCGCCGACAGCGCCTGGAGCGACGGGATTCCGGCCTTCACCAGTTCGGCGACCTCCGCCGCGACCAGCCCATGGGCGAGCGAGCCTCCCGCGTCCGTGCCGACGAAGACGGGGATTCCCGCGTCGTAGGCCGCGCGGACCGTGTCGTACCGGCGCTCGTGCAGCCGCCGCATATGGGCCGACCAGGCCGGGAACTTGGTCTCGCCGCCGTCCGCGAGCACCGGGAAGGAAGCGATGTTGACAAGGGTGGGGACGATCGCCACCCCGCGTTCGGCGAAGAGCGGGATGGTGTCCTCGGTGAGCCCGGTCGCGTGCTCGATACAGTCGATGCCCGCCTCCACCAGATCCCGGAGCGAGTCCTCGGCGAAGCAGTGCGCCGTCACCCGCGCGCCCAGCCGGTGCGCCTCGGCGATCGCCGCCTCGACCGCGCCGCGCGGCCAGCACGCGGTCAGATCGCCGGCCTCCCGGTCGATCCAGTCGCCGACGAGCTTGACCCAGCCGTCGCCGCGCCGGGCCTCCCGGGCGACATACGCCACCAGGTCGTCGGGCTCGATCTCATGGGCGTAGTTGCGGATGTAGCGCCGGGTCCGCGCGATATGACGACCCGCCCGGATGATCTTGGGGAGATCCTCCCGGTCGTCGATCCAGCGGGTGTCGGAGGGCGATCCGGCGTCCCGGATCAGCAGGGTTCCGGCCTCCCGGTCGGCGAGCGCCTGCTTCTCGCTGGCGGCGTCGTCCACCGGGCCGTGCTGGTCGAGGCCCACATGGCAGTGCGCGTCGACCAGACCGGGCAGCGCCCAGCCCGTCACCGTCAGCGCCTCGGCACCGGCGGATCCGGACGGCCGCTGGTAGGAGATCCGCCCGCCGACGACCCACAGTTCGTCCCGTACCTCCTCCGGACCGACGAGCACCCGCCCCTTCACATGCACTGTCACGCGATCGCTCATGCCAGCACTGTACGAGGCCGGCGACGCCCCGGGGCCGGGCCCGAGGAGAGCCCGCGCGGTACCAGCCCGCCCGGGACCGGGCCCGTGGAGAGCCCGCGCGGTACCAGCCGCACCGGGACCGCGCCCGCGGAGGCACCGGCCGTCCCGGAACCGGGTCCGGGCGTCCCCCTGGGTACCCTCGACCAGGAGACCGGACAAGCCCGGTCGAGAACACCCATTCCGCGAAGAAGGCCTTGTCGTGACACATCCGCTTCTGGATCTGCCCCCGCTGACCGCCGCGCACTTCGCCGGCGTCGAACGCCGGGTCGCCGCACTGCTCGACACCGAGCAGGACGTCGTGATCACGCAGGGCGAGGCGCTGCTTCCGCTGGAGGGCTGCATCCGCGGCGGCGCGCGCCCGGGCTCCACCGCGCTGAACGTCGTCACCGGCCCGTACGGCCAGACCTTCGGGAACTGGCTGCGCGACTGCGGCGCGAAGGTCGTCGACCTGGAGGTGCCCTTCCACACCGCGGTCACCGCCGAGCAGGTGGAGCGGGCGCTCGCCGCGCACCCGGAGATCGACTTCGTCTCGCTGGTGCACGCGGAGGCCGCCACCGGCAACACCAACCCGGTGGCCGAGATCGGCGAGGTCGTCCGCCGTCACGGCGCGCTCTTCATGCTGGACGCGGTGGCGTCGGTCGCCGCCGAGCCGCTGCTGCCGGACGCCTGGGGCGTCGACCTCTGTGTGATCGGCGCGCAGAAGGCGATGGGCGGCCCGGCCGGCGTCTCGGCCGTGTCGGTGAGCGAGCGCGCCTGGGAGCGGTTCGCGGCCAATCCGGCCGCGCCCCGGCGCTCGTATCTCTCGCTGCTGGACTGGAAGGAGCGCTGGATCGACGGCGGACGGAAGGCGCTCCTTCACGCGCCCGCGCAGCTGGAGATGCTGGCTCTTGAGGCGTGCGTGGAGCGGATCGAGGCGGAGGGCCTGGCCGCGCTGATGGCCCGGCACGCCTCGGCCGCCGCCGCGACCCGCGCGGGCGCGACGGCGCTCGGCGGCGGTCTTGAGCCGTATGTCCATGACGCCCGGGACGCGGCGCCGGTCGCCACCACGCTGCGCGCCCCGGCCGGGGTGGACGCGTCCGAGCTGGTCGCGAAGGCGCTGGCGGCCGATCCCTCGCTCCCGCTGATCGCGGGCGGCGGCGCGCTGGCCAAGGAGATGATCCGGGTCAACCACTACGGCGTGGACGCCACCCGGGGCGCGGTGCGCTCCTCGCTGGCCGCGCTGGGCGGTGCGCTCGCGGAGACGGGGGCCTCCGTCGATCTGGAGGCGGCCGGGCGGGCGGTGTCCGGGGTCTGGGCATAACCCTCTCCCCACCACCCTTTTCGAGGGGCCGGCAAATAAAACAGCCCGGTGAACTCCTCTTCATTTGAATACAACGGGAAGCTGCCTTCACATATGGCAGCTTCCCGTTTTCTTCTGCCCCGACCCAGCGGCCTTAAACGCTAAGGATCCGATAGGAGTCCCAGCGGGCGGGCGACCATGTGATCGACTCCACACTGTGCCCGATACACCCTTTTCACACGGTAAAAATAGTAACAAAACAGACCGATCGACGATCGATATTCGCGCCCGCGCGATAACACAGACAGACAGTCCACCCAAGCCCTTCCGGCCATGCATTTTCCGAATTCGCTCGGTAAATTACTTACACATGAACGCCGCACAAGAAGACCTTGTACGAGCCGAAACCACGAGCGAATTCATATCCGTCGACACCCCACGAGTGGAGGACGGAGCCGCGCTCTGGCGCATCGCCCGCGACTCCGAGGTCCTGGACCTCAACTCCTCGTACAGCTATCTGCTGTGGTGCCGCGACTTCGCCGCCACCTCGCTGGTGGCACGCGGCCCGGACGGCGAGCCGATCGCCTTCGTCACCGGCTACGCCCGGCCCGAGCGCCCGCGGGCCCTGGTCGTCTGGCAGATCGCCGTCGACCGGGCGTACCGGGGGCAGGGTCTCGCGGGGGTGCTGCTCGACGCGCTGACCGCAAAGGTCACCGCGGAGCGCGGCATACGGGAGATGGAGACGACCATCACCCCCGACAACACCGCCTCCGAGCGGCTCTTCACCTCCTACGCGGCACGCCAGGGCGCACACGTCGAACGCGAAGTCCTCTTCGACGGCGCGCTGTTCCCGGACGAAGCCCCGGCCGAAGCCCTGAACAGTGCCGCTGGTGGGGGCCCGCCACCGGGCCCCCACCAGCCGGAAGTCCTGTTCCGCATCGGCCCCATCGCCGTCTGACCGACCGACCTCTGGAGACCGCTGTGACCATCACCCCGCCCGCCCTGAGCGTCTTCGAGACCCTGGAGTCGGAGGTACGCAGCTACTGCCGCGGCTGGCCCGCGGTCTTCGACCGCGCGCAGGGCAGCCGCCTCCACGACGAGGACGGCCACACCTATCTCGACTTCTTCGCCGGGGCCGGATCGCTCAACTACGGCCACAACAACCCGGTGCTGAAACGCGCGCTGATCGACTACATCGAACGCGACGGCATCACCCACGGCCTGGACATGGCCACCACGGCGAAACGCGCGTTCCTGGAGTCGTTCCAGAACGTCGTGCTGCGACCGCGCGACCTTCCGTACAAGGTCATGTTCCCCGGCCCGACCGGCACCAACGCGGTCGAGGCGGCCCTCAAACTGGCCCGCAAGGTGAAGGGCCGCGAGTCCGTCGTCTCCTTCACCAACGCCTTCCACGGGATGTCGCTGGGCTCGCTCGCCGTCACCGGGAACGCCTTCAAGCGCGCCGGGGCCGGCATCCCGCTGGTGCACGGCACCCCGATGCCGTTCGACAACTACTTCGACGGACAGATGCCGGACTTCCTCTGGTTCGAGCGGCTGCTGGAGGACCAGGGCTCCGGGCTGAACAAACCCGCGGCCGTGATCGTGGAGACCGTGCAGGGCGAGGGCGGGATCAATGTCGCCCGCGCCGAGTGGCTGCGCGCGCTCCAGTCACTCTGCGAACGGCGCGACATGCTGCTGATCGTGGACGACATCCAGATGGGGTGCGGCCGTACCGGCGGCTTCTTCTCCTTCGAGGAGGCGGGCATCGTCCCGGACATCGTCACCCTGTCGAAGTCCATCAGCGGTTATGGACTGCCCATGTCGCTCTGTCTGTTCAAACCGGAGCTGGACATCTGGGAGCCCGGCGAGCACAACGGCACCTTCCGGGGCAACAACCCCGCGTTCGTGACGGCCGCCGCGGCGCTGAACGCCTACTGGGCGGACGGCCAGATGGAGAAGCAGACCCTGGCCAGGGGCGAGCAGGTAGAGCAGGCGCTGCTGGCGATGGCCGCCGAGAGCGCCGATCCCGGGGTGAGCCTCAGAGGCCGGGGACTGGTCTGGGGGCTGGAGTTCACCGACCCGGCGCGCGCCTCCGCGATCTGCGCGCGCGCCTTCGAACTGGGGCTGCTGCTGGAGACCTCGGGCCCGCGGAGCGAAGTGGTGAAGCTGCTTCCGCCGCTGACCGTCTCACCGGAGGAGCTGGACGAGGGCCTGCGGATCCTCGCCCGCTCGGTACGGGAGACGGCCTGAGCTCCGACGGGCCCGTACGCCCCGAAAGACCCGGTACACCCCGTACGCCCTGTACGCCCCGTACGTACAACACACACCACACGCACCCTCGCCGACCGAGAGAAAGGCTGCGACGCGCCATGCTCGTCCGTTCGCTCAAGGACATCGAGAACACCGACCGCCATGTCAGATCCGCCTCCGGCACCTGGGAGAGCAAGCGTCTCGTGCTCGCCAGGGAGAAGGCGGGCTTCTCGCTCCACGAGACCGTGCTCTACGCGGGCACCGCGACCTCGATGTGGTACGCGAATCACATCGAGGCCGTCCTCTGCGTGGAGGGCGAGGCCGAGCTCACCGACGACGAGACGGGCGAGACCCACTGGATCACGCCCGGAACGATGTATCTGCTGGACGGCCATGAGCGGCACACGCTCCGGCCCAGGACCGACTTCCGCTGTGTCTGCGTCTTCAACCCGCCCGTCACCGGGCGGGAGGACCACGACGAGAACGGCGTCTATCCCCTGATCACCGAGGAGGGCTGAGCCATGACGACCACCGCGCGCACCGATCCCTATCCGACCCGCGGCACGGGCGAAGTGATCACCCCGCGTCAGGATCCGGTCGTCTGGTCGGCGCCGGGCGTGCCGGGGCCCATGCTCCCGGCCGAGCTGCTGGAGTACGAGCGGGACGGGTTTCTCACCGTCCCGGAGCAGATCACCGATGCCGAGGTGGCCCTCTACCGCGCGGAGCTGGACCGGCTGATCGCCGACCCCGCCGTACGCGCCGATGAACGCTCCATCGTGGAGCCGAAGTCGCGCGCCGTGCGCTCGGTGTTCGAGGTGCACCGGCTCAGCGGGTTCTTCGCCGCGCTGGTGCGCGATGAGCGGGTGGTGGGCCGGGCCCGGCAGATTCTCGGCTCGGACGTCTATGTCCATCAGTCCCGTGTCAATGTGAAGCCGGGCTTCGGCGCTTCGGGGTTCTACTGGCACTCCGACTTCGAGACCTGGCATGCCGAGGACGGCCTGCCGCGCATGCGGACCGTCTCGGTCTCGATCGCGCTGACCGAGAACCGGGACACCAACGGCGGTCTGATGATCATGCCTGGTTCGCACCGGGCGTTCCTGGGGTGCGCGGGTGCGACTCCCGAGGACAACTACAAGCAGTCGCTCCGGATGCAGGACGCGGGCACCCCGTCGGACGCGGCGCTGACCCGGCTCGCCGATGAGCACGGCATCCGGCTCTTCACCGGCGGGGCCGGTTCGGCGACCTGGTTCGACTGCAACTGCATGCACGGTTCGGGCGACAACATCACGCCGTACGCGCGGAGCAATGTGTTCATCGTGTTCAACAGCGTGGAGAACGCGGCGGTGCGGCCGTTCGCGGCTCCGTCGCCCCGGCCGGAGTTCATCGGAGCACGGGATTTCACCCCTGTGCGCTGAGAACTCCGCGCGCTGAGGCCGTACGGGAGTCCGGGGCCCGTACGGGAACCCGGGGCCGGTCCGCGACACCGGACCGGCCCCGGGCCGCTCACCGCTCAGCCCGCGATGACGTCCAGGGCCCGGTCCGCGTCGGCCGCCGAGTTGTAGAGGTGGAAGGCGGCCCGCAGATTCCCCGCCCGCGCCGATACGACGACCCCCGCCCGGGCCAGCTCCTCGGCCCGGCCGCCCAGCCCCGGTACCGCGACGATCGCCGAGTCGCCCGGGATCGGGATGTGGCCCAGGGAGCTCAGCCCCTCCCGGAACCGCCGTGCCAGCGCCGTGGCATGGGCGTGAACCGCCTCGACGCCGATCTCCTCCAGCAGCGCCAGCGCCGGGGCGGCCCCGTGGTAGGACAGATAGGCCGGGGGCTCGTCGAAGCGGCGGGCCGAACGGGCGAACCGTTTCACCGGCCCGTAGAACGCCTCCCACGGCGATTCGGCGGCGAGGGCCCCGGCGTGCAGCGGCGCCACGGTCCGCTGCGCCTCCTCGGTGACCGTGAGGAAGGAGACCCCCCGGGGGCAGAGCAGATACTTGAAGCCGCCCGTCACGGTGAAATCCCACGCGCCCGCGTCCAGCGGCAGCCAGCCGGCGGACTGGCTGGCGTCGAGGAGCGTACGGGCTCCGTGTGCGGCTGCCGCCTCCCGTACCGCCCGCAGATCGACGATCCGGCCGTCCGCGGACTGCACCGCGGAGAAGGCGACCAGAGCGGTGCCGGGCCGTACCGCGTCGGCGAGGCCGTCCAGCGGGGCGTAGCGCGGCTTGAGATCGCCGCGGGCGATGAACGGGGTGACGACCGAGGCGAACTCCCCCTCGGGGAAGAGGACCTCGGCGCCGGGGGGCAGCGAGCTCGCGATCAGGCCGGTGTGGACCGAGACCGAGCCGCCGACCGCGACCCGGCCCTCGGATACGCCGGTGAGCCGGGCGAAGGAGCCGCGGGCCGCGCTGACCTGGCCCCAGTCCCCGGCGCCCTCCGGCCGCCCGGCCGCGAGCTCCCGCGCCAGCTCCGCCATCGCGGTGACGGCCCGGTGGGGCAGCAGCCCGCAGGTAGAGGTGTTGAGATACGCCGATTCCGGTGCGAACTCGGTACCGCCCAGGGTCTCCATGGGATCAACCCTGAGCCGCGCCTCTCCGCGGGTCAATCGAGAATCGCTGAAGGGAACCGTTCAGCAGTCCTTAAACCACACTTACGGACAGTCCACGGAATCGGCACGGGCCGTCCGGAAGCCGGGCCCGGCTTCCGGCGGCCCGGCGGCGCCTCAGTTCCGGGGGACCTCGCAGGAGCCGTCGGTGTCGCAGCCGGGGGCGTCCGCTCCGGCGGGGACGGCAGGGGTGGCAGGGGCGGCGGGGACGGGCTCCCGGTCCCGCCATGCCTGCTCCAGCGCCTGGGTGAACAGCTCGGCGGGCTGCCCTCCGGACAGCCCGTACCGCCGGTCGAAGACGAAGAACGGCACCCCGGTCGCCCCCAGCTCGGCGGCCTCGCGCTCATCGGCGCGCACCTCGTCGGCGTACGCCGCCCCGTCCGCGAGGACGGCGCGCGCCTCGGCCTCGTCCAGCCCGGCCTCGACGGCGATCGCGGCCAGCGTCCCGGGGTCGTAGACGGAGCGCTCCTCGGCGAAGTTCGCCCGGTAGGCCAGATCCAGCAGCTCGTTCTGCCGGCCCCGGGCCCTGGCCAGATGGAGCAGCCGGTGGATGTCGAAGGTGCTGCCGTGATCGCGGTCCCCGGTGAGGTAGCCGAGACCCTCGGCGTGCGCGTTCCCGGCCACATGCTCCTCCATCGCGAGCGCCTCCTCGCGGGTGCGCCCGTACTTCAGCGCCAGCATGTCCACGACGGAGCCGACATCGCCCCGGGCGCGGCCCGGGTCGAGCTCGAAGGAGCGGTGCACCACCTCGACCTGGTCGCGGTGGGCGAAGTCCGCGAGTCCCTTTTCGAAGCGGGCCTTCCCGATATAGCACCAGGGACAGGCGATATCGCTCCAGATCTCGACGCGCATGCTGTTCTCTCCAGGTCGTGCGGGGGGTTTCTACCGGGCGGGCAGCACCGCCCGTCCCTCGCACAACGTCCGAGGGGCCCGGTGGATTCCAGCGGGCCCCCAGGGTCCGCGTGAGCCGTCGCACAGGCGTGCGCCGTCGCACAGGCGTGAGCGGTCGCACGGTCCGGCAGCCCGGCAGCCCGGCAGCCCGGCAGTCCGGCAGTCCGGCCGAGTCGTTCACCCCGTCAGCTCGGCGGCCCTTCGAGGCGCCCGTCCACCCGGCGCGGCAGCCCCAGCGGATTGTCCTCGCGCAGCTCGGGCGGGAGCAGTGCGCCGGGCGTCGTCTGGTACGTCACCGGGCGCAGCCAGCGCTCGACGGCGGTGGCGCCCACGGAGGTGGCGGTGGAGGTGGTGGCCGGATAGGGACCGCCGTGGTGCTGGGCGGGGGCGACGGCGACGCCGGTCGGCCAGCCGCCGACCAGCACCCGGCCCGCGAGCGGGGTGAGCCGGGCGAGCAGCTCGCCGCCCCGGCCCTCGCCCGCGGCTTCGGCGGTGGAGAGCTGGAGGGTCGCGGTGAGATTGCCGGGCAGCCGCCCGAGCACCTCGGTGATCTCGTCGTGGGAGGTGTGGCGGACGACGACGGTGACCGGTCCGAAGCACTCTTCGAGCAGCAGATCGTGCGGCCCGGGGGCGGTCAGCGACGCTGCCGGTACGGAGAGGAATCCGGCGCTGACGGTGTGCTCGCCGCCGGGGCCGGGGGTGACGGGGGTCCGCACGGATGGCAGCGCGGCCCGTTCCCGTACTCCTTCGAGGAAGGCGGTGCGCATCCGGTGGTCGAGCAGCACTCCGGGCCCGGTACGGGCGACGGCGTCCGTCAGGGCGGTGAGCAGCCGGTCGCCCGCCGCGCCCGCCGGGACCAGGACCAGGCCGGGCTTGGTGCAGAACTGTCCCGCGCCCAGGGTCATGGAGGCGGCGAGTCCGGTCCCGAGCTCCTCGGCGCGCTCGGCGGCGGCGGCTTCGGTGACCACGACGGGGTTGAGGGAGCCGAGCTCGCCGTGGAAGGGGATCGGCACGGGCCGGGCTGCGGCGGCGTCGTACAGGGCCCGGCCGCCGCGTACGGAACCGGTGAAGCCGACGGCGGCGACGAGCGGGTGACGCACCAGCTCGACGCCCGCGTCGAAGCCGTGGACGAGGGTGATCACGTCCTCGGGGAGCTCCGACTCCCGGGCGGCCCGGCGCAGCAGCGCGGCGCAGAGTTCGGAGGTCGCCGGGTGGGCGGGGTGCGCCTTGACGACGACCGGGCAGCCGGCGGCGAGGGCGCTCGCGGTGTCGCCGCCGGGGACGGAGAAGGCGAGCGGGAAATTGCTCGCGGCGTAGACGGCGACCACGCCGAGCGGGATCCGGTAGCGGCGCAGATCCGGCCAGGGCGGGATCCGCCCGGGGTCGGCGTGGTCGATGCGGATGTCCAGAAAGGAGCCGTCGTCGACGACATCGGCGAAGGACCGCAACTGGGCGGTGGTGCGGGCGAGTTCCCCGTCGAGCCGGGCGGGTCCGAGCGCGGTCTCGGCGTCCGCGGTCTCCACGATCCGGGCGTAGGAGGCGTCCAGCAGATCCGCGGCGGTGCGCAGCAGCCTGGCCCGCCGGTTCCGGTCGGCCAGCGGGGCGCGGGCGGCGGTCGCGGCGCGGACGGAGCGGTCGACGTCGGCGGATGTGGACTCGGCGGCGACCCGCTCCCGCGGGTTCCCGGTTCGGGGGTCGACGCTCCAGACTGGTGCTGCTGTCACCGCTGCTTCCTTCCCGGAATTTCTGCGCCTTATGGCCACTCACCAGCACTTGTTCGGTATTGTGAACAACGTTCTCAATGGTGAACGGTATGAGGACTGTATTTCCGCGCGTTCCGCACGGTCAAGAAGGGGCGAAGAGCAATGTCTACGACCGATTCCGGTGGAACACAGGTCAAGTCGGCGGTGCGGACGGTGGAGTTGCTGGAGTACTTCGCGGGACGCCCCGGCATGCATTCGCTCGCCGCCGTCCAGGAGGCCGTCGGCTACCCCAAGTCCAGCCTGTACATGCTGCTGCGCACCCTGGTCGAGCTGGGCTGGGTGGAGACCGACGCGACCGGCACGCGGTACGGCATCGGGGTGCGCGCCCTGTTGGTCGGCACCTCCTACATCGACGGCGACGAGGTGGTGGCGGCGGCCCGCCCCACCCTGGACCGGCTCTCCGACGACACCACCGAGACCATTCACCTCGCCCGGCTCGACGGCGTCAATGTGGTCTATCTGGCCACCCGTCAGTCGCAGCACTATCTGCGGCCCTTCACCCGGGTGGGGCGCAGACTGCCCGCGCACTCCACCTCGCTGGGCAAGGCGCTGCTGGCCACCTACAGCGACGAGCAGGTGCGCGCCATGCTGCCGCCCACGCTCTCCTCGCTGACCGAGCACACCGTCACGGACCGCGAGAAGCTCATCGGGGAGCTGCACTCCATCCGGGAGCAGGGCTATGCGGTGGACCGCGAGGAGAACACGCTGGGGCTGCGCTGCTTCGGCATCGCGATTCCGTACCGGACCCCGGCCCGGGACGCGATCAGCTGCTCGGTGCCGGTGGCGCGGCTCACCCCGGGCCATGAGCAGATGATCAAGGACGCGCTGTTCGACGCGCGGGACCGGCTGACGCTGGCCACCCGGCGGCTGTGACCCGACGATCTCTCTAGAGGGCGCGGGTGGCGGGGAGTTCCCGGCCGCTCGCGCGGTGGGCGGACGGGCTGATGCCGCGTACCCGTTTGAAGGCCGCGCTGAAGGCGAAGCCGTCCGCGTACCCCACCCCTCGGGCCACCGCTGTGATCGTCGCGCCCGGTGCGCGCAGCCGGTCGGCGGCCAGGGTCATCCGCCAGTCGGTGAGATAGGTCAGCGGCGGCTTGCCGACCAGCGCCGAGAAGCGGCGGGCGAACACGGTGCGGGACATGCCCGCCTCGTCCGCGAGGGACGCGACCGTCCACGGCCGGGCCGGGTCCTCGTGGAGCCGCCGCAGCACATGCCCGATGTCCGGGTCGGCGAGGGCGCGGTATCCGGTGGGCGGGGTGGTGTCGGAGCGGGCGAACCATGAGCGCAGGACCCGGACGAGCAGCAGGTCCAGAAAGCGGTCGAGTACGACCTGCTGGCCCGGCTCGTCGTGCTCGACCTCGGCGGCGATCAGATCGAGGAGCGAGGCGAGACCCGGTTCGGGCCGCACCACGGCGATGGCGGGCAGCGCGTCCAGCAGCGGCGCGCACAGCTCGCCGCCGACCCGGTAGCCGGCGGTGATCAGCAGATCCGACCCGCCGCCGGAGCCGCCGCCGGGCCCGCCGGAACCAGAGGCCGAGGCCCCGGAAGCCAAGCCGTCCTCGGCCCCGCCTGAAGCGGAACCGGAAGCGGAACCGGAACCCGCGCCCGAAGCGGACCCCGCGCCAGGGCCGCCGTCGCCCACGGTGCGTCCGGTCACCCGCCAGTTGCGCCCGGAGTCCGCCGGGTCGCCGGTGAGCACACAGCGGTCCGCCCCGTCCACCAGAACCCGCGGAGCGCTCTCCGGCCGGTCCGCGACCGTATAGGGCAGCCGGGTCCTGATGAGGGCCACATCGCCCTGCCGCAGCGGGACCGCCGCGCCCTCGTCCGGTACCAGCCAGGCGTCGCCGCGCAGCATCGCGCCGAGGGCGAGGGGCGCCGGCTCGGTGAACCGCAGCCCCCAGGGCGGGGTGCTGACCGCGTTGCAGAACACCGCGCCATGGGCGCGGACACCGGCGAGATAATCATCGAGGAGATCCACAGTGGCACGATCACACAGGTAATCGGCCGTTTCAACCATGGGCCGTACGAGCGGGCCCCGGTTGACTGAAGCCATGACAGAGATGCTCGTACTCGGTTCCACCGGCAAGACCGGCAGCCGTGTCGCCCCCCGCCTCCAGGCCCTCGGCCACACCGTCCGCTCCGCCTCCCGTACCGCCGCCGGTCCCGGCGCCGTCCGCTTCGACTGGGCCGACCCCGCCACCTGGGACCCCGCCCTGGCCGGCGTCCAGGCCGTCTACTTCGTCCCCACCGAGACGCTCGGCCTGCCCGAGCGCGCCGCCTTCGTGGACCGGGCGAAGGCCGCCGGGGTCCAGCGGATCGTCCAGCTGTCGGTGCGGGGCATCGACGCCGACGGCGGCGTACCGGACACGGAGTCCGCCGTCCGCGCGTCGGGCCTGGAGTGGACCATGCTCCGGCCGTGCTGGTTCTCGCAGGACTTCGACGCGCCGGACTTCTTCCTGGCGGAGGTCCGGGGCGGCACCCTGGCCACCCCCGCCGGGGACGGCCGGGAGCCGTTCATCGACGCGGACGACATCGCCGACGCGGCGGTCGCCGCGCTCACCGGAGAGGGCCACGCGGGGAAGGTCTACGAGCTCTCCGGCCCCCGGGCGCTCACCTTCGCCGAGGCCCTGGCCCTGATCGGCGAGGCCACCGGCCGCGAGCTCGTCCACCGCCACCGCGACCCGGTCGCGTACGCCGCCGATCTGGTCGGCGCGGGGTACTCGGCCGCGGACGCCGAGGCCATCGCCGCCTTCATGGACGGCATCGGCCGCGGCGAGGACGACTACCTCAGCACGGGCGTCCAGGAGTGCCTCGGCCGCGCGCCCCGTCCGTTCGAGGAGTACGTCAGGGAGACGGCCGCCACCGGGGTGTGGAACGTCTGACGGCACGGCCTGGGAGAAGGAGCCGCCTCCGCCAGGACGGCGGAGCGGGTCCTCCCATGAGGAATCCCTGAGAAACCTGAGAATCCGGACAGTTCAGGAACCGGCACCGGAGCTCCGTCCGTTTCCCGGTGGGATGAACAAGACAATCAGGCACACCGCCGTCTTCAGTCTGCTGCTGGTGCTCGCCCTGCTGATGCGGGCCACCTGGCTCCAGGCGTTCCAGGCGAAGGCGCTCGCGGAGAACGACAGAAACCACCGTACGAAGATCGCCCAGTACGCTCAGCCGCTGGGCGACATCGTCGTGGCCGGGTCCCCCGTCACCGGCTCGGCGCCGACCGACGGCGGCGATCTCGCGTATCAGCGCACCTACACCGATGGCGCGATGTACGCGGCCGTGACCGGCTACAGCTCACAGCTGTACGGCGCCACCCAGCTGGAGGGCATCTACAGCGAGGTGCTGGACGGCACCGACAGCAGACTGAAGAACCCCGCCGAGGCGATCACCGGCAGACAGCAGGAGCCCGGCGATGTGCTGACCACCATCGACCCCGCGGTGCAGGAGGCGGGCTATCGGGCCCTCGGCGACACCAAGGGCGCGGCCGTCGCCATCGACCCGGAGACCGGCGCGATCCTCGGCATGGTGAGCACCCCGTCGTACGATCCGACCGCCATCGCCGCGCTCTCCGACCCCGATGCCGCCGCCACCTGGCAGAAGCTGCTCGACGACCCGGACAAACCGCTGGTCAACCGGGCGCTGCGGCAGCCGCTGCCGCCCGGCTCGACCTTCAAGCTGGTGGTCGCGGCGGCGGCGCTGGAAGAGGGGCGCTATGACTCGGTGGACGAGAAGACCGACAGCCCCTATCCGTACGTCCTGCCCGGCACCACCCGGGCGCTCCCCAACGACATCCCCAGTGCCCCCTGTGAGAACGCCTCCATCCGCACCGCCCTGCGGTACTCCTGCAACAACGTCTTCGCCGAGCTCGCCGCCGATCTGGGGCAGGACACGGTACGGGCGACGGCGGAGCGCTTCGGGTTCAACGACGAGGAGCTGGACGTGCCGGTCCGGGCGTACGCCAGCGTCTATCCGACCGGGATGGACGACGCGCAGACGGCGCTGACGGGCATCGGTCAGTTCGAGGTGACCGCCACCCCCCTCCAGATGGCGATGGTCTCGGCCGCGATAGCCAACGACGGGGTGATGGAGTCCCCGCACATGGTCTCCGAGGTCGTGGACTCCGCCGGTGAGACCCTCGAATCCCCCGGCGACGGCTCGTCGAAGCGGATCGTCTCCTCCCGGACCGCCGAGCAGTTGCGCAGCGCGATGGTGACCGTGGTCGAGGACGGCGGCACGGGGTCCAATGCCCAGGTCCCCGGCGCGGAGGTCGGCGGCAAGACGGGCACGGCCCAGCACGGCGAGAACAACAGCAAGACGCCGTACGCCTGGTTCACCTCGTACGCCGAGGACGCGGAGAGCGGCGAGACGGTCGCCGTCGCGGTGCTGATCGAGGACGCGGGCGGTCCGCGTTCCGAGGTCAGCGGCAACGGTCTGGCCGCGCCCGTGGCGCAGCGGATGATGGCCGCCGCGCTGAAGTGAGCCCGCCGGGCGCGCGGGCCAGCCGGCGTAAGTGAGCCCGCCGGGCGCGGACCAGCCTGCATGGGCGGGCCCGCCCGGCGCGCGGATCAGCCGGCGTAGGGGTCCGGGGTGTCGCCGCCGCGCGCCAGGAAGGCGAAGTCGCAGCCGGTGTCGGCCTGGGTGATCTGCTCGTTGTACAGCGCCCCGTATCCGCGCTCGTACCGCTCGGGCGGCGGGGTCCAGGCCGCCCGGCGGCGGGCCAGCTCCGCGTCCGGGATCTCCAGGCGCAGGGTGCGCGCCGCCACGTCGAGGGTGATCGGGTCCCCGCTGCGGACCAGTGCCAGCGGCCCGCCGATATAGGACTCGGGCGCGATGTGCAGGACGCACGCCCCGTAGCTGGTGCCGCTCATCCGCGCGTCGGAGATCCGGACCATGTCCCGTACGCCCTGCTCCAGCAGATGACGGGGGAGCGGCAGCATCCCGTACTCGGGCATCCCGGGGCCGCCCCGGGGGCCCGCGTTCTGGAGCACCAGGACATGGTCCGGGGTGATGCCGAGCGAGGGGTCGTCGATGGTGCGCTGCATGGTGCGGTAGTCGGGGAAGACCACGGCGGGCCCGGTGTGCCTCAGCAGCCGGGGCTCGGCGGCGATGTGCTTGATGACCGCGCCGTCCGGGCAGAGGTTGCCGCGCAGCACCGCGACTCCGCCCTCGGCGGCCAGCGGCCGGTCCCTCGGGCGGATCACGGCGGAATCGTGGACCAGGGCGTCCGCGAGCTGTTCCCGCAGGGTGGGGTGGGCGACGGTGGGCCGGTCCAGATGGAGCACATCCCGGATGCGGGTCAGAAATCCGGGCAGCCCGCCCGCGAAGTGGAAGTCCTCCATCAGATAGCGACCGCCGGGGCGCAGATCGGCGAGGACCGGGACCGTGCGGGCGATGCGGTCGAAGTCGTCGAGGGTGAGCCGGACCCCCGAGCGCCCGGCCATCGCGATCAGATGGATCACGGCGTTGGTGGAGCCGCCGAGCGCCAGCACGGCGGCGACGGCGTCCTCGTACGCCTCCCGGCTGAGGATCGCCGGAAGGCGCAGGTCCCGGCGGACGAGATCGACGCTCAGCCGTCCGGAGGCGGCGGCCATCCGTGCGTGGCCGGAGTCCACGGCGGGGATGGAGGAGGCCCCGGGGACGGTGACGCCGAGGGTCTCGGCGGCGGCGGTCAGGGTGGCGGCGGTGCCCATGGTCATACAGGTGCCGGGCGAGCGGGCGAGGCCGTTCTCCAGCTCGGCCAGCTCGGCGTCGCCGATCAGCCCGGCCCTCCGCTCGTCCCAGTACTTCCACATATCGGTGCCGGAGCCGAGGACTCCGCGCCGCCAGTGGCCCGGCAGCATCGGGCCCGCCGGTACGAAGACGGCGGGCAGACCGGCGCTGGCGGCCCCCATCAGCAGGGCGGGGGTGGACTTGTCGCAGCCGCCCATCAGGACCGCGCCGTCGACCGGATAGGAGCGCAGCAGTTCCTCGGTCTCCATCGCCAGCAGATTGCGGTAGAGCATCGGGGTCGGCTTCTGGAAGGTCTCGGAGAGGGTGGCGACCGGGAACTCCAGGGGGAAGCCGCCGGCCTGCCAGACCCCGCGTTTGACGGCCTGCGCCCTCTCCCTCAGATGGATATGGCAGGGGTTGACGTCGGACCAGGTGTTCAGCACCGCGATCACCGGCTTGCCGAGGTGCTCCTCGGGGAGATAGCCGAGCTGCCGGGTGCGGGCGCGATGGCTGAAGGCGCGCAGTCCCCCGCCGCCGAACCACTGGTGGCTGCGGAGCCGGGCCACCCCGGGCAGCCCGTCCGCCGCCGTGCCCGCCGGGTCGGTCATACGCCCCAGCCCCGTACCAGGGCGGCGACCCGGGCGCGCTGGTCCTCGGGCAGGGTCCGGCTGGGCGGGCGGACGTCCCGGCGGCAGAGTCCGAGCGAGGCCAGCGCCTCCTTCACCACGCTGACGTTGTTCGCGGAGTGGTCCCGGGCGCGCAGTTCCTCGAACGGCCTGATCTGTTCCCAGCGGCGCATGGCGTCCTCGTACCGGCCTTCGCGCAGCGCGTCGCGCAGGGCGAGGGAGAGCGCCGGAGCGACGTTGACCAGCCCGGAGGTGAAGCCGGTCGCGCCGCAGGCCCAGTAGGCGGGCGCGTACAGCTCGGCGAGTCCCGCGACCCAGACGAAGCGGTCGAGCCCCGCGTCGTGCGCGAAGGCGGCGAAGACGGCGGCGTCCGGGACGGCGTACTTCACCCCGACGACGTTGGGGCAGCGCCCGCCCAGCTCGGCGAGCGCGTCACCGGTGAGCCGGGGATCGCGGATGTACGGGACGACGCCCAGCTCCGGCACGGCGTCGGCGACGGCGCGGTGGTAGTCGATCCAGCCGCCCTGGGAGACATAGGGGTGGACCGGCTGATGGACCATCACCAGCCGGGCGCCGACGGCGGCGGCGTGCCGGGCCGCGGTGACGGCGGACGGGATCTCCTGGCCGACCCCGGCGACGACGACGGCCCGGCCCGCCGCCTCCTCGACGGTCACCTCGACCGCCCGCATCCGCTCCTCGGGGGTGAGGGTGTAGTACTCGCCGGTGTTGCCGCCCGGGGTGAGGGTGGTGACACCGTTGTCGATCAGCAGCCGCAGCAGGGCGCGCTGGGCCTTCTCGTCGACGGCGCCGTCCTCGGCGAACGGGGTCACGGGGATCGCCACGACATCGGCGAGCGCGGCGCGGAGTGCGTCGGTCATGCGCTGTCCTCCTGGATCGGCGGGGGATCGGTCATGCGCCGTCCTCCTGGATCGGCACGGGATCGGTCATGCGCCGTCCTCCTGGATCGGCACGGGATCGGTCATGCGCCGTCCTCCGCGGTCGGCGGGGGATCGGTCATGCGCTGTCCCCCGGGGTCGGCGTGGGAAAGGCGCGGTGTACGAAACCGGCGATGTGCCGGCGCAGGGCGCGGGCGGCGGCCTCGGCCGCGCCGTCGAGCGCGAGCCGGAGGGTCTCCCGGTGCTCGGCCGCCTCCTGCCGCCAGGACGGGTCGGCCGCCCAGGCGACGGCGGAGACCAGCGCGGCCTGGTCGCGCAGCTCGTCCAGGGTGCGCACCAGCAGCGGATTGCCGCAGGAGGAGTAGAGCGCGCGATGGAACTCGCGGTTGGCGAGGGAGCGCTCGGCCGGCCCCGCGGCCTGCTCGGCCCGTGCGAGCGCCTCGCCCGCGCTCTCCAGGACCGCCCGCGCCGGGGCCGAGGAGGCCGACCGTACGACGGTGCGGCGCAGCGCCTCGGGTTCGAGCAGCAGCCGTACGTCGTAGACCTCGTGCGCCATGGCGGTGTCGACGGTGCGCACGGTGACGCCCTTGTACTGGCTGAGCACGACGAGTCCGCTGCCCGCGAGGGTCTTGAGCGCCTCCCGTACGGGCGTCTTGGACACCCCGAACCACGCGGCGAGCTCGACCTCCACCAGGGCCTGCCCGGGGCGCAGCCGCCCGGTGAGCACGGCGTGCCGGATCGCTTCGAGCACGTACTGGGTGCGGGAGGGGACGGGGGCCGGGGCGAAGGTCATCAGCGCGCCCTCATCTCGTATATGAGATACGGCATATGACGCTAGGCGGGGCCGTGGGCCCCGTCAAGGCCGCCTGCGCCCGGGGCCCCCGGCCGGGCCCGCGCGGGGACGCGCACCCGGAAGCCGGGCCCGCGCAGGCGCGCGCCGGTCGGGGCGGCTTCACCCCAGCCGGGACAGCGCGTGCCGGACCGCGCGCAGATCCGCGTCCGAGGCCAGGCCCGCGTGGTACAGCCGCAGTTCGTTCGCGCCCAGCTCCGCCGCCCGCCGGGCGTCCTCCGCCAGCGTCCCGGGACGGCCGCCGAGCCCGCTGACCACGGAGAGGTTCGCCGCCAGCACCGCGCCCTCGGCGGCCCGGTCCGCGAACGGCTTCAGCCGGTGTGCGCCCCCGGTGCAGGGCACCACCACCCCGTCCGCGACGGAGAGGATGTGCGCCGGGTCCACGCCGGTGTCGGCGCCGCAGCGGTACGCCGCCGGATCGGCGTGCAGCAGCACCTGGAAGCCCGGCGGGGCCGCCGCCCGCACCGCCGCGACGACCTCCTCCTGGAGGGTGCGCGCGACCCGGGTCCTGACGTCCAGGGTCGCCGCGGTGAGCTCCGCGCCCAGCAGCTTCTCGATGCCCGTCTCCGGAGCCGTCCGCCCCGCCCACACCGGCTCCAGCGCCGTGCGCACCGCCGCCGCCAGCCGCCGGGGTTCCAGCCCCTGCCGTCCGTACCCCTCCCGGCAGACGGCGCAGAAGCACAGCGACATCAGATACTGGGCCGCGTCCCCGAGCGCCACCCCCGCGATCTTGTCGTGAGCGTGCAGATGCGCCAGGCCGTACCAGCCGCAGGACTCCAGTTCGGCGCCGTGCGCCCCGGGCCGGACGGCCGCCTCCGCCGCGAGAGCGGTGAGAAAGGCGCGGACGCCGGGCTGGGCGATGCAGGGCGCCCAGGGGTAGGGGTCGCCATAGGCGTTGACCACCCGGATTCCGGGATGCTCCGCGCCCAGCCGGGAGTTATGGGCCAGCACCACCCAGCTGTGGACGTCGAGGCCCGCGTCCGCGAGCGCGCTCGCGGCCCGGCCGAAGGCGTCGCCCGGCGCCCACTCCCCGGCGGGGTACGGCCGCAGCTCCCGTCCGGCCCACCGCTGCTCGTCCGGCTCGTAGAGCACGGCCGCGTGGGCCGCGGTGACGATCCGGTGCCGTGGATGGCGCGGGGTCAGCGCGCGGGTGGAGTGGTACGCGGCGGCCAGGGTGACCTGCCGGACGCCGAGGTCCGCGACCCGGGCGGCGGCGTCCGGGTCGTCGATGACGTCCCATGGGTAGAGGAAGGCGGAGGAGTTCACGCGAGCTCCGCCAGCAGCGCCCGCCCCTGCCCGATCAGCTCGGCGAGGGCGTCGACATGCGCGGGGTCCGGTTCGCTCAGCGGCGGCCGTACCCCGCCGACGTCGAGCCCTTCCAGCCGTACGCCCGCTTTGACCAGGGAGACGGCGTAGCCGCGGCCCAGGTCGCGCAGCGCGGCCAGCGGGGCGAAGAACCCGTCGAGCAGCCGGGCCGCGGTCTTGTCGTCGCCGGTGGCCAGCGCGCGGTGGAAGGCCAGGGCGATATCGGGCACGAAGGCGAAGGCGGCGGAGGAGTAGAGGGTGATCCCGACGCCCCGGTAGGCGGGGCCGGTGAGCTCTGCGGTGGGCAGCCCGTTGAAGTAGAGGAAGTCCTGCCCGGGGGCGTCCCGGCGGACGGCGGTGACGATCCGCTGCATCAGATCGAGATCGCCGTGGCCGTCCTTGAGGCCGATGATCCCGTCCGTGCGGGCGAGTTCGGCCACGGTCGGCGGGGTGAAGAGGGCGTTGTCGCGCTGGTAGACGATGAGTTCGAGACAGGTCGACGCGGCGAGCGCGGCGTAGTGGCGCAGCAGTCCGGCCTGGTCGGCGAGGACGAGATACGGCGGCAGGGCGAGCAGCCCGTCGGCGCCCGCCGCCTCCGCCGTACGCGCGTACCGGGCGGCGAGCGCGGTGCCGTAGCCGACCCCGGCGATCACCGGGACCTCGCCGTCGGCGGCGGCGACCGCGGTGGCGACGCACCGGCCGTACTCGTCCGGGGTCAGCGCGTGGAACTCTCCGGTGCCGCAGCAGACGAAGACGGCGGCGGCGCCCGCGTCCACCCCGCTCTCGACATGGGCCCGGCAGGCGTCGAGATCGATGGAGCCGTCCGGGCCGTAGGCGGTGACGGGGAAGAACAGCGGTCCCTGAACCCGGGTGAGCCGGGCGGCGAGCGGGACTGTGGTCACGGGCGCTCCCTGAGCCGTGCCCGGGCCACCCCCGACCCGTGCATCATCCTGATCGATGTCCATATCCCTGAACGCCGTCACGCTAGGGCAGCGGGACCGCGCCGGTCAAGACGGAAAACCGCGACTCAGAGGTGGAGCGGGCTGCTCCGGGCCACACTTGACGGTGCCCGGACCACCTCCCTAGCTTGTCCATGCATGTGAATGTCATCCACAGATCTGCTTTATCCGAGGAGACTCGTCCATGCCCGCTCCCCGCACCGTCCTGCTCACCGGCGCAGCAGGCGGACTCGGCACGCTGATGCGGGGGCTGCTGCCCGCGTACGGCTATGAACTCCGGCTGTTCGACGCCAGGCCCATCGAGGGCGAGCCCACGGCGATCACCGCCGAACTCGCCGACACCGGGGCGCTGCGCGAGGCGGTCCGGGGCGTCGACGCGATCATCCATCTGGCGGGCATCTCGCTGGAAGCCCCCTTCGCGAAGATCCTCCGTTCAAACATCGAGGGGACGTACAACCTCTACGAGGCGGCGCGCGAGGAGGGGGTGCGGCGGATCGTCTTCGCCTCCAGCAATCACGCCGTCGGCTTCACCCCCCGGCCCCGGGGCGAGCCGCCCTTCGGACCGGGCGAGCTGATCCCCGTCGACACGCCGCGCCGCCCCGACACCTACTACGGGCTGTCCAAGTGCTTCGGCGAGGACCTCGCCCAGCTCTACTGGGACCAGCACGGGACGGAGACCGTCTCGGTGCGCATCGGCTCCTGCTTCATGGAGCCCTCGACGGTGCGGATGCTGTCGGTGTGGATGAGCCCCGGCGACGGCGCGCGGCTCTTCCACGCCGCGCTGACCGCCGAGGACGTGGGCCACACCGTGGTCTACGGATCGTCCGCCAACACCCGGCTGTGGTGGGATCTGAGCAGCGCGCGGGCGCTCGGCTACGAGCCGCGGGACGACTCGGAGCAGTACGCCCCGGGGCTCATCGCCGAGCAGGGCGAGCTCGACCCGGACGATCCGGACCACGCCTGTCTGGGCGGCCACTTCGTCACCCGTCCGCCGATGTGGCCCCACTGAGTGGCCCAGGCGGCCGGCGACGGGCCTCCCCGGCCGCCCGGTCCGGGGGCTGAGGACGGACCGCCGAGGGCTTCGGGCCGAGCGCCAGGCGCTTCGGACCGACCGCCGCCACGGCCACCGGGCGGGTTCGCGGATACGGCCGAACGACGGTTCTCCGGACCGGGAGAAACCGGTAAGGGAACGGTAAAGCGCCCTCGCTCGTTATCCCGGCATGACAGCTATGACCCCAGGCTCGAACATCCCTCTCTCCGCCGCCCGTATCGCGGTGGACGTCGCCGCCCCCGTGCGGCTCGACGTATCGGGCCTGCTGCTCACCGCCGACGGCAAGGTGCGCTCCGACGACGACTTCATCTTCTACAACCAGCCGGCCGGCCCGGGCGTCGCCTACCGCTCCGGCGGCGGCGCGGCCCCGGACGCGATCGTGGTGGACACCTCCGCCGTCCCGCCCGGCATCGAGAAGATCGTCGTCACGGCGAGTCCGGACGCCGCGGGGCAGACCTTCCAGGGCATCGAGCCCACCGCCACCGTCCGTGACGCGGAGAGCGGCGGCGTGCTCGC
>NZ_VCLA01000134.1 GCF_009600885.1 Streptomyces jumonjinensis
CCCCATCGGCCCCGGACGCGGGCGGCGGCGAGCACTCCGGTTCCGCGCCGGGCGCACCCGCGCCGGCGGACCCCGCCCAGCGGCGCGCGGCGCCCGCCCATGACCCCCACCCCGCGATACTGGCCGCCGCGCAGGCCGGGCGGCACAGCGAGGCCGCGGCGGCTGCCGCCGCATGGGAGCAGCAGGAGCTGCGGGCCCACGGCCCCGGCTCCGTACAGGCGATTCACTGGCTGGAGGTACGCGCCGATCTGGCGCGGCTCGCCCGGGAGCCGGGGCTCAGCTGTGAGCTGTGGATGACCGCGGCGGAGGCGCGGCTCGGCCGGGAGCAGGCGCCGGACGACCCCGATGTGGAGGGCGCGGTCGACCGCGCCCATCACCAGTGGGAGCAGATCGGGGATGCGGGCAGGGCGCGTTCACTGGCCCCGAGACTGGTGGCGCTGCGCCGCCGGGTGCCGGGGCGGCAGCGCGGCGCGCTGCGGGTGCTTCAGCGGCGGCTGGAGAGCCTGCACACCGGGGCCCCCTCCCGGCGGTCCTGAGATCCGCCACGGGGGTCCGCCGGCGGTGCCGAGCAGCCCCTTGGTCTTCAGATACCGCTCGGCCACGTCCTCGGGCAGTCTGCGCCAGCTGTCCACCTGTTCGTTGAGCGAGGCCAGATCCCCGGTCGTGAGCACGGTGTTGAGCCGGGCCAGCGCCCGGGTCACCCCCTCGCTTCCGGCCCGTGCCCGGTTGACCACCGGGACGATGTAGTCGGCGTTCTGGAGGTGCCGGTCGTCGGCGAGCAGCACCAGCCCGAAGTCGTCGAGGGTGGCGTCGGTCGTCGTGGTCAGCACCATCTGGTCGTGGCCGTCCTGGACCGCCCTTTTGGCCTGGGTGGTGCCGACTCCCTTGGGGTCGACGGCGGTGATGTCGATGCCGTAGACCCGTTTGAGCCCGGGTTCGCAGTACGGCCGGACCACGCATTCGTCGCCCGCGGCCAGCCGTACCGGCAGCTTGGCCCGGCCCAGATCGCTGAGTGTGCTCAGCCGGTGCTCGGCGGCGTAGCCGCGGCTCACGGCGAAGGCGTTCTGGTCCACCGCCCGGCCCGGGTCGAGCACTTCGAGCCCGCGCGGGGTGGCCAGAGCGCGCAGCGCGGTCATGGTCCGGCGGAGGTCCGGGGAGCCGGCCGGGGGTGCGTCCGGGCCGTTGGTCTTGGCGTTCAGCCAGTCGGCGAAGGTCGCCGCGTACTCGGGCACCACATCGATCTGGCCGCTCTCCAGGGCCGGTTCGTAGATCTCGCGGTTGGTGACGGAGAGGGTCTCGGTCCGGTATCCGGCGTGCCGGAGGAGGAGTCCGTACATCGTGGCGAGCAGATCGCTCTCGGTGAAGCCCGCCGAGCCGATGGTCAGCCGTCCGCTGTCGCCGGGGGGCGCGTCGACTTCGCCGCGCCGCTCCAGCGCGGGGCCGGTCACACAGGCGGTGAGCGCCAGCAGGGCGAAGGCGGCGGAGACGAGCTTGGGGCGCATCAGCCGCTCCCCCGCGCCCAGGGGGGACCGAGGCGCTGTCCGAGGACGAAGAGCGCCTCGACGATCAGCGCGAAGAGCGCGACCAGGACGGCCCCCGCGACGACCTGGGGGGTGGAGGCGAGATTGAATCCGGCGGTGATGATACGGCCGAGTCCGCCGCCGCCGGCGAGCGCCGCGATGGTCGCGGTGGCGACCAGCTGTACGGCGGCGATGCGTACTCCGGTGAGGATGAGGGGCAGCGCGAGGGGTATCTCCACGCCGGACAGCAGCTGCCGGCCCGTCATCCCCATGCCGCGTGCGGCTCTGACGACGTCGCGGTCGACTCCGCGCATGCCGACATAGGCGTTGGTGAGCAGCGGCGGCACGGCGAAGAGCACCAGCGCGATGACGGTGGGCCAGGCGCCGTACCCGCCGATCGGGCTGAGCAGCAGCAGGACGAGAACGGCGAAGGTGGGCACGGCGCGGCCGATGTTGGAGATGTTGACGGCGAGCGCACCGCCCCTGCCGAGGTGTCCGAGGATCAGGGCGACGGGCAGGGCCGTCAGACAGCTGAGCGCGAGACAGACCCCGGTGAGATAGAGATGTTCGAGGAGCCGCTGTCCGATGCCCGACGCGCCGGACCAGTTGCCGGGGTCGGTGAGCCAGTCCCAGGCCGCGCCGAGGGTGTTCACGCGCTCACCGCTCTGGTCCAGGGGGTGACGTACCGCTGTACGAGGAGCAGCAGCAGATCGGCGGCGACGGCGATGATCACGCAGAGCGCGGACGCGGTGAGCACCTGGGCCTTGAAGTAGGTGTTCATGCCGGAGTAGATGAGATTGCCGAGACCTCCGTAGCCGACGATCGCCCCGATGGTGACCAGGGAGACGGCGGAGACGACGGCGATCCGCAGCCCGGCCATGGCGGCGGGCAGGGCGAGCGGGAGTTCGACGGCGAGCAGCAGCCGGATGGGGCCGTAGCCCATGCCCCGGGCGGCCTGTCGGGTCTCCTCGGGGACCGCGCGCAGTCCGGCGAGGATGTTCCGTACCAGCAGGGTGAGGGAGTAGAGCGCCAGTCCGGCGATGACGAGCGAGGCGGAGAGCCCGTACAGCGGCAGCAGCAGCGAGAACATCGCCAGCGAGGGGATGGTGTAGAGAACGGTGGTCACGCCGAGCACCGGGCCCGCCGTCCAGCGCCAGCGGCGGGCGGCGACGGCCAGCGGGACGGCGACGGCGAGCGCGATCAGTACGGAGACGGCGGTCAGCTGAAGGTGCTGGACCACCGCGTCGCCGAGGATCTGGCGGCGGGTGGAGAGATACTCGCCGCAGATCCACTCGTTGCGCGCGAGACAGTCGTCGGGGGTCGCCGTCATCCCTTCATTGCAGCCCGCCCCGTCCGGGGAGCGCGCGCTGGGCTCGGCTGTTCGTGTGCCGGGGGCGGGCCGGGTCAGGAGGCGCGGAACCGGTCGGCGTACTCGCCGGACGGCGGGATCTCGGTGATGACGTCGATGAGGACGCCGCTGGGGTCGGCGACGATGAAGTGGCGCTGGCCGAACTCCTCGGTGCGCAGCTCCAGCTCGGGGTCGAGCCCTTCCCTGACGACGAGACGCTCCCATTCGGCGTCCACGTCCTCGACCTCGAAGTTGAGCAGCAGTCCGGTGACCGGGGTGCGGTAGCCCTCGGGGATGGTCGGGTGGGTGTGGTCCAGTACGGCCAGTTCGAAGGGGAGGGTTCCGGGGCGGCGCAGGCTGACGTACCAGTCGGCTTCGAAGGTGATCCCGAAGCCCATCAGCCGGGTGTAGAAGTCCACGGTCTCCTGGAGCCGGGCGGTGGCGATCACGGGATAGAAGCTGGTCAGCATGGTGGTGCCCCTCTTTCACGTACCTTCGGTATGCGAACGAACGTATTGGCGTACCATCGGTATGTCAACAGTGGGCGAGCATCGGAACGGATGGACCGGGATGGGGAACACGACGAGGGCCGAACAGCGCGAGCGGACCCGGCGCGCCCTGCTCGGCGCGGCCAGGGCGCTGTTCGCCGCCGAGGGGTACGGAGCCGTGGGGCTGGCGGAGATCGTCAAGGCCGCCGAGGTCACCAAGGGCGCGCTCTACCATCACTTCGACGGCAAGGCGGATCTGTTCCGCGCCGTGCTCGCGGAGGTCCAGGACGAGGTGGGGCAGCGGGTGTCGAGCGCCGCCGACGCGCGGGAGGACCCCTGGGAGCAGCTGACGGCGGGCTGCCAGGAGTTCATCACGGCCGCCACCGACCCGGACATCCAGCGGATCATGCTCATCGACGGCCCGGCGGTCCTGGGCTGGAACGAGTGGCGGGGGATGGACGAGGCGTCGTCGGCGCACCATCTGGCCGAGGCGCTGACGGATCTGGTCGAACGCGGGGTGATCGCCCGGCAGCCCGTCGCCCCGCTCGCGCATCTGCTCTCGGGCGCGATGAACGAGGCCGCGCTCTGGCTGGCCTCCTCCGGGGGGCCCGGGGAGCTGGCCGACACCCGGGCGGCGCTGTCGGGGATTCTCGATGCGCTGCGGACGCGATGAGGACGGGGCGGGGGAAGCGGGCGGGGAAGCGGGCGTGCCGTCAGGCCGATCATCGGCGGAGGAATCGGGCGCGCGCGCCGTCGGGCCGGCCGTCGGCGGAGGGACGGCGCCGAGGGTCTTCTTCCGCGTCAGGGCCCGGCCGCGAGCCGGGCGGCGTCGCGGTCGGGGTCGATGAGCGGCAGGGCGGCCGCCGCACCGATCATCATGGTGACGCCGAGCGTCAGGAAGCCGTCGCCGTAGCCGAGGGCGGCCGATTCGCCGGAGGCGATCAGCCTCCCCATGACGGCGGGCGCGATGACCCCGCCGAGGCTGTAGACGCCCGTGATGATGCCGAAGACCATGACGCGCTGTCCGGCCGGGGCCACATCGGCGAGTCCGGCGAAGGCGACCCCGAAACCCGCGGAGTTGAGGCAGGACGCCAGGATGAGCAGAGTCATCTGGAGCGCTCCCCGGTCCAGCGAGGAGAACGCGGCGGTGCAGAGCCCGGAGGCGAGGACCAGGACGCAGGGCAGGATGCCGCGGGTGATCCGGTTGCTGATGCCCCGTTCGGCCAGGGAGCGGGAGACCATCCCCACCCCGATGACCGCGATCGCGCCGCCCAGATAGGGCAGAGCCACCAGATTCCCGGCGGTGCGGGCATCGTAGCCGAGCCCCTCCTGGAGGTAGAGCGGAAGCCAGCTGATCTTCACCGAGCTGTTCGCGTACGCGACGAAGAACAGCAGCGGGACGCCGATGAGGGTGCCGGTGCCGAAGAGGCGCTTCAACGGCACCCGTTCGGGCAGCACCGGCGCGGCGGCGCTCTGGCCGCGCCCGCCGTGCCCGCCGTACCCGCCGTCCGGCGCGGCCTCGGGGCCGGAGTCGCCCCCGATCAGCCAGAGCACCACGACCACCGCGCCGAACGCGGCCAGCACACCGAACGCCGTGTGCCAGGAGTGGCCGGCGATCACCCAGGTGAGGACCGGGGCGGCGATCAGAGGGCCGATCCCCGCCCCGGCGACGACGACCGAACTGGGCACGGCCCGCTGATGGGCCGGGAACCAGGAGTGCACGACCTGCATCGCCAGCGCGGTGGTGGGCCCCTCGGCGAAGCCGAGCAGCACCCGGCAGGCGACGATGGCGGTGAAGCCGACCTGTGCGGCCATCGGAGCGAGACTGATCGCCCACAGCGTGGCGATGCCGACGAGCAGCCAGCGCGCACCCACTCGGCAGCCGAGCCAGCCGCCCAGCACCGAGCCGATGCCGAACAGCCAGAAGAAGCTGCTCTGAACGACTCCGAACTGGGCGTCGTCCAGCCCGAGTTCCTGCTTCATGCCGACGCCCGCCAGTCCCACCACGACCTTGTCGGCGGAGTTGACGAGCATCAGACACACCAGCAGGGCGAGAACGATCCAGGCTCTGCGGCGGAGGGACGGCGGGCCCGCGGCGGATTCGTCCCTGGGAGTGGAGTCCGCATCCGCATGCTGACCGATGGCCATATACGCCTCCCTGAGACCTGGCCCGATTCGATCGAAGCGAATCAGCCAGAACCATGCTCAGCAAGCATTCACAGACGGCCTCTTGAGTTTTCATTCGATGATGTGAATCGTCGCTCGGACTTTCCTATGGCGAGCCGCTTCAGCCGGTGAGACGGTCTGCCGACAGGTTGCTCAGCGCCAGTCGGCGGGCCCGACCGGATCGCAGATTTCGAGAACCGCCTCGCCGGAGCGGGGGTCGGACCCGGCCACGGGGCGCACCCGGGCGCCGACCCAGACCAGTTGCGGCGCGATGCCGACGACCCGGCAGCGGAACATGAAGCCCTCGGGGTAGCGGACCAGGGACTCGTTGCGCGCCACCCGGGTGTAGCGGTTGACGACGGCGGACCGGACGACGACGCCCTCGCTGTAGCTGCACTCGGACTCCAGCTCGCTGGAGGCGCAGACGGGGCAGAGCAGCCGCCTGAAGGACGCGCTGCCGCACCAGCGGCAGCGCTGATAGATGAGACCGGCCTCCGCTCGCGCCGAGGGCGCGGTGCCGGTTCGGGGCTGGGACACGTCTCGACTCCCTGCACTCGGCTGGAACGCGCCACGTCTGGCGTCGGCGCCCCCGCACCATATGGCACTCAGTGCCGCTACGTACAGGTACTGAGTGCCTACTTCAGGGCGGGACTCTCGGCGAGGGCCGACTCCAGCCGCTGCACGACCCGCCAGAGCGGGGCGTTCCTCGACGCGACCATCACGATGACCTCGCCGTCGCCGTCGCCGAGACCGGGGGCCGGGGTGAGGACGGCGGCGTCCCCGGACGCCTGCGCCGGGCGGCCCCACACCTCGCGTACGAGCCCGAGCGCATGGTCGACCGCCGCCTCGGCGTCGCCCTCGCCGCCCGAACGCAGCCAGGAGCGCAGCCCGTTGTTGTGCGCGGCCACCACGGCGGCGGCGATCACCTCGGCCCGCAGCGCCCCGTCCCGCTGCGCCCCGTACCGGCGGCGCAGATACCCGGCCAGGGTGCGTTCATAGCGGCGCACCACGGACAGCTCATAGGTGCGCAGACCGGGCACTTCACGGGTGAGACGGTAACGCTGCACGGAGAACTCGGGGTTCGCGGCGTACATCCGCAGCACGATTCGGGCGGCCTCGCAGACCGCGTCCACCGGATCGCCGCCGTCGCGGATCCCGCCGGACTCCAAGAACGCCGTCATCTCGGCCAGACAGCGCTCATGGTCGGGAAAGACCGCGTCCTCCTTGGACGGGAAGTAGCGGAAGAACGACCGGCGGCCCACCCCCGCCCGCGCGACGATGTCGTCCACCGTCGTCCCCTCGAAGCCCCGCTCCATAAAAAGCTGGAAAGCGGCCTCGGCGAGCACCTCGCGCATGGGCGCCTTGGCTGCCGTGCTCTCCGCGCCCGGGGGGCGGGGGGCGGCCTTGCGTCGTCTGCGCACCTCTGTCATGCCGGGAAACGTAGCACCGTAACGCGCCTTTTGGCACTAGGTACCTTTACATGGGGTACTGAGTGCCATAGCCTCGCGGAAACGACCCGTCCAGCAGTAGGAGAGCCGGCGTGAGCTTGAGGATCGTTGTCTGTGTGAAGTAT
>NZ_VCLA01000135.1 GCF_009600885.1 Streptomyces jumonjinensis
ACTCCCCTCACCACGCCGCGACGGCCCCGCCCGCACGGAGCCCCGCCCGCCCCCGCCCACACGGAGCCCGCGCCCCCACACCCCCGGCAGCTGCCCCACATCCCCCGGCAGCCGCCCTTGCACCCCCGCCCCCACCCCGCCGACCTCGCGCACCGTCACCGCCCGCGCCGCCGCTCCCCGCCCCCGCCACCACCCCCTGAGCACCCCTTGAGCACTCCCGCACCCCTCCCGGCGGCGGGAACACACCCCTCGCCCGGCCCTCCGGCGACCCGTCTGTCACACCCTGCGGTTACCTTCGGAACATGGCAGGCACCACCGGCACCCCCCAGGACCTGTACGACGACACGGCCACCGAGCGCTGGGCCCCCGAGCCCGACAAGCGCTCGGGACGGACCGCCTTCCAGCGCGACCGCGCCCGGGTACTGCACTCATCGGCGCTGCGCCGTCTCGCGGGCAAGACCCAGGTCGTCACCCCCGGCACCCGCAACCAGGCATGGGACGCCAGCCCGCGCACCCGGCTCACCCACTCCCTGGAGTGCGCCCAGGTCGGCCGGGAGCTCGGCGCGGCCCTCGGCTGCGACCCCGATCTGGTGGAGGCCGCCTGCCTCTCCCACGACATGGGCCATCCGCCCTTCGGGCACAACGGCGAGACCGCGCTCAACGAATTCGCCGCCGACTGCGGAGGCTTCGAGGGGAACGCCCAGTCCCTGCGCCTGCTCACCCGCATCGAGCCCAAGCGGTTCATCCACCCGGACGGCGAAGACCCCGTCAGCGTCGGCCTCAACCTCACCCGGGCCGCCCTGGACGCGGCCACCAAATACCCCTGGCCCCGCGGCGGCCACCCCACCGACCCCCGCTCGCCCAAATTCGGCGTCTACGAGGACGACCTGCCCGTCTTCCGCTGGATCCGCGAAGGCACCCCCCCGGACCGCATCTGCTTCGAAGCGCAGGTGATGGACTGGTCCGACGACGTGGCCTACTCGGTGCACGACTTCGAGGACGGGCTCCACGCCGGACACCTCGACCCCAATCTGCTGCTCGCCGAGCCCGAGCGCGCCGACATATGGCGCGTGGCGATCGGCCGCTACGTACCGGCGGACACCGACCCCGAGGAGCTCTCCGAGGCCCTCGACCGCCTCACCGACCAGGAGTGGTGGCCCCACCACTACGACGGCTCGGCCATCGCCCCGGCCCGGCTCAAGGACGCCACCAGCCAGCTCATCGGCCGGTTCTGTCTCGCCGCCGAAGGCGCCACCAAGCTGGCGTACGGCACCGGACGCCTCACCCGGTACGAAGCCGAGCTGGTCGTCCCCCGCGAGGTGCGCCATGAGTGCGCCGTGCTCAAGGCCATCGCCGACCGCTATGTGATGCAGCGCGCCGAGCACGAGGTCCTCCGCGCCGATCAGCAGAGAGTCCTGGCCGAGCTGGCGGAGGCGCTCGCCGCCCGCGCCCCCGACAGCCTGGACCCCCAGTTCCGCGCCCTGTTCCATGCCGCGGCCGACGACCGGGCGCGCGGTCGGGTGATTGTGGATCAGCTCGCCTCGCTCACCGACGCCTCGGCCCGCACCCTGCACGCCCAGCTCACAGCGCGTCGCTAGGCCCCTGAGAGCCCCCCGGGAGCGCCCTCCCGGGGGACACGCCAAGACCACCCCCCCTTCCGCTGTCACCCTCCGTGCGGGACGCTCCCTCATGGCCGCGCAGCACAGCGGCCGGGCAGCGCAGCAGCCAGAAAGAGGAGGCATCAAGTGGTCGACGGACACCAGACATTCGTCATCGTCGGCGGTGGTCTCGCCGGGGCCAAGGCCGCCGAGACCCTCCGTGCCGAGGGGTTCACCGGGCGAGTGATCCTCATCGGCGACGAGGGCGACCAGCCCTATGAACGCCCGCCCCTCTCGAAGGGCTATCTCCTGGGCAAGGAGGAACGCGACGGCGTCTTCGTCCATGAGCCCGCCTGGTACGCGCAGGCCGATGTGGAGCTCCACCTCGGACAGCCCGTCGTCGCCGTCGACCGCGCCGGGAAGTCGGTGCGCCTCGGCGACGGCACCGTTCTCCACTACGACAAACTGCTGCTCGCCACCGGAGCGGAGCCGCGCCGGCTGGACATCCCCGGCACCGGGCTGGCCGGCGTCCACCATCTGCGCCGTCTCGCCCACGCCGACCGGCTCCGCCAGGTCCTGCGCACCCTCGGCCGGGAGAACGGCCGGCTGGTCATCGCCGGGGCCGGCTGGATCGGTCTGGAGGTCGCCGCCGCCGCCCGGGGCTACGGCGCCGAGGTGACCGTCATCGAACCGGAGACGACCCCGCTGTACCAGGTCATCGGCCCCGAGCTGGGCCAGATCTTCACCGATCTGCACCAGGAGCACGGCGTCGCCTTCCGCTTCGGCGCCCGGCTCTCCGAGATCACCGGCCAGGACGGCGTGGTGCTGGCCGTCCGCACGGACGACGGCGAGGAGTACCCCGCCCACGATGTGCTCGCCGCGATCGGCGCCGCGCCCCGCACCGCGCTCGCCGAGGCAGCCGGTCTCGCGCTCGCCGACCGGGCCCACGGCGGCGGCATCGCCGTGGACGCCTCCCTGCGCACCTCCGACCCCGATGTCTACGCCGCGGGCGATGTGGCCGCCGCCCACCATCCGCTGCTCGGCTCCCGGATCCGCGTGGAGCACTGGGCGAACGCCCTCAACGGCGGCCCGGCCGCCGCGCGCTCCATGCTCGGCCAGGACGTCTCGTACGACCGCGTCCCCTACTTCTTCTCCGACCAGTACGACCTGGGCCTGGAGTACTCGGGGTGGGCCCCGGCCGGGTCGTACGACCAGGTGGTGCTGCGCGGGGACGCCGGAAAACGGGAGTTCATCGCGTTCTGGCTCAAGGACCGCCGGGTGCTCGCCGGGATGAACGTCAATGTGTGGGATGTCACTGCCCCCATCCAGGAGCTGATCCGCTCCGGTGAGCCGGTGGACCCCGAGGCGCTCGGCGACCCGTCCGTGCCCCTGACCTCCCTGGCCTCCCCGCCCGCCGCCCCGGGCGAGTGAGCCGCACGGGGCTGGCCGCACTGGGAGCGGGCACCAGAGGTGAGCACCAGGAGCGAGCACCGGAGGTGAACACCGGAACCGCGGCCTCCGGGCGGATGATCCCATCGGGCCGGCGGGAGGAGTTGTCCACAGCCGACGGGAGCGCCGCCGTTCCCCCGTAGAATTCATCCGTGGCCGGCAGGATCAACGATGACGACGTGAAGGCGGTACGGGACGCGGTCCCGATCGACTCCGTCGTGTCCGAATACCTCCAGCTGCGCAACGCGGGCGGCGGCAATCTGAAGGGCCTCTGCCCCTTCCACGACGAGAAGTCGCCTTCCTTCCAGGTCAGCCCCAGCAAGGGTCTCTTCCACTGCTTCGGCTGCCAGGAAGGCGGCGACACGATCGCCTTCGTGATGAAGATCGACCATCTCACCTTCTCCGAGACGGTCGAGCGGCTCGCCGCCGCCGCGGGCATCACCCTGCGGTACGAGGAGGGCGGGTACAACCCCAGCCACCAGCGGGGCGAGCGCATCCGGCTGGTGGAGGCCCACAAGATCGCCGCCCAGTTCTACATCGACCAGCTGGAGAACGGCTCCGAGGCGGAGACGGGCCGCGCCTTCCTCGCCGACCGCGGCTTCGACCACGCCGCCGCCCAGCACTTCAGCGTCGGCTACAGCCCCCAGGGCTGGGACCACCTCACCCGCTTTCTGCGCGGCAAGGGCTTCAGCGACAAGGAGCTGATCCTCTCCGGCCTCTCCCAAGAGGGCCGCCGCGGTCCCATCGACCGCTTCCGGGGCCGGCTGATGTGGCCGATCCGCGATATCTCCGGCGATGTCGTCGGCTTCGGCGCGCGCAAGCTCTACGAGAGCGACAACGGGCCCAAGTATCTGAACACCCCTGAGACCGGCATCTACAAGAAGTCCCAGGTCCTGTACGGCATCGACCTCGCCAAGAAGGAGATCGCCAAGACCAGCCGGGCCGTGGTCGTCGAGGGGTACACCGATGTGATGGCCTGCCATCTGGCGGGCGTGACCACCGCCATCGCCACCTGCGGCACGGCCTTCGGCGGCGATCACATCAAGACCCTCCGACGGCTGCTGATGGACAACGCCACCGCCGAGGTGATCTTCACCTTCGACGGAGACGCCGCCGGGCAGAAGGCCGCGCTGCGCGCCTTCGAGGACGACCAGAAGTTCGCCGCCGAGACCTCGATCGCGATCACCCCCGGTGGGATGGACCCCTGCGATCTCCGGCTCGCCGAGGGCGACCAGGCCGTGGAGAAGCTGGTCGACACCCGGACCCCGCTCTTCGAGTTCGCCATCCGCCAGGTCGTGACCCGCCACAATCTGGAGACGCCCGCGGGCCGGGCCGCCGCCCTCGACGAGGCCGCGCCGATCGTCGCCGGCATCAAGAACATCGCGATCCAGCACGAGTCCGCCGTCCAGCTCGCCGGGCTCGTCGGCATCCTCGACACCCAGTTCGTGGTCAAGCGGGTCGCCCAGCTCGCCCGCTGGGCCCGGGACCGCGGCGGACGCGGCCCGGCCCCCTCCCGTACGAACGCGCCCCAGCAGCAGACCCAGGCCCCCGCCGCCCCCTCGGGGGGCGGCGGCCCGGCGCTCAACCTCCGCAGCCCGGCCCACCGCACCGAGCGCGAGCTGCTCAAACTCGCCCTCCAGCATCCCGATCTGGTCTCCCCAGCCTTCGACGCCTACGGTGTGGACGAGTTCACCGGACCGCCCTACGCGGCGGTCCGCCAGACCGTCGCCGACGCGGGCGGGGCCGAGCAGGGCACGGCCGACAGCTCCGGCTATCTCGCCCGCGTCCGGGACGCCGCGCCGAACGACACGGTCCGCGCCCTGGTCACCGAGCTGGCCGTGGAGGCCATCCACGCCCGGACGGTCGACGAGAGCTATGCCGGGGTACAGCTCGTCCAGGTCCGGCTGCGCGCCGTCGACCGCCGTATCGGCGAGGTCCAGGGCACCATGGCCCGCCTCGGCCAGCACGCGGACCCCGAGCGGCTCACCGCCGTGACGAACGAGCTCTGGGTGCTCCAGCAGTACGGCCAGTCCCTCCGCAACCACGGCGTGGCAGCGCTCTAGCACCCCGCTCCAGCACACCGCCCCCGCCCCCGGCCGCCCCCGCCCCCGGCCGCGCCCGCCCCCGGCCGCCCCCGCCCCCGGCCGCCCCC
>NZ_VCLA01000136.1:0-4384 GCF_009600885.1 Streptomyces jumonjinensis
CGTGCCCGAGTCGAAGATCGTCGAGACGCTGATCGAGGAGGCGATGAAACTCGCCGAGCAGATGCAGGCCGATGGCGCACCCTCCGGCGAGCCCCAGGTGTTCGCCGGTGTCTGACGGGCGCCGGCCCGGGTCAGGCGCCCTTCTCCGCACGGAGGCCGGTCGGTCGGCGGTGGACCTCAGGAGAAGGGCGCGCGGTCGTTCCGGCGGGTGACGCCGGGCCTGGTGTCGATCGACCACACATGGGTGCAGCCGGGGCACTGGAGGTGGACGACCGGCCCGTCGTTGGAGATCAGATAGCGCCAGTGCTCACCGCAGTTGCGCCGGTCCGCGCAGGTCACACAGGTGTCGGCGTCGTCGCAGACCGGGCAGGCGACCCAGGCCCGGCGGGCGGCGTCCGCCTGCGGATCAAGGGGCAGCCGCACGGCCCGGCCCCTCTCCCGGCAGCACGCCGGCCGCGACGAGCATGTCGTGGACGCGCCGCTGTTCATCGTCCAGGCCGGAGTAGAGGAGCGCGTACGCGGCCTCCTCGTCCTGGAGTGCGGCCATCGGATCCCAGTCCGGGCCGAGGGCGGTCAGGACCTCGGCCCGTCGCCGGGCCTCCTCGAAGGTGAGGTCGATCGTGAAAGGGATGAGGCCCTCGGCTCTCTGCTGACCCATGGCAAGACTTCCGGTGTGCGGGCGGGACCCGTCCAGCTTTACCAGAGAGCCGCTGAGGTAGGGAAGGGTGACCTAAGTTGCCCCGGGGCGGGGTGGGGCCGCGCGCCGCCCGGCCTGTGGCCGGAAACCGCCGACGGAAAGGGGCTGTTGCTCCCTCCGTACCCACGCCGACTGCCGGGCCCCCGTGAGGGCGCTGTGACGTACGCCACGACGAATCCGCCCTGGCGGCCCGGCTCCGCCTTGCCGTCTGCGCCACCGGGGCCGGATGGGCGCGACGCTCCGCGCCCGTCCGGCCCCGGAGCGTCATCGCGCCCTGAGCGGCGACGGACGCCGGAGTGCGGCGGATCCACGTCGGCAGGCTCGCTTCGCGGGGCGGGGCCCTACTCCGTGTCCCGCTGCGGCAGAGCGCCCAGCCACTGGGTCAGCAGCGCGTTGACCTGCTCCGGCTGCTCCTGCTGCATCCAGTGCCCGCAGTCCTTCAGCAGATGCGTCTGGGCACGGGGCATGGTCGAGGGAAAGTTTTCGATCGCCTGCTTCAGCCATACGCCGGGACCGTCCTTGTCGCCGCCGATGTAGAGGGCGGGCTGGAGGATCCGGGCGCCCGCCCAGGCACCGGTGAGCGCCCAGTCCCGATCCATGCAGCGGTACCGGTTGAGGCCGCCGGTCACCGCTCCGGCCGTCAGCTCGGCGGTGAAGCGGTCCAGGATCTCGTCGGTGAGCCAGGCCGGTGTGGCGGCCGGGAACGCGTCGCGCATCTCGGCCCCTTCGGGGATCATGAACACCCCCATGTCGCCCGTCTCCGCGGACAGCGCCGCGTAGAAGCCGCGCAGCCACTCGCGTACGTCGGGCTCGATCTCCGCCTCCGCGCGCCCCGGCTCCTGGAAGTAGCTGATGTAGAACTCCGCGCCCTTCGGCGCGAGCGCCGTGAACACCTCGGTGGGGACGTGCTCGTTCCGCGGGGTGTAGGGCACGCTCAGCAGACCCACCGCACGTACCAGGTCCGGGCGGAGCAGGGCGGTCTGCGCGGCGATGGTCGCCCCCCAGTCGTGGCCGATCACCACGGCCGGTGTGCCGCCGCCGAGGGCGGTGATGACGCCGACGACATCGGACACCAGATGCAGCATGCCGTACTCGTCGAGGGAGGCGGGCTTGACGGAGCGGCCGTAGCCGCGGACGTCTATCGCGGCGACCCGGTATCCGGCGGCGGCGAGTGCGGGGATCTGGTGGCGCCAGGAGTACCAGGACTCCGGGAAGCCGTGGACCAGGACGACGAGCGGGCCCTGGCCGTGTTCGACCACGTGGATACGGCCTCCGGGTACGTCGACGGAGCGGGACGCGTACTCGATGGTGCTCATGTGCCCTCCAGTGCGTGCGATAGGTCGGGAGTGGGAGTGGAGCCGGTCGTACGGTCTGTCATACACGAGGGGACGCCAGAGTGTTGCGGGCCGACCGGACGTGGTCGGATCGGCTGAGGGCGACGGAGAGCTCGGCGAGATCGGGAAGGCTGCTGTACGGGTGGGAGTCGTCGGCGCCGCTCATATAGCGGCCGGCGTCGAGGACCGCGCGGCGCCCCTCGTTCTTCGCCTCTTCCTCCGGGGAGCGCGCGCCGCGCGCCGTCGCGGCGGTGAGGGCCTTCTCGTGCGCCGTGCGGTACAGCGAGCTGGTGTCGGCGGCGACGGCCACCATCGCGGCCATGGCCTCCAGTTCCGCTCGCGGCCCGCGGTCGGCGGCCTGCTCCCGCACGAACTCCCGGATCCTCGGGTCCATGAAGGGGCGGAGTTCGAGCAGGGCGTCGTGGCAGGCGGCCTGCCGCTGCATCATGCGCAGTTCCGGGGCCCAGCCGATCCGGGAACGCGACACCTTGGCCATGTCGGAGTGCGTCACCACCAGACGGGCGAGGGGCGCCATCCGATGCCACTGCTGGAACGCTATGGCCGACGAGCGCAGCCGGAGCCCGACGAACGGCAGGATGAACCCGGTCGCGACCATCAGGGTCGACAGCAGGGCGAACACCGGGGCCACCATGGTGCTGAGGTCGTCCCAGTTCCCGCCGGCCCAACGGGCGGCCACGGCGAGGCCCTTGGCGATGTCGTACGCGAGATCCAGGCCGTAGCCGACGACCAGCAGCCGCAGCCCGAGCCGGAGCAGGCCGTCGACGTGGGCCGCCCACCGTTGGCACAGCACCACCATCACGGACGAGGCGAAGCCGTGCGCGAGTAGATACAGAACGATCATTTCCCGGATGTACGGGGTGTTCGCGTAGTAGGTGTCGAAGTCGCGCAGCCGCTCGACCGGAGTGTCGCCCACGATGAACAGGCCCACGATCGCCGCGCTGATCACGGTGTACACCACCAGGCAGCGGCGCGGCGTCAGCCGCGACCCCCCGGGAGGTATGTCCCGCCAGACGAGGATGAGCACCATGCTCACCGCGGAGAAGGCCGACAGCACGCCGTACACCAGCGGCGCCGAGAAGTTGGTGACGCCCGTCCAGCGGTTGAAGAGCGCGATGTTGTCCGGCGCGGCGAGCAGCAGGACGAGGGAGCCGGCCAGCAGCAGCGCGCATACGGCGGCCAGCAGGCGCCACTGGCTGGTGCGGCGTGCCCGGATGAGCGCGGGCACTTTGAGCAAGCCGGCCACGGCCAGGAGCGCGGAGCCCGCGAAGAACGGAATGTTGATCATCGGTGCTGCTCTTCGGAGCTGCGGGCGGGATTCATCTGGACGTCTCCTGTGGGCGGTAGAAGGGTGTGCGGGCGTCGCCGGGCGCCCGGTGGAGTGACCGGCGCGTGGTCCTCCTGGAAGGGGATGCCGATGCCAGGTCACAAGTCTTCCGGGGGGTGACCCAGCAGCCCGATGAGCCCCTTCAGCTGATCTTCAGGAAGGCTCCCGACGATCCGCAAGGCGACACGGCGTACCCCGTGATCGGCCGGCGGTACGGACACCGGTCGCTCGCTCTCCCTTCCCAGGGCCCGAGCGCTCTCCCTCTCCAGGGCCCGGGTGCGCTCGCGCTCCAGGATCCGCGTGCGCTCGCGGAGCAGCCGGAGAAGTGCCTCATCGGCCGCTTCGGTGAGAAACCCCGCGTGAACTCCGAAGAACTCACAGATCCTGAGCGCCGTCGACAGAGACGGCGTCCCGACGCTCAGCAGTCGGTGCAGACCCTGAACGCTGATGCCGATGCCGCCCGCGACCTCGCCCCGGGAATGTCCGTCCTCGCCGTCCGCCAGCCGCTCGACCCTGCCGTCGGCGTGCCGCCGCCGCGTCGAGATCAGCAGGGTCAGACGCTGCCGGACCACGTCCCGGAGCGCCGCTCTGGGCACGGGTTCGCCGTTGAGCAGCGATATCACCTCTTGGGCGGACAGCCCCGACTCGTAGGACAGTCTCGCGACCTCCAACACCCCCTGAGGATGCTTCTCCAGCTGTCCGCACAGAGTTCTGATCCGTTCCAGCACATCGCCGAGCTCGCGGGGGACATCCGCCATGCGCGTCTCCTCCTGCCTGCCGGAAGCCTCCGCCGGCAGCCGTGGGGGACAGCCCGCGCTCCGCCCTGCCGAAAGCGAACTTTACGTGTGTCAACTCCAGTTGATGCTTGTGGGGATCTTGTCACGAGGGTCTGGACGGCACCACCGTGCGCCGGAACCGGCTCAGGCTCCGAACCGGCCCAAGGTTCTGAAGAGCTGCCGAAAGGGTAGGAAACGACTGAGCGCATCCGCCATCGCGCGTGTCGGCTCC
>NZ_VCLA01000136.1:4655-13439 GCF_009600885.1 Streptomyces jumonjinensis
CACGACCCTTCGCCCCTGCGCCTCCAGCTCATGAGCGCTCGGTGCGCCGAGCCGGCATGTGCGATGACGGATGGCGGCCGCACGGTCCGAGCGGACTGCGGGCCCCGCCGTCCGCTGAAGGCGAAGCGGCCTTCGCTCGCGCCGTACCCGGCTTCTCCGTATCTCTGCATCCCTGCATTCCTGCATTCCTGCCTCTCTGCATCTCCTCATCTCCGAAGGGAATCGAGCATGAAGGACACCACGAAGCGTGCGGTCCGGACCGCGCTTCAGACCGGCGTCGCCCTTGCGGCGGCGCTCCCCGGGATCGTGGCGGCGTCCGGAGTCCCGGAGACATTGCCCTGGGTGGCCAGCGCGCTCGCGATCGCGGGCGGTGCGGCCCGGGTGATGGCGCTGCCCGCCGTCGAGCAGCTGCTCGACCGGTTCGGGATCGGCATGGTCGACGGGGGCTCCGCGAGCCGCCGGTGATCCCCGGCGGCGTCCGGGCGGATACCCGGTCGAGGGAAGCAGCGGGATCTGCCAGCTCATGCTGGCCCAGCAGGCGTTGACGCGTACGTACTGACCGGTGAGCGCCCCGGCGCCCCGCGCCAGGTCTCCCTCGCCCGGCCCCGCGCCGGCAGCGGCGCCCGCAGGAGTACACCGGAGGACTCCTCGGCGGAGCGCCGCCTCGTGCGGAGCGGCGCCCTCCCGTAGCGCTCAGTGCGCCCCCAGCAGCCCCCGGCGCAGCAGGGCGAAGGCGTGGTCGGCGTCCGCCGTCGCCTCGGGGAAGACATCGTCGGCGGTGCGACCGCCCACGATGCGCTGCCAGTTGACCGAAGCGAGAAGGCGCTGGGCGGCGACCACCTGCCCGGCCAGCAGGGGTGCCGTGACCTCGCGGTACTCGGTGCCCAGCGTGTCGGCCAGGGTGCGGGCGAGCGTCTGCTCGGCCTGGGAGAGGTACTCGCCGACGCGGGCCACCAGGCTCGGCGTCGAGTAGACCAGGCTGTGGAAGGCGAGCACATCGCTGTCGTCGTTCAGGCCGGTGATGGGGTCCCGGGCGGCCAGACCGTCGAGGAAGTGCTGGTGCAGGGCGTCCAGCGCGGACACCCCCGGGGGGCGCTGCTCCACCACGGTGCTGCCGGCCGTCTGGTGGTCGGCGAACCGGTGCACGACCAGGTCTTCCTTGGCGGGGAAGTAGGTGAACAGCGTCGGCTTGGAGACCTCGGCCATGGCCGCGATGTCGACCACGGACACCTGGTCGAAGCCGTGCTCCAGGAAGAGTGCGATGGCCGTGTCGGAGATCGTCTTCCGCGTTCGCTGCTTCTTGCGTTCCCGCAACCCCATCGGCGCTTCCATCCCGCCAGGCTAGCATGTCGCTTACCGAGGCAATCAGATGACCAAGTATGGTCTTTGACCTGGTCAAGGCAGTTGGTTCAGCCGTCAGCCGTCAGCCGTCAGCCGTCAGCCGTGAACGGCCGGCAGCCAGTGGCCAGCCGTCGAGCGGCTCCGGCAACGGCCGCGCGTGCACCACATGGAGCCGGGACACCGCCCGGGTCACCACCACATACAGCCGATGCAGCCCGCGCGGCTCGGACTCCACGATCGCGGCAGGCTCCACCACCACGACATGGTCGTACTCCAGTCCCTTGACCAGCGTGGCCGGCAGCACCGTCACCCGCGCCGCCGTGCCGACGCCGTCCACCGTCGCGGTCCCGATCCCGGCCGCCCGCAGCGCCTGTGCCGTACGGTCCAGACCGGCGTCGGCCGTGATGACGGCGACCGAGCCCTCCCGGCCGAGCGCCTCCCGCACCGCCGCCACGGTCCCCTCCGCCGTGTCGGTGACCTGGCGAACGGTCACTTCACCGTCATGCCGCAGCGAACGGGCCGGCGGGACATCCACGTCCAGCGCGGTCATCAGCCGGTTTGCCAGCTCCATCACCGCGGCGGGCACCCGGAATCCGGTGGTCAGCGAGACGACCGCGGCCTGGGCCCTGCCCAGGTGCGCCAGCTGCTCCGGCCAGGTCCGGGCCGCCCAGGGCACGGTGGCCTGCGCCAGATCGCCCAGCACCGTGACCGAACCGAAGCGGCTGCGCCGGGCGATCGCCCGGCACTGCATCGGCGACAGATCCTGCGCCTCGTCCACCACCACATGCCCATAGCCCTCGGAGCGTTCGATCAGCCCGGCCACCTCGTCCAGCAGCAGCATGTCCTCGGCCGACCACAGGGCGCTCTTCTCCGACCGCGGCGGCCTGCTCCAGACCAGCGCCGCCTGCTCGTCCGCGTCGAACACGCTCTGTGCCGCGTGTGCCAGCGCCCCCGCGTCGCTCAGCAGCGAGGCCACCACCTCCTCCGGCCGCGCCGTCGGCCACGCCGCGTCCAGGAAGGCGGCGACCGGCCGGGACCGGCCGATCCTCCGGGCCCAGGTGGCGTTCCTCGGCCCCGCCCGGCGCTCGGCCTGCCGCTGGACCAGCGCCGCCACCCTGCCGCGCACATGCTCCCGGCCGACCGCGTACGGCGCCCCCTGCCTCCGCACCTCGTCGATGACCCGCGCCAGTTCACCGGCGTCGACCCGCCAGCGATAGGAGCCGTCGGGCACGGCGATGGACTCGGTCGGCCGCCGGACCCGGGCGTACAGGGCGCGCTCCAGGACCGTCGCCATCCGCGCGCCGTGCTTGAGCTCGGCCGCCCGGTCGCCGTCCGCCGACCGCACCGGATGCCGGGCGACCACGTCCGCCACGGTCAGCTGGGCGACGTCGATCTCGCCGAGCGACGGCAGCACCTCCGCGATGTACCGCAGAAACGTCCGGTTCGGCCCGATGATCAGCAGGCCGCCGCGCCGCAGCCGCTCCGGGAAGGAGTAGAGCAGATACGCCGCGCGGTGCAAACCCACCGCGGTCTTGCCGCTGCCCGGAGCTCCCTGGACGCAGATCGACTCGTTCAGCTCGCTGCGGACGAGCCGGTCCTGCTCCGGCTGGATGGTGGCGACGATGTCGCGCATCGGGCCGAGGCGGGGGCGCTCGATCTCAGCCGCCACGATGGCGCTCGCCGTGTCCCGGACGGCCGCCTCCGCGCGGTCCAGACGCTCGTCCTCCAGCCCGGTGAGGTCCTCGGGGGCGCCCTGGCTCCACGGCGCCCAGCCGAATCGCCGGCGCACCGCGACACCCCTCGGATCCAGGGCGCTCGCCCGGTAGTACACGCGCGAGACCGGCGCCCGCCAGTCGATCACCAGGGGCGGGGCCGCCGGATGCTCCGATACCCGCCGACGGCCCACGTAGTACCGCTGGCGGCGGTGGTCGCCCGCGGCCGGGGTGTCGTCGAAGTCGAGCCGGCCGAAGAAGAGCGGACTGTCCGGCTCCTCCGCCATCTGCCGTGCGCGGGTCCGCAGACGGCGGCCCAGCGCCTCCGCACTCGCCCCGTCGCCCGACACGTCCTCGCCTGCGATGACCTGCTGGCCCGCGTCCTCCACCCGCTGGGCCATCGCCTCGCGGCACACCGCGACATACGCCCGCTCCCGGGTCAGCTCGTCGTCGAGGCGGACGGCCTCCTGGGAGCCGTACGCGTCCTGGACGTGTGGCGTCATCGCGATCGTGGCCCTTTCCATCGTAACGGCCTTGCGCCGCCGCCCGTCAGCCCGCCCGACCGTCGGGCGGAAGGTGTCGACCCGTCACAGCATAACTGAACTCGGTAAAGAAAGTAACCGAGTTGTGCATCGACTCCGGAATCGGCGGGCCGGGCCCGCTCCGGGCGCACGCCTCTTACCGCTCTGTCGCCCCGCCCCGGCCGCGTCTCGTGGGCTCCGTGCGCTTAGGCTCAGCGGCCTGTCTTCGCACTGATGTCCTTATCCCGTAACGCCGTTGCTCAGGAGCCAGCCACCCTCATGTCCGATGAGTCCCGTACCGTAAACAGATCCCCCGTTGTCATAGCGGTTGTCGCCATCATTGTGTTGGCGCTCGGTTTCGCCTCGTTCGTCGCGGACATGACCGGCCCAGCGCAGCGTTCCCAGGAGGTGGAGTCGTGGCCCGGGGACGATGTCATGTGGGAGGCGTACGGCCGGCTGGAGGAGGGGGATCCGCTGGCCGTCGGCCGCGTCGACGCTCCGGTCGTGATGATCGAGTACGCCGACTTCCGGTGCGGCTACTGCGGAAAGTTCGCCCGGGACATAGAGCCCGAGCTGATCAGGAGATACGTGGACACGGGCGTCCTGCGCATCGAGTGGCGCAACTTCCCCGTCCTCGGTGCGGAGTCCGAGGACGCGGCGCGCGCCGGCTGGGCGGCCGGACAGCAGGGCCGGTTCTGGGAGTTCCACTCCCTCGCCTATGCCCGGGGCGCGGAGTTCGAGGGTTTCTCCGAGAGCCGTCTGAAGAAGCTGGCGAAGAAGGCCGGGGTGAGCGACCCTGACCGATTCGCGACGGACATGCACAGCCGCGTGGCCGATGGCTGGATCGGCAATGACCAGGGGGAAGCGGAGAAGCTGGGCGTGGTGTCCACCCCGACCTTCCTGATCAACGGCCGGCCGATCGTGGGTGCGCAGTCCCTCGACGTCTTCGTCGAAGCGATCGAAGACGCCCACGATCGGCCCTGGGGTCCAGCCGGCCCTTCGAGGGGGGCTGACTCCCCCTCTCCGCCCGGCCACTGACTCCCCGTCTCCACCCGGCCCGCTGATACGGCCGGGCCGGACGGCGTCCGGGATCCGTCAGCGGCTGCCCGCCGGCACATGGCGGTTCCCCCCGTTCCCTCAGCCCGCCGGCTCTTGCCTGACCGGCGACGCGGAGTCAGGGCTGCGGAACCGGCTTGGAACGCAGATCCGCGACCAGGACCGCCATCAGCTCCTCCGGCGCCTCGATGAACCGGTAGTGGCCTCCGTCCAGCAGCTCGAAGGCCGTTTCGCCGCAGGCCGGCCAGCCGCTCATCAGCGACGGCGGAATGCCGGTGTCCCCGGTCCATCCGATGGCGGTGATCGGGCACGGCAGCCGGACCGGCTCGGCTACGTGATACCGCTTGTTCATGTCGACGTCGTTGCGCAGTACGCCCAGGTAGAGCGCGAGCAGGCTCGGCTCCAGCGTGCCGCCCAGCTCCGCGACGAGCTGACGCAACTCGGCGGCCAGTTCATCGTCGGTCATCTCCAGGAAGCGGCCGTAGGGGCCGTCCTGGGGCGCCGCCTCGGACGAGACGAACACCCGGGTCGGGGCGGGGTACCCCTTCTCCACCAGCCGTACGGCGGTCTCGTACGCCGCCAGTGCCGAGCCGCAGTGCCCGAACAGCCCGTAGGGGCGGTCCAGATAGGGCAGCAGTGCTTCGGAGAGGTCGTCGGCCATCGACTCGTAGGTGGAGTACGCCGGCTCGCGCATCCGGTTCTCCCGGCCGGGCAGCTGTACGGGGCAGATCTCGACGCCCTCGGCCGACGACGGCCAGTGGCGGTACATGCTCGCGCCGCACCCCGAGTAGGGCAGGCAGAACAATCTCGCCGGCGCCACCGGCGACGGCTCGCGCAGGAACCACTTGTTGCGGGTACGGATCGCTGGAGCGTCCACGGATGACCTTCCGGGTGGGGGCTTCTTCTCGGTGGCGTCGATGCCGGAAGCGGCGATGGCGGCAGCGGCGGCGACGACGGCGGCAGCGTCTACCGGACGCGTGCGGTGATCGGCAGGCGGCTGAAACCGGCGATGATGTTCGAACGGATCCGCCGCGGCGTCCCGGCGAGTTCGACCTCCGTGAACCGGCTGAGCAGTTCCTCGAACAGGACCCGCAGCGTCACCCGTGCGACGGTGTGTCCGATGCAATAATGCGCGCCGACGCCGAACGCGATGTGCTTGTTGGGTCTGCGCCGGATGTCGAAGACATCCGGGGCGGCGAACACGGTCTCGTCACGGTTGGCCGACCCCAGCCACACGACGACCGCGTCCCCCGCGGGGATCGGCACCCCCCGGATCTCGACGTCGCGGGTGGTATGGCGCATGAAGTGCTGGGTGGGCGAGGCCCAGCGCAGCGACTCCTCCACCCCGCTGGTGAGCAGCTCCGGGTGGGCCGCCCAGTCGTCGAGGACCGGGGTCCCGGCGAGTTCCGCCACCGCCGCGCACGGCGGCTGGGCCGTGGTGACGGTCGCGCCGAGCAGCAGGCTGTAGCAGTTGGAGACGATCTCGCCCGGCGACAGCCGGCGCCCGTCCAGCTCCATGGTCAGCAGCACGCTGATCAGATCGTCGCCCGGCGAGCGCCGCCGGCTGGTGACGATGTCCTGGAAGTAGGCGAAGAGCTCACGATGGGCGGTCACGAGGGTGACCTGCGGTCCGGCGCCGAGCTGGAATTCAGGGTCGTCGGCGGCGATGCACGCGTAGGTGAGCCGGACCAGACGCGGCCAGTCCTGCTCCGGCAGCGCCATCATCGTGCCGATCACCGCCATGGGCATGGCGGACATGGCGGCGGCGAAGTCGAACGGGCCGCCGTCGGCCAAGGGTCCGAGCAGTTCGGCGACGACACGGCGGATGTCCTCGCGGTCGTCGTCCACCGCCTTGATCGACAGCGCCTGTTGCAGCGGGCCGCGGAGACGGGAGTGCTTCGGCGGATCGGTCACCGCCATCTGTCTGCCGCCGGCGGGGTCGCCCTTGCCGAGGAGATTGAGCAGAGTGCCCTGCTCCGAGGTGAAGGCGTCATGGTCGCGAAGCACCCGACCGGCGTCGGCGTGTCCGACGACCGACCAGTATCCGATGTCGCCGACCGGCTGCCAGCTCACCGGGGCATGGCGACGCAGCTGTCGCCATATCTCGTGCGCCCCGTCGCCTCCGTAGAGGTCGGGGTCGATCAGCTCGGCCTGTCGCGGCGCGGAGACCGGGCACCGGGCGCTCGCAGGAACCGCCGTCATCGGGACTGCCCTTCCCGCGGCCCGCCGGCCGCCGGCTCCGGCGGGCCGTCCAGGCCCGCCGCCTGGAGCCGCACGGCGAGAGCCGTGGCCAGCTCCGCGACGGTGGGCGACAGATAGAGGGTCTGTGCGGGAATGTCCACGCCGAATTCGCGCTCGACGGCGACCAGCAGTTCGGTGGCGAGCAGCGAGTGTCCGCCGAGGTCGAAGAAGTCGTCGTCGACCCCGACCGGCTCGACGCCGAGGAGCTCGCCCCACAACTCGACCAGTCGCAGCTGCACCGTGGTGAGGGGTGCGACGAACTCGTTGGCCACGTTCCGCGGCACCCGGGTAGCGGTCGGCAGGGCCCGGCGATCGATCTTGCCATTGCGGTTCAGCGGCAGCTCGGGACGGATGAGGATGGCCCAGGGAATCAGATATCCGGGCAGGCCGGCGCGCAGCTCCTGGCGGAGTCGCAGACCGAGGCCGATCGCATGCGACGGATCCGGATCGGTGGGCACGACATATCCCAGCAGTCTGGTGCCGCCGGCCGGGTCGGCCTGCGGCAGCACGACCGCGTGCCGTACCTCGGCCAGCCGCTCCAGCTCGGCCTCGACGGCCCGCGGTTCGGCGCGGTAGCCCTGAACCTTGACCTGATCGTCCGCGCGTCCGACGAACTCCAGCGTGCCGTCCGCCGTCCATCGCACCAGGTCGCCGGTACGGTACATCCTGGCCCCCGGCTCGGTCCCGAACGGGTCGGGCACGAACCGCTCGGCGGTCGCGGCGGGACGGCCCAGATAGCCGCGCGCCAGACCGGCCCCGGCCGCGTACAACTCGCCGCATTCCCCGGCGGGCACGGGCTGGAGGTCGCTGTCGAGCACGGCGACCCTGGTGCCGCTGATCGGGCGGCCGATCGGCACGCTCCGCCGCGCCGCGAGGGTATCGCTGGTCCAGCAGGTCGTGTAGGTGGTGTTCTCGGTCGGCCCGTAGCCGTTGGTGAAGACCAGGCCCGGATATCCGGTCAGCAACCGCTCGACATGGCTCGGCGAGGCCACATCACCACCGGTGAGGACATGGCGTACCCCGGCGAACGCTTCCGGATGGGAGCTCACCATCTGATGGAAGAGCCCGGTCGTCAGCAGAAGCACGGTCACGCGTTCGGCGCGAACGGTTCGCGCCACCTCCTCCAGGGTGATCGCGCCCGGGGGGAAGACGACCAGCCGGCAGCCGTTGACCAGCGGAGCCCAGATCTCCAGCGTGGACGCGTCGAACGCGACCGGCGCGATGTGGAAGAAGACGTCGTCGGAGTGGATCTCCATCCAGTCCGCGCCCCGGACGAGGCGGTCGACCGCCCGATGGGGCACGCCGACGCCTTTGGGCTCGCCGGTGGAGCCCGAGGTGTAGCTGACGTAGGCGAGCCGGTCCGGGTCGCAGGGGAGGTCCAAAGCCGCCGGCTCGGCGGTCGGCCGATCCGAGGGGGAGCCTTCCCCCACCGCGACGACCGTGTCGGGCACCCGGTCCCGCAGTCCGTCTTCGACGATCACCATGCCCACGCCGGCGTCTTCGAGCAACAGCTCATGCCGGCTCCGCGGGTCGTCCGGTTCGAGCCCGAGATACGCTCCGCCCGCGATGAGGACGGCGAGCAGGGCCACGACCAGCTCCGGCGATCGCCGCACCAGCACTCCGACGACGTCCTCCGGCGCCATGCCGGCCGCCCGAAGCCGCTCGGCGAGCAGATTGGCGCGGGCGTTGAGCTGCTGATACGTCAGGGTCTGTCCGCCGCAGGTGACCGCGGGCGCGTGCGGAGCCCGTCGCGCCTGCTCGGCGACCAGCTCATGGATGCTCCGTGCGTCGAACGGCGGCCGTCCACTGCCGATGAACCCCGGAATATCGGTGGTAAAGACCGTCTTGGTCAACTGCTTCCCGCTTTCCTGTTCTGAAGTGTCCCTGTAGGGGCCGAGCGCACCCAGGTCGCG
>NZ_VCLA01000136.1:13449-21943 GCF_009600885.1 Streptomyces jumonjinensis
GCGGAAGAGTGCGGTGGTGCAGGTGTGGACCCGCCCGTCCCCGGGGACGCCGCGTCCGACCACGACGACGGTCTCGCCGACTCGGGGGAGGACCGGGATCCGGGCCGCCATCCGGCCGAGCACCAGCGGGCTTCGCAGCGGGTCGAGCGTCCAGCCCCCCGGGCAGTCCAGCGCCGCCCACACCAGCTCCTCGGCGACCGCGCCGGTGCCGTCGCCGCAGGCGGCGTCCGGTGTCCACAGGCACGCGACCTGGTTCCCCGGGCCGGGGACCGGGCCCGGGGCCAGCCGCAGACCGTCCCGATGGCCGGGACCGCACACGAAGCAGGTGGGGAAGGGATGGGAACGGTGCCCCTCGTAACGACGCATGGCGTGCTCCGCGTCGGCCGGCGGCACGGAATCCACCGGAGCGGTGACGGAGACCTGGGGCGACGCGGTCGCGATGAGGTCCTCGCCGTGCCAGACGTGCGCCCGCTTGCCGGTCCGGGTCAGCCGGAGGCCGGTTCCCAGCGGCGGCGGGGCGTGCAGCTGGACCGCGAGATCGCCGTCGGTCTCCAGCATCCGCCGCGCCCGCGCGGCGATGAGACCGCTGACGTATCCGCCGTTGGCGCTGTTCGGCGGGCCGTTGTAGCGGGGGTCGACATGGATCGTGCGGTTCGCGTTCGCGGTGTCACCGGGCGCGGCCACCGTCTCAGACCGCCGGGACATGGAAGAAGGTGTCCCGCGACGAGATACGGCCCTGCGGAGTCATCCGGAAGAAGTCCGCGAACCGCAGCTCGACCCGGCCGCCGTCGTGCAGCGCGCCGCGGAACAAGCCGTGCACCGCTATCTCGTCATCGGCCGCGACCACGGTGTCCAGTGTGTGCACGCCCGAACGGATCACCCGCTGGTCGAGATAGAAGCGCTTCAGCTCGGCATGCCCGACCATCGGCCGGTAACCGGGCCGGCGGTAGCGCGCGTCCGGGGCGAACAGGGCGACCAGCGCGGGCACGTCGCCTGCGTCGACGAGCTCGTAGTAGCGCCGGACCTGGGACACCCCCAGCACCGCCGTCGCCGGAGTGCCGTCGGAGTCGGGGACGGTGTGGACCATTACGAACTGCTCCCGGTGATCGCTGTCTGAGCTGTGGTTCGCCGTGCGAGATCCGGTACCGCCGCGCTGTCCGGGGCGCTGTCGAGCGCTTCGGCCAGCCGGGCCGGCGTGGGGGCCTGGAACAGTGCGCCCAGGGTGAGTTCACGGCCGAACCTCACCCGTACCCGGTTGATCAGCCGGGTGGCGAGCAGGGAGTCGCCGCCCAGCGCGAAGAAACCGTCGTCGACGCCTACCGGGGAGCGGTTGAGCACCTCGGCGAAGAGAGCGCACATGGCGTCCTCCGCCGGGGTTCCCGGCCTCTGCGCGGACGCCGCCGGAGCGCTGTCCGGAACGGGCAGCGCGGTCCGGTCGATCTTCCCGTTGCGGGTCAGGGGGAAGCCGTCGAGCGTGACGAACGCGGAAGGCACCATGTAGTCGGGGAGCGCCGCGGCGATGTGCTCCCGCAACGAGGCCGCGTCGGGACCCGAACCGCCCGTCGGCACGACATAGCCGATCAGACGCTTGTCGCCCGAAGCGTTCGGGCCGGCGACCACGGTCGCCTGGGCGACGCCGGGATGTTCGGCGAGAACCGCTTCGATCTCGCCCAGCTCGATACGGAAGCCATGGAGCTTGACCTGTTCATCAGCCCGGCCGAGGAACTCCAGTTCGTCGTCGGAGTTCCAGCGCACCACATCGCCCGTGCGGTACATCCGCTCGCCCGGTCCGCCGAACGGGCACGGCAGAAACTGCTGAGCGGTCCACCGGGGGCTGTTCAGATATCCGCGCGCCAGACCGGGGCCGGCGATATACAGCACACCCGCCACTCCCGGCGGCACCGGCGACAGCGTCTCGTCGAGCACATACACACGCCGGTTGTCCATCGGACGGCCGATGGGCACCACATCGGGCACGGCCCGGCCGGGGTACAGCACACTGCGCGTGGTGAACGTGGTGGCCTCGGTCGGGCCGTAGCCGGCGATCACCGCGGTGTCCGGACACCGCTCCAGCACCCGCCGTACCGCATCGGCCGGCACGATGTCCCCGCCGGTCCACACCTCGCCGACCTGCGCCAGACAGCCGGGGGACTCCTCGGCGATCACCCGGAACAGCCCGGCCGTCAGCCATAGAGCGCTGACCCGGTGATCGGCGATGAGCCGGTGATAGGACGCGAGATCCAGCTCGCCGGGCGGGGCCATGACCACCTGGCCCCCGTTGAGCAGCGGCACCCACCACTCGTAGGTCGAGGCGTCGAAGGCGTGCGGGGAGTGTGCGAGCACCCGCGGGCCGTCCTCGCTCCGCCAGCATCGTTGCGCGGTCAGGCTGGCGACGTTGCGGTGGCTCAGGGCCACCCCCTTCGGCGTGCCCGTGGACCCCGAGGTGTACAGGACACAGGCCAGGTTCTCCGGACGCGGCGCCACGACGGGGTCGACGGCCGGCTCCTCGGCGAGGCCGGGATCGGAGTCGACCACCACGGTCGGAGTGTCACGGGACAGCTCGGGGTTCCCGGCGGCCCGGTGAGTGAGCAGCACGGCCGCCCCGGTCTCGCCCATGACGAGACGCAGACGCGCCACCGGGGACCGGGTGTCCAGCGGCACATAGGCACCGCCGGCCTTGCTGATCGCCAGCACCGACACCACGACGTCGGCGGAGCGCTCCATGAGCACGGCCACCGTGCTCTCGCCGCGCACGCCCATGGCGATCAGACGGTGGGCGAGCCGGTTGGCGCGGGCGTTCAACTCGGCGTAGGAGAGCACGGTGTCGCCGAACACCACGGCGGTCGCATCGGGTGTGCGTGCGACCACGGCCGCGAAAGCCCGCGGCAGCGTCGTGGGCGGCAACGGGTGCGTGGTGCGGTTCCTCTCCACCACCGTACGGTGCCGCTCGCCGGGGGTGAGAATGTCCGGCCTGCCGATCGGCTGGGCCGGATCGGCGGTGACGACGGCGTCCAGGAAGCGCAGGAACCGCTCCTGGTGGGCCGTGAGCTCGGCATCCGAGTACAGCGCGGGATTCGCGTCGAAGTCGACCCGCGGCTCGGTGCCGTCGGACCGGTCGTAGACGGAGATCGAAAGGTCCTCGACCGGTCCGTTGGACAGGTTGTGCGCGGTGGCGCGCAGCCCGGCGAACTCGACGTGGTAGTAGAAGGACATGATGTTGGCGACGGGGCCGAACAGGGCCCGCTCCGACTGCCCCGGGCCCAGCTCCCTGCCCAGCTCCCTGCGCAGATCCTCGCTGCGGTAGCGCTGGTGCTCCCGCAGCGCGCCGATCTCGTCGGCCGTCTGCCGGACGAGAGCGGACAGGCCGTGCTCCGGACGCACCCGCAGCCGCAGCGGCACCACGTTCGCCACCATGCCGGGAACGGTTCGCCCGGAGGAGCCCATGCGCCCGGTCACCGGCATGCTGAGCACGACATCCCGCTCGCCGCTGAGACGGTGGAGATACGCGGCGATCACCGCGATCATGGCCGTGGGCCAACTCGACCCGGCGTGCTGTCCGGCCCGCCGCAACGCGGCCACGGCGGACGCGGAAAGGCTGCTCGTACGGCGCAGGAAGCTGTCCGAGGCCGGCGCCGACCGGCTGGCGAGGCTGACGGGATCCGGCCGGCCGGCCAGGCGTTCCGTCCAGAACGCCCGGTCCCGCTCGCGCTGTTCCGACGCGTGGTAGGACGAGTCGTCCTCCAGCAGAAGACTCAGCGGGCCGAAGGCCGCCCCTGAGCGGTCCGAGCCCGCGACCAGTCCGGTGTAGGTCTTGGCCACCCGCCGTGCGAGGAGCGACATGCTGAAACCGTCGACCACGATGTGGTGGACGCGCTGATACCAGAGAAAGCGGTCCGGCGCGATCTTGAACAGGGCCTGGCAGAACAGCGGGCCGCGGGTGAGCTCGACCGGCGTGGACAGGTCGGTGCGCATCCACTCCTCGGCCGCCCGTCGCGGATCAGGCGCCGAGGTGAGGTCGACATGGTGCATCGGCCAGTCCGGCGCGGGGGAGAGGACCTGCCGGGGGCCATCGGGGCCCACGGTGAAACGGACGCGCAGCGACTCGGTCTCGTCCACCACGCGCCGCAGCGCACGCTCGAACAGCTCCCCGTCGACCGGGCCGGGGATGTCCAGATACTCGCCGGTGTTGTAGACGGAGCTGCCCGGACGCAGATGGTGGGCGAACCAGACACCGGACTGCGCCGACGAAAGCGGCATCTCGTGTGCGGTGGTCATCCGAGCTCCTCCAGAATCGCCGACAGCGCGTCGGCGAAGGACGCGACATGCGGCGGCGACAGCATGTCGTGGTGGTTGCCGGACGCCTCGACCACACTCAGCGCCCCCTCGGTGCGCTCCCGCCACAGCGCGGGAACCACCGCCGGGCCGGTGAGCGTGGGATGGGTCCCGGTACTCATGAACAGGTGGATGGGCGTACGGAGCCGCGCGGTCGGGCGGTAGCGCGTGACGGCGTCGCCGTTGGCGGTGAAGACCCGCATCATGCGCCGCATCTGCTCGGTGCGCACCCGCGCGGGGAGCCGCTCCCGTGTGTGCGCGTCACGCAGCAGCAGCGAGAGGACGTCCCGCTCATCGAGGTCGTCGACATCCCGTGCGGGCACTCCGGCGGCGATCGCGAACCGGGCGGCCCCGCTCGTGTCGCGGTCGTCCGGCCTGCTGGTGTCGCGGTCGCCGGACCTGCTGGTGTCGCGCTCGTCCGACCTGTTCACAGCGTGGTCGCCGGGCCTGTTCATCGCGCGGTCGCCGGGCCCGCTCATGGACCCGGGCGCTCCGACGTCGATGATCCCCAGAAACTCCGGTGGACTCCCCTCGCTCTCCAGCAGACGGGCCATCTCGAAGGCGACCAGCCCACCGAAGGACCAGCCTGCCAACAGGTAGGGGCCATCGGGCGCCACGGCCCGCAACTCCCGCAGACAGCGCTCCGCCTGCTGTTCGACGGTGGCCAGCGGCTGTTCGTCGGTGTTGTAGCCGACGGCCTCAAGGCCGTAGACCGGCCGGCCCGCGGTGAGAAGTCCGGCCAGGTGGAGATAGCCGCACACATCACCGCCCTGCGGATACACCAGGATCAGCGGCGCCTGCCCCTGATCGCCTTCCGCCAGGGGAACCACGAGCTGCCGCAGCGCCGCCGGCGCGGTGGGCAGCTCCGCGCAGAGACCCTCGACGGTGGGATGACGGAACACCGTGCTGAGCGGTGCGGTGACTCCCAGCTCCCGGCGGATCGCCTCCACGAGCTCGACCGCCTTGAGCGAATGCCCGCCCAGATCGAAGAAGCCGTCCCGCACCCCGACCCGGGGAACGCCCAGCACCCGCTCCCAGATCCTGGTCATCCGCAGCTCCAGCAGATCCCGCGGCGGCAGCACGGACACATCGTGACCGCGGGGGGCGGGAGCGGGCAGGGCCCCGCGATCCACCTTCCCGTTCGTGGTCAGCGGAATCCGGTCGAGCGCGGTCAGCGTCGCCGGCACCATGAACTCCGGCAGGGTCTCGCGCAGCGCGTGCCGCAGGCCCGCCGGATCGCCGGATCGGTCCTGCCACACCACATATCCGGCCAGCTCGGCGTCCGCCCCGCTGCCCCGCACCGTGACCGCCGCCCTGGCGACACCCGGCTGCGCGCACAACGCGGTCTCGATCTCGCCGAGCTCGATGCGGTACCCCCGGATCTTCACCTGCTCATCGGTCCGGCCGAGGAAGACGAGATTGCCGTCCGGCAGATACCGCGCCAGGTCACCGGTCCGGTACAGCCGCTCGCCGCTGCGGTACGGGTCGGGTACGAACCGTTCGGCGGTCAGTCCCGGCCGGTTGGCGTATCCCCGGGTGACACCGGTTCCACCGATGTGGATCTCACCCGGCACGCCGACCGGCACCGGGGCGCCGGCCTGGTCCAGCAGATGGATCCGGAGGTTGCCGAGCGGGCGGCCGATGGGGACGGACCCGCCCGACCGGTCCAGATCCCGCTCGGCGTCCACCTCCCGGGTGACACAGCCGACGGACGCCTCAGTGGGGCCGTATCCGTTCCACAGCGTGGACACCACGCCGAGCAGACGCCGGGCCAGCTGGGGCTGGAGCGGCTCGCCCACGCAGATCGCCTGGAACCGCCCGCCCTGCCAACCGCTGTCCAGCAGCAGGAGCCAGGTCGCCGGTGTGGCCATGAGCGTGGTGACGCCGAACTCGCGCATCATCTCCGCGAGCCGCGGCCCGTCGACCGCGACCTCCGGCGGTGCGATCACCACGCTCGCGCCCCAGGCCAGGGGCATGAACACCTGGGGAACGAGGACGTCGAAGGAGATCGAGGCCACCGAGGCGACGACATCGGACCCGCTGAGGTCCAGCTGCCGGCCGCGGACCACCAGATAGTTGACCACGCCCTCGTGCGGGACCAGCACGGCCTTGGGGCGCCCCGTGGAGCCGGAGGTGTAGATCGAGTACGCGAGGTTGGCCGGCGCCGCCGCTGCCGGCAGCGGTTCCTCGGACCGGGCCGCGATCAGATGCGCCTCGGTGTCCGTCCACACGATCGCGGCGCCGCTCTCCGGCAGCCGGCCGGCCAGCGATCGCTCGGTGAGCAGCAGCGGCACCTCGGCGTCGGCGAGCATGAACGACAGTCGCCGGGCCGGCAGGTCCGGGTCGAGCGGCAGATAGGCGGCGCCGGACTTGAGCACGGCCAGCAGGGCTGTGACCAGGTCCGCCGAGCGCGGCAGACACACGCCGACCAGGCGTTCCGGCCCCGCGCCCCGGTCCCGTAGATACCGGGCCAACCGGTTGGCCCCGCGGTCGAGCTCTTGATACGTGAGCCGCTGATCACCACAGCGGACCGCCACCGCGTCGGGGGTCAGCCGGGCCTGGCGCTCGACCAGTTCGTGCACGCACAGATCCGAGGGGATGGGCGCGTCGGTGGCGTTGGTCTCCACCAGCAGCCGTGTGCGCTCGGCGTCGGTGAGCAGGTCCAGACGAGAGACGGGACGCTCGGGGTCGCTCGACGCGCCGTCCAGCAGCCGCAGGTAATGGCCGGCCAGACGCTCCACGCTCGCCCGGTCGAACAGGTCGGTGTCGAACGCCATGGTGCCGGTCGTCCCGGTCGGCCGGTCGGCCATCACCAGACTGAGATCGACCTTGGCCGTGCCGTTGTCGACCTCGATCTGTTCGACCTCCACCCCCGGCAGCCGCAGTTCGGGGCCCGCGCCGGACAGCCCCGCGAACATCACCTGGAACAACGGGTTGCGGTCGAGGCCGCGCTCCGGCCGCAGTTCCTGCACCAGCCGTTCGAAGGGGACGTCCTGGTGCGCATAGGCGTCCACCGAGGTCCGGCGGACCCGGTCGAGGAGGTCGGCGAAGCCGGGGTCGCCCGAGAGATCGGTCCGGATGACCAGGGTGTTGATGAACGAGCCCACCAGCGGATCGAGCTCCGGGCGGTTCCGCCCCGCGACCGGTGTTCCGACCGCCACGTCGGACTGTCCGCTGTAGCGGGCGAGCAATGCCTGGAACCCGGCGAGGAGCGTCATGAACAACGTCGCGCCGTGCCGCTGACCCATCAGCCGCAACCGCTCGATCAGCTCCTCGGGCACCGTGAACGTGATCCGCTCGCCCCGGCCCGAGCGGACCGGGCCGCGTGGTCGGTCGGTCGGCAGGTCCAGCGGGGACACTCCGGACAGCTGGTCGCTCCAGTACTCCAGCCGGCCGCGCAGGCGCTCACCGGTCAGCTGCTTCCGCTGCCAGTGCGCGAAATCCGCGTACTGGATCGCCAAGGGCGGCAGCTGGTGCTCCCGGCCGTCCAACCGGCTCCGGTAGATCGCCGACAGGTCGTCCCACAACAGCGGCATCGACCAGCCGTCGACCGCGATGTGATGGACGACGACCACCAGATAGCAGTCGTTCTCGCCGACCCGCACCAGCGACGCGCGCAGCAGCGGGGCGGCGGTCAGGTCGAACGGGCGACGGATCTCGGCGTGCACGAGTGCGAGAGCGCGCTCTGTTCTCAGCGCTGCGGGCTCGGATCGGAGATCGGTCGTGGTGAGTTCGAGCTGCCGCGCCGGGGAGACCGAGGGCTCGGGCCGTCCGTCCCGCTCGGGGAAGACGGTGCGCAGGACTTCATGGCGGCGTATGAGCTCCGAGAGACCGTGGCCGAGGGCGGCCACATCCAGCGGGCCGCGCAGCCGGAAGACCTCGTGGACGTTGTACATCGCGGAGCCGTCTCGGCCGTCTGGGCCGGCGGTGCTGTCCGGGCCGTTGGAGAGTTGCTCGACCAACCACATGCGTTCCTGGGTGAACGACGCCGTCCGCGCGCCCTCGGGGCGGGGCGGTACCGCCGAGCCCGTGCCGTCCCCGGCGGTCTTCCTGCGCGCAGCGCGAATACGCTGATCGAGCAGCGCACGGGCGGTGGCCGGTACGGAGTTGTTCGGTACGGAGCCGTTCGGTGCGGAGCCGTCCGCGTTCGGTACGGAGCCGT
>NZ_VCLA01000136.1:22447-43891 GCF_009600885.1 Streptomyces jumonjinensis
ACGGTGGGGTGGTAGAAGAGCAGGGCGACCGGCAGTTCGAGGTCGAGCGCCCGGCTGAGCCGGGACATGACCTTCGACGCGAGCAGCGAGTGCCCGCCCAGCGCGAAGAAGTCGTCATGCACGCTCTCCGGGGCGGCGCCGAGCACCTCGGCCCAGATGTCGAGGACGAGAAGCTCGGTCTCGGTGGAGGGCGCGGCACTCTGCTCGCCCGGCCCGGCATCGGGTCGCGCGGCGGGGCCGGACCGGCTCACCCGCCGGCCGAGAGGCGGCTCCCACGCCGATATCGGCTGCTCGGGACTGCTGACGAGGTGATCGAGCACCGAGCGGTAGTCCTGGGCGAGCTGCCGCATCGTGTCGTGAGCGAACAGATCGGCGGCGTAGCGGACGACACCGGTGAAGTGATCGCCGCGGTCGGTCATGGAGACCTCGACGTCGAACTTCACGATGGTCTGCGGAATCCGAAGGGCGCTCACCTCCAGCCCCGGCAGGCCGGCCGGGAGCGCGGACGGCTCGTCCAGCTGGAACATGACCGTGAACAGCGGGTGCTGGCCGAGATCGCGTTCGGGCCGCACCTCCTCCACCAGCCGTTCGAAGGGAACGTCCTGGTGGGCATAGGCGTCCACCGCGCATCGGCGCACCCGGCCGAGCACCTCGGCGAAGCTCGGATCGCCCGACAGATCGGGACGGAGTACGAGGGTGTTGACGAAGAATCCGATCAGCGGCTCCACCTCGATCCGGGTTCGCCCGGAGATCGGTGTCCCCACCGGCACGTCGTGCTCCCCCGAGTAGCGCGCGATCAGGACCTGGAAGGCGGCCAGCAGCGTCATGAACGGCGTCACCTCGTGGGTGCGCCCCAGCGCCCGGGTCCGATCCGCGAGCTCCGCGGGGACCTCGATCTCGACCTGGTCGCCGCGGCCCGACCAGAGCGCGGGGCGTGGCCGGTCCGTCGGGAACGCCGGCGGGCTCTGCCCGGCCAGCCGATCCCGCCAGTAGGCGAGCTGAGCCCGCAGTGCCGCTCCGGACTGACAGCCCCGTTGCCAGTCGGCGAAATCCGCGTACTGGATCGGCAGTTCCGCCAAGACGACCGGGCGGCCGGCTGCGGCGGCCCGGTACGCGGTGGAGAGCTCCTGCCACAGCACCGACAGCGACCAGCCGTCGAAGGCGATGTGATGGAACACCAGCAGCAGCAGATGGTCGTCGTCGGCGACGCGGATCAGCCGAGCCCGCAGCATCGGCGCGGCAGCGAGATCGAACGGGGTGGCCGCATCGGCCGCCATCAGCTCCTGAGCCCGTTCCTGGGCCTGCGCCGCAGGCAAGTGCGCCAGATCGGTCATGGTCGGCACGAACGTCTCGACCGGCTCCGTGACCTGGTACGGGCTGTCATCGATGACGACGACCCTGCCGCGCAGCACCTCGTGCCGCCGCACCACCTCGGTCAGCGCCAGCACCAGCGCCCCTCGGTCCAGCCGGCCCCGCAGACGAACCCCGGTCGGGACATTGTGATCCGGCCGGCCCGGCCGCAGCCGGTCGAGGAACCACAGCCGTTGCTGTGCGAATGACAACATTGCCGGAGCGTCCATGCGCCGATCGGATCCAGGCATGATGGATTCACCTTTCACGGCGATTGAGAACTCTTCAGCGACACATAATGCCCCTGCTGATTCGTAAGTTCGTGAGCAGTGCACCGAATGCTAGATGACGCCTCCTCCGCTCGGCAAGATCAAGCAGAAGGATTGAAGCGTCAAGAAATATTTGTGGCACTCAACCGACTTCGGCGGATAGCATCACCACGGCGGCGGGCCAACGGGCCGTGCTGCTCCGTCATTTATGAGCACCCCGATCCCGCATCGCGGAGGATGAGGCATTGATGCTGGTCAGGCACCATCTAAGGGGAGCTTAAAGACGCGAAGCCGCTGTGTTCGAGCAATATTGACCTGTTCTTAACATCGGTCATTTCCGGGCGTAGTCACATGGAAATTCGTTTGTTGCCGAGAACCGGTCGGGCAGCGCTATCGTGACGAGTCGTCATTGAAGCCGAATGATTTAAGATAACCCGTCGCGTGAACTTCGGAGACGTCATGACGCCGCAGCAGAACTTGGTAAGCTCATTTGTCTCTCATGCCGCCAGTCACCCTGATAGTCCGGCGTTGGTCTGGCACGGCGAAGAGACGACCTATGGCGAACTCCATGAGCTGGCGAACCGGGAGCGTTCCCGGATCGGACGGCTCGCACCGGGTGCGGACGGCCCCATCGGCATCCTGGCCGCCAAGTCGCCGTCGGCGATCGCGTCAGTACTCGCCTGTCTGATGGAGGGACGGAGTTTTCTGCTGCCGTCGCCGACCCTGCCACCCGAATCGCTGCGCAGGCTGTTCGAAGAGGCCGGCTGCCGGCATGTGCTGTCGCCGGAGAGCCCCCCGGCGCCCCCGCCCGAGCCACAGCTCCCGGTGCACCCGCCCGAGCCACCGCTCTCGGTGCACCCGCCCGAGCCACCGCTCTCGGTGCACCCGGCCGAGCCACCGCTCCCGGTGCGCCCGGCCGGACCGGCGCAGCCACACCGTACCGAGCCGGCCGATGTGTCCTTCATGTTCACCACATCCGGCTCCACCGGGCAGCCGAAGATCGTGCCCCTGAGCACCGGCGCGGTGGACCGCTTCACCGACTGGGCCGGGGAACAGTTCCGGATCCGCCGGGGCACGACGGTGCTCAACTACGCCCCGCTCAACTTCGACCTGTGCCTGCTGGACATCTGGGCCACGCTCAAACACGGCGGTCGCGTCGTCCTGGTCGACCCGGCGCAGGCCACCCACGCCGGCCATCTGCTCGATCTCATCGCGCGTCATGGAGTCCAGCTCGTCCAAGCGGTGCCGATGTTCTACCAACTGCTGACCGACGCCGCCGCGGAGCGCCACCAGCGGCTCGACACCGTCGAGCACGTCATCTTCACCGGAGACAGCCTGCCCGCCCGCTGCCTCGCCGAACTGCCACGGCTGTTCGGCACCGCGCGGCTCTACAACGTCTACGGCTGCACCGAGACCAACGACAGCTTCATCCATGAGGTCGACGGCACCGAGCCGACGGGCGAACCGGTCCCGATCGGTCGCCCGCTGCCCGGGGTCCATGCCGTGATCGTCGGCGCCGACGGCGAGATCCTGACCGGTCCGGGAACCGGCGAGCTCCATGTCACCACGCCGTTCCAGACCGAGGGATACCTCGACCGGGAACAGAACGCGGACAAGTTCACGACCCGCCTCCACGGCCAGGAGGAACTGCGCTACTTCCGCAGCGGCGACCTCGTGCGTCGCGACCGGGACGGCCGGATCACACTGGAAGGCCGGAACGATCACCAGGTCAAGGTCCGCGGGGTACGGGTCAACATCCACGAGGTCGAGCAGGTGCTGCTGGAGCATCCGGAAGTCGTCGAGGCGGCGGTGGTGGCGGCGCCCGACCCCCTGGCCGGCCGTCTGCTGCGCAGTGTGGTCCGACGCGCCCCGGCCAGTCGGCTGAACAGTCTGGAACTGCGCCGGCACTGCGCCCAACGACTTCCCCTCACCGCGATCCCCTCGGCCATGCGCATCGTGGACGATCCCTTGCCGAGGACTTCCACCGGAAAGATCGACCACACGCTCGTCGAACGCGCCTACCCCCACCACAGCCGAACGAAGGAAAGCTGACGTGAAACACACCGACGCGGTGAAGCAGTTCATCATCGACGAGTTCCTGCCGGACGTCAGCGTAACCGAACTGGACTCCGAGTACGATCTTGTGCACGGCGGGGTCATCGACAGCCTCGGCCTGCTCAAGACGATGGCATGGCTCGAAGACCGGTTCGATCTGCGCGCCGATGAACTCGACCTCGACCCGAACAGCTTCCGCTCGGTCGACGCGATCAGCAGATTCATCGAGGACGCCCACCGGCGCCGGCCGGAGTCCGACTAGTCATGCACGACGTGCTCATCGCGCTGCTCACCGGGAATCGCTCCGTCGATCAGCGGATGTGGCGGTCCTTCTGGGACCGGTTGCATGACGGGGCTCTCCAGCCCGGCGAGACGGTGGCGTTGCTGACCTCGCTCTCCACCCGTATGCCCGATCAGTCCACGCTGAGCGCGCTGCTCCGTTCGCTCGATGAGCGCAGGCCGCCGGTCGACGTGCGGCTGGACGACACCGTCAACATCGTCGGCACCGGGGGAGGGCCGAGAACGTTCAACATCTCCACCGCGTCGGCGTTCGTCGCCGCCGCGATGGGCGTCCGTGTCGTCAAGACGGGCTCTCGCGCCTACTCCAGCACCTGCGGCTCCTTCGACCTGCTCGAACGGCTCGGCATCGGACTGACCGTCTCGTACGGGCAGACCGAGGCCACGCTGGAGCGCTTCGGCATCGCCTTTCCCGGACACTTCGTGTACCCGCGCGAGGTGATGGCGCTGGCGAAGAGCATCCTTCCGCTGGATCTGCGGACGCTCGGCGGTTTCATCAACAAGGTGGGGCCGTTCCTGGCCGCGATGCCGGTCTCGGCCCAGCTCGTCGGCGTCTCGGACCCTTCGCTGCTGCCAGGTCTGCGGCACATCGCCGCTGCCGTCGCCGACCGGAAGATCTGGTTGTGCGCCAATGACCTGGGTATCGATGAGCTGGTCAGCTCCGTCGACAACGTCATCTACACCAATGACGGCTCCGGCGAGATACAGCTGCGAGCCGACGCGCCCGGCCGGGCCCCGGGCGGGATCACGGAGCTGCGGCCGACCGGAGACGATACGACGGTGGTCGAGCACTTCCTCGATGTGCTGTCCGGGAACGGCACGAGTCTGGCGACGCGGACCGTCTGCTGGAACGCCGCCGCACTGGCCGTCGCTGGCGGGCGCATCGAAGAGTGGCCCGAGGCGATCGCGGCGGCGGAAGACGCCCTGCGCGGTGGCGGCGCACTCGACCTCGTCAACCGCATGCGCGCACAGCCGGCGCACAGGGCGGCGGATCCGAGGGGCGTGCGGTGAGCGAGTTCTTCGCGCGTCGGCCGCCGGACCAGCCCGGCCTGGCGGTCTTCCTCAACGCCGGGGACCCGCCGCTGCCCGTGCTCGCGGATCTCATGCGGATGCTCGACGACTGCCGGGTGGACTGCCTGGAGCTGGCGGTGCCCTTTCCCGACTCGGTCACCGATGGAGCGGTCAACCGCAGATCGGCGGAGCGAGCACTGGCCGACGGCATCGGGCTCCGCGAGGTGCTCGATTTCCTCAGCGGGATCAGACCTCGGCTGAACCACCTGCGGGTCGCCCTGCTGGCCGACTGGAGCCACACGGTCAAACCCATGTCCATGCCGGACTTCGTCCGCCGGGTCGCCGACTCGGGCGCCGATGGACTGCTGGTCCACGGCCTGCCGCCGCGACTGCGCGGGGGCTATCGCCAAGCGGTGCGGCAGGCCGGGCTGCCCATGGTGGCCACCTGCTACGCCACGTCGGCGGCCGAGGTGAAGGCCGAGGCCGCCGAGTACGCCTCCGCCTATCTGTATCTGGTGGCCCACTACGGCCGCAGCGGCGGCGCCCTCACCGCCGGCCGCCATGAGCTGTCCGCCGCGGTGGCCGAACTGCGGACGGCGACCGCCGTGCCGATCGCCGTCGGATTCGGCGTCCGGTCACGGGCCGACATCGCCATGCTGCACAGCCTCGGCGCGGACGCCGCGGTCGTGGGCAGCGCCGGGGTCGCCCGCATCGAGCACGCCCTCGCCGAAAAGGCCGATGTGGTCGACGAATTCCACGCCTTTATACAAACCCTTTCACCGCATTCATCAAACCGGGTAGGAGGACCACCCCATGATTGTCCGACGTCTTGACGAGGTGACGACCGTGGACTGGGGCAATGGGCTCAGCCGCAGGTTTCTTCTCGAATCCGACGGCATGGGCTACTCGATGACGGACACCACGGTACGCGCCGGCACCAAGTCCAGACTGGAGTACCGGCGCCACCTGGAAGCCTGCTACTGCATCAAAGGCACGGGGGAGGTGGTGGACTCCACCGGCACATCACACCCGATCGAGCCCGGCACCTTCTACGCACTCGATCAGCATGACGCCCACTTCCTCATCGCGGGTGAGGAAGAAGACCTCCGCCTGGTGTGCGTGTTCTCGCCCGCGCTGCGCGGCGGCGAGCGGCACAGCCTGGACTCGACCGACTTCTCCCAGTACTAACAGGAATGACACGTGATCAGATGGAACGCCGACCAGACCGCACTGCGGCAGGGGATCGGCCGTTGGTGCGAGGCGCTGAGCGCGGGCGACATCGAGCGGGACGCCGAAGGCGTCTTTCCGCAGGACCAGTGGAAGCTCATCCAGGAGTCCGGAATTCTGGGCCTGCCGTTCGACGAGCGATGGGGCGGGCTCGGCCAGTCCCTGCTCACCACCATGTACGTACTGGAGGAGCTCGGCAGGGGGTGTCGCGACGGCGGACTGAACTTCTCGGTCGCCACCCATATGGTCAGCTCCGGCGTCCCCCTCCAGCGGTTCGGGTCGCAGGAGCTCAAACAGCGCTATCTGCCGGGCATCTGCTCGGGTGAGACGATCGGCGCACACGCGATCACCGAGACCGAGAGCGGCTCCGACGCGCTGGCCATGCGGACGACGGCGACGCGCGAACACGATGACTTCGTGCTGCGGGGCAGCAAGTCCTTCGTCAGCAACGGCCCGGTGGCCGGCCTGTTCGTGGTCTACGCGCGCACCCACCCGGACGGCGGCCCGTTCGGCATCACCGCCTTCGCCGTGGAACGGGACACTCCGGGGCTCGTCATCGGAGAGCCCGTCGCCAAAATGGGGCTGAGAACCTCGCCGCTGAGCGAGCTGCACTTCGACGACTGCAGAATTCCCGCGTCCGCCGTGATCGGCAGAGTCGGCTCCGGCTTTCTCGTCCTGGACCATGTGATGAAGTGGGAGATCCTCTGTTCCTTCATCATCAACACCGGACAGATGCGGTACCGGCTCGACCGCTGTGTCGAATACGCCAAGGAACGCATCCAGTTCGGCAAGCCGATCGGCTCGTACCAATCGGTCTCCAACAAAATCGTGGACATGCGGATCGGCTTGGACACCGCGCGGAAATGGCTCTACGACACCGCGGCCCGGCTGATGGACGGCGAGAACGTCACGACGGACATCGCCGTCAGCAAGCTGCTCGCCAGTGAGAGCAACCTCGCCTCCGCACTGGCGGCCGTGCAGATCTTCGGCGGGAGCGGATATCTGACCGAGTACGGCCTGGAGAAGGACCTGCGCGACGCGGTGGCCGGCCCGATCTACTCGGGCACCTCGGAGATCCAGCGCAACCGCATCGCATCGATGCTGGGGCTGTGACCTCTGATGCTGGTCAAGATATGCGGCGCTGTCTCGGCCGGGGACATGGCATCGCTCGATGCGGCCGGAGCCGATCTCGTCGGCCTCTGGCACGGCATTCCAGGCGGTCATGCGGAGCTGTCGGCAGATGAGCTGTCGGCACTGGCCGCAGCCGCCCATCGCACGGCACGGCTCCGCCCGGTACTCGTCACCTTCCTCGACGACGCCGAGACAGTGCACAGGACGATGGCCGACGCCCGGGTGCGGTGGGTCCAGCTGCACGGCTATCAGCCGCCGGGCATGATCCGCGCGCTGAAGGCCGCCGGGGATCTCACCGTGATCAAGGTGCTGCACATCGCCGCGGACGGATGTGTGGAGCGGCCCCTGATCGCGTCGTACGAGCGGGCGGGAACGGATCTCTTCCTGCTGGACGCGGTCGCCGAGGACGGCCGGATCGGCAGCACCGCGCGACAGCTGGAGTGCGCGGCCGTCATCGAGATCGCGGACCGTATCGCGCGGCCGTTTCTGCTCGCCGGCGGAATCTCGGCCGACAACCGGGCGGAGTACCAGGCTGTGGTGGAGCACCCCCGCTTCCGGGGGATCGATCTGGACACGGCGGCCAGAGACCTCGGCGGACGGCTGCGGGCCGATCGGGTCATGGCCGTGCGGCGGGGCTGGCGAGCGGCGGACGACAGCGGGGCGGTCATATGACGGCCGGGTTCACCGAGGCGCTCCTGGGCGCCCGCCGACCGGTGATCATGGAGCTCAAGCGGCAGGACGCCGCAGGCCGTGACCTGTTCGGCGGCCGGTCGGTCGCGCGCATCGTCGCCGAGTACCAGGACGCCGGCGCACCGTGCCTCTCCGTGGTGACCGGGCGATGGTTCGGCGGTACTCAGGACCTGCTGCGGGAGGTCGCGGAGGCGACGGACCTCCCGCTGCTGCAGAAGGACTTCATCACCCGCCGGGGCCAAGTGGACGAGGCCCGCGAGACCGGCGCCTCCGCGGTCCTGCTCACCGCCGCGCTGCTGCCGCGGTCGACCCTGGGCAACCTGGTCGACCACAGCCTGCGGCTCGGTCTGACTCCTTTCGTCGAGGTGACCACCGAGGAGGAGAGCCGCCGTGTGCCACGTGCCGGGGAGTGCGTGGTCGCGGTGAACAACAAGGACATCGCCACCCGCGAACGCGGCGCGGGCGACCTCGGGCGAAGCCTGTCGCTTCTGCCCGCGGTGCGGAGCGGCGGTACCCGATGCCCGGTGAGCGCCAGCGGCATCCGGCGACCGGATGAGGCCGCGCGGCTGATCCGGGAAGGGTTCGCCGGTGTCCTCATCGGCACGGGACTCCTGCGCGCCGGCAGCCTGCCGGAGTGGCTGGACGACTTCGACCGCTGCCGCGACGCCACCCGCCCGCCGACCTGGCGGAGCGCGGAATCAGTGGAATCAAACGACACCTGGAGGTAATGGCATGACCAGCGAGACACCTGAGCAGTGGAAGGTCGTCGTCAACGACGAGGAGCAGTATTCGATCTGGTCCGCCGACCGCGAGCCGCCGGCCGGTTGGCGAGAGGTCGGCGTGCACGGTGCGAAGGAGGAGTGTCTCGCGCACATCGAACGCGTATGGACCGATATGCGTCCCCGGAGCCTGCGGCAGCGGACCGCCGCGGAGACAGGTGCGCGATGAGCCGGACGCTCTCCCCGCAGGAGGTGGCCGATACGAACCGGCCCCTGCTCTCCACCACGTTGACCATGCCGGGGTGCGACGCGCGAGGGTGGGTCGTCGTCGACTCCCTCGTCGACGGTCTGGCCATGGGGGGCACCAGAATGACCCCGGCGGTGACCGAGCGGGAGCTGGCCCACCTCGCCAGGGCCATGACCCATAAGCTGGCGCTGGTCGGCCTTCCCATCGGCGGTGCCAAGGCCGGCATCGCGCCCGGCCCGGGGGCCGCCGTCGAACGGCACACGGTGATGCGGGAGTTCGGCCGCGCCGCGGCCCCGCTCCTGCACGGCGGGGTGTATCTGGGCTGCGACCAGGGCACCACCTACGCCGACCGGCAACTGGCCTTCGAGGCCGCCGGATACGACGTCGCCGCCCGGCCCGGAGCGACCCGCCTCACCGTCGGCTGGGGCGAACTGTGGGACCACATGGCCGACATCACCGGGTTCGGGGTGGCCGTCGCGGTGCTCGGCGCCCTTCGCGCCTCGGGCGCGAAGGCCCCGCAGCGCATCGTGATCCAGGGGTTCGGCACCGTCGGGCGCGCGGTGGCCCACCACCTGGCCGCCCATGGCCACCGGGTGGTGGCGGTGGCCGACGTACAGGGCACGATCGAGGACCAGCGCGGGCTGCCCGTCGCCGCGCTCACCGCGCTCACCGGCAGCGACGGCACGATCGACCGGGCGCGGCTGCCCGCGGCGGTCAGGGTGCACGGGTCCGGGCGGGCGTGGCTGCACATCGACGCCGATGTGCTGGTGCTGGCGGCGTCCGCGTCCGCGGTCGACGAGGCCGCGGTGCCCGAGGTCCGCGCCGGCACGGTGGTCGAGGGCGGGAACATGAGCTGCACCGGCCCGGCCCGCCGGCTGCTGCGTGAGTCCGGCCGCACCGTCCTGCCGGACGTGGTCGTCAACGTCGGCGGCGCGGCGGCGACCGGGTGTGTGCTCGCCGGCCTGGCCCCGTCCGACCTGCCGCTGCCACAGCTGTCCGCATGGCTGCGCGAGTGGGTCTCCACCAGGATCACCAGAAACTGCGAGCTGGTGCAGGAGCTGAGCGCTTCGGGCAGCACCGATCCGGTCATGCATCTCCTCGCTGCACACGGCGCTCGACGATCACCGACGGCCGGCGCCTTGGGAGTGTGATGGACAGGGCGTGCCGGGCGGGGCCCAGTCGTTGAAGACGGGGCGGTCCGGGCTGATGCCCCGGTGCCCCGGACTCGCGGGCCGCCCGCCGGAGGATCGGCGCGGCGGCCACACGGCGTACGCCGGCCGACCGGCGGCCGGCCGGGACGCCCGGAGCGCGGCTCAGGCCGCGGTGACCTTGGCCACGAAGGCGTCCAGGTGGCCCGACATGCGCGCGAGGCGCTCGTCCTGGGTCAGGGACTCCTCGTACCGCCCGGTGCGAAGCTTCGGCTGCCGCTTGCCGCGCACATAGAGGGGGCAGGCGAGATCCGCGCAGATGTAGACGCCGACCGTGTTGCCCTCGCGGCCCCGGGCGCCGGCCAAGGGGGCGGCGAGCAGGGTGACCCCGGAGGAAGCGTGACCTGTGAGACAGATCTGGCACATACTGGACTTCACCGCGCTGGTGCGGCTCACGGAGGGCACCCGCAGGGAGATTCCCACCGGGCCCTGCTCCCGGGGCAGCACGAGATGCGCCCGCAACGGCGCTCCCGGGTCCACCCACCCCAGGAAATCCAGGTCCTGCCAGGGCAGTTCGGCGAAGTCGGACGGCAGCCGCAGCCGCGCGGCCTCACCCTTGGTGCAGTTCACGAAGGATGAGCGGATCTGTTTTTCGCTGAGCGGTTCCACAGGCATCGACCTTAGGCCAGCCCCGACCCGCCCCGCACCTCGATTATCCGCAGCCGAAGGCCGCGGCCGGCGGTGACCGGCCGCGGCAGTCGGCTGATGAGGGCCGTACGGGCAGGGGTCAGAAGCGGGCCCTCAGGGCCGGCGGCAGGGGAGTGACCGGGAAGGAACGGGGCTCCGCGCTCCGGGCGGAGGCGTCGGCCGGGGTCACCCCGCAGGTCACGTTCCCGGCCGGGAGCTTCCCGGTCAGGAGATAGGCGTCGGTCACGCCGTCCGCGCACTCGTTGAAGCCGTAGACGCCGTGGCCCTCGCCCTCGTCGACCGTCACCAGGCGGGAGCCCTTGAGGGCCCGGTGCATGCCCTCTGCCGTGGACAGCGGGGTCTGGGAGTCCCACTCGTTCTGCACGATGAGCGACGGGACCCTGTTGTCCACGGCCGTCGCGGGCTCGACGGCCTTGTCCCAGGAGGCACAGGGCGTGATGTTGGACGCGAAGTCACCGTAGAGCGGGTACTTCGCCCGGTCGCGGATCGACTCCTCGCGGTAGGTCTGAGGGTCCTTCGACCAGGTGCGGGTGTCTCCGCAGATGATGGACCAGAACGAGGAGAAGAAGTTGTCGTTCTCCTCGCCGTGGGGAATCTCCGGGGTCGGCTTTCCGGCGGCGGCGTCCCTCAGCATGACGACCGCCTCGGCCGCGTTCTGGACGGTGAAGAACTGGGCGCGCATCAGGTCCCGGATCTCCGCGCCCGTGAACGGTGTATCGCCGATCGTGATGGGCTTGCGGTCGGCCTGGCGGATGATGTCCCAGAACGTCCGGCTCACGGCGGCCGGAGTGTCGCCCAGACCGAATTCCGCGTTCCGCCGCGCGGTGTTCTCGGTCCAGCGCTTGAAGGCGCGCTCGGCGTCCGAGCCCCAGAGCTGGAAGGTCCCGCGCCAGGCCAGCTTCGGGTCGACGGCGCTGTCCAGCACGAACCGGTCGGAGCGCTGCGGGAACATCTGGGTGTAGACGGCTCCGAGATAGGTGCCGTAGGAGCCCCCGAAGTAGGAGATCTTCTTCTCGCCCAGCACCGCGCGGATCACATCCATGTCCCGGGCGGTGTTACGGGTGGTGATGTGGGACAGTCTCTCCCCGACGTTGGCCCGGCACTTGCCGGCGACGCCCTTCGCCCAGGCCACATCGCCGGCGAAGGTCTTGTCCCTGTACTGGCGCGGCCATTTCTGGTCCTGCTTGTTCAGCCCGCACTCGACCGGGGAGCTGCGGCCGATGCCCCGGGGATCGAAGCCGATCAGGTCGTACTTCGCCTGGACCGGGACGGGCAGGTATTTCCGCAGCTCCAGCGGCAGATCGAGGCCCGCCCCGCCGGGGCCGCCCGGGTTGGAGAAGAGCACGCCACGGCGCTGGCCGGGGAGACTGGTCTTGATCCGGGATATCTCCACATCGAGCGTCTTGCCCCGGGGCTCGCCGTAGTCCAGGGGGACCTTGACCGTCGCGCAGCGGAGCGAGGCCGCCAGATTGATGTCACAGCGCTTCCAGCTCAGTTTCTGCTGCGCATACGAGTCCAGAGGCCCGGCCGCCCTGGCCGGGGCCTCGGGAGCGGCGGCGGCCGGAGCGGCGGCAGCGAGGCCGGGAGCCAGGGTCGCCAGGACGCTTACCGCGATCAGCGGTGCGTAGCGTCGTCTCTGCACGTCGGGGTTCCTTCCGTCGAATGATGCTCGGACGGGAACAACCTTTGTGTGTCGACGAGTTGAGCGAATCAACTAGAACGTCATAGCTTCTGATACTTCAGTCGGATAAACGCTTACTGCGCATCATCCATCCGCTGTAGCGGCATTTTGGCCAGTGGCCGGTCCGTCTCCCCCTCCCTACAGACGGAAGGGGGAGACTCAGGGTTGCCCCCGAGCCGGCTCAGCAGGGTCTGGATCAGAGGCGGTCGGGCGCGGGCAGCGGGGCCCGGCATTCGGAGTCCTGCTGAGCGCCGCTGTCAGCCGTGGAAGCGGTGCCGAACGCGTCCGGACGGCTGCCGGACGCGGTGCCGCCGTCCTGGCCGCCGACCTCGACGGTCAGTGCTGTACGAGGTTGAGCGAGCTGGCCAGGTCGTTGAACCAGTGGAGGTTGGTGTAGTCGCCGTTCCTGCCCAGATGCATCGAGAGGCCGCCCCGGCTGCCGTGCTCGTACAGCACGACGCTGCACCAGCGGCGCACGGTCACCGAGCTGATCCGGTCGTTCCAGCCGTCGGGAAACCAGTCGAGGGGCTGCTCCCAGGAGCTCCCCCGGCAGTCGTCCCCGTAGATGTAGAGCGCATCGCCCTGGAACAGCGTGTGCTCATAGGCGATCGCGACCACCTCCGCACCGCTGCCGATCGACATCGTCTGTGGGGTCGCTTCGGCCGTACCGGGCGTGGTGAACGTCAGGGTCATGGCCATCGCGGCTCCGGTGAGAGCCACGCCTTTGAACCGTTGGAACATCATTCCTCCAGGGCGAGCGGCAGGACCTGACAGAGAGGTCGGGGCTGATCCTGAACGGTGCCGTCCGATCGTCGACCCGGGCAGCGCTCTTCCGCCCGAGTGGACATGTCGTCCTCTGTACGGGGCGGTTCGCCAGGGCAAGGAAAGGAACGGTGAGGGTGGCCCTTCCCGGAAGGGACGGGATCGTCATCGGAGCGGCCACCGCCATGTCACCCTCCCGCAGGCCGCCGGAAGAAACAAGGCCCCCTCAACCGGCGCTCCACCGGAGACAAGTACTCCCGGCCACCCGCCCTCAGGCTCCTCCCCGCACCACCCGGCAGGCGAAGCACTTGTACGCCTGCTGTCCCGAGAGATTGTCGTAGAACCCGTCGTCGCAGAGCACGTTGGCCGGTTCATAGCGGGGCGCACCGAACAGATCGCCGACGCGCTGCGCCGGCCCGAAGGTGTTGGGCACGAAGACGGTGTCCTCCCGGATGCCCTCCCACAGGAGCGCCGTCCCGGTCACCGAGCCGCGCGGGCTCTCCACCCGTACCGGGTCGCCGTCGGCTATGCCGCTCGCGCGCGCCGTCCGCGGATGGATCTGGACGAGCCTGACGCCGTTGAGCTGCTCTCCCGTCCGGGTCCAGTGGGTGACTCCGGCGAAGTGGACGACGCTGGGCCGGCCCGTCATCCCCATGAGGGGGTACGCGCCGTGCGGCGGGCGGCCGGAGCGGGGGCCGATGGTCACCGGGTGGGCGAGCGCACCGGGATGGAGCGGGTTGGCGATGAAGGCGGACCGGTAGCGCAGCGTCGGATGGTCGCCGGTGACCTCGGGGTGGGTGTAGAAGACGGGCAGCGCGCCATGGCCGGAGGGGGCGAGCCGGTCCTGGAGCCGGGGGGTGAAGATCTCGGCCTTCCCCGAAGGGGTGAGGAACCGTTTGCCCCGGTTGCCGGGGCCGAGCGAGTCCGCGGCCTCGTACCAGGTGGGGTGGTCCAGATACAGGGTGCTCACCCCCGGGTGGGCGGTGCTGGGGCAGGGCCAGCGCAGCGGCTCCGCACGGCCGCGCATGCGCTGCTCGGTCATGCCCGCCATGCCGGGGGTGTGGTCGACGAAGTCCGCCCAGAGCGCGCCGTACTCCAGCCATTTCTCCGGGAACGCCGCATGCCATTCGGCCGCCGGTCGCCGGGTGTCGAGGCGGGCGAGGGCATGGGCGAGCCCGATCCAGATCTCCGGGTCGGTTCTGGACGCGCCGCGTCTGGGCACCGCCTGCTCCTGCCAGCGCACGGCCCGGTCGTCACGCCGCATGTAGACGCCCTCCGTCTCCAGGCCGCTGCACACGGGGAGGATGAGATCGGCGTAGCGGGCGGGTTCCTCCATGAACAGGCCGGTGTAGACGAAGAACTCCAGGCGCTCGAAGGCTTCCCGGACCCGGTGGGTGTGGGCGGAGGCGATCAGCGGATTGCCCTGGGCGACGATCGCGCGCAGCCGGTAGGGACGCCCGGTCAGGATCGCCTCGGCGAAGGAGTCGGGGCCGATGGGCAGCGCCGGTGGACGGGTGGGGACTTCGGCGCGCAGCGGTGGCAGCTTCAGCTCGCCCGGCCAGGTGTTGTGCATGAAGTTGCAGCCGCCGCCGGGGACGCCGATGTTGCCGGTGACCGCGGCGAGGAAGGTCAGTGCCCGGTAGGTGTCGAAGGCGCTGGTCTGATGGGAGATGCCCGCGTTGCAGTAGATGGCCGCGGGTCCGGCCGCCGCGTACTCCTCGGCCATCGCGGTGATGACCGCCTCGGGGAGCCCTGTCACGGCCGCCGCCCATGCCGTGGTGTAGCCGTGGTGTACGAGGTGGTCCCGCAGTTCGGCGAAGCCCAGCACCCAGCGGCTCACGAACTCCCGGTCGTGGCGGCCGGTCGTGACGATGTGGTGCAGCATGCCCAGGACGAGCGCGTAGTCGGTGTGGGGCTTGGGCGCTGCCCAGCGGTCGGCCTGGGCACCGGTGGGTGTGAGCCGCGGATCCACCACGGTGATCGTCGCACCGGTCCGCCGGCGCTCGCGCAGCAGATGCTCGAAGGTGACGGGATGGGTCTCGGCCTGGTTGGTGCCCAGCAGCAGAAGGTGCCGGGCCGCCCCCGAGTCCTCCCGGCCGGTGGCGGCGTCGACGCCGTACCCATTGGTGAAATGGCCCAGGCCGAAGGTGGCGGCGAGGGCATCCGCTCCCGCGTCGTTGCAGACCGGGCCGACATCGGAGTCGTTGGGGCTGCCGAGCATGGCGAAGAGGCGGGCGACCAGCGCTCCGGTGCCGCGCAGCATACGCCCGGAGGTGCGGTTGGCGATCGTATGGGCCTCGCCGGCGTCGCGCAGCTCCAGGAGCTTTCGGGCCATGGTCTCCAGCGCTTCATCCCAGCCGATGGCCTCGAACCGGGAGTCCGCCGAGCCCTTCCGTCCCGCGACCCTGCGCAACGGGGTGGTCAGCCGCATGTCGTTGTAGACCAGCTCGGGCATCATCCGCGCTTTCACGCAGAGCCCGCCCGCCTGAACCGGGTCCGACTCCTCACCTCGTACGCCGATGATCCGGCCGGCCTTGAGGTCCACCAGCAGACGGCAGTTGCAGTTGCAGAACTGGCATGCCCCGGCCGCCGTGCGGTCAGGGGTCAGCGCGGCGGACCGCTCGGTGAAGTCCGGCCGTCCGCAGCCCGCGGCCTGGGACACACCGGAGGAGGGGCTCATGCCGGGGGCCTCGGCGGTCGACGGCGGGCGCGGGGCGGGGGAGGGAAGGCTGATGCCGATCCCGCCGGCCAGGGTGGACTGGATCGCCCCTCGGCGGGACACGTCCGGGTCCGTGCTCATGGAGCGGCCTCCCTCTCACCGGCTGGACCGCGCAGCCGCCCGGTGTTCCGTCCGATGGCGCTCCGGCGGCGTCCGCTCTCGGCCCGGCCGCTCACCGGGGTACTCGCCGCCCCCCGGTGGGTGTGCTCCCGCGGCGGTCCGTCACGAGGCGCCGGCCTCGGCCCCGTCCGCTCCGGCGCATGGCTGCGGGGCGGCTCCACAAGCGCCGGTCCCCTGACGGGGGGCCAGTTCATGGCCCGGATCGATGGGTCGCAGATCGCATCCCATCGTCTTCTCGAAGACGCTCAGAGTGCCGAAGGCGAACTCGATGGGCCGGCGCCGGCCCGGCCATCCCTCCGGCGGATAGACCCAGTGTTTGCCCTGGACCCGGGTGTGGCAGCAGTGGACGGGCCCGTCCTGGGTGACCTCCCGCCAACGGAGCTCGCCGGCCCGGTCCACCACGGCGTCGAAGGCTTCACGGGTGGTGTCGCTCTCGTCGCGCATGTCGATGCCGATGTGGTCCATGAAGGGTTTGGGCAGCGTCACCGCGCCCGGGATGGAGTCGTCCTGGGCGATGGGGATCGAGGAGAAGATGAAGTGCACACCCGTCAGGGTGGCGTACTTGACGTACCCCGGCTCGGCGTTCTCGGGGCGGTGGCCGAGCGCCACGAGGTCCTGGTGCGGCAGGGCGTCGACGTCCTCGACCTTGATATGGGCGTGGACGGAGTCGGTGTGGCGCACGGCTGCCGCGAACGGAAAGTCGTCGCTCAGCACCGACAGCACTTCGGAGTGCTCCGCCGCGTCGATCAGGCCGAGCTTCTCGATCTCCCCGAGTACGCGGGCGACTGCGGTACGGGAACGGTCCATGGCCATGCCTCCGTGTCTGGTCGGCTTGCCGGCGAGTCCTCGCACCCAGCGTAGGGTTCCTGCGACGGCACCTCCAGAACAACGGTGGAAGCGGTCATGAGCTGTCCCGGAATCGCCCCCCGTCGCGTGACCGTGACGCCGTCCGACATGCCCAGCGGGGCCGCGTCAGAGTATTCGTTCGAAGCACAGGGAACACTCCGAGTCGGCATAGGCGCCGAAGTTCGGGATGCTCTCGTAACCGGAGCGCGTATAGAAGCGCATGGCGGCGGACAGGCGGTCCCCGGTCTCCACCCGGAGGGCCTTCCAGCCCTGCCCGCGTGCCCACTCCTCCAGCGAGCGCAGGAGGAGGGCGGCGAGGCCGGAGCCGCGCTGGTCCGGTGCGACGTACATGCGCTTGACCTCGCCGACTCCTTCGCCGAGATAGCGAAGCCCCGCGCACCCCACCGCGGTTCCGTCGTCCTCGTGAGCCACGAGGAACACCGCGATGTCCGCTGTCGAGGGCGGCACTCCGGGATCGCTGTCCGGGGTGCCGTACACCGCGGCGATCTCGGCTCGCTGTCGTTCGCGCAGCGCGGTCGCGTCCGGGTCGTCCCAAGGAGACTGTCTGATCTTCATGATGTGGATCTTAGATAAGCACTGGGAACGGGTGAGTGCCGCACCGGTCCCGGTGACTTCCGGCCCTCCGCGGCATCATGAACGCCAGGACCGGAACGCCCTCCGTAGCGTCAGGAACGCCAGGACCGGAACGCCCTCAGCTCGTCCGGGGCCGCCACCGCCTCCAGCCGGGCGCCGTCCGGCTCTCCTCCGCCGAGCGCCGCGACCAGCCGCCGGGCCGGTGCGTTGCGCGGAGTGTGCTCGGCCGTCAGACGCACCGCCGTGCAGCCCAGCGCCTCGGCACGGTCCGCGAGCCACTGGAGCAGCCGCTCCTCCACCCCGCGGCCGAGCGCCCGGCAGCTCAGCGTCCAGCCCTGGACGTTCAGGGTGTCCCCGTCCTCGCGGACCGCGAGCAGACCGATCTGGCCGTAGTCGCCGAACCGGTCGATGACCTCGGTCGTCTCGGGCAGCAGATTCAGGTTGACGCCGCCCGCCAGGGCCGTCGTCGTCTCGCCCCGGCGCAGGCTCTCGCAGGCCGCCTGCACCGCCACCAGCGAGGAGGACTGTCCGGTGTCGACGGTCAGGCTGGGGCCGCCCAGGCCCAGCACATAGGAGACCCGGTTGGCGATGACGCCGCGCTGGGTGCCGGTGAGCGTGTGCGAGCCGGCCGCGTCGGCGCCGAGGCGGTCCCGCAGGGTGGCGTAGTCGTCGGCGATCGCCCCGATGAAGACACCGGTGGCGGTGGAGCGCAGGCTCGTGGGCACGATCCGCGCGTTCTCCAGCGCGTGCCAGGCCAGTTCCAGTACCAGGCGCTGCTGTGGATCCATCGCGTCCGCCTCGTGCGGCGCGATGCCGAAGAACGCCGCGTCGAACGCGTCCACGTCCTCGATGAAGCCGCCGCGCCGGGGGCCGGCCGCCGCTCCGGCCGGCCATCGCTCCGGCGGGGCATCGGTCACCGCGTCGCGGCCCTCCCGGAGCAGCGTCCAGTAGGCGCCGGGGTCCGCGGCTCCGGGCAGCCGGCAGCCCATGCCGACGACGGCGATCGGGCCGTCCGCCGCGGACGCCGAGGACGGGTCGTGAGCGGCGTTCATCGAGTCCTCCATTGCGCGGTGTCCTCAGCTCTCCACAGCTCGTGATGGAGTGGGGGTCTGTTCCACAGGGCGGCAGGGCCCGGCCTGGGGCCCCGGCCTGGGGCACGGCACCCGGCGGGCCTCGGTTCACCGGTGCTCGTCGAGGAAATCGAGGATGTGGCCGAACACGTCGATGGCGGCGCTGCGACCGATGAAGGGGTCCACATGTCCGAAACCGGGGATCTCGGTGTAGCGGACGTCGAGCTGGGGATGCCGGGTCCGCAGCACCTCGTGGCAGAGCTTGTTGGAGTCCGCCCACAGTCTGTTCCGGCTGCCCGAGAGCAGCAGGACCGGGCAGTCGATGCGGTCGGCGTGGTCCAGCGCGTTCTGTGGCAGGGCACGGTAGCGGCCGTCGGCGTCGTTCCAGCGGGTGACGGCATGGGCCGGCTCGTTCTGCCGCAGATGGGGCAGGGCGCACAGGGGTGCGGAGCCGAAGAGGTCCGCCAGCCGGTCATGGGTCAGCGGGTGCAGGTTCTCGTGGACGTACAGAGAAGCGCCCGTGCCCCAGGCCGAGTTGTGGAGGATCTGGCAGGTCGGGTCCTTGCACTCCGAGCCCAGCGAGGCCAGCGCGAACACCAGGCTCTGCTTCGACCAGAGCCCGGCCCTGCGGATGTCCACCGCCTGGTAGCCGCGGTTCCGCATGATCTCGGCGCCGATGTGCATCCGCAGGCGGGCCCTGCCGTACAGCTTCGGGGTCAGGAAGACGCCCTGGGCGACCACGCCGGCCAGTCCGGGCACCAGGCCGGCGGCCATGCTCATCGACAGCGTCATCGCGCCGACGCAGTGGGCCACCACGAGCAGCGGCCGGTTCCCGATCCGCCCGCGGATGAGGGCGACCGCCTCCGGGATGTCGTAGAGCGACACGTCGTCGTAGCTGTAGCGGGTGCCGTCCTCGTTGTACGGCAGCCGGCGGCTGCCCCGCCAGTCCAGCAGCCAGGGCTCGTACCCGGCGTCGAGCAGCACCGCCACGAGGTTGCGGGTCTCCGGGAGCGTGAACATGTCGGCGGACGCGGTGTGGCCGTGGAGCAGCAGCACCGCCGGGCGGTCCCGGTCGTCACGGGAGACCCGGCACAGACCGAGGCGGGTGCCGTCGGAGACCCGGAGCGGGACGTCCTCGACGGCAGCGCCGTCCAGCCGGGCGCAGAGGGGTCGCAGGTTCATCGCTCCGGCTCCTCCAGGCGCACACGGCGCAGATCCAGCAGTTCGGCGCCAGCCCGCATCATCGGCTCCGTCAGTCCCTGGGCGAGCTGCATGCCGAACCAGGCGATCCAGGTCGCCTTGGCCAGTCGCCGCTCCCGGGACGTGAGGCCGGGTCCGACCCTGATCCCGTCGATCTGTTCCCGCACATAGCCGTCCATGGGGACGACCATCACCCCGGACAGGCTCGCCGGCTCGCCCGCACGGCCGATCTCGACGGCGAGGGTCCGGGCCTGCTTCGACAGATCGCGCCGTGCCCGCGCGGTCTTGTGGCCCTCCAGCCACCAGGTGTTCCCGTCGGGGTCGCTGAGGAGCAGCCGGTACCGCAGAAGAGGGTGACGGATGCCATGGGTGTGCGGAATCCCGTGGTCGGGCCGGACCCAGACGTCCCCTTCCACCATCGAGAGCGGTTCGCCGTGCAGCCGGGGGCACCGCACCTCGCCCTTGAGGACGTCGATACGCCGCTCCCGCACCAGCTGGTACATGCTCGCGATCGACAGCCGCAGCCTGAACGTGCAGGGGCTGTCGGCCGGTTCGCCGACCGGTCCGAGCCGGCCCTCCATCGTCTCGGGGAACCACAGATAGGGCGGGTCCTCCCGGCTCGGCAGGGCGGCCAGGCCGTCCTCCGCCATCAGCTCGTACGATCTGAGCTGGGCCTGACCGTCGTACCGCTCGGCCTCGGGCAGACTGTGCCGGGCCGCGAAGGCGTCGGTGCGGTCGGCGGTCGCGGGCGGACTGAACAGGTTCGCCTCGCAGAGCCGTACGCCGGTCGGGCTGTTCAGGACGCGGATCAGCGGGTCGAGCGCGGGCACCGGCTGCTCCTGGACGCGGGAGAGGAGCTGCTCGCGCCACTCGTCCCAGCCGAGGATCCGTACGTTCATGCCGCTGAGCCGCATGTCGTGGACCAGGTCCGCCAGACTGCTGGGCCGCCCGGTGAGGTTGTAGGTCCGCCCCCAGCCGTCGGGTTCGCCCACGACGGTCGCGGCCACCTTGCTCACCCAGTCCACCGGCGCGATGTTGAAGGCCCGCAGCGCCGGGACGATCCGGAACCGGGTGATCGCCGACAGGAAGCCGGTGAGAAGGTCCTGCGGGTTGTAGGCGCCGGTCCCGGTGTGTCCGCCGATGGCCCCCGGGCGCATCAGCGTCACGGCCAGGCCGTGCTCGCGGGCCCGCCGTAACGCCGTTTCCGCGGCCCACTTGGACTGTTCGTAGCCGGTGGACAGCCGGTCGACGCGCGCGAGGGGCGCGTCGTCGCCGATGGCCGCGATGCCCGCCTCGTTGAAGACGGCGGTGGAGGAGATGTGGTGCAGCGGCTTCACCGGTCCGGTGGCGGCCAGTTCCGCGAGGGTGAGCGGGCCGAGTACGTTGGACCGGCGCAGCGACTGGTAGCCGCGCAGGAAGTCCACCGCCGCGGCCACGCTGACGACGGAGTCCACGTTGTGCGCGAGGGCCTGCCAGCGGTCCTCGGCCAGCCCCAGCCGCGGTTGGCGGATATCGCCGGGCAGCGTGGTGATACGCCGTCGCAGTTCGGCCGACCAGGGCAGCCGGTAGCCGGTGAGGGCCTCGGCGAGGCGCGCTCGCG
>NZ_VCLA01000137.1:0-2623 GCF_009600885.1 Streptomyces jumonjinensis
ACGACCAGGCCGATCGCCGCGCCCCCGATCACCGGAGTGGCGCTGGAGCCGCCGGTCGCGGCCAGATCTCCTTCGAGCCCCGCGGACGCTCCCCCGGCCGAGGCGGGGGCGAGCTGGGAGACGGGCGTCTCGGCCGCCGGGGCCGGGGACGAGGTCTGGAGGCCGGTGATCCGGCAGTCCAGCACCCCCTTGAAGGTCCTGGTGAAGCCGCCCGGCCCGGTGATGGTGAAGTCGTAGGGCTGGTCCTCGCCGACCGGGACGGTGATGGTCCGCCTGGTACCGGCCGGGATGGTGTGCTCGGTGCCCGCCAGTTCGAAGGTGAAGGGGGCGTCGCCCGTGTTGCCGGCCGTGATGTCGATGCCGCCCTCGGCGCAGTTCTTCTTCGCGGAGAGCGCGGGTATCGCGCCGCTCGCGGCCCAGGCCGCCGTGGCGTGCGCGGAGACCGTGGACTCGCTGGAGCCCGCGAGGATCTGGGCCTGGCTCCTGGTGGTGGAGGTGAAGGTCCGGCCCACCGGCACGGAGGTGGCCATCTGCGCCGTCAGCGTCGCCGAGCCGTCCGGCGCGTCGGAGGGGACCTGGAAGTAGAGCTCAGCGCCGTCGACCGCCGAGGTGACCGGCTTCCCCTTGGCGTCGGTGACCTCGATGCCGTCGGCGGCGGCGCCCACCGGCGGGGTGAGGGAGACCCGGCCCGCGCCGGTGCGCACGGTCACGGGCCCGAGCAGGCCGCCCGGCTTCCCGGAGACGGCGCTCGGCTCCAGGCTGAGCGACGCCTTCGGCTCCGAGACGCGGCGGGCCTTGCGGTGGAGCCAGTCGGCGAGCTTCTCGGCGGCGGGGTCGGCCGCCGCGACGTCCGCTCCGTCCGAGTAGCGCCAGATGGCGACCTGGGTTCCGGCGGCGGCGGTCTTCTGGGTCAGCGGCCCGGTGCCCGCGGCCTCCGCCAGCTCCGCCAGATCGTCCACCTGGGGATAGGAGTTCTGGAGAATCCAGTGGATCTTCCCCGCGTCGCGGTTGGCGCCGAGCGAGGTCTGCTTCCAGGGGGTCTCCAGATAGCCGGCCTGGTCCTGGGTCGGATTGTGGATGTCGACGCAGTAGGTCTTGAGCCTGCCGCCGCCGTCTACGGTCATCTCGAAGAGGCCCGCGGGTATGGAATGGCTCTTGCCGTTCGCACGGAGCACGGCGCTGTCGAAGGTCTTGAGCCCGTCGAGCGTGGCGACGGCGCCGCTCTGGTGGTGAGCGCCGTCGTCGGCGACCGCCGTCCCCGCGCCCGTCATGCCCCCGGTCACGACAAGGCCCGACGTCAGCACGGCGGCCGTGAGACGGCGCGCGGTCCCCTTACGCGGGCGTGCGGTCCCACGCCCGCGTACGGCCGACGCAGAGAGCTTGGAAAACACAGAATTCCCCTCCGGGCGAGGCGCATGAGCGCATGGCGCGTGCGCACGTGCTCATGCGTGGCCACGTGTGACGCATGGGGGGAGTGCCTCGCCTACCGACTCAAGTGCCCCGTGAATACCGGGAAATCCTAGAGAGGCGGCGCGGCCCAGTCCCCCGCCAAGCGGTCGGATAACCATTCCGACTCGGAATCGTTATCGCCGACTGTCCCGCCAGCGCTGTTTCGTCATTTCTGAATCGACAAATCTCCACAACTCGGAGAGTGGACAGGCCCGGTCGTCAGAACGGGGGCGCCGCGAGCGCGGCCTCCGCCGCCACCGCGGGACGCGGGCCGGGGCTGGACGCCGGTCCGGCGGCCGGTGCGGCGTCCGGTGCGGCGCTTGGCTCGTCCTCGGGCGCGGCACCGGGAGCGGGCCCGGAGGCAGCTCCGAGTGCGGGCCCGGGAGCGGCACCCGACGCGGGCCCCGCCATGGAAGCGGCCGTGGACGCAGGTCCAAATGCGGGACCAGGGCCCGGTGCCGCACCCGGGCCCGGACCGGGATCCGCGAGGCCGGTCCTCTCCTCCGGCAGGCCGTCGCCGGGCGCGGAAGACGCGGAACCCGACCGGCCCGCCCGCATCGCGGCCTCCTCCGCCGGAGCTCCCCAGCCCGGCGGCCGGCCCGGTGACCACCCCGGCCGGGACTCCGGGACCGGTGGCGGCGCCGCCCGGACCATCCGCCGGAACGCCGAGGTCCCGCGCGCCAGATCGTGTCCCGCCGTCACCGCCTCGATGTCCACGAACGTCCTGCGCTGACCACCCCCGTCCGCCGTCCCGTGGTGGGCGTCGCGCTCTTCCTCACGCACCCTCAACCGCCCCCGCACCACGAGTGGATCGCCCACGGAGACCGAACCGGCCAGATTCGCGGCGAGAGCTCGCCAGGCGAAGACCGTGTAGAAACCCGTGGGCCCGTCCACCCAGCTCTCCCGCTGCCGGTCCCACCGCCTCGGTGTCACCGCGAGCCGGAATCGCGCCATCCCGCCCGTCGCCGTCTCCCGGTACTCCACCTGTGTGGCGACATTGCCCACCACCGTCACCATGGTGTCGTTCATGGCGGCCACCTCCCCGTCCGTTCCGGCCGGCCCCCTGCCGACCGGATTCCATGCTGGACCGCCCCGCGCCATCCCGCTGAGACCTGTGGACAGCCGCCGCCATGTGGACAACCCCGTCACCCGCCCGGGGCACCCCGGACCGCCC
>NZ_VCLA01000137.1:3084-28437 GCF_009600885.1 Streptomyces jumonjinensis
ACCCGTGCCCGGACCGCCGCCGCCCGCACGCCCCGCCACCGTCGCGTACCGCTCCCGTACCTCCCGGTACCGCATCAGCTCCCCCGCCACCGGATCCAGCACCCTCGCCCGTCCGCACCCCGCAGCCGCCTCCCGCAGCCGCCGTCTGGCGTCCTGCCCGTACCGCCGCGCGGGCCCCCGTACCGCCGCCGTACACGCCCACTCCACCAGCGGCCCGCCCACGATCCCCGCCGCCATCAGCAGCGCCGGGACCACCAGCCCCGGCTGGAGTACGCCCACGATCTGCCCCACCAGCCAGAGCCCGCCGTACACCTGAATGAGCGTCATCGACATCTGCGCCAGCACGGCGGCGGGCCACCACGCGGGCCGCAGCGGCCGGCCGGCCGTCTCGGCGGCCTCCCGGACCGCCAGTTCGTCCAGGGCCTCCGGCAGCCCGTCCGCCCCCCGGACGGCGGCCTCGCGCACCGCCTGCGCCCAGGGCGCGGGCAGCCCGGACGCCGCCTCCTCCGCGACCGTGCGCACCGCCTGCTCGACACGCTGCCGTGCCGTGAGCTCCTCCTCCACCGGGGCGCCGGACGCCGGTCCGGCGCTCCCCGGCGTACGGCTCCGTTCGTACCAGCGCCACAGCCGCAGCCAGGGCGTCCCACAGGCCCTGATGGCGTGTCTGCGCCACTCGCGCTCGGCCGCGTCGCCCGCCGCCTTCGCGCCCACGGCCTCCGCCAGCCGCTCGGCGAACTCGTCGCGCGTCAGCTCGTCGAGACCCGTGCGGCCCTCGGCGACGTACGAGGCACGGAGCCCGGCCGCGGCCACGTCCACATCGGCGGAGAGCCGGCGGGCGGCGGCGGTCCGCTCCTGGACGAACGCGCCCATCAGCTCTCTCAGCTCATCGACGCCGTCGCCGGTGAGGGCGGAGAGCGCGAGCACGGTCGCCCCCGGTTCGCCGTGCTCGCCGAGCGCCATGCCGTCGTCGTCGAGGAGCCTGCGCAGATCGTCCAGCACCTGGTCGGCGGCCTCGCCGGGGAGCCGGTCGATCTGGTTGAGCACGACGAAGGTGACCTCCGCATGGCCCGCGAGCGGCCTCAGATAGCGCTCGTGCAGCGCGGCGTCCGCGTACTTCTCGGGGTCGACCACCCAGATCACCGCGTCCACCAGCGCGAGCACCCGATCCACCTGCTCACGATGTCTGACCAGGGCGGAGTCATGGTCGGGGAGATCCACCAGCACCAGTCCGGACAGCTCGTCCTCGCCGCCGGCGAGCGGTCTGCGCCGCAGCCGGGAGGGGATGGCGAGACGGTCGAGCAGCCCGGCCGCCCCTTCCGACCAGCTACAGGCGATCGGCGCGGAGGTGGTGGGGCGGCGCAGCCCGGTCTCGGAGAGCGGGACCTGGGCGAGGGCGTTGAAGAGGGTGGACTTTCCGCTTCCGGTGGCCCCGGCGATGGCGACGACGGTGTGGTGGGAGGAGAGCCTGCGCCGGGCGGACGCCTCGTCCAGTACGCGTCCGGCCTCGGCGAGGGTGTCGCTCTCCAGCCGGGTACGGGAGAGGCCGATCAGTTCCCGCAGGGCGTCGAGACGGGTGCGCAGGGGGCCGCCGTAGCTGCCGCCGATGGGCAGGTGGTCTTCGTCGTCCGGCCCGGTGTCCTTCGTATCCCCGCCGCGGATGCCCTTCACGCCACGGATAGGACCGCCGCCGGCAGGACCACCGCCGGTAGGCCCGCCACCAGCATGGCCGCCGCCAGCGGATCCGCGCCCGGTGGATCCGCGCCCGGTGGGCCCGCCCTTCTCCCTGCCCTCGGCGCGGCGGGCGATGAGCCCGTCGTCCCAGCGCCCGTCGTCGCGCGCCGCCTCCTGCCCCTGGCCGGCCGGCCCGTCTCCGCGCGGGTCCGCGCCCTGGGGCAGCCGGGTCAGCCGCCGCGCGGTCTGGTTCTCGTCGCCCGTGATGGCGGTCACCGCCGTCACCTCACCTTCTGGAGTACGGACAGCGCGGCGATCAGCTCGGCCTGCGGCTCGGGGGACACATCGAGGGCGTCGAGGGGGGCGAGGCGGCGTTCTCGTTCACCGGTGAGTACGCCGTCGATATACGCGGTGACCAGCTCACCGGCCTTGTCGCGCAGCCTCAGGGCCCCCTGCGCGCCGATCCGCTCAGCGAGCTGCTCCCCCGCGCCCCGGGCCCGCCGCCCGCCGAGCAGGGCCGCCGCGAGCAGGGCGGCGACGGTCTCGGGGTCGCCGGTCCCGCCCGGCTCCGGTCCACGCGACTCGTCCTCGGCGAGCTCCTCCAGCTCCCGCCGCCAGCGGCGGACGGCGATGCCGATGCGGTCGGCGGCCTCCGGATCGCCCCGCCCCCGGAAGACGACGGCCCCCGATGCCGGCTCGCGCCGCCAGGCATCGTGAACACGCTCATCGGCGGCGGCCACGGCGCACTGCATCAGCGCGCAGAGGCTGCCGACCAGCGAGTCCAGCAGTTCACCCGCCGAACTGTCGCGCGGAAAGCCGCGCCAGCGCGTCCGCGCGTCCCCGGCGAGCACGGCGCCGGCCGCGAGCTGCCGGTTCACCCGCTCGCGTTCCCGCTCGTACGCCTCGTCGACCACGCCCATGAGCCGTACGGCGGCGGCGTACTGCCCCGCGACGGCGGCGGCCAGCTCGGGCATCCGCGCGTTGAGTGAGCTGATCACACCGGTGGCGGTGCGCCCGAGGGCCTGCTGCCGGGCAGCGGGGTCCTGCACCCGGTGGGCGAGCCAGGCGAAGAGCGGCGCGACGGCGGTGGTGGGCAGCAGCCCGCTGCCGCCGCCAGCGGACTCGGGCAGCTCGGGGATGGTGAACCGGGGGACCTCGCCGAGACCGGCTTTGGTGAGGAGGGCCGCGTACTGCCGGGAGACATCGTTGATCACCTGGTGGGGCACCCGGTCGAGAACGGTGACCAGGGTGGCGTCGTACTCCTTGGCGGTACGGAGCAGATGCCAGGGCACGGCGTCGGCGTACCGGGAGGCGGTGGTCACCATCACCCATACATCGGCGGCGCAGATCAGCTCGGCGGCGAGCACCCGGTTCTCCACGACGAGGGAGTCGATGTCGGGGGCGTCGAGCAGGGCGAGCCCACGGGGCAGGGCGGACGCCTTCTCGATCCGTAGCCGGTTCCCCCCTTCGGGGGAGTTTTCGTCGGCCGGGGTTTCCTGGGTCTCGTCCTGCTGGGGCAGCCACACTCGGGTGAAATTGGGCAGTACGCGCATTTCAGCGAACCAGTGATGATCGTCGGGGTGGCAGACGAGCACGGGCGTACGAGTGGTGGGCCGCAGCACTCCCGCTTCGCTGACCCGCCGCCCCACGAGCGAGTTCACCAGGGTGGACTTCCCGGCTCCGGTGGATCCGCCGACGACGGCGAGCAGGGGGGCCTCGGGGGCCCGGAGCCGGGGCACGAGGTAGTCGTCGAGCTGGGCGAGGAGCTCGACACGGGTCTGACGGGCCCGGGGCGCTCCGGGCAGGGGCAGTGGGAGTCGCACGGCGGCGACACGGTCGCGCAGGGCGGTTAGTGCGTCGATCAGCTGAGGCCGTGCATCCAAGGTCACCACATGCGAAGAATGCCTAACTTTGGTGGCTTTTTGAAGCGTATGACGTTGTCTGCGCGCCGGTTGGACACTTGGCATAGAAGGGATGAGTGGGACACAGGCATAACGAGTGCACAACACCCGGGACCCGGGACGCGAAAAGCGCTGCAGGAATCGCACTCGCCTGCGATTATCGGTTCGCTTCACCGAACCTCCACATCGTGCCACGCAGGTGAAGCAACGGGGTCAAGGCGATCAGAGCCCTATCCTTGTCCCCGGCCAAGGCCACGGCTCCGCGCGCTCGGACAGTCGCGGCCACCGTCCGGCCCCCGTAGCTCAGTGGATAGAGCAGGTGCCTTCTAAGCACTTGGCCGCAGGTTCGAGTCCTGCCGGGGGCGCTCTTCCTTTTTGTGCCGCAGCCCTCCCATCAGGGAGGGCGTTTTTGCTGGTCAGGGGCGTTCAGCGGGTACGCCGATAGGGTCCGGCGAGGTTCCCGGGCCCCCTGGCGGAGCGGGCGGAAGTCCGGCTGTGGGCGGCCGGGAACGGCTCCTGGCGGCTGTTCTTCCCGAAAACTTCCCCAAGTTTTGATGATGATCTCTTTGCACGGGCACCGGTTGTGATCAGGTCGCGGAGGATCGCGACGAGCGCCGGGTGGACGGGTACGGGGCGGGTGTCTCCCTCGGTACGGCCCTTGAGGTGACGGCCGTCGTCGGTCCAGCGGCTGCCACTTCCGGCTCGGTGGTGTGGACGAGCAGTTCGCCCCAGCCCTCAGCGGGCAGAGTGGCCGCGTCGACGCGGAGGGCGACAGCCTCCTCGGGCCGCAGGCCCGCGTAGTAGAGGGTGGCGAAGAAGGCGTAGGGCCGGTGGCCGGTGCGGGGGCGGCCGGCGATCCAGGCAAGGAGAACGGCGACCTGGGTGGGGTTGAGCAGGGACCGCTTGTCGACGGTGTCGGCGACCTTAAAGGCGTCCGGCTCGGGGGCTCCGGAAAGGCGTCCGGCTCGGGGGCTCCGGGGTCGACCGGCCCGGGGGAGCCGACCGAAGCTGGGGTGGTCGAGCCGCCTTCGCCGGCGTCCAAGCCGCTCGTGCCACGTCGTCGTCTGCGTGATGCCGCACTGCGTGAGCGCCGTGTCCACCCACGTTTCAACGACGACGCCCACAGCCCAGCCCGCGCCCTCACCTGGCGCGTCCAGCGTCTTGGCCACCGCCACACCCCCAGCCCCCGAGCCGACGCAGCCAGGATCCGCAGTACCACCCACCGCCCGAGCGTCGTCACCCCGACGCATCCGGCAGCGGTCACCCCACCGCCACAGGCAACGCCAACACGAAGGCGCTGATCACCCCACCAGGGACACCCTGGGGGTGAGCAGTTCCAAGGCTTCCTCCCAGCGGAAGCGGTCCGCGCCGCCGCCGGCCTTTGGCCGGTGGGGCTCGTACGAACCGATCAGGACGCCCATCTCGCGCAACTGCTCCAAGCTCCGGACGTACGCGGGGTGGGCGGCCTGGGCGGAGTTCAGGTACGGCAGGACGGCGGTGGGGATACCAAAGCCGTACGCCTCGCACAGGATGCCGAGCGCCAGGGTGTCGGAGATCCCGGCGGCCCACTTGTTGATCGTGTTGAAGGTGGCCGGCGCGACCACGATGGCGTCGGCGGGCGGCAGCGGGCGCGGGTCGCCCGGCAGCCGCCAGGCGGAGCGGATGGGGTAGCCGGTATGTTCCTCGATGGCGGGCACGTCGAGGAAGCCGAGGCCCTGCGGGGTGGCGACGACCCCGACCTCCCAGTTCGCCACCTGAGCCGCAGTGATCAGCCTGCCGACGTCACCGGCGATCCCGGCCGCGCACACCACGACGTACAGGAACGGCTTCTTGATCTGCTGGTCGGGCTGATCGCTCACGCGGGGACTCCCAGTCGACGGCTGAAGTGGTGCAGTTCGGGCAGGGTACGACGGCGGTCGCGGGCCGCCATGTCGGCCACCAGTTCCCGTACGGCCGGGCGGCGGATGTCCTGTGACGCGCAGCTCTCGGCGATGCGCAGCGCCTGGTAGCCATCGGCGAGGCGGCCCTGCTGGTTGTAGGCGCGGGCGGTTTCGACCCACAGGGCAGCTCGGCGTTCGGGCACGGGGATATGGCGGCGCATGAGCGGGCGGGCGGCATCAAGGGCGACACCCGCGTCCCCGAAGACGACCATCGCGCTGATGCCGTGCAGGGTCACATTGGTGGGGCTGAAGTTGGCCCAGGCATCGGGACGGTCGAGTGAGACGTAGCGGGCTACGTCCCGTGCTTCGGCGAGGAAGTCCTCCGTGGCGGAGCGGTCGCCCCCGGTGCTCGCGGCGGTCACGCCGCGCAGGAGCAGCAGCCCGAGCGCCGCGAGGTACTCCGGGGAACGTTGGTCGTAGGAGCCGGTGAGTTGATCGGCGGTGTGACGGACCAGGGTGACGGCCTGGGCGGAGTGACCGTCCCGGGCGAGGACGTGTGCGTGGACCCGAACGCTGGAGGCGAGCACCACCGGGTCGCCGGAGCGCTCGGCCTCGGCCATGGCACGTCCGACGGCGAGCCAGGCGTTGCCAAGGTCACTCTGCTTCAGCAGCAGGCTGGCCGAGGTCTGGTAGGCCGTGGCGAGGAGGCCGGACAGGGCGGACGATCCGGGGTCATCGGCAACGGCCCGCCGAAGCTGCCCGATCAGTCCGGGCAGCGTGCGCTCCAGCACCGCGTAGTCGCAGGTGCAGAAGAGGCGGCGGGCGTCCGCGGTCTGCTTCCGCAACTGTGGCAGGTCGCCCACCGGCTCCGTGAACGCGGGACTCGGGCCGGGGAGCAATGACTGGACCAGTTCCGGGTGTGTGGGGATAAGGGGTGTGGCGGGAACCGCGAGCACGGCTGCGCCCGCGGTGAGGAGTCGACGGCGGCGCATGTCTTCTGTCTCTGGAGTGGAAGGGCCGGCGGGGAGAGAGGGGACGAGACCCAGGCGGTCGGGTGGGATGTCCAGCACCCGTGCGACCTCGCGCAGCATATGGATGTCCTGAGTGCCTCGGCCGCTCTCCAGGCGACTCACCTTGGACTGGTGGTATCCGAGGGCGGCGGCGACGTCCTTCTGGGAGCGCCGCCGTAACACCCTCGCCTGACGGATCACTTCGCCGATCCGCTGCGCCTCGCTCTGCACTTCGGCCATCCGTGCCACGGCTCCCTCCGCCGTCGCCGATCCTGCCTGCCCGACCGAGCGTAGCGGAGCGGAATTCACCTGTGATGCAGCTCCTGCATAGGCGATGCAGGCCCGGCACACAGCCTGGAATCCGTCCTCTCCGGGGCGGTTACGTGAAGGTGCCGCACCGATCCAGGAGGCCACGTGAAGGTGCACCAGATCCGGTTGCCCGTACCCGGCACACACGCTGCCGCCGCATCCGCGAGGCGTGACCTTGTAGCTGCCATACGGGCTTGGGACACCTTTCTCCAGCCGGAGCTCCTGGACACGGCAGAGCTGGTGGCCTCGGAGTTGATCACGAACGCGGTACGTCACGCGGGCGACGACGGGCCGATCTCGGCCTGCGCCCACCTGGGCGACGAAGGCCTGCGCATCGAGGTCATCGACATGAACACCGAGATCCCGGAAGCCGGCCTGCCGGGCACAGCGTCGGAGGCCGGGCGCGGCCTGTTCCTCGTCGCCGCGCTCGTGGACCGCTACGGGTTCGATCCGTTGCCGTCCGGGAAGCGGTGCTGGGCCGAGTTCGAGGTCAGCACCACACTCTTGTCCGCGCAAACCCTTCCCATGCAGAGGAGTTGACAGTTGTCCCTCGTGCGGATTCCGCCCGTCGCCGCCGAAGTGGTCGCTATCCGACCCGGTGGCCCTCTCACCGGGTCCGTGGCCGTCGACGGTTCCAAGAACGCGGCCCTGCCCTTGCTCGCTGCCGCAGCGGCCCTGCGCCGACCGGTACACCTCGGCAACGTGCCGACGAATACGGACGTCGAGACGATGCTCACCCTGCTGCGGCAGGGTGGCTGGCACACCGCTCGCCCCGTTAGTGATCCGCACACGACAGTGATCCTGCCGAGCGACCAGCATCAGCCAGGTCCCGCTCCCGAGGTCGCCGCCCGTATCCGCGCTTCGTACTACCTCGTCCCCGCGCTGCTGGGTGCCTGCGGCCGGGCCCGCCTGCCCTGGCCGGGTGGCTGCGACATCGGAGCACGGGGGATGGAGCAGCACTTCAGGGTGTACGAGCGGTTCAGTGACCGCACGACCGTCGACGACCGCGGCTACTTCGTGGAAGCGACCACGCGCGCCAGCGGAACGGTGTCGGTCACGCTGCCCTTCCGGTCCCGCGGAGCGACGGTCGCCGCCCTCCTGCGCGCTGTCGTCGCAGGACGTCCACTGCGTCTGGGGCAGCCGAACCTCTCGCCCGAGGTGCTCAGCGTCGTGGAGGCGTTGAGGACAGCCGGTTGGGAAAGCCGGGTCGACGAGAACGTCATCGTTCTCCGCCCACCGGCGGTCGTCTCGGAGGAGACGGTCCTGTGGCGGGTACCGGGCGACAAGATCGAGGCGGGCACCCTGGCATGCGCGGTCGCCGTCACCGGCGGTGATGCACAGATTCTCGGCGTACGCAGTGGGGACGTAGCCCCTCTGATCAACGCTCTGCGTTGGCTCGGTATCCCCGCCGACGCCGACGACAGCAACCTCACCGTCCGGGCCCAGAGCGCCCGGCCCACCGGCCAATCGCTACGAGCCATCGCGTCCTTGGATCCCGGCGGCCTGGACGCCGACTTCGAGCCCCCGCTGATGGCCCTGGCGCTCTCACTCCCCGGCACTCATCTGTTCGCCGACGCCATCAACCCCGGCCGCCACGGCAACCTGCTGCCCCAGCTCGCCCGTCTCGGCGCCGAGATCCACGAACTGTCCCCCACCAAGTGCCGCGTCACCGGCCCGCAGCAACTGATCGGCGCAGGTGTGGAAGCCACCGACATCCGCACCGGCTCGGCCCTGGCCATCGCCGGACTCACCGCCCACGGGGTGACGACTCTCGGCGGACTCGAACAGCTCCGCCGCGGCCACGCCGACCTGCCCGTCAAGCTGCACGCCCTGGGCGCCGACATCTGCGAGGTGATCCCGTGAACCGGCGGCTCCGGCAGATCGTCGCCACGACCGATGTCCACTCCGCCATCGGCTCCGCCGCCCCGATGCTCGCTTTCCTGCACACGGCCAGGACCGACAGCCTGATCGTGGACAGCGGCGACTTCTTCGAGGGCACCGGTATCTACCGCCTCGGCAGGGGAGACATCGAACGCGACGTCCTCACCACCCTCTACGACGTGGTCGCCCCCGGGAACCACGGCTGGCCGCACTACTTCGAGCCGGAGCTTCGGCGGATCACCGTATGCGCGAACACGACCGACGAGGAGGGGGTTCCGATCTTCGAGCGGGTGCGCATCGAGCGTGTCGGGGGCCGTCAAGTCGCCGTCACCGCCGTCATCGGTCAGCAGGCGTTCCACTCGATCCCCGTCGGCCAGCGCGCCGGTCACCGCGTCCTCGACCCCGTCCGTGCACTGCGCGAAGTGATGATCGAACACCACCACCGTGCCGACTCCTGGGTGGTCATGTCCCACTCCGGCTTCGAGGAGGACCTGAAGCTCGCCGGCTCCTGCCCGTTCGCCGACGTCATCTTCTCCGGACACTGCCACAGCGATGCCCACGGCCCCGTGTGCGTCGGTGACACACTCGTGGTCAAGGGCCAAGAGCTCGGCCTCGGATACGCCACGGCCGCGCCGACCGAGAACGGTTGGGCAGCCCGCACCGATCTCTTCCCCAACGCCTCGACCACCTCAGATGCCCTCACCGGATTACGAGGAAGGATCTCCGGCATCGAGCAGAAGCTGGCCCGCCCGCTCGGCACGGTGAGGGAGCCGTACCGCGATGCTCCGCTCGATCGCCGTCGGCTTCTCGAAGAGATCGCCGGTCACCTGCGCACCGGCTTTGCAGCAGACGCGGTCGTTCTCAACGAGACCGCCCTGCGCTCGGTACCGCTCGGCCGCACCCTCACCCTCGGCGACCTCCTGGCCGTAGAGCCCTTCGACAACGCGCTCGTGCACGCCGTCCTCCCCGACGAGCACAACCAGGTGCTCAACGCGCTCACCGAGCACGTCGGCCCCCTGGTCGTCCTCCCGAATCCGCTGCCGTCGAACCTGCGGAGCATCCTGACGACCGACTACCTCGCTGACAGCCACTTCGGCGGGCGCACCAGCGAGACCGGTCTACGGCTCGGGCACACGGTCCGCCGCCTCCTGACCGCCCGATCCTCCGAGTGCACCAGCCGCCCCGAAGGAGGTCGACGGTGATCCTCACCGGCCCCGAGATCAACTCGGCCGTGGCCGACGGCCGCGTGCGTATCGTTCCGTTCGCGCCGGACCAGACGAACCCCAACAGCTACAACATCCGCCTCGGCCCGACCCTGCTGACCTACACCTCCGAGGTCATCGACGCCCACCGCGCCAACCCCACGCGCTCCGTCCCGATCGACAAGGACGGATACGTCCTCCGGCCAGGCGAGCTGTACCTCGGCCACACCGTCGAGGAGGTCGGCTCGGACCTGTTCGTCCCTCTCCTCTTCGGCCGCTCCTCGGTCGGCCGTCTCGGCTTGTTCGTCGAGATCACGGCACCGATCGGAGACATCGGCTTCCACGGCCAGTGGACGCTCATGCTCTCGCCCGTCCGCCCCCTGCGGGTGTACGCGGGCATGAAGATCGGACAGGTCATGTTCTTCGCCGCCACTGGTGCCGTCGACCCATACCGCGGCAAGTACCAGGGCGCCGCCGGCCCCCAGTCCTCCCAGTACTGGCGCGACACGTCCCGCGTAGAGGCGGTGCCCTCATGATCCTCACCGGCCCCGCGATAGCCGCCGCTGTCCGCGCGGGCGAGATCACCATCGCCCCCTACGACCCGGCGTGCCTCTCCCCCAACGCGTATGACTGGAGGCTGGGTGACACGATCCGCATCTGCGACGGAGACCTGGACGCCGCCGTGGCCACCACGTTCACCGAACGGACCATCCCCACTGCCGGCCTGGTCCTGGAGCCCGGAGTGCTCCACCTGGGCGTCACCCTGGAGAAGACGGGCTCGGAGAGGTACGCGCAGCTCCTCAACGGAGACCGCACCACCGGGGCCCTCGGCATCTGGGTCCACGTGTCCGCCCCGCTCGGTCACCAAGGGCATGCCATCCACTGGACTCTGGAGGTTCGCGCCGCCAAGCCTGTCAGGGTCTATCCGGGCATGACCTTCGGCAAGCTCGTCTTCCTGACCGCCCTCGGCACCCCGGCCAGCTACCAGCGCCAGCACGCCAAGTACGCGGCCACAAGCGGCATCGACATCTCCCGTTTGTACGAAGAGTTCCCCCAAGGAGCACCATGAGCCCCCTCGTACGCCCGATCGCGGGACCGCTGGCCGCCACGTTCCTGGACCTTCCCGCAGGAAGCCCGGGCGGCAGCGTCGAACTCTTCCTCGACCTCTACACCGGGGACGAGCCCCTGATCCCCGCAAGGGCCCTCATGCTGGCACCACCTGGTTCCCGCCCCCACCTCCCCACCGGGCTCGACCTGCTGAGCGTGTCCAGGAAGTGCTTGGAGGGCCCCGGCTTCGGTCGTTATGTCGCAGCCCTGCGCCAGGCCCTCGCCGAAGCGATCGACCCCGCCCGGATCGGCTTACTACACCTGCAACACCTCGCCTTCGGAGCGACCCCCGCCCTGCTCCGAGCGCTCCCCACGCACCCCAGGATCGCCTTGGTCCACGGCACCGACCTGATCTTCGCCGAGAACCACCGCGACCAGCTCCAGGTTCTGCGCGAGACGGTGAGGGCCGCCGATGCCCTCGTGGTCCCCACCACTGCGATGATCGACCGCCTGCTCAGGCTCGCCCCACAAACGGACCGCCGCAGGATCGCCCACATTCCCTGGGGCCTCCCCGACCACCTCCTCACCGACCCTCCACCCCGATCCGACCGCTCCTCCACCAGCCACCTGCGACTGCTGTACGCAGGGCGCCTGTCAGCCGAGAAGGGCGTCGACCCCCTGGCCAGGAGCCTGGCGCGCGTCCCAGGCGTCGAACTGAGCATCGCCGCCCCCAGAGCCCAGTTCCACACCCTGGCCCCACTGCTTCAGCGGACCGGCACACGGGCCCGATACCTCGGTTGGCTCCGCCGTCCACAGCTGTGGAGAGCCTTCGCCGCGCACGATCTGCTGGTCATGCCCTCAACCACTCTGGAAGCCATGGGCTTGGTAGCCCTGGAGGCACAAGCCTGCGGACTGCCCGTCCTCTATCAGCCCGTACCCGGCCTCAACGAGGTCCTCGCCGCCTCCGGCATCGCCACGGACTTCACCGACTCCGCCGCACTCGCCCGCGACCTCGATCGCCTACGGACCTCCCCCGGTCTGCTGTCCGCCCTACGCCAGGCGGGCTACGCCAATGCTGCCCGCTACCCCCTTTCGACGACCGCCCAGGGGCTGAAGGACCTCGGTCATCAGCTCACGTAGGAGGCCGCGCAGCCAGGCAACACGAGGAGTCGCCCACAGGAGTATGCAATCTGCCCTCGTGGGCTCGACGTCGGCCTGCGGGCACCCCGAGGCCTACGTCGATAGGCTGACTCGGTGGGACGCCCACGGCGAACAGGGAGACCATGACGTATCGCATCGACCGCATCGACCACCTGCTGGGCGAGGGCGTCCGCGACGAGGTCTATCCAGGCACCGTATGGGCCGTCGGCGACACCACTGGCACCCGCGCTCACGGCACCGCTGGAGTCCTCGACCCGAACGAGCCGAGCGTACCGATGCGGCGGGACACCGTCTTCGACGCCGCCAGCCTCACGAAGATCATTGCGGTCTGGGCCTCTATCGGTGCTCTCTGGGAAGAAGGCAAACTCGACCTTGATGCCCGTCTCGACGCCTTCTGGTCCGATGTCGACGGTTATCCGCTCGGGGCCGTGACCGCCCGCCTTCTGCTCACCCACACCGCAGGCGTCCCGCTCCGCGCCCAGCTCAAGAACCTCTACGGCATCGACCCCCAGGACGTCCGCGACGGTGTCCTTCACGAAGGCCTGCACCGCCCGCCCGGCGAGGCGGTCGAGTACACCGATCGAGCCGCCCTCATCCTCGGCTATCTCGCCGAGCACATCTCCGGACAGCGCCTCGACCAGCTCGCCGCGGACCGTACCTGGCAGCCCCTGGGCATGAGCTCCACCCGTTTCGGGCCGCTGCCCCCCGAGATCGCCGCACGGTGCGCGCCGACCGAATGGGACCAGGTCAGCGGTACCCACCTCAAAGGCACCGCCCACGACTTCTCCGCTCGGCTCCTGGGCGGCGTGTGCGGCATCGCCGGCGCCTTCACCACCCTCGACGACCTCGCCGGTTTCCTGTTGCACATGCTGGCCCCCTCGGCTTCGCCGGGGCAGTCAGGATTCGGTCCCGCCTGGACGTCGGAGTCGCTGAGTACCCAGACCGGCCCTCTCCAACCCGTACGCGGCCTGTTCTGGCATCCCGCCCCCGGCACCGCTCCCGCCGACGACATCTGGGTCCACTACGGCTTCACCGGCACCGGCATGTGGATCTCACCCCGGCAGGACCGCTGGGCAGTGCTCCTGACCAACAAGCTCTACTACACCCGCGACCGCCAGCCGCTGACCGAGATCCGCAACGCCTTCCGTGGGCTTGCCTTCACCTGACATACCGGCGTCAGCGCATGAGATGCGCCGAATTCCTACGGCCGAACCTCTCATTGCCCTCCCCATGCAGGATGGCAACACCCTCATGACCGCATAGGACAAGGCCCCAGACAGGCTGGGCGGGCACGACGTCGTTCAGTGCGCCTTGCAGTACCGCTTCTCTGCGCCCGACAAATCACGCCCCTCCCGCGCATACTGCCGAACCGGAACAGCGCCAGGCCACTGATTGACCAAATCCTGCAAGGTCCGATCGAATTGCCACCCACAGCACACCGGCACCCACAAGATCCGCAGGGCTACGGGCCTGGCCGCCCCCAGAACAACGGAAGTCTTGAATAACAGCCAACTGCCACAAATAAACATGCAGGTCAGAAGCCTAGGCACGTGCATGCGGCCAGGTGCCTTCTAAGCACTTGGCCACAGGTTCGAGTCCTGCCCGGGACACACCGCCCGTACGGAATCTGTTGCTCCCGCCGGGAGGGCGGGCACGGGTTCCGCAAGTGCACGGTGATCCGCGCCGCTCCCGGCAGACGCGGGCCGTCCCCCGCGGGTCGAACAGGCGCTCATCCATGCGGATGGTTCGCCCTATACAATCCCCTTCGCGAAGCAAGCCGACCGGCAAGAGCCAGCGAAAGGCATAAAGGCATGCAGAGCCGGAGAGGAATACCCCCCTTCAGGCCGGGAAGGGAGAAACCGATATCTCGCCGCAGGGTCGCCCATTTCCCCGGGATGGGGAAATGAATCCTCGCAGGCCGTCGCCGACCGCCGGTCTGCCGGCGCAGTGGCTCACCGTCAGCCCCGAGCGCACGGTCCTCGGGGTCATCCACAACGTCACATCGGCGACTCGGCTGCTGGATCTGCTCTCGGCGTTCGAGGGCGATCTGCGGGTGCAGACCTATTTCACCTGCACCGACTCATCGCCCTTCAGCGGAGGGATAGCCGAATTCTGCGCCGAGCGCGAGCTGCCTTTTATTCCATGGGCCGAGGCGGAGGCGCGTTCTTTCGATCTCGCCATAAGTACAAGCCGTGGCGGGGATCTACATAAACTCTCCTGCCCTGTCATCGGATCGCCGCACGGCGCCGGATATAATAAAAGGCTGAGCCGGGAGCCGGGAGCCGGGAGCCGGGAGCCGGGAGCCGGGAGCCGGGAGCTTTTGGGCTGACCGCTGAGTGGCTTGTGCATGATGGCGAATTGATTCCGTCCGCGATCGTGCTGTCCCATGAGGAACAGCGGGAGCGGCTGCGGGACGGCTGTCCCGAGGCGGTCCCGTTCTCCCATGTGGTCGGCGATCCGTGTATGGATCAGCTCCATGCGTCGGCGCCGTTCCGCGATGCCTATCGGGAGGCTCTCGGGGTCCGCGCGGGCCAGCGGCTGGTGTTGCTCACCTCGACCTGGGGCGGGCGGTCCCTGCTCGGCGGCGGGCCCGCTGTCGTACGCCGGGCGCTGGCCGAGTCGCCTCGGGAGGAGTACCGGTTCATCGCGGCCGTCCATCCCAATGTCTGGTACGGACACGGCGGCTGGCAGCTCCGGTCCTGGCTGGAGCCCTGTGTACGCGCCGGTCTGCTGCTGCCGCCCCCGGCGACCGACGCCTGGAAGGCGGCGATCTGCGCGGCCGATGCGTTCGTGGGCGATCACGGCTCGCTGACCCTGTACGCGGCGGCGTTCGGCGTGCCCGGTCTGCTGGCCGCGTTCGACACCCGGAGCGTGGCGGCCGGATCGCCGATGGAACGGCTCGGCGCGGCGCTGCCCCGCGTATCCGCCTCCCGTTCGCTGCGCGAGCAGCTCGCCGAAGCCGTCGAACGGCGGACGGGCGACACCGGGGCCGGGGCAGTCGCGGGCCTGGTCACCTCGTACCCCGGTGAGGCCCTCGCCCGGTTCAGACGGCTGTGCTACACCACCCTCGGGCTCAGCGAGCCCGAGGAGCCCGTCTTCCCCCGGCCGGTGGAACTGCCCGCCGGCCGGCGGCCCGCGCACGGCTCTCCCGTCGGCGAGCCCCTCCTCGTCGACACCGAGGTCTCCGGAGCGGACGGCTCCCGCGTGACGGTACGCCGGTACCCGGCGGCGCTCCAGAACGGAAGCGGCTCACATGTCCGGGACGCTCATCTGGTGGCCGAGGAAGGGGAGCCGGATGCCCGCTGGGCGGGGGTGGCGGATGTGTTTCTCGCCCGGCGGGGCGTGCCGGAGCGGCTCTTCGCGCGCTACCCGGGGTGTGCCGTGGTCGCCGTGCCGCTCGCGGGAGAGTCCTGCGCCGTCCATCTGCGGGACGGGCGGGTGTTCACGGCGACATGGGCGCGGGCTTCCTGGTGGGCCGGGCCCGGTGTCGCCGCTTCCGCCGTGTACGCCTGGCTGAGTCGGGAACGTACGGGAGAGAGCCGGGGCGGCGCGGCCGATCTGCTGGTCGACTCAGGAGGCGCCGGGGTGTCCCTCCTGGTCATGCGCCGGGCCGGCGAGCCGGCGGCCGATCTCCTCGGCCCGGACGCTGCCGAGCCGGGCGTAGTTCCCGAGCGCTGAGGTCCAGTCGCTCCGCGCCTGATCGGTTCTCCCGTCGGCGGCGTGCGCGTCCCCTCGGACGACGAACGCGTCCGCGTGCTCCTTGGGGGCGTCCAGCCCGGTGAACAGCTCCAGGGCCTCGTCGATCGCCGGGAGCGCCTCATCGGCCCGGTCGGCGGCGAGCCGGGCCTGAGCGTAGCGGGTCAGGCACTTGGCCACGTTGTACCGGTCGGGGGTCGGCAGTCCGGCGAATCGGTCCTTCGCGGAGAGCAGCAGGGCCGCCGCCTCCTCGTGCCGCTTGGCCGCGCTGGCCGCGCCGCCGCGGTGGTACTCCAGCAGCGCCACGCCGCGCGGATGGCCGATGCCCTCCAGCGCCCGCTGCGCCCGGCCGAACAGATGGAGCGCGTCCAGCGGCCGTCCCTGGCGGGTGGCCACCTGTCCCAGCCCCTCCAGGGCCGATGACTCGGTACGGGCGTGCCGGGCCCGCCGCGCCGCCTGGAGCGACAGGCCGTACTGCCGGCCCGCCGCCGCGATGTCGTCCTCGGTCCCGCGGTCATAGCGGGCGAAGGCCAGCTCGAAGTGCATACGGGCCGACACCAGGTCGTCGTGGAGATGCCCGGCCGCGGCGACGCCCCGCTCGCACACCTCGATCCAGAGCGCGTGGAACTTGCGCCGGAAGAAGAACCCGCGCAGCGCTTCGACGAGCTGGCAGGTGAGGTCGTACCGACGGGTGTCGTAGCCGATGGAGACCACCGCCGCCACGTTCTCCCGGTCGGCCTCCATCGCGTCGAGCGCCTCCGTCACATGCTCGAACTCCCCCTCAAGGAGCTCGGGGGCGGCGAAGAGCGGTCCATAGCGCCATGCCTGGGACACCAGATGCGCCGTCGCCGCCGCTCTGCGCAGATACCAGCGGATGAGCGTCTCCACCGCGGCGTCGTCGGGCTGCTCCCGCGCGAGTTCCCGGGCGTACTCGTGGACCAGGCGGTTCATCCGGCAGCGCCCCTGGGCCGAGGGCTCCAGCAGATGGCCCTCCAGCAGGGTGCGCCGCACCCGCGCCCCCATCGCGCCCGCGCCCGCGAGGGTCTCCACCAGGCTGTCGGGGAAGTCGGGCGTGGGGTGCGCGCCGAGGGCGCGGAAGCCGCGGGCCGCGGTCTCGTCCAGTCCCGCGTAGAACGCCGAGAAGACCGGACGGACGGCGTGGTCGTCGGAGACGGCGAGGGTCTCCAGGAACGATTCCCGGGTGGTGAGCCGGCGGGCGAGTTCCGGCACCCCGCCGCCCAGGGGGTCGGCCGCCCGCGCCGCCGCCATGCGTACCGCGAGCGGAAGCCCGGCCAGCGCCGGAATGACCGTGCGGAGCAGTTCGCGGTCCTCCGCCCCGGTCGACTCGGCGGCGTCCAGGAACAGCGTCGTGCTCGCGTCGTCGTCGAGGCCCTTCAACGGGAAGTACGCCGGCCGGGAAGGCGCCAGCGCCCGCAGCCCGCTCAGCCGCTGCCGGCTGGTGACCACCACCATGCTCGCCGGGTGCCCCGGCAGCAGAGGGGTGACCTGAGCCGGGTTGACGACGCCGTCCAGCAGGATCAGACAGGGCGCCGCGGCGGTGAGGGAACGGAAGTGGGCGGCCAGGTCGGCCGTCTCCGGCGGCATCTCGGCGCGCGGGGTGCCCAGAGCTCCGATGAACGCCTGAAGAGCGCCTTCGGGAGCGCTGGGGACCAGGCTCCCCCGTGGGCTCAGATCGGCGTAGAACAGCCCGCCCGGGAACTCCGCCTCTCTCCTGGCGGCCCAGTGCAGGCTCAGTCCGGTCTTCCCGACCCCCGGCGGCCCGCTGATCACGGCGATCAGCGGGGACTTCCGGCCGGCGAGACCGCTTCCCAGCTCGTCGAGCTCCGCGCACACGGGCACCCGGTCGACGAAGACCTCCGGCGCCGCCGGCCGCATACGGGGCACCCTCGGGGTGCGGGCGGCGGCGTGGAAATGCTGTGTCACCGTGGCCTGGCCGGACTGGATCACCGTGTCGAAACGGCCGCCAGAGATACTGTTGCTGACCGGATCCACCGAGCCCACCTCGTTCGTACCTCGCGTCTGACCACGCGTCGGACCACCGTAGTGTCGCAGGCTCCGGACAGAGCGGCCATGGCTCTATCGGGCGATCAGGGTCCCCAAAACCCGCACGCCGCGCGCGCTGTTCCCGCAGCGCCCCGGCGGCCTCGGTCAGAGCCGCGCTCGCCTCGTGGTCCCGGCCCAGCTCACCGGGCGTCCGGAGACTGCCCGGCCGGGCCCGTGGCGGTGGAGCTGTGGAAGGTGAGCTGGGAGAACCGGTCCCCCTGGATGACCGGGCCGTGGTACGTGCCGCCGCTGATGGTGTTGACGACGGCGGTCCGCGGTTCGGCGGCCTGCGGGGCCAGCTCCGCGAGGAGTACGCGCAGTTCCTCCGCGGCGGCCGGGTCGGCCCGCAGCGCCCGGCGCAGCCGGAGCCGCCACTCGTCCTCGATGTCCGCGGCGGCTTCCGTGTCCTCGGCGTCGTGGGCGGCGATGAGCTCGGTGCGGAAGGTCTCCAGCTCCTCGGCGTAGTCGACGGGCTGCGGGTCCTCCCCCCGGGCGAGGAAGCGCGCCACCCGCTCCCGCGCCTGCGACCAGGCGTCCGACACCATCGCCCCTACCAGGGCCGTCGCGCCCGACGCCGCCAGCGTAGCCAACTCAGCCTGCACCGATCCCCCTAGCCGTTCCATCGGGCCCCGGGTAGGTACACGGGAGCCGCTGGTATCACGGTAGAGAGCTCACCGCCCTTGCGGAAGAGCGGTCATGGGCGCGGCGCGGCGAGATCCGGCCCGGCCCAAAGGACCGGGCGGGCCTCAGCGGCCGGGCCGCGCCGCCAGGGCCGCGTCCAGGCGGGCCAGGGCGTCGTCGGCCGCGGTCAGGACCGCGATGTCGTCGGGGGCGCCGATCACGCCGAAGAACGCTTCGGCCACGGCCTGCTCAAGGGAGGCTGCCGGGTCCTCGGCCGGCTGGGGGCCGGAGTCCGTCATGGGGTGCTCCTCATGGGGCGGAGGGGTGGAGGGGTGCAGAGGGGGGAGTACGCGGGGGCGGCGGGGCCCCGGAGGCTCGTACGGCTCAGAAAGCGTTGCAGGCGCGGAAGATATGGGCGAATCCGCCGACGCTCGCCCGCCCCTGGAAGGCCGCGTACTGCGGGCGGACGATGTCCGGGGCCCACTTCTCTTTGTAGGCGAGCTGGCTGCGGGCCGGATAGACCGCGTCGCCGTTCTCCCACAGGAAGTGCATCAGCCGGGTGAATCCGGGGCTGTGGCCCGGCAGTTCATGGCGCTCCTCAAGCCCCGTGAAGGGGGTGAAGCCGAAGTGCAGCCAGGGCACGTTCTCCTTGGTGAAGCGCTCGATGGCCGTGACGTTGATGGCCTCCATCACGCCCGGCGGCCCGTCCGGCAGACGGCGGCTGAGGTCGTGCATCCAGCCCGGCCGGCCGCCGTAGACGGGTGAGTAGGAGATATAGCCGATCGGGCGGCCCTCGATCCGGCCGAGGAAGAGACGCCGGTGCTCCTGCGCGGCTCCGCCGATCTGGCCGATCAGAAACTCCAGTTCATGCGCGCCCTTGGTGCCGAGCCACGCCTGGTCGATCTCCTTGAGCGCCGCTTCACAGCGGGCCGGGTCGGCCTCCTCGACCTGGAGTCCGGCCCGGAAGGAGCGGGAGATCTTGTTGCGGAGCTGCATGAAGCGGGAGCCGCGCAGACTGAAGGTGTCGAGGTCGACCGTGTACGAGGCGCCGATCTGGTTCACCGTGAAGCCGCGCTCGGCGTACATCTTCGCGTCGTACTCCTGGAGCTGCACCCCGACCACCGACACCCCCTTGCGCTCGGCGAAGGCGGTGAACGCGTCGAGGAGCGGTTCATAGGACTCGGGGGGTGCGAAGGGCCCGCCGAACTGCACCAGATAGCGGCCGCTGCGCCGGTAGGCGATCACACCTTCGAGACCGGGAACGGTGAAAATGCCCGTGCCCCGGTTCATGGCCAGGAACGAGCTGGAATTCTGAGCCCGGGTATGTGTGCGAATAGCGTCGAGCACTGGGGCCCCGATCCCCGTGGACACTGCCATGGCGGATGCCTCCCATCAGTTCATCGGACTTCGAGTAGAGCACCGGATCAGCAGGCTCAGCAAGGCTTTCCGATTCGTCAGTCAAATGTCAGCGAGTCGTCAGTGCGGGATTCCAGTCTGTGGTCACCGGCACTCCGGAGCTGCGGCGCAGGACATCGAAGAATTCCCCCCCTTCGATATTCTGCGGCACTTGATCCGGAAAATACGGCGGACGGCGCCTGAGAAGCCGTCCGCCGGCCGGTGAGGAGAGGTACCCGAAGCGGCCCAACGGGGTCCGGGCGCCTGAGCCCGGCCGGGTCGGCAACGGCCCGCGCAGGTTCAAATCCTGCCCTCTCCGCGTCATCGGCCCGTGCGTCCGCCGGGAGCCCGCCGGCTCCGGACGGCAGCACGGGCCGATCGCACGCGGGCCGCGCGTCCCGACCGGTCAGGTGCGCATGCGTGCCCTGCCGCCCACGCGGTCCCGGGCACGCCTGCGCGTGAGCAGGAGGCCCATCACCATGGCACAGCTGACGACGGCCAGTCTCCAACAGTTCAAGGCGCCCGACGCCGCCCTGCGCACCCTGTCGCGCTGGGCGGCTCAACTGCGTGCGGAGGACATCCCCTGCCGTGTGCTGAAGCTCGCCGCGAGCCAGGTTCTCTCACAGGTCGCATCGATCCGCGCGGGCGCCGAGCACCCGCTCGGACGCCGGCTGATGAGCGCGTTCGGGCATCCGATGCAGCGCGACCCCCGGGCCGCGGCCACGGTGATCGCCGGCCTGGGCTCCTGGCTGAACCTGGACGACACCGCGTACGCCGGGCATCTGTCCAACTCCACCGTCTCCGTGCCGCTCGCCTACGCCTACCACCGCAGGCTCGACGGACCGGCGCTGCTGACGGCCGTCGTGGCGGCCAATGAGTGCGCCTCGCGGATCACGGCGTCGGCGACCCTCGGTCCGCTGCGCGGCCAGAGCGCGGTGCACACCCATCTCGCGGGCGCGGTGGTCGGCCGGCTGCACTGCGAGGGAGCGCCCGCCCGGGTGTGGGAGCACGCGCTGTCGCTGGCCTTCGCCATGCCCAACTGGCCGCTGATGCGGGCCTTCCTCGCCAGCGACGCCCGGCTGCTCAACACCTTCACACCGGTGCGCACCGCCATGGACGCCTGTGACGCGGCACAGGCCGGTCTCCAGGGCGCGTCCGACATCCTGGAGCACCCCGACGGCTTCCTCGCCAGCTTCGCCAGCCAGCCGCTGCCGGAGGCGGTCACGCTGGGGCTGGGCGCCCGGTGGCACACCGAGACGCTGTCGTTCAAGATGCACCCCGGCGGCCCCGGCATCGACGCCGCCGTGGACTGTGCCATCGAGCTGAACGAGAAGATGGGGCCGCTGCGGGCCGACGAGATCGAGTCGATCACCGTGGACGCCTCGCTGTACACGCTGTTCGCGGCCCGCCGGGCGGCCGCCTATGTCGAGGGGCCCGACTCGCCGCTCGGGGCCCTGGTGCTCGATGTGGCCTATCCGGTCGCCACCGCGCTGCTGACCGGCTCCCTGTCGGTGCACGACTTCTCCGCGCCGCTGCTGGACGATCCCGACCGCTGGAAGCTGGCCGGTCTGGTGGAGCTGCGGCACGACCGCGACATGACCCGTGAGCTGTTCGCGTCCGAGGCCCCCTTCGGGGAGGCGGTACGGCAGGCCGGCACGGCGAGCTCCGGATGGCTGCGCGACTTCGGCGGGCAGGAGCTGGTCGATCTGGTGGGGCCGGTGGCCCCCGACGAGCGGGACTTCGCCCACTCCAGCAAGGCGACCGGCGCACGGGTCACCGTGAAGCTGACCGACGGCCGCACGGTCAGCCGCGAGCGGCTGATACCGGAGGGCGCGGCGGGCCCGGAGACCCGGTCGCAGCACTCCTCGCTGGTGCGCCGCAAGTTCCTGGACCTCGGCGGGCCGCATCAGGTGTCGGACACCGTGGAACGGCTGCACCGGCTCTCCTCGCGTGAGCTGCGCCGCTGGATCGAGGCCGGATATCTGTGCTGAGGCCGGATATCCGTGCTGCCGCCCCTGCCGCCCCCGGGAAGCACGGAGGAAAGATCCGGAGGAAAGACCGGAGGAAAGACCGGAGGCGAGGAAGATCCGAAGAGTGTCGGGCCCCTGCTGGATTCCCCCCGGAAACGGCAGGGGCTCCACCGGGTTCCGAAGGGTTCCGATGAGTCCCGATGGGTTCAGGCGAGGGCTCTGCGATCACCCCGCCGTACCGCCGGACGGCGTATCAGATAGCTGTCAGCGACCCGTCAGAATATCGCGTCAAGCTCTGTAACACCCCATGTCCGAGATCGACGGAAACACCTCGGACCACATTGCGGGAGAACAGCAACAGCACCGGAACCGGAATCGATGCCGGGGAGTCCCCTGCGCATCCACCAGTGTTCCCGACCAGCATTCCCGATCATGAATTCAAGAATTCGCCGGCATCACCAGGACCGGGGCCGGCCGAGGAGGGCGTTTCGCATGACTTCCACCACGTACGGCCATGGCGTCGTTCCGGGGAGCCCCGAGCGCGAGGGTGCTGACGCGTCCGGAACGGCACCGGTGCGGGACCGGCCGCTGCTGAGCTACCGCTCGTACATCGGCGGTGAGGACACCGCCGGTGAGGGCTGGGTCTACACCATCAGCTCCCGGTCGCTGCTGGAGGACGTCTTCTCCAGCATCAGTCTGAAGCGGGAGCTGGAGCGCAACCCCGACTCCCCCTCCGCCGAGCACCCCTATGTGGTCGGCCGGGTGGCCGCCGCCACCACCGAGGAGATCGATCTGTCGCTGGAGGCCGCGGCGCAGGCCGCGCCCCGCTGGGCGATGGTGCCGCTGGAGCAGCGCCTTGAGCTGGGGGCGCTCTTCCGGGAGACCCTGCTGGCCAACCGGCAGACCTTCCTGGACATGCTGGTGGCCGAGGGCCACCCGGTGAAGCTCGCCCGCTGGGAGCTGAGCTGCCTGCTGGAGGTGTACTGCCCGGAGAGCATCGGCTGGTACCACAAGCGGATGCACTCCGAGTGCGAGTACCGGGGCCGCCGGCTCATCTCGCGCCGCGCCCCCGACGGCGTGGTCTGCCTCAACCCCCCGCAGAACGCCCCCGCCCCCAGCGCCGCGCTGGCGGTCCTCGCGATGATGGCCGGAAACGCCGTGGTCGTCCGGGCCCCCCGGAGCATCCCGCTGAGCACCATGTACGTACTGCGTGATCTGGTGGCGCCGCTGCTGGAGAAGATCGGCGCGCCGCCCGGCACTCTCAATGTGGTGTGCAGCAACCCCCGGCAGACGATGGACCGCTGGGTGGAGAGCCCCTTCGTCGACGACATCTTCTACATCGGCGGCAGCGAAGAGGGCATGCGCTTCCAGGCGAAGGCGATAGCCAACGGCAAGAAGCCGATTCTGGAGCTGGCGGGCAACGACACCATCGCGGTGTGGAAGGACGCCGATCTGGAGAAGGCCGCCGAGGCGATCACCGAGTCGTTCTACGGCTCCGGCCAGATCTGCATGGTGCCCAACAGCGTGCTCGCCCACCCCGACATCGCCGATGCGCTGATCGAGCAGATCAAGATCAAGGTCCGTGGCATCCGTCCCGGATACCCCGAGGACGAGAATGTGCTGCTCTCCCCGGTACGGCGCAGCGAGAAGTTCTTCGGCCTGCTCAACCAGGCGCTGGAGGGCGGCGCGGAGCTGATCTGCGGCGGGCACCGGATGGAGCTGGACGGGACCCCTTCGGAGACCGGGGTGTTCCTGGAGCCGACGGTGCTGCGGGTCGACGGGCTGCCCCGGGCCAGGGAGCTGGAAGTGGTGCAGCAGGAGACCTTCTTCCCGCTGATCCCGGTCGTGGTCCCCGAGCCGGTCCCGCACAACGAGATGCGGGAGCTGTTCGTCGACTACATCAACTCCAACGCCTACGGGCTGCGCAACTCGCTCTGGTCCGGTTCGCCGAGGGTCATCGACCAGTTCGTGCTGCGGGTCGTCAACGGCGGTCTGCTGAAGGTCAACGACTCCCACATCGGCTTCCTCCCCTATCTGCCGAGCCATGGCGGCACCGGTCTGACCGGCGGCGTCTTCGGCGAGGCCAACTATCCGATGCTCAAGACCTCGCACCTCCAGGGTGTGAGCGTGAGCGCCGAGGCCATCAGCCCGTACAAAGCGGTCTTCGGCGACGACGAGGACTGACGGACGGCGCAACCGAAGGGCCCGGCAGCGCCGGCGCCGCACGCCGCCGGTCCGCCGGCGGTCCGCGCCCGGGCCCCCTCCCTCATCCGTGGCTCAACCGCAGCTCATCCGTGGAAGGTTCCCATGCGTTCTCTCGACGCCGCCCGCGACACCTGCGAACGGTTCCACCCCGGTCTGACCAAGGCACTGGACGCGCTCGCCTACGACGAGCGGGAGCGACCCGGCAGCCCGGTCATCGATCTCTTCCGCGCCCACGCCGGAGTCGGTCTGCTGGTGCCCCGGAGCTTCGGCGGCTCCGGCGCCGATCCGCTGGAGGCCGTACGGGTGATGCGGGCGCTGGGCTCGTACTCGCCGTCGCTGGCCGCCGGGGTGACGATGCACCACTTCACGGTGGCGATGCTGTACGCGCTGGCGGATGAGGCCGACGGGCTCACCGGGGCGCAGCGCTCGCTGCTGGCCGATGTGGTGCCCGGGCAGCGGCTGATGGCGTCGGGCTGGGCGGAGGGCCGGACCGGGCAGTCCATTCTGACGCCGTCGGTGACCGCCCGTCCGGTGGACGGCGGCTATCTGCTCAACGGCGCGAAGAAGCCGTGCAGCCTCTCCCGTTCGATGGATCTGCTGACCGCGAGCATCGCGCTGGACCGGCCGGACGGCGGGCGCGATCTGGCCCTCGCGCTGGTGTCGGCCGACTCCCCCGGGCTGTCCGTGCATCCCTTCTGGGGCAATGAGGTGCTGGCCGCCGCCGAGACCGACGAGGTGCGTCTTGAGGACGTCCATGTCCCCACCGAGCTGGTGATCCGGTCCGACGGAGACGATCCGGAGCGCATCGAGGAGCTCCAGACCGCCGGGTTCATCTGGTTCGAGCTGCTGATCTCGTCCGGCTACGCCGGCGCGGCGACCGCGCTGGTGGAGAAGGCGGTACGGCAGAACCGCGGCAGCGTCACCGACCGGGCCGCGCTGGCCGTCAGCTGTGAGGCGGCGTTCGCGCTGCTGGAGGGCGTGGCGCGGGCGGTACGGGACGGACTCGGCGGCGAGGAGGCGGTCGCCGCGGTCCTCACCGCCCGGTTCTCGGCGCAGCGCACCTTCGTCCGGGTCGCGGCCGACGCCCTGGAGCTGCTCGGCGGCATGGACTTCATCCTCTCCTCGGAGAGCTCCCGCATCGCCACCTCGGTCCGGCCGCTGGCCTTCCATCCGCCGTCGCGGGGGTCCTCGGCGGAGGCGCTGCTCAGCTACTTCGGCGGCGGGCGGCTGGTGCTGGGCTGACCCCGGCGGCCCCTGGCTTCCTCTGATCCTCTCTGGCCCCCCTCTGGCCCTCTGGCCCTCTGGCCCTCTGGCCCTCCCTGACCCTCCCTGGCCCCCTG
>NZ_VCLA01000138.1:0-40149 GCF_009600885.1 Streptomyces jumonjinensis
GCCGTCAGCACGGCGATCATGGCCCAGCGCTCGCCGATCGGCAGCACGATCATCCGGCGGACCCACACCGTCCAGCCGACGCTGTCGAGCTTGTCGGAGAGGGCGGCGGTGGGGCTGGTGTTGGAGATCGCGTCGTGGTTGGCCTCGTTGAAGGAGAAGTCCACGACATGGCGGCAGGTCTGGAGCACCATCGCGCCGAGGGCCAGCGCCCAGACGTCGTCCCCGCCGCGGGCCGCGCCGAGGGCGAGGCCCGCGTAGTAGGCGTACTCCTTGGCCCGGTCGAAGGTGGCGTCCAGCCAGGCGCCCAGCGTCGAGTACTGGAGGGAGTAGCGGGCGACCTGCCCGTCCGTGCAGTCCAGGACGAAGGAGAGGAGCAGCAGCACACCGGCCGCGATGAAGCCGCCGCGGGTGCCGGTGGCGGCGGCTGCCGCCGCGATCAGCGCGGTGATCAGGGAGGCGGTGGTGACCTGGTTGGGGGTGAAGCCCCGGCGGGCGCACCAGCGGGCGATGTAGCGCGAGTAGGGGCTGACGCAGTAGGTGGTGAAGAAGCCGTCGCGGGCCTTCACGGCGGAGCGCAGCCGTACGGCCTCGTCGTCGACGGCGGCGACGGCCTGCCGGGCCTCGTTGCGCGCCTGGGGGTCGCCGGGCACGGTCGCGACGAGCGATCCCAGCTCCGGCCGGTGGACGGCCGCGCCGTCGGCGTCGAGCGCCTCGGCGAGCGCGTCGGGCGCCACGGTGTCGAGGGCGGTGTCGAGGGCGAGGGCGCCGGTACCGGTCGCGGCGGTCAGGGCCCGGGTCAGCGCCCCGCGGCCCTCGGGGGCCGCCGTGACCGCGCCCGGGACCGCGGCCAGCGGGAAGCGGGGGTCGGTGAGCGCGAGCCGGAGCGAGTGGACATGCCCGACGAACCGGGCGTCCACGACGGCGACCCGTTCAGCGGCGGGGACCGCGGCGAGGAGCGCCGCGGTCTCGGCGGGGCCGGGAGAGACCTGTACGTCGAAGCCCAGCGACCGCAGATCGCCATCGAGCGGCGATCCTGGCACGGGCGGACCGGTGAGGATGGCGGTCGACAGACGAACTCACTCCTTGGAACCGAGGGTGTGGGCGCGCGACGGCGTGGCCCGGTGAGTCGGGCGGCGGGACGTCGGCGAGGCTTCGGCAGAGGCTATCGGATGCGCTCGGGCGGCAATTCACTGGCCGTTTACGCCCCGATCGGGCCCCGGTCGCCACGGCCGGGCCCGCGGGGAGGGTCCAGCCGGAGATCATCATCGTCGATCAAGCCCTCGGCCCACAAACCGCCGTCCGCCGGACCCGGGGCCCGGGTGGGCCCGGGTCCGTCTCCGCGAAGTCGCCGCGTCCCCCCGGGCGGGCGGACGGCGCTTGGCGGAGACGACCTAGGCTGGCGGTCATGACTTGGCTGATCACAGGTGGAGCGGGATACATCGGCGCCCATGTGGCGCGGGCGATGGCGGCGGCGGGCGAGTCGGTCGTCGTGCTGGACGATATGTCGACAGGGTTCGCCGACCGGCTCCCCCAGGAGATTCCGTATGTCCAGGGGACGGTGCTGGACCGGGAGCTCCTCGACCGGACCCTCGCGGAGCACGGCGTCACGGGCGTCGTCCATCTCGCGGGAAAGAAGCAGGTCGGGCAGTCGGTGGAGCAGCCGCTCGGCTACTACCGGGAGAATGTGCACGGTCTGACCGTGCTGCTGGAAGCGGTCGTCCAGGCCGGTGTGCGGAACTTCCTCTTCTCGTCGTCGGCGGCGGTGTACGGGGTTCCGGAGGTGGATCCGATCCCCGAGTCGGCTCCCTGCGCCCCGATCAATCCGTACGGCGAGACCAAGCTCGCCGGGGAGTGGCTGGTACGGGCGGCGGGCCGGGCGCACTCCCTGTCGACGGCCTGTCTGCGCTACTTCAATGTGGCGGGCACGGCCCGCCCCGAGCTCTCGGACACCGGGGTTTCCAACATCATTCCGATGTTCTTCGACCGGATCACCCGCGGCGAGGAGCCGAGGATCTTCGGCGACGACTATCCGACGCCGGACGGCACCTGCGTCCGCGACTACATCCATGTCTCCGATCTCGCGGACGCCCATCTCACGGTGGCCCGGCGGCTGACCGCCCAGCAGACCCCCGGCGATCTCACGGTGAACATCGGCCGCGGCGTCGGGGTCTCGGTGCGGGAGCTGGCCTCACTGGTGAGCGAGGTCACCGGGCGGACGGTGGACCCGGTCGTCGAGCCGCGCCGCCCCGGGGACGCGGCGAAGGCGGTCGCGTCGGTCGCCCTGATCGGCGAGGAGCTGGGCTGGCGGGCCACCCACGGGGTGCGCGAGATGGTCGAGTCGGCCTGGGAGGGGTGGCGTCTTCGGCACCCCGGGGCCGGGGAATTCTGACGAGTCCGCTCAGCACCCGCGCACGGTGATCGCCGATCTTGCACCACACCTGACCTGCGGATCGTTTCCGCAGGTCAGGTGAGATGACAACGGTGTTCAGTGCCGTGTTGCCCATACCCCCCACCCGTAGTTCACTGAGATTTCGAACAGCTCGAATTCCGATGGACCGGAGGCTTTCCCGATGGGGGCTGGGCATGATCACGGACACGGGCACACCCATGGCACGCCGACGGCCGGCACGGCCTCGGCGGCCTACCGGGGACGGCTGCGCATCGCGCTGACGATCACACTGAGCGTGATGGTCCTGGAGATCGTCGGTGGCTATGTCACCGGTTCGCTCGCCCTGGTGGCGGACGCCGCCCATATGGCGACGGACGGCATCGGCCTCGCCATGGCGCTGATCGCGATCCACTTCGCGAACCGGCCGCCCAGCACCAACCGCACCTTCGGCTTCGCGCGGGCGGAGATACTCGCCGCGCTCGCCAACTGTCTGCTGCTGCTGGTCGTCGGCGGCTATGTGCTCTACGAGGCCGTCCAGCGGTTCGTCACCCCCACCGAGACCAAGGGCGGGCTGACGATCGCGTTCGCCCTCGTCGGTCTGCTCGCCAATGTGATCTCCCTCTCGCTGCTGATGCGCGGCCAGAAGGACAGCCTCAATGTGCGCGGCGCCTACCTCGAAGTGCTCAATGACGCGCTCGGCTCGGTGGCGGTGCTGATCTCGGCGACGATCATCCTCACCACCGGCTGGCAGGCCGCCGACCCGATCGCCTCGCTGGTGATCGGCCTGATGATCGTGCCGCGCACCTGGAAGCTGCTGCGGGAGACGCTGAACGTCCTGCTGGAGGCCGCCCCCAAGGGCGTCGACATGGCGGAGGTACGGGAGCACATACTGGCGCTGCCCGGGGTGGAGGACGTCCACGATCTGCACGCCTGGACGATCACTTCCGGGATGCCCGTGCTCTCCGCGCACGTGGTGGTGAGCCAGAGCGTGCTGGACTCGGTCGGCCACGAGAAGATGCTGCACGATCTCCAGGGCTGCCTCGGCGATCACTTCGACGTGGCGCACTGCACCTTCCAGCTGGAGCCCGCCGGCCACGCGGAGCACGAGGCCGGGCTCTGCCACTGAGGCCGGGCTCTGTCACCGGGGCCGGGCTCTGTCACCGGGGCCGGGTTCTGTCACCGGGGCCGGGTTCTGTCACCGGGACCGGGCGCCCTCGCCGGGGCCGGGCTCTGGCACCGGGTCCGCCCTCCGGTACGCCGGATACGCCGTATCCCCCGGTTCGATCGGTTTCAATGGCTTCCGGGGGCGTCAGGGACGTTCCGGCCATCCGGAGTGCGGACTGACCGCCTCCGTGCGGCAGACTGAGCAGGCCCCACAGGGCGAGGACCACAGCGAAGGATGGTTATGCCGACCTCACCTACCTCACCGACCACACCGGCCGACGCCGCGAGCGGCGCGTCGGACGACGCACCGGAGACGATCCTGCTCGAACTGGTCGATGAGCACGGCAACACCATCGGCACCGAGGAGAAGCTGACCGCCCACCGGGCCCCCGGCCTGCTGCACCGGGCGTTCTCCGTCTTCCTCTTCGACGAGCGGGGGCGGCTGCTGCTCCAGCGCCGCGCGCTGGGGAAGTACCACTCCCCCGGCGTCTGGTCGAACACCTGCTGCGGCCATCCCTACCCCGGCGAGGCTCCCTTCGCCGCCGCGGCCCGGCGCACCCATGAGGAGCTCGGGATCTCGCCCTCGCTGCTCGCGGAGGCGGGCACGGTCCGCTACAACCACCCGGACCCGGCCTCGGGACTGGTGGAGCAGGAGTACAACCATCTCTTCGTCGGGCTGGTGCAGGCCGACGTGCGGCCGGACCCGGAGGAGGTCGGCGAGACGGCCTTCGTCACCCCGGCCGAGCTGGCCGAGCGGCATGCCTCGGCGCCCTTCTCGGCGTGGTTCATGACGGTGCTGGACGCCGCCCGCCCGGCGGTCAGGGAGCTGACGGGCCCCTCCGGCGGCTGGTGACGCGCAGCGCCCGGCGGGGTCCGCGGACCCCGCCGGGCGGTCAGAGCGGCTTGAGCGGCAGCTCGGCCCAGACGACCTTCCCGCCGCGCGCGGTGCGCTCGACGTCGTAGCGACCGCCCGCCGCCAGGACGGTCTCCCGGACGAGCAGCAACCCCCGGCCCCCGGTCTGCGCCCAGTCGGACTCCAGCGCCCGGGGACGGCAGGGATGGCCGTCCTCCACCGAGACCCTGATCCGGTCGGCTCCGACGGCCACCTCGACGGCGACCTCGGGCGAGAGCGGGGCCGCGTGCTTGACGGTGTTGGTCACCAGCTCGGAGACGATCAGCAGCAGCCCGTGGACCACCTCGTCACAGGCCGGCACGCGCCGGCGGCGCAGCAGATCGCGCACGGCGTGCCGGGCGCGCGGCACCGACGCCTCGGTGGTGGGAGCGGTGAACCGCCAGACCCCCTCGTACGACAGCGGCCGAGCGGGGACGCCCCCCGGGCTCTCCATGATCCGGTACCCACCCTTGACTCGACCGTCACTGACCTTCGGGGGACCAGTGTCAGCAGCGAGCCGGTCCGCGCCCTGGGAACTGAACAGAAGTCAGCGCCAATCGACGCTTTCCGACCGGATACGTATCGCGGGGTCGGCCGGTGCGACCGGTTCTGTCGTACTCGCGGCTGTTCACCCCCGGCGGCCCCGGGCAGCGGCGCTCGGAGCGCGGCCCCGGGCGGCGGCGCTCAAAGCACCCGGCCCTGATCGCCCGGTCCGCCCGGTTCGCCCGGTCCCGGTTCGGTGACCATGGTGACGATCCGCCGGCCGCCGACGCCGATGGCGATGAGGCCGAGCCCGTCGAAGAGCAGCCACAGCGAGAAGAACAGACCCAGCACATAGCGGCTGCTCTCCGGCCAGTTGCCGAGCACCAGAATGCCCAGCAGCAGCCCGACCGCGCCCTGGAACAGGGTCCAGCCGAACTGCGGGCCCCGCACCGCCAGCGAGCCCACCAGCCGGAAGAGCCCACCAGTCAGGAAGAGCAGCGCGGCGAAGAGGGTCAGGGCCTCGGCCGATCCCTGGGGGTGGCGGATGACGACGACGCCCGCCGCGATGTTCAGTGCGGCGACCACCACCGCCAGCCAGAAGTAGTCGCTGCCCCGGGACTGGACCGCGTGCACCAGGCCCACCAGCCCGCCGATCAGCAGCAGCCAGCCGAAGAGCAGCATGGAGGTCAGGGTGGCGAGCCCGGTGTAGACGAGCCCCACCACCCCCGCGATCACCAGAATGGTGCCGAGCACGGCCAGCAGACCGAAATTCCGCTTCAGCCTCCTGGGCTCCTGAGCAGTACCGGCCATCGTGTCCTCCTCGGCCCGCCCCTCTCGTGCCCCTTCTTGATCGTAGATCCGGGCACGCCGGATAGCATCCGGCGCATGGAAGAGCCGGAGCCGTATCCCAGGGAGCCGGAGCCGCGGCTGACGCACAGCGTCGCGGACGGCGTCGCCACGGTCGTCATCAGCAATCCCGCCAAGCGCAACGCGATGACGGCCGGAATGTGGCGGGCGCTGCCCGCGCTGCTCGACGGGCTCGCCGCGGACCGGGCGGTCCGGGCGCTGGTGCTCACCGGCGAGGGGGCGACGTTCTGCGCCGGGGCCGACATCTCCTCGCTGCGGGAGCCGGGCGCCCCCGTGCAGGAGCTGGCCGTACGCGCCGAGGACGCGCTCGCCGCCTTTCCCAAGCCGACGCTCGCCGCCGTACGGGGCCACTGCGTGGGCGGCGGCTGCCAGCTCGCCGCCGCCTGCGATCTGCGGTTCGCAGCGGAGGGCGCGCTCTTCGGGGTGACCCCCGCGAAGCTCGGGATCGTCTATCCGGCCTCCTCCACCCGCCGGCTCGTCGCGCTGAGCGGACCGTCCGCGGCCAAGTATCTGCTGTTCTCCGGCGAGTTGATCGACACGGCACGGGCGCTGCGCACCGGGCTGGTGGACGAGGTGCTGCCCGCGGACGGGCTGGCGGAGCGGGTGGCCGGATTCACCCGGATCGTCGCCTCGCGGTCACAGCTCACCCAGGCGGCGGCCAAGGAGTTCGCGGCGGGCCGCGGCGACCGGGAGGCGTACTGGGCGGTGCGGGCGAGCGAGCAGACCGGCGTGGACGGCGACACCGGCGAGGGGGTCGCCGCCTTTCTGGAGCGGCGCGCGCCGCGGTTCACCTGGAGCGTGTGAGGGCGGCCGGGCGGCCCTGAGAGCGGTGGGCCCCGGGCCGCCCGGATCAGGGGAGCGTCCCGGGCTCAGCTGGGCGGGAGCGGCGCCGTCAGCTCCTTCCGCAGCCGGGCGACGATCTCCGCCGGGGCCTTCTCGGGCGATCCGGCGTCATAGGGCGGCTGCGGGTCGTACTCGGTCAGCAGCTGTACGGACTGGGCGAGGGCGTCGCCGCCGATCCGGCCCAGCAGATGCAGCGCCATGTCGATGCCGGAGGAGACCCCGGCGGCCGTGACGTACTTGCCGTCGAAGACGACCCGCTCCCCGGTGGGCTCCGCGCCGAACTCCGCGAGCTCGCCGAGGGTGATCCAGTGGGAGGTGGCGCGGCGGCCCGCCAGCAGCCCGGCCCCGGCCAGGACGAGCGAGCCGGTGCAGACGGAGGCGGTCCAGGTGCTGGTGGCGTCCGCGGTGCGCAGCCAGTCGAGGATCGCCTCGTCGCGCATGGCCGCCTCGGAGCCCGGTCCGCCGGGGACCAGCACGATGTCGGGGCGCGGCACCTCGGCGAGGGTCCGGTCGGCGACCAGGGCGAGCGACCTCTGGTCGCCCCGGACCGGCCCTGCCTCCTTGGCGACGAAGACCGTCTCGGAGTCCGGGAGCCGGCCGAGGAGCTCATAGGGGCCGATGGCGTCGAGGGCGGTGAAGTCGTCGTACAGGAGAACGGCGATCTGCATCGGATGTTCCTTTCGGTGTGCGGACGGCCGGGCGGGCGGTGCCCCGGCAGGTCATGGGTGAACGGGCGGGCGGCTGCCCCCGGCGGGCTCCCGGGGCCCACGGACGGGCGGGTTCGCCCCTGGCGGGCTCCCGGGCGCGGCAGACGGGCGGCTGCCCCGGCCGGACACGGGACGGCCGGCCACGGGCCGACGGGCAGGCCGTCTCCCCGGTGGGCTCGCGGGTCGGCGGGCCGGTGACTCCCCCGGCGGGCTCATCGGTCATCGGGCCGGGGGGCGGAAGCGGAGCCGGTACTCCGCGGCCGGGATGCCGAGCGCCCGGACGAAGGCGCGGCGCATCGCCTCCGGCGTGCCGTATCCCGCGGCCCGGGAGATCTCCTCGACGCCGTCCGCCGTCTCCTCCAGCAGCCGTCTGGCGTGCTCCAGCCGTACCCGCTCGGTGTACCGGCCGGGCGTCACCCCGGTCTCGGCGCGGAAGGCGCGCGCGAAGTGCCGGGGCGAGAGACGGGCCCGGGCGGCCAGCGCCGGGACGGACAGATCGCCGTCCGGGTGCTCCGCGATCCAGCGCTGCACCTCGCGCAGGGGCTCCCGGCGCGCGGTCTGGGCGGAGAGCTGGGCGCTGAACTGGGCCTGGTTCCCGGGTCTGCGCAGAAAGACCACCAGATGGCGGGCGACGGTCAGGGCGATGTCCCGGCCGTGGTCCTCCTCCACCAGGGCGAGCGCGAGATCGATGCCCGCGGTCACCCCCGCCGATGTGGCGACCCCGCCGTCGCGGATGAAGATCGGATCGGGGTCGACCGTCACCCGGGGGTAGGCACGGGCGAATCCGTCGCAGGCGGCCCAGTGGGTGGTGGCGCGGCGGCCGTCGAGCAGCCCGGCCTCCGCGAGCAGCAGTGCCCCGGTGCAGACCGAGAAGAGCCGCTCGGCGCGGGGTGCGTTCTCCCGCAGCCAGTCGATCACTCCGGGGTCGGGGTGGTCGGCGCCCTCGCCGCCGGGCACGAGCAGGGTGTGCGGCCTCGGGGCGTCGGCGAGCGCGCCGTCCGGCGTCAGGGTGAGCCCGCTGGTGGTGCGCACCGGCTTCCCGTCGAGGCTCGCGGTGTGCAGGGGATAGGCCGCCGGGTCGCCGGCGGCGTACCCCGCGCCGGAGAAGACCTCGACGGGGCCGGTCACATCGAGACTCTGAACGCCGTCGAAGAGGACGACGAGCACGGGGCGCTCGGTCATATGACCATCCTCAGCCGGGTGTTCGACGGCCGCAATGACGAATACCCCACCTTTTCCGCCATCCGTTCCCAGGGACGGTGGCCGGGGCACGCGCGACATCGGCGCCGGGCACCCGGCACAATGCACTCTCAAGCACAGCCAGCAGGGAAGGCGAGTCGGGGAACCGTGACGACGTCCATCGAAGGCAGGATCGCCGAGGAACTCGGCGTACGGGAACGGCAGGTCAGGGCGGCCGTGGAGCTGCTCGACGGCGGATCGACCGTGCCGTTCATCGCCCGCTACCGCAAAGAGGCGACCGAGATGCTCGACGACGCGCAGCTGCGCACGCTCGAAGAGCGGCTGCGCTATCTGCGGGAGCTGGAGGAACGGCGGACCGCGATCCTGGAGTCCGTACGCGAGCAGGGGAAGCTGGACGGCGAGCTGGAGGCGCGGATCCGGGCCGCCGACACCAAGGCGCGGCTGGAGGACATCTATCTGCCCTTCAAGCCCAAGCGGCGCACCAAGGCGCAGATCGCGCGGGAGGCCGGGCTCGAACCGCTGGCCGACGGGCTGCTCCGCGATCCGTCGGCACAGCCGCTCGCCGCCGCCGCGGCCTTCGTCGACCCGGAGCGGTCGGTGGCGGACGCCGCGGCGGCGCTGGAGGGCGCCCGGGCGATTCTCACCGAGCGGTTCTCCGAGGACGCCGATCTGATCGGCGAGCTCCGGGAGCGGATGTGGACCCGGGGCCGGGTCGCCGCGAAGGTGCGCGAGGGCAAGGAGGAGGCGGGCGCGAAGTTCGCCGACTACTTCGATTTCGCCGAGCCGTTCACCGCGCTGCCCTCGCACCGGGTCCTCGCCATGCTCCGGGGCGAGAAGGAGGACGTCCTCGATCTGGCCCTGGAGCCGGAGGAGGCCGCCGAGGGGCCGTCGGTGTACGAGTCCATGGTGGCCCGCCGGTTCGGCGTGGCCGACCGGGGGCGGCCCGGCGACGCATGGCTCGCCGACACCGTCCGCTGGGCGTGGCGGACCCGGATCCTGGTGCGGCTCGGACTCGATCTGCGGCTGCGGCTGCGCACGGCGGCGGAGGACGAGGCGGTACGGGTCTTCGCGGCCAATCTGCGCGATCTGCTGCTCGCCGCGCCGGCGGGGACGCGCGCGACGCTGGGTCTCGACCCCGGTTTCCGTACGGGGGTGAAGGTGGCCGTCGTGGACGCCACCGGAAAGGTCGTCGCGACCGACACGATCTACCCCCATGTGCCCGCGAACCGGTGGGACGAGTCGCTGGACAGGCTCGCCCGGCTGGCGGCGGAGCACTCGGTGGATCTGGTCGCGATCGGCAACGGCACGGCGTCACGGGAGACCGACAAGCTGGCCGGGGAGCTCATCTCCCGGCATCCGGAGCTGAATCTCACCAAGGTGATGGTGTCGGAGGCCGGGGCGTCGGTGTACTCGGCGTCCGCGTTCGCCTCCCAGGAGCTGCCCGGTCTCGATGTGTCGCTGCGCGGCGCGGTCTCCATCGCGCGCAGGCTCCAGGATCCGCTCGCCGAGCTGGTGAAGATCGATCCCAAGTCGATCGGGGTGGGTCAGTATCAGCACGATCTGTCGGAGGTGAAGCTCTCGCGCTCGCTGGACGCGGTGGTCGAGGACTGTGTGAACGGCGTCGGAGTGGACGTCAACACCGCGTCCGCGCCGCTGCTGTCACGGGTCTCGGGCATCGGGGCGGGGCTCGCCGAGAACATCGTGGCCCACCGGGACGCCAACGGCCCCTTCCGCTCCCGCAGAGCGCTCAAGGATGTGGCGCGGCTCGGCCCGAAGGCGTACGAGCAGTGTGCGGGCTTTCTCCGGATCCGGGGCGGGGACGATCCGCTGGACGCGTCCAGCGTCCACCCGGAGGCGTATCCCGTGGTGCGGCGCATGGTGAAGTCGTCGGGCGGGGCGGTCGCCTCGCTGGTCGGCAATACCGGGGTGCTGCGGTCGCTGCGGGCCGCTGACTTCGTGGACGACACCTTCGGTCTGCCGACCGTGACGGACATTCTGCGGGAGCTGGAGAAGCCGGGGCGGGACCCGAGGCCGGCGTTCCGGACGGCGACGTTCAAGGACGGCGTCGAGAAGATCGGCGATCTGGCCTCCGGGATGGTGCTCGAAGGCGTGGTCACCAATGTGGCGGCCTTCGGGGCGTTCGTGGACATCGGTGTGCACCAGGACGGTCTGGTCCATGTGTCGGCGATGTCGAAGACCTTCGTCAAGGACCCGCGCGATGTGGTGAAGCCCGGGGATGTGGTGAAGGTGAAGGTTCTCGACGTCGACATCCCGCGTAAGCGGATCTCGCTGACGCTCCGGCTGGAGGACGAGGCGGCCCCGAAGTCCGGAGGCGGGCAGCGGGCCCCGCGCGAGCGGAACGAACGGACCGAACGGGGTGAGCGGACCGAACGGACCGAGCGGAGCGGCCGTCCGCAGCAGCGCCGGTCCGCCCCGCGCGGCGGCGAGCGCCAGGCCCAGCCGCCGGCCAACAGCGCGATGGCCGACGCCCTGCGCCGCGCGGGTCTGACGGGTCAGGACCGCCGCCGCTGAGAGTGCCGAGCGGCCCCGCCGCCGGAGTGCGCTCCGGCGGCGGGGCCGGTCAGCTCTCGGTGGCCATGCCGCCCACGGAGCCGCTCAGCTCTCGGTGACCTTGCCCCCCACGGAGCCGCTCAGCTCTCGGTGACCTTGCCCCCCACAGAGCCGCTCAGCTCTCGGTGACCTTGCCCCCCCACAGAGCCGCTCAGCTCTCGGTGACCTTGCCGTCCGCCACCGCGAAACGGCGGGTCGTACGGACCGCCTCCAGCATCCGGCGGTCGTGCGTCACCAGCAGCAGCGTGCCGGAGTAGGAGTCGAGCGCCGACTCCAGCTGTTCGATCGCGGGCAGATCGAGATGGTTGGTGGGCTCGTCCAGCACCAGCAGATTGACGCCACGGCCCTGGAGCAGGGCGAGTGCGGCCCGGGTCCGCTCCCCGGGCGAGAGCGTGGCCGCCGGGCGCAGCACATGGGCCGCCTTGAGGCCGAATTTGGCCAGCAGGGTCCGTATCTCGGCCGGCTCGGTCTCGGGGACGGCCGCGCAGAACGCGTCGAGCAGGGTCTCGGGGCCGTGGAACAGCCCCCGGGCCTGGTCGACCTCGCCGACCACGACCCCGGAGCCGAGCACCGCGTCGCCGGAGTCCAGCGGCAGCCGCCCGAGGACGGCGGCGAGCAGCGTCGACTTGCCGGAGCCGTTGGCGCCGGTGACGGCGATCCGGTCGGCCCAGTCGATCTGGAGCGAGACGGGCCCGAAGCGGAAGTCGCCGCGCCGGACCTCGGCCTGGCGCAGGGCCGCCACCACCGAGCCGGAGCGCGGGGCGGCGGCGATCTCCATCCGCAGCTCCCACTCCTTGCGGGGCTCCTCCACCGTCTCCAGGCGTTCGATCATGCGCTGGGTCTGGCGGGCCTTCGCGGCCTGCTTCTCACTGGACTCGCTGCGGAAGGCCCGGCCGTGCTTGTCGTTGTCCCCCGCCTTGCGGCGGGCGTTCTTGACGCCCTTGTCCATCCACCCCCGCTGCATCCGGGCCCGGCCCTCCAGCGCGGTCTTCCGGTCCTCGTACTCGTCGTACTCCTCGCGGGCGTGCCGGCGGGCGGTCTCCCGCTCCTCCAGATAGGAGGCGTATCCGCCGCCGTAGAGCGTGATCCGCTGCTGGGCGAGATCGAGCTCCAGCACCTTGGTGACCGTACGGGTGAGGAATTCGCGGTCGTGGCTGACGACGACCGTGCCCGCGCGCAGCCCGCGGACGAAGCTCTCCAGCCGGTCCAGACCGTCCAGGTCGAGATCGTTGGTGGGCTCGTCCAGCAGAAAGACGTCGTAGCGGGAGAGCAGCAGCGAGGCGAGGCCCGCGCGGGCCGCCTGGCCGCCCGAGAGCGCGGTCATCGGCAGATCGAGGCCGATGGTGAGCCCGAGGGTGCTCGCCGTGTCCTCGGCCCGCTCGTCGAGGTCCGCGCCGCCGAGGGCGAGCCAGCGATCCAGGGCGTCGGCGTAGGCGTCGTCCGCGCCGGGGGCTCCGTCCACCAGCGCCTGGGTCGCCGAGTCCATGGCCCGCTGGGCGGCGTCGACTCCGGTACGGCGGGCGAGGAACTCGCGTACGGTCTCGCCGGGCCGCCGGTCCGGCTCCTGCGGGAGATGGCCCACGGACGCCTGGGGCGGGGAGAGTCTGAGCTCGCCCCGCTCGGGCGGCTCCAGAGCGGCGAGCAGCCGCAGCAGGGTGGACTTTCCGGCTCCGTTGGCTCCGACGAGACCGATGACGTCGCCGGGTGCGACGACGAGATCGAGACCGGTGAAGAGCGAGCGGTCGCCGTGTCCTGCGGCGAGATCCTTGACGACGAGTGTGGCAGTCATGAGATCGCCGATCCTAGCCCGCCCGCAGTCGGGCCGGAGGCCGCGTACCCGGCGGGCGGGGGCGGGCATCCCCGGCCACCGGCTGCTCCGGCGCCCCGCACGGCGCCGCGGGTGTCGCTACGGTCGCGGTATGAGCGGCGATGTGATCGTGGTGGGGGGCGGGGTCAGCGGACTGGCGACCGCCGTGGTGCTGGCGGAGCGCGGCCGGAGGGTGCGCGTCTGGACCCGGGAGGAGGTGGACCGTACGACCTCCTCGGTGGCGGGCGGTCTGTGGTGGCCGTACCGGATCGAGCCGAAGGAGCAGGTCGCCGCGTGGGCGGTGGAGACCCTGCGGGTGTACGAGGAGTTCGCGCGGCAGCCTGAGGAGACGGGTGTGCGGCTGGTCCCGGGAGTGGCGGCGGACGAGCGGCCGGAGGCGCTGGGGGCGTGGGCGTCCCAGGTCGGGGGGTTGCGCGCGGCGCGCGCCGATGAGCTGCCGCCCGGGCACACGGAGGGGGTGCGGGCGCGGCTGCCGCTGATCGACATGCCGGCTCACCTCGGCTGGCTGCGGCGGCGGCTGGAGGCGGCGGGCGGCACGGTGGAGCCGCGTACGGTGCGCTCCCTCGCGGAGCCGGCCGGCTCGGCGCGGACGGTGGTGAACTGCACCGGTCTGGACGCGCGGACCCTGGTGCCGGACCCGGGGGTACGGCCGGTGCGGGGTCAGCTGGTGCTGGTGGAGAACCCGGGGATCGACGAGTGGTTCGCCGTGGAGGACGAGACGGCCACACGGACCACGTACTTCATGCCGCAGCCGGGGCGGCTGATCCTGGGAGGCACGGCGGAGGACGGCGACTGGCGCGGGGAGCCCGACCCGGCGACGGCGCGGGAGATCGTGGCCGGCTGCGCCCTGATCCGTCCCGAGATCGCGGGGGCCCGGATCCTGGGCCACCGGGTCGGTCTGCGCCCATCCCGCCCGGCCGGGGTGCGCATCGAGTCCGAGCGGCGGCCGGACGGGGGCCTGCTGGTCCACAACTACGGTCACGGCGGTGCGGGCGTGACGGTGGCGTGGGGGTGCGCGAGGGCGGCGGCGGCCCTGGTGACCGAGGGCTGACCGGGCACGCCCCCGGGGCGATCCGGGCGGGCGATCCGGCGGCCCGGCGGCCAGACGATCCGGCGATCCGGCGGCCAGACGATCCGGCATCCCGGCGGTCCGTCCGGCATCCCGCCGGGCCGGCGTCAGGGCAGACGCGGCGGCGGATTCACCTCGTCCCGGGGCGAGGGCCGTCGCACCCGGCCGGGGCGCGGCCGTGAGCTGTGTTCGAGCCGCGACAGAAACCAGCAGCTCGCCAGGAAGAGGACGAAGGCCACCGCGATCAGCAGAAAGAGCCAGACCTTCGGGGCGAAGAGGGTGACGGCGAGGGCGGCGGCGGCCACACCGGCGGCTGCTTTCCAGCGGAACGACATCCGGGGCTCCCCTCGAAGATCTCTTGTTCATCTGTTCGACGCCACGACGGGGCCCGTCGGTTGCACCCCGCGCGGACCTCCCGCCGGCGCCCCGCTACTTCGGCTCCACGGGGTCCCGTCCGTCCCCCGGCCCCGCCCCGGGTCCCGTTCCCGGCCCGATGCGGATCTCGAAGTCGCCGTCGTACTTCTCATGGCCCGCGATCACGGCCGACTCCACCACCTCCGCGCCCATCTCCCCGCGCACGATGAGCGGGTCATGGCGCAGATCGCGCATCAGCGCCACGCACATGCCCACCATCACGACCACGAACGGCGCGGCCACCAGAATCGTCAGATTCTGCAGTCCCGCCAGCGCGTCGCCCGTCCCGTTCCCGATCAGCAGCATGATCGCCGCGACCGCGCCGGTCACCACGCCCCAGAACACGACCACCGGCCGGGACGGCTCGAAGGTGCCCTTCTGGGAGAGCGTGCCCATCACCACCGAGGCCGCGTCGGCCCCGGAGACGAAGAAGATGCCCACCAGGACCATCACCAGCAGGCTCATCACCGTGGGGATCGGATACTGCTGGAGCACCGCGAAGAGCTGCCCCTCCGGGGTGGACTCCTCGCCGAGCCTCTTGCTCTCCTGGAGCTTCATCGCCGTACCGCCGAAGACCGCGAACCAGACCAGGCTGACCGTGCTCGGCACCAGGATGACCCCGCCGACGAACTGACGGATCGTCCGCCCGCGGCTGATGCGCGCGATGAACATGCCGACGAACGGCGTCCAGGAGATCCACCACGCCCAGTAGAAGACCGTCCAGCTGCCCAGCCACTTGGCCACGCCCTCGCCGCCCGCCGCCTCCGTGCGCCCCGCCAGCTGCGGCAGTTCGCCGAAGTAGGCGGCGATCGAGGTGGGCAGCAGATCCAGCACGATGATGGTGGGGCCCACGATGAAGACGAACAGCGCCAGCACCAGCGCCAGCACCATATTGGTGTTGGACAGCCACTGGATGCCCTTCTCGACCCCGGAGACGGCGGACACCACGAACCCCACTGTCAGCACCGCGATGATCCCGACGAGCAGCCCGGTGCCCGCCGTCTCCAGCCAGCCCAGCTCTTTGAAGCCGCTGCTGATCTGGAGCGCGCCGAGGCCGAGGGAGGCGGCGGAGCCGAAGAGCGTGGCGAAGATCGCCAGAATGTCGATGAGGCGGCCCGCGCCGCCGTGTGCGTGCCGCTCTCCGATCAGCGGCTCGAAGACGGCGCTGATGGTCTGCCGCCGGCGGCGGCGGAAGGTGCTGTAGGCGATGGCCAGCCCCACCACCGCGTAGATCCCCCAGGGATGCAGGGTCCAGTGGAAGAGGGTGGTGGCCATGGCGGTCTGCATCGCCTCGGCCGAGTCCTCGGGGTGGGTGCCGGGCGGCGGGGAGATGTAGTGGGCGAGCGGCTCGCTCACCCCGTAGAACATCAGGCCGATGCCCATGCCCGCGCTGAACATCATCGCCACCCAGGAGACCGTGCGGAACTCCGGTCCCTCCCCCACGCCGCCGAGCGGGATCCGGCCGTAGCGGCTGATGGCCAGCCAGAGGGCGAACACCACGAACCCGGACGCACCGAGCACGAAGGCCCAGCCGCCGTTCTTGATCAGCGCGCTGAGCATCGTGCTGGAGATGGACTCCAGCGTCTCGGTGGCGAGCGCGCCCCAGACCACGAAGGCGAGGGTGAGCACGGCGGTGACGCCGAAGACCACACGGTCCGTCGAGGGGTGCTCGCTCTCCTGGGGGTGACCGGGGAGATCGGCCGCCGTGGGCCGCTCTCCCCGGTCATCCGGACCTTGGTCGCCCGGGCCTTGGTCGTACGGACCTTGTTGATGCGACACGAGTGGCACCTTTCAGGTTTTGCACGGAAACATCGGCTTTGTGCTTCCGCTACCCCCTACCACAGGTGACGCGTCTGTCCGTGATCAACAGGCGGTAACGGGCTGTCCCTTTATGAGGTGATAGGTCGCCCGTGCGTCCAGCAGCAGCGGAATCAGCTTCCGCTGGGACTGCCGCATCGGCACGAACGCCCCGTCGCCGTCCGGCTCGGCGAAGACCCCGTGCAGCGCCAGTTCGTCCCCGACCTCGGCGAAGGAGGCCGCGTCCAGCCGGTAGCCGCACGGCGGGTCGGCGATGACCTCCCCGGGACCGGCCGGGTCGTTGTCCGCGCCGCCCAGATAGACCGGCCCACGGTCCCGGAAGCCCGCGAGCCGGGCCGCCGCGGTGGCCGCTCCGATCCGGGAGCGGCGCTCGTCCGCGAAGGAGAACAGCCCCTTGAGCGCGGCCAGCTGGCTGCCGGCCCTGCGCCGGTTGTTCAGCGCCTCATCGGCCTTCTCGGCCTCGGTCAGCGGGTCGACGCGGCTCTCGATGAGCAGCCCGACCGCGTTCTTGACGCCCGAGGCATTGCGCAGAATGCGCTCCTGGCCGTCGCCCGCGACCTGCCGGATGGGCTCCCCGGTGACGGGGTCGGTCCAGATGCCGTAGGTGCCCGTGCCGTACCCGAGCCGATGCGCGGCCGGGCGTACATACCGTTCGGAGAGCGTCGTCGACTCCCGGTGGACAGCCGTGTCCGTGTTGAGATTGCGCGGCCACAGATCGAACAGGTCCTTCTCGTAGTACGGCGGGGTGGCGCCGTACTCATGCAGGTCGTAGACGATGTCCGGGCGGCTGTCCCGGATGACGGCGGCCAGCGCCCGGCCCTCGGCGGTCTTCAGCGCGATGTGGTCGCGGTTGACGTCGACGCCGTCCGCGTTGCCCCGGGTGTCGGCGGCCCGCCCGTCCGGGTTGGCCGTGGGCACGATCAGCACCTGGGTCCTGGCGAGCAGCCGGCGGGTCTCGCCGTCCCGGGCGAGGGCGAGATCGCGGACCGTGGTGAGACACGCCTCCCGGCCGGCGGGCTCATCGCCGTGCTGGGAGCAGATCAGCAGCACGGCGCCGGACGCCCGCCGGTCGCCGATGCGTACGAGCTGGAGTGGCCGGCCCTGTCCGGTCGTCCCGATCCGGGTGATGGAGGCCCGCTCGCTTGCGCGGTCGACGGCGGCGAGGAAGGACTGCTCCTCGGCCTCGCCGGTCCAGCGCGCGCCGTCGCTGAGCTCGAAGCCGGTGCGCGGCGGCGGGGGGCTGTGGGCGGCCCCGGCCGGGCCGGTGAGGAGCGGCACGGCGAGCGCCGTGGCCAGTCCGGTGAGCGCGAGCGCGCGGATTCGGGAGATCATCGGTTCCCGCCTCCCGGGATCGGGCGGATGGAGCGGGGACCGGCGACTCCACCGAGCAGGGAGGCGTCCGGGGCGGCCGTGGCGGCGGGTGCGCTCCGCACGGCGCGTACGAAGGCGGGCATGCCGCCGACGATGGGCAGCTTCGCCGAGGTCCGGGCCAGATCGACCGTCAGCGTGGGGGTGCTCGCGGGCGGTTCGATCAGATCCTTGTCGGTGCCCGCGATGATCAGCGCGAGCCGGTGGCCCGCCGGGACGATGTGGTCGGCGGCGTGCAGATCGAGGGAGATGGTGTAGGCGGCGCCGGGGGTGAGGGGGCGGCCCTGGGCGGCCGAGGCGTAGTTGCCGAGGTCGGCCCAGCCACGGCTGAAGACGGTGTGGCCGACGGCCTTGGTCCGCGCCCGGGTCTCCTTGTAGCAGGAGCTGTCGCCCGGGGCGGAGGAGCCCCAGCAGGTCCGTTCGGCGAGGGTGGTGATCCCCTCGCCGAGGCCCGCGTAGTCGCGGATGGTGTCGGGTCCGAGGTCGACCAGGACGGCGGAGAGATGCGCGGTGCTGGTGGTGGGGGTGACGGTGACCTCGACCTCGGCGGAGCCGGACAGCCGCAGATCGCGGCCGAGCGGCTTGGTGATGAACGCGGTCTTGGCCGGGGTCGACTGGTCGGCCTGGGCCGCCCAGTCGGTCTCGTCCTGGGTCCGGTCGTCGGTGAAGCGCTCGCTCGCACCGGGGCGGGCGGGCTTCAGGGAGAGCGCGCCCACGCCGGGCGCGGCGCCCTTGCCGGGGCGGAGCACGGTGGGGCGGGTGGTGCTCGGCGGCCAGACCCGGTCGGTGGACCACCGGTCGGGGGCGTGTTCGACATCGGCCATGGGCTCACGGTCGACGCCGTTCTCGTAGCCCAGCAGATAGTGGTCGAACCAGCGGTGCAGGGTCTTCACCCACTCGGCCCGCCGGAAGTCGAAGGGGTCGACATGGCCGGTCTGGGAGAGCCAGACCTTCCGCTCGACTCCCTCGTCCGCGAGGGCGTCCCACCACTGTCCGAAGTGCCCCGGCCGGACGTTGAGGTCCTGCATGCCGTGGACGGCGAAGACGCTGGCCTCCACCTTGCCCGCGTCGGGCAGATAGTCGCGCTCCGCCCAGAGCGGGGTCAGATCGCCGGTGCGCGGGGCCCCGTCGATCAGCCGCTGCTGTACGGCCTGGCAGCGCTTGCGGGCGTCGGGGCTGTTCACATACTGGGAGAGCCACTCGGGGCCGGAGTCGAAGAGCGGTGCGCCCTTGGCGAAGTAGTAGTCGTACCAGGAGGAGATGGCGCCGATGGGGACGATGGTCTTGAGGCCCTCGACGCCGGTGGCGGCGACTCCGTTGGCGACGGTTCCGTCGTAGCTCTTGCCGATCATTCCGGTGTCGCCGTTGCTCCAGGCCGCGTCGGCGCGCTCGGTTCCGGTACGGGTGGTGTATCCGTGGCCCCGGCCGTTCAGCCAGTCGACGACCGCCTTGGCGGACTGGACGTCGGAGGCGCCCCCGACATCGGCACAGCCGTCGGAACGGTTGGTTCCGGCAAGGTCGACGGCGGCGAAGGCATAGCCGCGCGGGACGAAGTAGTTGTCGTAGTAGAGGGGGAACTGAACCGGTCTGCCCTCGGCGTCGTAGGTCTTGCGCTGACTCTCGTTACCGCGTCCGCAGCAGGCGTAGTAGGGACTGGCATCCATGATCACCGGAATTCTCCGGCCCTGCCGCCCGGTCTCTTCGGGCCGGACGATGTCGACGGCGACCCGGTCGGTACGCCCGTCGCCGTCGCCGTCGAGCCGGGTGTCCACCCAGACCGATTCACGGATCGCGTTCTCATAGGAGTAGACGGGGGCGCTCTCCCCGCGGCCCGGCGCGAGCGGCGCGCTCTGCGCTCCGGCCGGGAAGAGGGCTACGGTCACCAGGGCGGCCGAGGCCGCCGACACGAGCGATCTGTACGTCAAGCGGGTGCCCCGCGCACATATCGGCATGGGCGGGACGGTACTCCCCGTCAACTCCCTCGCGACAGAGGGCGGTCCGTGTGTCGTCCGAGCCCGGCGGACGGGCGGCGCACGGGCGGCGGACAGGCAGCGCACGATCGTGACGCGACGGCGGCAAAGAGGCCACCGAGCCATTACCAATCGGTAACCGGGCTGGTTTGATGTGGACCGCGACACCGCCTCCACCGACTCAGGAGTCCTTGTGCAGCGACCCTCCCGCCCTCCGTTCCGTACGCCCCCGTTCCGTACGCCCCTGCTCCGCCGCTCCCTGAGCCGTGTCACGGCCACGGCCCTGGGCACGGCGCTGGCGTCCGCCGTTCTCGCCGGGACCGCGCCCACGGCCGCCGCATCCGCCTCAGCCCCTGCCTCTGCCTCTGTCTCTGCCGCCGGAGACTCGTCGGCCGCCCCCCGGCTGAAGGTGCTGACGTACAACGCGTTCCTCTTCGCGAAGAGCCTCTACCCCAACTGGGGCCAGGACCACCGGGCCGCGGCGATACCCGCCGCCCCCTTCTTCCAGGGGCATGATGTGGTGGTGCTCCAGGAGGTCTTCGACAACTCCTCGTCGGACGCGCTCAAGCGGAACGCGGCCGGCCGGTACCCGTATCAGACACCGGTGCTGGGCCGTGGCACCGGCGGCTGGGACGCCACCGGCGGCGCCTACTCCGCCACCACCCCCGAGGACGGCGGGGTGACGGTGCTGAGCACCTGGCCGGTCGTCCGCAAGGAGCAGTATGTGTACCGGGACGCCTGCGGCTCGGACTGGTGGTCCAACAAGGGGTTCGTCTACGCCGTGCTCGATGTGAACGGCGCCCGGGTGCATGTCGTCGGCACCCATGCGCAGTCCACCGACCCGGGCTGCGGCGCGGGCGAGGCGGAGCGGGTGCGCAGCCGTCAGTTCAAGGAGATGGACGCCTTTCTGGACGCCAAGAACATCCCGGCGTCGGAGCAGGTCGTCGTGGCGGGTGATCTGAACGTCGACTCGCGGACGCCGGAGTACGCGGCGATGCTCGCGGACGCGGGGCTCGCCGACGCGGACGCCCGCACCGGGCATCCGCACTCCTTCGACACCGTGGAGAACTCGATCGCGGCGGACCGGTACGCCGGCTATCCGAAGGAGGACCTCGACCATGTGCTGCACCGCGCCGGGCACATCAGGCCCGAGCGGTGGACCAATGAGGTGATCAAGGAGCGGAGCGCGCCCTGGACCGTCTCCAGCTGGGGCACGCGCTATACGTACACCAATCTCTCGGACCACTATCCGGTGATTGCCTCCGGACGCTAGCCAGGTCGTGTCGCCGGAGGCGGGGCCGGAGGCGGGGCCGGAGGCCGAAGGCCGGAGTCGAGGCGGGCGGTCGTGGTCACGCTCCGGGCATCGAGGCTCCCGTTACGTCAGGGTCGAGCCGGAGCCCCGGTGTGGGCCGGACGGCGGCGGGCCGGACGGGTGAGATGGCGCGTCGTTGCATCCACCGGCGCACGCGCCGTCGTACGCGCCGGGCGTATGGCCTGCACCGGTCTGCGTACCGGCACGGCCCCCGACTGATGGACCGTGAGTACCGGCCACCCCGGCGGATTTTCACGGGTTTCCCGGAAGCCATGAAACGGAACCGATGATTCAGTGAACCCTTGTACGCATGACAGGGTCATGCCACATCGTGTCCGCCGACCGGGCCCCGGCCCTTCGCTTCTCGCTCACCCCCCACGCACCCTCACGCACCCCCGGAAGGAGAAGCTTCCATGAGACGCTCGCTCCGCGCGCGCATCTGTCTTTCCCTGCTCCTCACCCTGCCCGCCGCCGGGCTCGGCACCGGTAGCGCCGGCGCCGCCCCGTCCCCCGAGCCCAGCCCCGGAGTCACCGCCTCCGCCGCCCAGTACGCCCTCGACACCCGTCTCGAACGGGCTCTCGGCGACGACACGGCGGGCTCCTATCTCGACCCCGCGACCGGGGAACTGGTCGTCACCGTCACGGACCAGGCCGCCGCCGAGAAGGTCGAGGCGGCGGGCGCGCGCGCCGAAGTCGTCCCGCGCAGCACCGCCGAGCTCAAGGACATCATGAGCCTGCTGGAGTCCCGGGCGAAGATCACCGGAACCTCCTGGGGGATCGACACCTCGGCCAATCAGGTGTCGGTCGAGGCGGACTCCTCGGTCTCCGCGCACTCCCTGGCCCGGCTGAAGGCGGTGGCCGCACCGCTCGGCGACGCCGTGCGGATCGAGCGCGTACCCGGCGTCTTCCAGCAGGAGGTCCTGGGCGGCGACGCCATCTACGGCGGAGGCTTCCGCTGCTCGGCCGCCTTCAATGTCATCAGCGGCACCGTCTACTACTTCCTGACGGCCGGCCACTGCACCAATGAGGCCGTCAGCTGGTCGGCGACATCGGGCGGCGCCGAGACCGGCACCCGTGCGGGCACCAGTTTCCCCGGCAACGACTACGGTCTGGTGCGCTACACCGACGGCTCACAGCCGCCCGGCGCCGTCAATCTCTACAACGGCGGCTCCGCGGACATCTCCTCGGCCGCGGACGCGATCGTGGGACAGGCGATCCAGAAGAGCGGCTCGACCACCCGGCTGACCAGCGGGCGGGTGACCGCGGTCAATGTCACCGTCAACTACTCCGCGGGGCCGGTCTACAACATGGTCCGCACGACGGCGTGCTCCGCGGGCGGCGACAGCGGCGGCGCGCACTTCTCGGGCACCACGGCGCTCGGCATCCACTCGGGCAGCTCGGGCTGCACCGGAACCAATGGCTCCGCCGTCCACCAGCCGGTCTCCGAAGCGCTGAGCAACTACGGCGTGAGCGTGTACTGACCGGCTGGGCCCCGGGCCGGGGGCGTGTCCACACGCGGTCCGCGTGGACACGCCCCCTCCACGACGCTCTCCCCCGCGACCGCCCACAGCGGCTGCCGGGGACGATTCCTCGCGAGCCCGCGCTTTCACAGCCGCGGTGCGACAGCAATACTGTTGCACCGCACGGCGATCAGTGACGGGCGGGGAGAGCGAGGCGTGAGGATGGCGACCGAGGCCGACGAGCCCACACTCACCGTCGACGAACTGGCCGCGCGGGCCGGGGTGACCGTGCGGACCATCCGTTTCTACGGCACCCGGGGGCTGCTGCCGCCCCCGGCGATCGGCCCCCGCCGCATCGGCCGCTACGGCCCCGGCCATCTCTCCCGGCTGGCGCTCATCGAGGAGCTCCAGCACCAGGGCATGACGCTCGCCGCGATCGAACGCTATCTGGAGCGGCTCCCGGAGGATCTCAACGCCCACGATCTCGCCATCCACCGTGCCCTCGTCGCCTCCTGGACGCCGGACTCCGCCGAGGAGACGACCCGCGCCGAGCTGGAGCGCCGGGCGGGCCGGGCGCTGAGCGAGGAGGACATCGACCGGCTGGCCGCGATGGGGGCCCTCCAGCGGGCGGGCGGCCCGGCGGAATTCCGGATCGACCCGGGGCTGCTGCGCCTGGGCGTGCAGCTGCTGGACGTGCCCATCGCCTACGAGACGATCATCGCCGCCCGGACCGTGCTGATGGAGCACACCCGCTCGGCTGCGCATGAGCTGACCCGGCTGTTCCAGGAGGAGGTGTGGGAGCCCTACCGGGAGCGGGAGCCGGACCCGGCGCGGGTGGCGGCGATGGAGTCCCGCTCCGCCTCCATCCAGCCGATGGTGGTGCAGGCGCTGGTCACCGCCTTCCAGCGGTCGCTGAAGGAGGAGCTGAGAGCCGCGTTCGGCGCGCGAGCGGACGCCCCCGGCGACGCCGACGGCCGGTGAGGAGGAGCGGGGGACCGCTCCCCTGGGCCGACGAGGTCCGAGGGCCTTGGGCCCCGAGCGGCTTGAGCCCGGGCAGCCGCGCGCCCGGGCGGTTAGAGCCCGGGCAGCCTTGAGCCCGGAGCGGCCTTGTGTCCCGGGCGGCTTGAGCCCCGGCCCCGGGCGGCTTGAGCCCGGGCAGTCGCGAGCCCCGGGCGGCCTTCACCCCACGTCGCCGAACCGCTCCCCCCGCTCCGCCTTCCGCACCAGCAGCGCCGGCGGCTCGAACCGCTCCCCGTACCGCTCCGCCAGCTCACGGGAGCGCGCGACGAAGCCGGGCAGACCGCCCTCGTACCCATTGATGTACTGGAGCACCCCACCGGTCCACGCCGGGAAGCCGATACCCATGATCGAGCCGATATTGGCGTCGGCGACCGAGGTCAGCACGTTCTCCTCCAGACACCGCACGGAGTCCAGCGCCTCGGAGAACAGCATCCGCTCCTTCATGTCGGCGAAGGGCACCGGCGTGCCCGCCCCGGTGAAGTGCTCGCGCAGCCCCGGCCACAGCCCCGTGCGGCTGCCGTCCTCGGCGTACTCGTAGAACCCCGCGCCGCCGCCCCGGCCCGTACGCCCGAACTCGTCCACCATCCGGTCGATGACCGCGTCCGCCGGGTGCGGGGTCCAGACGCCCCCGGCCTCCTCGATCGCGCGCCGGGTCTCGTCCCGGATCCGCCGCGGCAGGGTGAGGGTCAGCTCGTCCATCAGCGAGAGCACCTTGGCGGGGTATCCGGCCTGGGCCGCCGCCTGTTCGACGGAGGCGGGGTCGACGCCCTCGCCCACCATCGCCACGCCCTCGTTGATGAACCGGCCGATGACCCGCGAGGTGAAGAAGCCCCGTGAGTCGTTGACCACGATCGGCGTCTTGCCGATCTGCCGCACCAGATCGAAGGCGCGGGCCAGCGCGCCGTCGCCGGTGCGCTCCCCCTTGATGATCTCGACCAGCGGCATCCGGTCCGCGGGCGAGAAGAAGTGCAGCCCGATGAAGTCGGCGGGCCGGAAGACGCCCTCGGCGAGCAGGGTGATGGGCAGGGTGGAGGTGTTGGAGCAGAGCAGCGCGTCCGGCTCGACGATCCCCTGGATCTCCTGGAACACCTTGTGCTTCAGCGCGGTGTCCTCGAAGACGGCCTCGATCACCGCGTCGCACCCCGCGAGATCGGCGGAATCGGCGGTCGGTGTGATCCGCGCGAGCAGCGCGTCGCGCTCGGCCCCGGTCGTACGGCCCCGGGAGAGCGCCTTGTCGAGCAGTCTCCGGGAGTACTCCTTGCCGCCCGCCGCCGCCTCGGCCGACACGTCCTTGAGGACGACGTCGATCCCGGCACGCGCACAGGAGTAGGCGATGCCCGCGCCCATCATCCCGGCCCCCAGGACGGCGACCTTCCGCACCGGGCGCGGCTCGATGCCCGAGGGGCGGCTCGCGCCCGAGTTGACCGCCTGGAGGTCGAAGAAGAACGCCTGGATCATGTTCTTGGCGGTCTGGCCGGTGACCAGCTCGGTGAAGTAGCGGGCCTCGATGGTCTGCGCCGTCTCGAAGTCGACCTGGGAGCCTTCGACGGCCGCGGCGAGGATATTGCGCTGCGCGGGGTAGGGCGCGCCCCCGGTCTGCTTCTTCAGATTCGCGGGGAAGGCGGGGAGATCGGCGGCGAACCGGGGAGTCGCGGGGGTGCCGCCGGGGATCCGGTAACCCTCCTCGTCCCATGGCTGCCGGGACTCGGGATGGGCGTCGATGAACGCGCGCGCCTTGGCGAGCATCTCCTCGGCGGTGTCGGCCACCTCATGGACCAGACCCTTCTCCAGGGCTCGGCGCGGGGTGTGGCGGGTGCCCTGGAGCAACACGGTGAGCAGGGCGTCGGTGATGCCGAGCAGCCGCACGGACCGGGTGACGCCGCCGCCCCCGGGCAGCAGTCCGAGGGTGACCTCGGGCAGCCCGATCCTCGATCCGGGGGCGTCGAGCGCGATGCGGTGGTGGCAGGCGAGGGCGATCTCGTAACCGCCGCCCAGGGCAGCGCCGTTGATGGCGGCGACGACCGGCTTGCCGAGGGTCTCGATCCGGCGCAGGGCCCGTTTGACGGCCATTCCGGCGTCGAATGCCTGCTGGGCCTGGGCGGGGCCCAGCCTGATCATGTCCTTGAGGTCGCCGCCCGCGAAGAAGGTCTTCTTGGCGGAGGTGAAGACGATGCCCCGGATGGAGTCGCGCTCGGCCTCGGCGCGGTCGGCGATCGCCGCGATGGCGTCGCGGAACGCCTGGTTCATGGTGTTGGCGGACTGGCCGGGGTCGTCGAGGACGAGGGTGACGACCCCGCTCTCGTCCCGCTCCCAGCGGATGGCGGTGCTGTCGTCGTCGCGGGCGGTCTGCGCGGTCTGGGTGCTCAGCGTCATGGCGGGTTCTCCAGGAAGTCTCGTACGGGGGTTCGGGACCGCGGACGGGGGTCTCGGTCGTTTCCGACGGATCGGGCGAGCCCGGCAAGATCCGTCAGAAGCGGCCTAAAGGCGCTCGATCACCGTCGCGACTCCCATCCCGCCGCCGACGCAGAGGGTGGCGAGGCCGTACCGCTTGTCCTGGCGTTCCAGTTCGTCGATGAGCGTGCCGAGGATCATCGCCCCGGTGGCCCCGAGGGGGTGGCCCATGGCGATCGCTCCGCCGTTGACGTTGATCCGGTCCAGGGAGACGCCCATGTCCCGGGCGAAGCGGAGCACCACGCCCGCGAACGCCTCGTTGATCTCGATGAGGTCGATGTCGCCGATCGTCAGCCCGGCCTTGCCGAGCGCTTTACGGGTGGCGGGCGCGGGCCCGGTGAGCATGATGGTGGGCTCGGAGCCGGAGACGGCGGCGGAGACGATCCGGGCGCGCGGGGTGAGTCCGTACCGCTCCCCGATCCGCCGGGAGCCGACGGCGACGAGCGAGGCGCCGTCGACGATGCCGGAGGAGTTCCCGGCGTGGTGGACATGGTCGATCCGCTCGACCCAGTGGTACTTCTGGAGCGCCACGGCGTCGAATCCGCCCGCCTCGCCGATCTGGGCGAAGGACGGTTCGAGTGCGGCGAGGGTGTCGGCGGTGGTGCCGGGGCGCAGGTGCTCGTCGTGGTCGAGGACGGTCAGCCCGTTGCGGTCGCGGACGGGGACGACGGAGCGCTCGAAGCGGCCGTCCTTCCAGGCCGCCGCCGCCCGTTCCTGGGAGAGGGCCGCGTACTCGTCCACGTCGCGGCGGGTGAAGCCCTCGATGGTGGCGATGAGGTCCGCGCCGATGCCCTGAGGCACGAAGCCGATCGAGAAATTGGTCATCGGATCGGCGAACCAGGCTCCGCCGTCCGAGGCCATCGGCACCCGTGACATCGACTCGACGCCGCCGGCCAGCACCAGCTCCTCCCATCCGGAGCGGACCTTCATGGCGGCCATGTTGACGGCTTCCAGACCGGAGGCGCAGAAGCGGTTCTCCTGTACTCCGGCGACCGTGTCGGGCAGTCCGGCCGCGATCGCGGCGATCCGGGCGATGTCGGAGCCCTGGTCGCCGACCGGCCCCACCACCCCGAGGACGATGTCGTCGACGGCGGCGGGGTCGAGCCCGGGGAAGCGGGCGCGGATCTCCTGGATCAGACCGACGACGAGATCGATCGGCTTGGTGCCGTGCAGGGCCCCATTGGCCTTGCCGCGCCCGCGCGGGGTGCGGATCGCGTCGTACACATACGCTTCGGTGCTCAAGACAGCGGCCTTTCGGAGGAGGCGGAGCCGGGAGGGTACGGGCTGGGGGTACGGGCCGGCCGGGGCGCGGGCCGGGAAGGGGACGGCCCGGCCCGGAGCGGGTGTCAGGTCACGGTCCCCGCCGCGGTCGTGGCCTGGGCGTCCCCGACCGCCCCCCGGCCTTCCGCACCGCCCCCGGAGAGCTGGGGCAGGCCCCAGTCACGGGCCACTTCGGCCGTGTCCGCGCCGGGCACGGCGGGCCCGGTGCGCACCGACGACGGCGTGGCCGAGAAGCGGGGCGCGGGCGCGGGCTGGGTGATCCCGCCCTGGTCGACGAAGGTCCCCCGCGCGGCGAGATGCGGATGCGCGGGGGCCTCGCGCAGCGAGAGCACCGGGGCGACACAGGCGTCCGAGTCGGCGAAGACGGCGGTCCACTGCGCGCGGGTACGGGTCGCGAAGGCGGCCTCGACGGTCTGTCTCAGCTCGTCCCAGCGGTCGAAGTCCTTGCGCGGGGGAGCCTCGCCGGCGATCCCGAGCAACGTGACGAACTCGTCGTAGAACCGCTGCTCCAGCGCGCCGACCGCCATGTACCCGCCGTCCGCCGTCCGATAGCAGCCGTAGAAGGGGCAGCCGCCGTCCAGGAGGTTGGCGCCGCGCCGGTCGCGCCAGCCGCCGGCCGCCATCATCCCGTGGATCATGGTGGTGAGATGGGCCGCGCCGTCGACGATGGCCGCGTCCACGACCTGGCCCGCGCCGCCTTCGGCACGGGCGTGCTGAAGGGCCGCCAGCACCCCGATGACGAGATAGAGCGAGCCGCCCGCGTAGTCGCCGAGCAGATTGCCGGGGACGGTGGGCGGCTGGTCCGGTGCGCCGATCATGCCGAGGGCGCCGGTGACGGCGATGTACGCGATGTCATGCCCGGCGCGCTCGGCGAGCGGCCCCTGCTGCCCCCACCCGGTCATCCGTCCGTACACCAGCCGGGGATTGCGGGCGAGGCACTCCGCCGGCCCGACCCCGAGGCGTTCGGCGACGCCCGGCCGGTAGCCCTCGATCAGGATGTCGGCCCGCGCCGCCAGGGCGAGGACCTGTGACGGTCCGTCATCGGCCTTGAGATCGATCAGCACGGAACGTTTGTTCCGGTTGGTGAGGTCGTACGCCGGGTCGATGGCGAGCCCCGGGCCGCCGGGCCGGTCCACCCGGACGACGTCCGCGCCGAGGTCGGCCAGCAGCATGGCGGCGAACGGCCCGGGGCCGATGCCGGCCAGCTCGACCACCCGTACTCCGGCGAGCGGGCCGTTCCCTGTCCCTGCCGACGAGGTCGCGGTCATCGAGCCCCCAACGTTGATATGACACAAGCGATGTAACACCAGCGATGGTAAGAACACGTTTCAGCACATACAAGGGTCTGGCCCGAGCAAGCGCTTGGATTTCACCCGGGTCGCGGGGCTGCTCCGCCACCCGGTCGGCGCGAATGACACCGTGGTCACCGGCGGGAAACGCGTCTTTTTCCCCATGGCTCAGCGCGCTAGCCTCAGCCACCCGGGCGCAGGGCGGACGCGGCGGATACGGCAGGTACGGCACGGCAGGTACGGCAGATACGCAGTCGCAACCGCGGAGGACCAGTGGACAGGCAGGCCGGGACCGATCGCGCACAACGCCCTTACGACATCGTGCTCTACGGGGCGACGGGGTTCGTCGGGGTGCTCACCGCCCGGTATCTCGCGGCGAACGCGCCCCGGGAGTGCCGCTGGGCCATCGCGGGCCGCAGCGGGCCGAGACTGGAGCGGCTGCGGCAGCGGCTCGCCGCCGAACACCCGGCCTGCGCGGACCTCCCGCTGATCGAGGCCCGCTCGGACGACGCCACGGAACTGCGCGGGCTCGCCGAGTCCGCCGCTGTGGTGGCGTCCACGGTCGGCCCCTATCTCTGGTACGGCGAACCGCTCGTCGCCGCCTGCGCGGAGGCCGGGACCGACTATCTCGATCTGACCGGCGAGAACGAGTTCGTCGATCTGATGTATGTGCACCACGAGGCGAGGGCCCGGGAGACCGGGGCGCGGCTGGTGCACGCGTGCGGCTTCGACTCCGTACCGGGCGACCTGGGCGTGTACTTCACCGTGCAGCAGCTCCCCGAGGGCGTACCGCTGAGCGTCGACGGCTATGTCCGCTCCAACGGCGCCTTCTCGGGCGGCACCTTCGTCTCCGCGCTCAACGCGATGAGCCGGGGCAGACAGTCGCTCCGGGCGGCGCAGCAGCGGCGGCTGCACGAGCCCCGGCTGGTGGGGCGGCGGGCCCGCTCCCCCCTCGGCGGCCCCCGCTACAGCCCGGAGACGGACGCGTGGGCGCTGCCGCTGCCGCTGCTCGACGGGCAGATCATCACCCGTTCGGCACGGGCGCTGCCGAGGTACGGCCCCGATTTCCGCTACCGGCACTACGCGGCGGTCAAGACGCTCCCGATGGCGGTGGGCGGGGTCGCCGCGGTGTGCGCACTCATCGGTCTCGCCCAGCTGCCGCCGGCGCGGCGCTGGTTCACGGACCGGCTCAGGCCCGGCGAGGGGCCCGATGAGCGGCGCCGGGCGAAGAGCTGGTTCTCGGTGCGCTTCGTGGGGGAAGGCGGCGGGCGGACGGTGTACACGGAGGTGTCGGGCGGCGATCCGGGCTATGACGAGACCGCGAAGATCTTCGCGGAGTCGGCGCTCTGTCTGGCCTTCGACGAGCTGCCGCCGGCCTCGGGGCAGGTCACTCCGGCGGCGGCGATGGGCGATGCGCTGCTGGCGCGGCTCCAGTCGGCGGGGATCCGCTTCCGGGTCGCGGCGCGGCACTGACGGTCGCCGCGGCCAGTGCCTGACGGCAGAGCCGGTCCGCCCGGCGGGTGGTCTCGGGGAGCCGGTAGTCCGGTGTGAGCCCAAGGACATGGGCGCAGGCGTTGTCGAGGCCGACGCGGTGGCCGACCGACACATAGACCGGTTTCACGCCCCGCTGGGTGCGCAGCGCCCGGCCCACCTCCTCGTCCACCGCTTCCCCGTCCGGCCTCCGGTCTCCGGCCGGGGCGCGCAGCGCTGCGGTGTCGCCCCGCTCGGGGCCGAGTACGTCATGGCTGAAGACGAAGGGGTTCTTGGCGACGCCGATGACGGGCAGCCCGGTCAGCACGCCGAGATGGCTCGCCAGCCCGAACCGGCGCGGGTGCGCCCTGCCGTAGCCGTCGCAGACCACCAGACCGGGGTCAGAGGGGAGGGACTCCAGGGCGGCGAGCACCGCCGGGAGCTCCCGGAAGGCCAGCAGTCCAGGCACATAGGGGAAGGCGATCCGGCCGACCGCGGTGGCCTCGGCGACGACGGCGAGCGTCCCGGCGTCGAGGACCACGGCCGCCGCGGCGACCAGGTCGCGCTCGTCGTCGTACGCCACGTCCACGCCCGTGACCAGGCCGGTCCCGGGAGGCGGACCGGACTCGTCGAGGATGACGCGGGCGCGCAGCCCGTCCTGGACGGCGCGCGCCCGCGCCGCGTCGGCGGGCCAGTCCGCGGGGGCTTCGATGATCTTCATGGTGCTTCCCAGCGTAGGGAGTGGCGTCGTCCGCGCGGATGGGGGTCCCCCCGGGCGAAGCCCAGGGGGAGGGCCCGGGGCTCTGGTCGCTCCCCCGCAGGGGCGTGCCGGAGCACGGGGCGCGGACGAGACCTGTCGTAGCCTGGCGATCATGTTCGTACTGGAGTTGACCTACACCGCCCCCGTGGAGCGCGCCGACGCGCTGATGGACGCGCATCGCGCCTGGCTGAACGCCTGGTACGAGGAGGGCGTCTTCATCGCGTCGGGCCGTAAGAACCCACGGGACGGCGGGGTCGTTCTGGCGGTCGGGGACGACCGCGCGCGGATCGAGGAGATCGCGGCGGCCGACCCGTTCGCGGTCGAAGGGGTGTGCTCGTACCGGATCACGGAGTTCATCGCGACCAAGACCGCCCCGGGGCTCGGCGCGTACCGGCAGCAGCCGCTGTCCTAGGGGGTGCGGGCTCCCGCCGGGCAGGCGGGTCCGGCGCGTCCGGTGCATGGGGTCTCCCCAGGCCCGCGGGGCCTCCTAGCCGGGAGGGCTACGGGGAGCAATCGCAAGGCGGAGGACGGTCCCCGGGCGAAGCCCAGGGGGAGAGTCCATGCGGGGCCTGGGGGCACTCCCCCGGGCCCCGCCGGGGCACCCCCGCCCCCGCCGGGCCCGGGTGCTCCCGGCCCCCGGGGCCGTACGCGAGCCCCCCCCCGGGGCCGTACGCGAGCCCGGCGGGACCCGTACCCGAGCCCGGCGGGAGCCGGCCGCCCGCTCACCACGACAGCCGGGCGACCCGCCCCTTCTCGCCGGAGGCCCAGCAGCCGGTGTCGGCGGCGCAGTCGACCGTGTCGTACGAACCGGTGTCGACGGTTCGCCAGTGCCGGCCGCCGTCCGATGTGAGGTCGGTGCCGGTGGGGCCGACCGCGAGGGCGGCGGCCCGGGTGCGGGGCAGCCAGGCGACCCCGGAGCGGTAGCCGGGCGGCGGTGCGGACGCCTGCCGCCAGCCGTGGCCGCCGTCCCCGCTGACCGCCGCCGCGCGGGGGGACGCCTCGCCCGTGCGGTAGTCGCCGCCGACCGCTATCCCGTGCCGGCGGTCCCGGAAGGCGAGCCCGAAGACCCCGCGCGCCGGATCCCCCGCCGGAACGGTGGATTCGGCGGCGGTCCAGTTCCGTCCGCGGTCCGCGGAGTGCAGCACCCGGGCCGTGGCCCCGCCGCCGGTCGCCAGCCAGACGTCCTTCGGCCCCGAGCTGACCAGGCACTGGCCGCTCGCGGCGAAGGCCGCCTCGCCCGGCTGGGCCGCCGGCATTCCGGCGCTGGGCAGCACCCGCCACGACCGTCCGCCGTCACGGGTGGAGAGAATGCGGTACTTCCCGTCCACCGGATCGCTCATGGCGAGGCCGTTGCGGCGGTCGAAGAAGGTGACGCAGTCGTAGAACGCCCTCGGGTCGGTGTTCCGGAAGGTCTCGGTCCAGGTGGCCCCCGCGTCGGTGGTGCGGTAGACGCGGGACGCCTCGCCCTCGCCGATCGCGAGCACCACCGCACGGCGGCCGTCGAACGCCTCGACATCGCGGAACTCCAGCCCCTCCGCACCGGGCGGTGAGACGTCGTGCCAGCTCCGCCCGGCGTCGCCGGTGCGCAGCACCACGCCCCGGGAGCCCGCGACCCAGGCGGTGTCACGGCTGACGGCCGCCAGCCCCCGGAAGCGGGCGTCGGTACCGGTCGGAGTGAGGCTCCACACCGGCCCGCCGCCGTCCGCCGCCGACGGCACGGCCCGGTCCTGGGCGGTCCTGGCCTGCGTGGCCTGCGCGGGCACGGTGAGCACCGCGGCCACCGCCGCCGCGCACAGCCCCACCGACACCCGTCGTCTCGTCTTCCCCATGGAGATCATGGCGCTGGAAGCTAGCCCACCCGCCGGAACCCGTCCAGGGTGCGGTCCGGGACAGCCGTTCCTAGGCTGGTCCCATGCCCCAGCCCAAGGAGCCCATGAGGCCCAGGGAGCCCAAGGAGTACGCGGGCCGGGAGATCACGGTCTCCTTCGAGGCGCGGCGCTGTCTGCACGCCGCGGAGTGCGTACACGGTCTCCCGCAGGTCTTCGACCTCGCCCGGCGGCCCTGGGTGTCCCCCGACGACGCCCCGGCCGATCAGGTCGCCGAGGTCGTGCGCCGCTGCCCGTCCGGCGCGCTGCGGTACCGGTACGCCGACGGCCGGGCCGAGGAGCCCGGGAGTCCCGCCTCCGTCGAGCGGACCGGGACCGGCCGGCTGGTGATGCGCGGCGATCTCGTCGTCCGCACCCCGTACGGCGAGCGGCGGGAGACCCGGGTGACGCTCTGCGGCTGCGGCGCGACCGGGAACCGCCCCTACTGCGATCAATCGGGCCCCTGCGCCGAGCGGTGACACAGCTCACGCCCCCGGCCGATGCACGCGGCGCGCTGTTCCGTCGTCTTCACCGGCGTCAGGGAGGCGTCAGGGAGGCGTCGGCCGGTATGTGCGAAGGAGCAGTTCTTGTCCACCCTCATCGAGCAGCCCGTACAGGCCCGGCTGGTGGCTCCCGCGCCCCGGATGGAGACGGTCCCCGCGACCCTGCGCTACGACCGTGAGGATCCCTTCGCCGTACGGATCGACTTCCCCGCCCCGGCGACGCTGGAGGGCGCCGACGTCTCCTGGGCGTTCGGGCGGGAGCTGCTGGCGGCGGGCGTCGACGCGCCGGCCGGGGTCGGCGACGTACGGGTCCGGCCGTACGGCTACGGCCGGACGGTGATGGAGTTCCACGCCGAGGAGGGGGTGGCGGTGGTGCATGTCCGCACCAGCGAGATCCGCCGGTTCCTCGAACGCGCGCAGGACGTGGTTCCCGAGGGCCGTGAGCATCTCTTCCTCGGCCTCGACCAGGATCTGACCGAGCTGCTGCGCGACGCCGGCTGAGCGGGGCACAAGGGCCGGCAGCCGCGGCGCTCGGGGCTGCGATGCGCGGGGTCAGCCGCCCGAGGACATCACGCCCGCAGCGGCCGACGCCGTGACCGCCGCGGTGATCGCGGCCCGCGCCTCCTCCATCACCTTCCGCAGCGCGGGGGCCGCGGACCCGGCGCGTTCCGTCAGCTCCGCGATTCGCGCCCGGTACGCGCGCCGTTCCCGCCCGGTGGCGAAGGCGCGCAGCTCCGCCGCGGTCGCGAGGGCGACGAGCGCCGCGTCCTCGTCGGACACCTCCGCGACCGGTACGGCGCCGGTCAGCACCGCCCGCGCGCGCTCCCGCACGGTCGCCGCCGTGTCCGCCCGGGCCAGTTCATAGCGCGTCCTGCCGAACAGCCCCTGGCGCGTGCGCAGTACACCGGCGTCGGCGAGCTGGGCGCGGACGGCGTCGAGCACGCCCGCGGGCCGATGGGTCACCCAGCTCTTCCAGCGCCGCGGCCGGTCCGCCCCGATCACCGCGGAGAGCCCGTCGAGCACCGGGTCTCCGGTGCGGTCGCCCGGCACGGCGCGGGCCGTGCCGCCCTCGTCTCGGAGCATTCCGCGCCGGGCGAGCTCGGCGAGGGCGGCGGCGGTGACGAGATGGGCCTGATGGCCGGTGGCCGCCGGCCTCATCCGTACCGGGTCGTAGGAGAGCAGATGGAGCCGGGCGGGGAGCGAAAGGGTTTCACCGGAGACCGTCACGGACCGCTGACTCCTTGCATGTATCGACCACATTTTCCGGTCAGCGTACGTCGCCCGATAATCCTTTGACAGCCCCTGAGGCCCTTCCTATGGTGTGAACGATCCTGTTGTCGTCGATCGGAGTAGGACGTTGCTCGTCTGAGGTCCTGGGACACCGTGCGCCACCGCCGTATCCGGCGTGTGCGCGGCGTGTGCGACCTCGGCATCCGAGCCGTCCATCCCGGCCGGGATCCTTCTTCTCCGGCTTCCCCGGCTTCTCCGGTGTCGCCGAACCGGCCCCCGTGAACCGGCCCCCGTCGTACGCGCCCCGGTGTCTCCACCAGTTGCCCGCCCCATCTCACGCAACCGGGAGACCCGTTTTGTCTACTGCTTCCTCTCATGTTCTCTGCACCTCCCTCGCTTTCTCCTGGCCGGACGGAACCGAGGTCTTCGATGACTTCCGGCTGGCGGTCGGCCCCGGCCGGACCGGCCTCATCGGTCTGAACGGCTCCGGCAAGTCGACCCTGCTGAAACTGATCGCCGGGGAGCTGCGCCCGGCCGACGGCACGGTCCGGGTCACCGGCGACATCGGCTATCTGCCGCAGAACGTGGTGCTCGACACCTCGCTCCGGGTGGACGAGGTGCTGGGCATCGCCGCCGTCCGGACCGCGCTGCACGCCATCGAGGCGGGCGACCCGAGCGAGGAGCACTTCACGGCCGTCGGCGACGACTGGGATGTGGAGGAACGGGCGCGCGCCGCGCTCGATCAGCTCGGCCTCTCCCCCATCGGGCTCGACCGCACCATCGGCGAGGTCTCGGGCGGCGAGGGCGTGCTGCTGCGGCTGGCCGCCCTGCTGCTGGCCAGGCCGGACGTACTGCTGCTGGACGAGCCGACCAACAATCTGGATCTGTACGCGCGCAGACGGCTGTACCAGGCGGTGGCCTCCTGGCCCGGTGTGATGATCGTGGTGAGCCACGACCGCGAGCTGCTGGAGCTGGTCGACCAGATCGCCGACCTGCGCGACGGCGGCGTGGCCTGGTACGGCGGGAACTTCTCCGCGTACGAGGAGGCGCTCGCCGTGGAGCAGGAGGCGGCCGAACGCATGGTGCGGGTGGCCGAGGCCGATGTGCAGCGGCAGAAGCGCGACCTGGCCGACGCCCAGGTGAAACTGGCCCGCCGCAAGCGGTTCGGACAGAAGATGCAGGACAGCAAGCGCGTACCGAAGATCGTCGCCCATGGGCTCAAGCGCACGGCCCAGGTCTCGGCGGGCCGCTACCGCACCACTCACACCGAGAAGCTCACCCAGGCGCGGGAGCGGCTCGGCGAGGCGGTGGAGGCGGTCCGCGACGACGACGAGATCCGGATCGAGCTGCCGCACACCCAGGTCCACCCCGGCCGGGGCGTACTGCGGCTGAGCGGTCTCGAACTGCGGTACGGGACCCGGATCCCGGGCGACTTCGAGCTGCGCGGGCCGGAGCGGATCGCGCTGGTGGGCCGTAACGGGGCGGGCAAGACGACCCTGCTCCGCACCATCACGGGCGAACTGGCGCCGGTCGCGGGCGAGGCGGCGGCGGAGGTTCCGCTGGGCTTTCTGCCGCAGCGGCTCGATGTGCTCGACGACGGCCTGAGCGTGGCGCAGAACGTGGCGCGGTTCGCGCCCCGGGCGACCGACAACCGGATCCGGGCCCAGCTGGCGCGCTTCCTCTTCAAGGGCGCACGGGCCGACCAGCCCGCCGGGACCCTCTCGGGCGGGGAGCGGTTCCGGGCGGCGCTCGCGGCTCAGCTGCTGGCCGAGCCCGCGCCGCAACTGCTGCTGCTGGACGAGCCGACGAACAATCTGGACATGGCGAGCGTACGGAAGCTGACGGAGGCGCTGGAGGGGTACGAGGGCGCGCTGATCGTGGCGAGCCACGATGTGCCGTTCCTGGAGTCGATCGGGATCACCCGCTGGCTGCTGCTGGACGACGGGCTCCATGACATCGGCGCGGACGACGTACGGGAGGGCAGACTGCACGCGCCCGAGCCGCCGGAGCAGCTTTAGAGGCTCCGGCGTCCGGGGACGGGCCGCCGACCGCCCCGGCGCGGGCCGCGCGCCGGCGGTCGGCGGGGACGGTCGGATCGGCCCCCGCCACCGGCGGAGGGGGCCGATCCCCTGTGAGCTACGCCCCGTCCCGGACCCTACCGTCCGGTAAACGGCGAACATTCCGGCTCCACACAGGGGGCATATCGCAAGGTAACCGGTCAATCCTCAGGCGAATCGGGGCCCGAGTTGGTCGCGGACTTACAGCGCCCTTAACCTACGGTTTCGTAACCTACGAATCCGTAGGTAACTCTCCCGTCCCCAGGAGCACCCGTGACCATCACCTCTCCCCACCTCGGCAGCTCGGACGCGTGGACCGACGCCCGGCTGCTGTTCGCCCTGGAGGAGGTCGTGGAGAACGAACTGAACCGCCATCTCAAGGTGGCCAAGGACTGGATGCCCCACGAGTACGTCCCCTTCAGCGACGGGCGCAACTTCCCCGGCGTCTTCGAGGACGGCGAGCCCTGGGAGCCCCAGCAGTCCAAGGTCACCGACATAGGCCGTATCGCGCTGGTGGTGAATCTGCTGACCGAGGACAATCTCCCCAGCTACCACCATGAGATCGCCACCCTCTTCGGGCGGGACGGGGCCTGGGGCACCTGGGTGCACCGCTGGACCGCGGAGGAGGGGCGGCACGGCATCGTGATGCGCGACTATCTGCTCACCTCACGCGCCGTCGACCCGGACAAGCTGGAGCAGTTCCGGATGTCGCACATGTCGGAGGGGTTCGAGTCCGACAACCGGCACTCGATGCTGCACTCGGTGGCGTATGTCGCCTTCCAGGAGCTGGCCACCCGGGTCTCCCACCGCAACACCGGCCATCAGTCGGGCGACCCGGTCTGCGACCGGATGCTGGCGCGGATCGCGACCGACGAGAACCTCCACATGGTCTTCTACCGCAATCTGCTGGGAGCCGCCTTCGAGCTCGCGCCCGACGCGACCATGGAAGCGGTGCGCGATGTCGTCGTGAACTTCCGGATGCCCGGCCACGGCATCCCCGGCTTCGAGCGGGCGGCGGCTCAGATGGCGATCGGCGAGATCTACAACATGCGCATCCACCACGACGACGTCCTCGCCCCGGTGCTGCGCTTCCTGAAGGTGATGGAGATCGACGGGCTCGGCCCGGACGGACAGAAGGCTCAGGACGAGCTCGGCCTCTATATGAACGGGCTCGACGCCGAAGCGGCGAAGTTCGACGAGAAGCTCGCCGCCCGCAAGGCGCGGATGGCCGCACGGGCGGCCGGCTGAGCCGGTCCTGTCCCTGAGCGAGCCCCCCGGCCGCCGGCTTCGCCCGCGCGGATGATCCGGCGGCCGGCCATGACGCCCCTCGTACCGGGGGGCGCAGCCGGTCGGCACCGTCGCGCCGGTCATACGGAGGGCGGGCTTCCGGCCGGGTCCCCCGGGTCGCGCCGGAGGGGCTCAGGCGCGACGCAGCTTCAGCCGGTGCCGCTCCTTCTCCGACAGCCCGCCCCACACCCCGAACTTCTCATCGTGCCGCAGCGCGTACTCCAGGCACTCCACCCGCCCCTCACACGCGCCGCACAGCTGCTTCGCCTCGCGTGTCGAGGCGCCCGGGGCCGGAAAGAAGAATTCCGGTCCCGTCTGCGCGCACAGGGCCGTCTCCTGCCAGGAGAGCTCTTCGTCGATGGAGTCGATGGACTCGATGGACTCGATGGATCCGACGATGTCGAAAGTGTCGAAGATGTCGGTGGTGTCGGTGCTGTCGGTGGTCTCGATCGGCATGCCCACACCCTCCATCAGTCCGATAAACGCCGGATCAATGAAGGATCAACAAGACCCTGAGGGCTCTCCGGGCCCGCTCACGCCCCTTGCAGCACCGCGAACCTCGCCCCGGCCGGGTCCGCGAGCGCGGCGAAGCGGCCCACGTCCTTGAGGTCGACGGGCGGCATCCGGACCGTGCCGCCCAGGGTCGCCGTTCTCGCGGCCGTCGCGTCGCAGTCGTCGACCGCGAAGTAGGGGAGCCAGTGGGCGCTCGACACCGGGTCGTCCCCGGCGGGGACGACGCCCGCGAACATCGCTTCCGGGGACTCTCCCGCGGGGTGGACCATCGTATAAACGCCGCCGGAGCCGTCGGGGTACGGCATGGACGAGACGCCCCAGCCGAAGACCTCGGTGTAGAAGGCCAGGGCCGCCTCCTGGTCCGAGGTGTGCAGTTCCAGCCAGCACAGGCTGCCCGTGGCAGCGGCCACGTCCAGGCCCTTGTTCCGGCCCGGCTGCCAGATGCCGAAGGCGACGCCCGCCGGGTCGGCGAAGACCGCCATCCGACCGAGGTCGAACACGTCCATCGGCTCGAAGAGGACCGTCCCGCCGTGTCGCCGCACCGCCTCCGCCGTGGCGTCGGCGTCCGGTGACTGGAAGTAGACGTTCCAGGCGGACGGCCCCTGCTCCGGGGGCACCGTCATCGCGCCGGCCGCGGTCCGGCCGTCCAGCTGGAACATCCCGTAGCCGCCCGCTTCGGGCCCCGCCGACCGGAAGGTCCAGCCGAACAGACCACCGTAGAACTGTTGTGCCGCCTCGATGTCCGGGGTGCCCAGATCGAGCCAGTTGGGGGAGCCGGCGACATAACGAGTGGTGAGCATGGTGCGCTCCTTGACGGGGTCCCGTTCGCTCTCATAGGCGAGTCTGCTCCCCCTGCCGCCCGCTCGCATCCGATGCGGGCGGCACGGACGGCGCGGGCTGCACGGACGGCACGGACGGCCTGTCCAGCCGCACCGCCCCGGCGGGCGGGGATCAGTGGCCCCGATGGCCGCCCGCCTTCCCCTCCGACGGCGCGCGCTCCGCCCGCGCGTCGCTCGCATGGTGCGGGTCGTACCCAGGGATCGTTCCATCCGGTTTGGCCACCAGGAAGAGCCCGGCCATCCCCATGTCCGAGTGGCTCTGGACATGGCAGTGGTACATCCACGCCCCCGCCCCCGCGTTCTCGCCCGCGATGATCTGGAAGCCGAAGGAGTCGGCCGGGCCCGTGATCTTGTTGTCGATCACCCGGCTGACGTCGTCCGGGCCCGCCAGCAGTCCCGTTCTGTTGTCCGCCCAGCGGTGACCGTGCAGATGGAACGTGTGGTAGTACTCGCCATGGGTGATCACGATCATCTCGACCCGCTCCCCCACCGTGGCCCGGAAGTCGGGGCTGGCGTGGCCCGGCCGGTTGTTGATCGTCATATCGTTGAAGACGACGGTGAACTGCTTCTCCGGCAGGATGTCGCCCTTCCGTCGGACCACCAGCGGCCCGTAGAGGCCCTTGCGGATCCCGACGGTGCCATGGTCCGTTCCCACCACATGGTCGTGGTAGTGCCAGTAGCCCGCGCTGCCCGGCCGCCAGGTGCCGTCCGCGCGGCGGCCCGGCAGATGGGTGCGCCAGGTGTAGGTACGGGTCGCGCCGGGCTCCACATGGCTGCGGCTGAGCCTGGTGCCGTCGTTGGCGATGTCGTAGTCGACCCCGTGGACATGCAGGCTCACCGGCACGTCCATCGTGTTCTCGAACTCGATGTGCAGGGTGTCCCCTTCGACCAGCTCGATGAGCGGGCCGGGGACCGACGCCGCGCCCCGCTCCAGGCCGTATCCCATCCGGCCGTCGGACAGTTTCTCCGCGTAGAGCCGCAGATGGCGCACCCGTCCGCCCGCCGGCGCGGTCCCGGGCGCGGCCACGGCGGAAGGGGCCCCGCTCGCGCCCGGGGCGGCGGCCAGGGAGAGCGAGGCCGCCCCCGTCGCCGCGACCGCGCTCCCCGACAGCACCCGCCTGGTGAAGCTCCGTCTGTCCATGCCGAACTCTCCACTCTGTCACGGAGATTGACGGGGATCAGCACACCCCGGAGACGGCATACGGTAACCGGATGACCTTTGTTTTTCC
>NZ_VCLA01000138.1:40584-66399 GCF_009600885.1 Streptomyces jumonjinensis
GGGAAAAGAGGTCTAGCTTCCAAGGCTGTTGCCGTGACCACAGAGGGGTGGGTGACCCTATGCAGCGCACACCACATCGAAGGTCGAGATCCCGGGGAAGAGCTCTGGCGGCGGCCCTGGGGGTCGGCGCACTGACCGTGTCCCTGCTCGGCGGGGGCTCCGTCGCCGCCGCCAAGCCACCGCCGGAGCCCAGGGAGACGAGGCTGGCCCTCCCCTCTCCGCCCGGCGGGAAGGCCGTGCGGGTGCTGGTCTTCCACGCCTCCGCCACCGCCGAGTCCCCGACCGTCGACGCCGGGATCGCCGCGATCGAGTCCATCGGGCTGACCGGCCCCGCCTCCGGCCGGTTCGCCACCGAGGCCACCGACGACGCCTCCGTGTTCACCCAGGCCGCCCGGCTCGGGAAGTACCACGCGATCGTCTTTCTGACGGGCGGCGGCGATGTGCTCGACCCGGAGCAGGAAGCGGGCCTCGAAACGTATATGGAGGCGGGCGGCGGCTTCCTCGGCATCCATGACGCGGCGCGGACCGAACCGTACTCCGACTGGTTCACCGGACTCGTCGGCGCACGCCCGGCGGGCGGGGCGAGCACCGTCCAGCGCGCGGTGGTGGAGGTGGGCGACCGGCTCCATCCGGCCACCCGGTCGCTGCCGCTCCAGTGGAAACGGCCCGACAAATGGTTCAACTGGGCGGTGAACCCCTCGGGGAGCGTGCACACCGTGGCCCGCGTCCGGGAGAGCTCGTACACCCCCGCGAGCAACCCGAACGGCTGGGACCATCCCGTCTCCTGGTGCCGTGACTACGACGGCGGGCGCTCCTTCTACACCGGTATGGGCGGTACGGTCGACAGCTTCGCCGAGACCGACTTCCGCGACCATCTCCGCGGCGCGCTCGCCTGGACGAGCCGGCTCTCCCGCGCCGACTGCAAGGCCACCATCACCTCCCACTACACCGCCGAGCGCGTCACCCAGCCCAATCAGCCCGGACAGAACGACCAGATCGGCGAGCCGCACGGCCTGGTCACCGCCCCCGACGGCAAGGTGTTCTACATCGGGCGCGGCGGCGCGGACGCGAGCAAGCCCGTGATCACCGACTGGAACCACCCGGACATCGGCAAGGGCCGGGGCGAGATCCATGTGTACGACCCCCGGACGGGGAAGGCCACCCTCGCCGGGGAGCTGAGCGTCTTCGGCAACAAGGGCGGCGGCGATGAGCTGATCAAGAACGAGGAGGGGCTGCTCGGGATCGAGCTGGACCCCGGCTTCCCGGCCAACGGCTGGGTGTATCTGCACTACACCCCGCACTCCCAAATCGATCGCGACACCCGGATGGGCGACCGCAGGGTCTCCCGCTTCACCTATGACCACGCCACCGGCAAGCTGGATCTCGCCAGCGAGAAGGTGCTGCTCTCCTGGCCGGTGCAGATCCACAGCTGCTGTCACTCGGGCGGCGTGATGGCCTGGGACTCCCAGGGCAACCTGTACATCGCGACCGGCGACAACAACTCCTCCGGCTTCAGCGGCGGTTACTCCGGCAACAACCCGCAGCCCAGCTACCGGGGCGTCTCCTTCGCCGACGCCCGCCGCACCTCCGGCAACACCAACAACCTCAACGGCAAGATCCTGCGGATCCGCCCCCAGCCGGACGGCTCCTACACCCTGCCCGAGGGCAATCTCTTCACCGGCCGGGAGCCCGACGAGGGCGGCGGCAAGACCCGTGGCGAGATCTATGTGATGGGGGTGCGCAACCCGGCGCGCATCTTCGTCGACAAGAAGACCGACATCCTCTACGCGGGCTGGGTCGGCCCGGACGCCGGCACGCCGTCCACCACCTGGGGGCCGGCCAAGTACGACACCTTCGCCGCGATCACCAAGGCGGGCAACCACGGCTGGCCGTTCTGCATGGGCAACAACCAGCCCTACCGGGACCGCAATCTGCCCGATCCGGCCAAGCCGCTCGGCTGGTACAACTGCTCCGCGCCGAAGAACGAGTCGCCGAACAACGACGGACTGGTGAATCTGCCGCCCGTCACCCCCAACACCATCTGGTACTCGCCCCAGGGCGGCGGCCCCGACTTCCCGCGTGACGCCCAGGGCGTGCCCAGCTACAAGGAGTCCGAGCAGAAGCTGCTGCTGCCCTGGCTCAAGGGCGGCGGCCAGGCGACCATGAACGGCCCGGTCTACCGCTACGACGAGACCAGCGCCAGCGCCGTGAAGTGGCCTTCGTACTGGGACGGCAAATGGTTCGTCGGCGACTTCTACGACGGCGGCGACCAGCCGCGGCACGCGGTGCTCACCGACCCCAGAACGGTCGGCAAGGGCGGCGTCCCGGTGCACGCCGAGTCCCTGAAGAAGATCGTCCCGATCGGGGCGAACGGCATCCGCAACCTCATGGACTGGAAGTTCGCCCCCGACGGCTCGCTCTACGTCCTCGACTACGGGCGCGGGTTCTTCACCTCCGACTCCCGCTCGGCGCTCTGGCGGATCACCTACACCGGCGGCGCGGCGACCCCCTCCGCCGACCGGCTCGCACGGAAGGCGGCGACGCGATGAGACGGCTGATCACGGCCCTGGTGGCCGCGGCGGCGCTGGTCGTCGGCCTGCTGTCGGCCGCCGCGTACGGGCAGCAGCCCGCACGGGCGGGAACGGCGCAGCAGGTGCTGACCTGGACGGCGGGCGACCCCGTCGACCGCTATCTCTCCTTCCCGGCCACGGCGGTCGCGGGCCGGACCACGCTCGTCTTCGAGAACAGCCGGGCGACCGGCAACACGACCGGCATGCCGCACACCCTGACCTTCGATGTGACGGACCCGGAGTACAACCACGACGTACCGCTGAACATCCTCGCCAACCCGGCGGACGACCAGGGCGGCCGGTACACGGCCGAGGTCACGCTCACCCCGGGCCGGTACCGCTTCTACTGCACCATCCCCGGCCATGGGGCGATGCAGGGCATCCTGACCGTCACCGAGAACACCGGCGAGGACACCACCGCGCCCGTCGCCTCGGCGGCGGTCGAGGGGGCCCTCGACCCGGAGGGCGCGTACATCGGCCAGGCCACCGTCACCGTCTCGGCGAGCGACGAGGGCTCCGGAGTGGCACGGACCGAGTACGCGCTGGGGGCGGACGGCCCCTGGCAGGCGTACACCGCCCCGATCGTGGTCAGCACGGTCGGCGCGCACACCGTCCGCTACCGCGCCGCCGACCGGGCCGGGAACGTATCGGCCGAGAAGACCGCCGGGTTCAGGGTGGTCGCACGGCCGACCGACGACACCACACCGCCGGACACCTCGGCGACCCTCAGCGGCGACCGGGACGACCAGGGCCGCTATCTGGACATGGCCACGGTGACGGTGACCGCGTCCGACACCGGCTCGGGCGTCAACGCCATCGAGTACGCGATCGGGGCGGACGGGGCATGGCAGCCGTACACCGCCCCGGTGATGGTGCACTCCCTCGGGGCGCACACCGTCCGCTACCGCGCCGCCGACCGGGCCGGGAACGTATCGGCCGTGAAATCGGTCGACTTCACCGTGGTGGCGACGCCCGCGCCGGACCGGGAGCCGCCGGTCACGGCGGCCGAGGTGAAGGGGGTGCAGAACTCCGACGGCGCGTATCTCACCAGCGCCAAGGTGACGGTGAACGCCGCCGACACCGGCGGCTCCGGGGTCGCGAAGGTGGAGTACTCCCTCGACGGCGGTCCCTATCTCGACTACAGCGCGCCGCTCGTCGTCGACCGGGTGGGCTTCCACACCGTCCTCCACCGGGCGACCGACCGGGCGGGCAACACCTCACCGGCGCGGAAGTCGACGTTCACCATCGCCGCCGGGGGCGGAGTCCCGGCCCCGAACTGCCCCGAGTGGGACGAACGGCTCACGGTGATCGTCGGAACCGTGGACTCGGGGGTGCCCAACCGGATGACCCGCGCCCGCTGCACCGTCAACGAGCTGATCGAGGACGAGAAGTCCTGGTCGTCCCACGCCCTCTTCCTCAAGCACGTCGACAAGGTGCTCGACGCGCTGCTCGCCGAGGGCGTCGTCGACGCCCGGGAGCACCGGACGGTCTACCGGGCGGCCCGCCAGTCCGGCATCGGCAAGCCCGGCCAGAACACCGGCTACCGCCCCCTCTTCGACGGCAGCCGCTCGTCGTTCGAGAAGTGGCAGCACGTGGGCGGCGGCTCGTTCGCGCTGAACGACGACGGGTCGATGACCAGCGGCACCTCCCGGGGCGGCCTCGGGATGCTGTGGTTCCCGCAGCAGCGTTACGGCGACTTCTCGCTGAAGCTCCAGTGGCGCGACGACGCCCCGGGGAGCTCCAACGCCAACAGCGGGGTCTTCGTCCGCTTCCCCTCGGTCCACGACCATCCGGAGGAGCCGCGCCCCGAGTGGGTCGCGATCAAGTACGGCCATGAGGTGCAGGTCCTGGACCGGCCCGACGGCGATATGTACAAGACCGGCTCGGTGTACGGATTCGACCGCGTCGGGCTCGCGGGGGCCGGAGTGACCCCGAAGGGCACCTGGAACGACTACGAGATCCGGGTGTCGGGCCAGAGCTACTCCGTGTACCGCAACGGCGTTCTGATCAACCAGTTCGAGAACACGGGCGGCCAGGACTTCACCCCGCCGCGCGGCGACGATCCCGGCACGGACGGCCGCCGGTACGCCACCGGCTTCATCGGGCTCCAGGTCCACGGCACCACCGATGTGATCTCGTACCGCAATATCCGCATCCAGGAGCTGTGACCCCGCTGACGGTCTCCGTGCCCGCGCGGCGCGGAGGCCGTCACTCCATCGCGGGGGCACGGGCCGTCAGGCGTCGCGGGAGCGGTGCGCGTCAGGCGTCGCGGGAGCGGTGCGCGTCAGGCGTCGCGGGCACGGCTGGGCTGGACCCGTTTGGGCTCGCCCGGCATCTTCGGATACTCCGGCGGATACGGCAGATCGCCGAGCCCGTGATCGGCCTCGTCCCGGCGGGCCGCCTCCAGCAGGGTCTCCAGGCTGAACCGCTGGTCGTCCATGTCCGCGTGGACGTCGCCCGCCTCCGCGTACCGGGCGGGCATCGTCATGATGTCGAAGTCCTGCGGTACGGCGTCGTCGATCTCCTCCCAGCGCAGCGGCGCGGAGACCGGGGCGTTCGGCCGGGGGCGCACGGAGTAGGCGGAGGCGATCGTCCGGTCCCGGGCGGTCTGGTTGTAGTCGACGAAGATCCGCTCGCCGCGCTCCTCCTTCCACCACTTGATGGTGACCCGGTCCGGCATCCGGCGCTCCAGCTGCCGTCCGCAGGCGATGGCCGCCCGCCTGACCTGGGTGAAGGTCCAGCGCGGTGCGATGGGGACGAACACATGGATGCCGCGCCCGCCGGAGGTCTTGGGCCAGCCGCGCAGTCCGGCCTCGTCCAGCACCGCGCGCAGCTCATGGGCGGCGCGCACGGCGTCCGCGTAGTCGGTGCCGGGCTGTGGGTCGAGGTCGATCCGGAGCTCGTCGGGGTGGTCGGTGTCCTCGCGCCGCACCGGCCAGGGGTGGAAGGTCACCGCGCCCAGATTGGCGGCCCACGCGACGGCGGCGGGTTCGGTGGGGCACATCTCGTCGGCGGACCGGCCGCTGGGGAAGGTGATGTGGGCGGTGGGGATCCAGTCGGGGAGGTACTTGGGCGCGCGTTTCTGGAAGAAGGACTCGCCCGTCACCCCGTCGGGGTAACGCTCCAGGGTGGTGGGGCGGTCGCGCAGGGCGCGGGTGATGCCCTCGCCGACGGCCAGATAGTAGGTGACCATGTCCAGCTTGGTGTAGCCGTGCTCGGGAAAGTAGATCTTGTCGGGGTTGGAGACGCGTACGGTCCGCTCCCCCACTTCCAGTTCCACCGCCTTGGCCATGTGGATCAGCGTAGGCCGTGCCAATATTTCCCGCATAACGGACAATCCGCTTATGGATCTGCCGGTGATGCCGCCCGTGAAACCGATGCTCGCCAAGTCCGTGAACAAGATCCCGCCCGGGATGCAGTACGAGGCCAAGTGGGACGGCTTCCGGGCGATCGTGCACCGCGATGGGGACGAGACGGTGATCGGCTCCCGTACCGGGAAACCGCTCACCCGCTACTTTCCCGAGCTGGTCGACGCGCTCGCCGCCCAGCTGCCGCCGCGCTGTGTGGTGGACGGCGAGATCGTGATCGTTCATGACGGGCGGCTGGACTTCGACCGGCTCACCGAGCGCATCCATCCGGCCGAGTCCCGGGTGCGGACGCTGGCCGAGCGGACCCCCGCGAGCTTCGTCGCCTTCGATCTGCTGGCGCTGGGCGACCGGTCCCTGCTCGACACACCGCTGGTCGAGCGGCGTGCCCTGCTCGCCGAGGCGCTGCGGACGGCCGGGCCGCCGGTCCATCTCGCGCCCGCGACCACCGATCCGGCGCTGGCCGAGCGGTGGTTCGAGCTGTACGAGGGCGCGGGGCTGGACGGGATCATCGCCAAGCCGCTCGATCTGCCGTACCGGCCCGACGCCCGGCTGATGTTCAAGATCAAGCATGAGCGGACGGCCGATGTGGTGGTGGCCGGTTACCGCTTCCACAAGAGCGGTCCGGTGCTCGGCTCGCTGCTGCTCGGACTGTACGACGCCGCCGGGGCGCTCCAGCATGTCGGCGTCTGCGCGGCGTTTCCGATGAGACGGCGCGCGGAGCTGATCGAGGAGCTGGAGCCGCTGCGGATGGATTCCCCCGAGGGGCACCCCTGGGCTCAGTGGGCGCGGGAGAGCGCCCATGAGGGCGCACGGCTGCCCGGCGCGCAGAGCCGCTGGACGGGGAAGAAGGATCTGTCGTGGGTGGCGCTGCGGCCCGAGCGGGTGGCCGAGGTCGCCTATGACCATATGGAGGGCGACCGGTTCCGGCACACGGCCCAGTTCCGCCGCTGGCGGCCCGACCGGGCTCCCGCCGGCTGTACCTACGGACAGCTGGAGGAGCCGGTGCGGTACGACCTGTCCGAGGTGCTCACGGCTCCCGGGGGCACGTTGTCATGAGCCCGCGCCGAAGGTGTCGATGGCGGTGATCCGCCAGCCGTGCTCGTCGTGGACCGCGTCCACGGCGAGCATCGCGCCCGCGTGCGTCGTCCCGTCCTTCTCGCCCGCCGTCCGGGTGCTGCTCTGATCCGCGAAGAGGAGCACCCGCGCCCGTTCCCCGTCGACGTGCTCGACCCCGCTGTGGGTCACGGTGGTGGTGAGCACCCGTTTCTGCCGGGGTCCCGCCTCGCGTACCGCCGCGAGCATCCGCCGGTGGGCGGCGACGGCCCCGCCGGTGAGATGCTCGCTCACCGCGCGGTCCAGCCGTGCCGGAGCGGCGAAGTCGTACGAGAAGACCGACTCGACCGCCTTGGCGATCCGGCCCTTGAGCTCACTGGTGCGGGCCACATCGGAGAGGGCGGCGTTCCGTACGGCGGGTTCGTCCCCCAGCGCGGCGCTCTCGCCGCCCGCGACGACGGCGAACGCTCCGAGGACGAGCGCGGGCAGCAGCGACAGCGCGACGCTCAGGGCGTGCCGCCGGGGGCTGCTGGGCGGGGACGCCTCCTCGGGGACCGGTTCATCCGGCTCCGCCTCGGGGTTCCCGGCGTCCGGGTCCGCTTTTGGGCTCCCGGCGTCGGACTCGGGTCCGGCGTCCGGCCCGGGGGCGGTCGCCGGGGCCCCCTCACGCGCCCGGAGGGCGCTCGCCTGCCGGCGGCGGCGGTTGATGAGATGGCGTGTGGTCGACATGTCCGACTGTCCTCTCGCTCGTCACCCGGCCGTGGCGTTGCCGACCGGCGCCTGGCCGAGAGCGCTGAGCTTCCAGCCCCCGGGCGTCCGGGTGAGCTCGCCGAGCATCCGGCTCTCCTTGCGCGCCGGTTCGCCCTTCGGCGCGGTCACCGTGATGCGGAGGGCGATGATCACGCTCGCCCGCCCGGCCCGGGTGTCCAGCTCGGTGACCGCCCCCGACAGCAGCTTCGCGCTGCTGACCGTCTTCGCCCGCTGGATCTGCCGCTCGAACTCCTCGCGTCCGTCGACGAGCTGGTCCCGCAGCTCACCGGTGGCCGAGTCCGCCCAGGAGTCGAGTCCCCGGGTGATGTCCCGGTGGTCGAGCGTATTGAGGTTGAGCACCGCCTGTTCGCCCGCCGCGAGCGCCCGGTCCCGCTCCCGCGCGTACGCGGCGGCATCGTCATGGGCGGCCGTGTACCAGGACCAGCCGCCCCACCCCGCCCACCCGGCCGCCGCCACGGTCAGCGCGAGCACCGCCGCGAGCAGCGGATCACGGATCCTCAGGTCCGGACGTGCCATGGGCGCGTGCCTCCTCCCTATCGGGCCTATCGGGATGTGATGCCGGTGATGCGCCAGCGTCCGCCGCGCAGTTCCGCCCTGACCGAGAGCTGTGCCGCCGTCGTGGCCGGCCGTTCGCCCTTGCGCTGGGCGACCTGGTCGAGGAAGACCAGCAGTTCGGCACGGCCGGCGGTGAGCCGGATCACTCCGGCCCGTACGACATGGGTGGTGAGCGTCAGCCGCTGCGCGGCGGCCTTCTTCTCGACCTGGCCGAAGAGCTCCGCGTACTGCCGGGCGGCCTTCCCCGCGAGCAGCTCGCGGGCGGTACGGCGGGTGGCGTCCGTGCTCTCGGGCGTGTAGGAGAGGACCCGGGTCAGCGCGTCGCCGATGTCGTCGGCGACCCGGGAGGTGGCCGGGGCGTCGGTGAGCGCCCGGTTGCGGGCGGCGGGGGTGTCCTTCAGCCGCGCCATGGCCATCAGCGTCAGCACACCGCCCAGCAGCAGGGCGAGGACCACGACCGCCGTCACCAGGACGCGCCAGCGCCGTACGGGGGCCGGGCCGGGCTCCGGTTCCGGGTGCGCTGCCGGGGCGGGGGCCTCCGGTTCCGCGGCGCTCATCCGCTGCCGACCGGTACCGCGCTGAGCGCCTCGACCTTCCAGCCGTCCGGGGTGCGGGCGAGGGTGGCGTCGAGCCGTTTGCGTTCGCTGCCGCCGGGTTTCAGCGTCACCCGTACGGTGGCGATCATGACGGCGGTGCCGGCCCGGGTGTCCAGCGCGGTCAGGGCCGCGGCGGTGACGCTCGCCCGCGCCGTGGGGCCGCTCTTCGGCTTGGAGCGGTTCAGTTCGTCATGGAGCGGGCCGGTGGCGGCGGAGAGCCAGCGCCGCCGGGTGAGACCGGGGTCGCCGGAGTCGAAGCCGGTGAGCTGGGCGATGCGCCGGGTCCCGTCGGCGAGCGCCCGGTCGCGGTCCGCGGCGTACGCCAGTGAGTCGTCGCCGCGGGTGTGGGCGTACGACCAGCCGGCGAGGGCGCAGAACAGCAGGGCGAGCGCCAGGGCGGTGGATCCGGTCCTCCGTGCGGTCATCGTGGCTCCTCCAGTCCCAGCAGTGCGCCGAGCCCGGTGGCGGCGGACCGTAGGGACGGCAGGTCCAGCGCGGACGCCGTCACCGGGTCCGGTACCGCGCCGCCACGGGGTGCGTGGGCGCTGCCGCGCACATTGATACCGCTCTTCGCGGGCGACGTACAGCGCGCGGCGGTGTTCACGGCGGCGGACGGGGCGATATCGAGACCGTTGCGGTAGGCGGTCCGGCCGTATCCGGCGGTGCAGGGCAGTGGTTCGAAGAACGTCGCCGACATTCCGAAGCGGGCCCCCTTTCCGGTGACGGCGGTCGAGCCGGCGGCGGCGAGCGCGGGGAGGGTGACGAGGAGCTCCTCCACTCCGCGCTGGCGGGTGACGGCGACCTCGGAGGTGGTGAGCAGATTGGCGAAGACGGCGGAGAGATGGGGTTCGACATCGATCAGCAGGTCCCTGAGCTGCGTGGCGGCCTCGGGCGTGACGGCGATCAGCCGGCGCAGATCCCGGTCGGAGGCGCTCAGCTCGGCGGCGAGCCGCCCGGCCCCGTCGGCGAAGTCCCGCAGGGCGCGGCTCTGTTCGGCCTGCGTGGCGAGGACCGTGTCGGCGTCCTTCATCAGCCGGGTGTTGACGGGGAGCGCCGCGTCGGCGGCGCGGATGAACGCGCCGCCGTGGTCCAGCAGGGCTTCGAGGTCGTCCCCCCGGCCCTCCAGGGCTGTCCCGAACTCGTCCACGACGGTGCGCAGCGCCGTGAGGTCGACGGAGGAGGCGAGTTCGTCGATGCCGGTGAGCACATCGGTCACGGGCGCGGGTACCCGGGTGTCGCGCTGGGGGATCACATCGCCGTCGCGGAGCCGGGGTCCGTCCGCGCCGTGGGGCCGCAGATCGATGTACTGCTCGCCGACGGCGGAGAGGGAGGCGACGACGGCTTCGAGGTCGGCGGGGATGCGCGGCGCGGAGTCCTTGATCCGCAGTTCCGCTTCGACGCCGTTCCCGGTGAGCTCGATGGGGCCGACCCGGCCGACGGAGACTCCCCGGTAGGTGACGTCGGAGTGGGTGAACAGACCGCCGGTGCGCGGCAGCTGGACACGGACGGCGTAGTAGTCGCGCAGGCCGGTGTAGCGGCCGAGGTCGGCGTAGCGGATGCCGACGAAAGCGAGCACGAGTACGGCGATGACCAGGAAGGCCGTGTTCTTGAGGCGGATGGCGCGGGTGATCAACGATCGCTCCCCTCGGCGGGCGTCCGGCCGTCGTCGCCGGTCGGGGTCCGCCCCTCGGACGGCAGCGGTCCGGCCGGGGGGACGGACGGGGCGACGGACGGGAGCGGCAGTGGGGGCGAGCCGCCTCTCCCGTCCGCCGGTTCGGAGGGCCGCTGCCCGGCCGTACGGGACCGGGAGCCGGCCGCCGGTGTCAGCGCGGGAATGATCTGTGTCCCGGGGACGGCCGTCACCTCCAGATAGACGTTGAGGTAATCGCCCTTGACCCCGTTCAGCACCTCGTCCGTGAACGGATAGGTCAGCAGCACCTGGAGCGAGTCGGGCAGTGCCCGGCCGGAGTCGGCGAGGGCGGTGAGCACGGGGCCGAGGGCTTTGAGGGAGGCGATGGTGTCCTCCTTGCTCCGTTCGACGACGTCCACGGCGACCCCGGAGAGGTCGTCCAGGGCGCGGAGCATGGTCAGAAGTGAGCCGCGCTGCTCGTCCAGCACCTTCAGCCCGGGGCTGAGCCCGGTGAGGACGCGTCCGATGCCGGCCTTGCGCGCGGCGAGGGTCGCGGAGAGCCGGTTGACTCCGTCGAGGGCGGCGGTGATGTTCCGCTTATTGCCGTCCAGGCTGGTGACCAGGGTGTCCAGCCGCTTCAGCAGGGAACGGATCTGCGGCTCCCGGCCGCCGATGGCCTTGTTGAGCTCGATGGCGATGGTCTTGATCTGCTCGACGCCTCCGCCGTTGAGCAGCAGGGAGAGCGCGCCGAAGACCTCTTCCACCTCGGGGTTGCGGCCCGTGCGGGCCAGCGGAATGGCCGCGCCGTCCCGGAGCCGGCCGCCGCCGGTCTTCGCGGCCCGGCCCGGCGGGGGCGTGAGCTGGATGTACTTCTCGCCGAGCAGACTGGACTGTTCGAGATGGGCGTAGGCGTCGGCGGGCAGCCGCACCCCGCCGTTGACGCGCAGGGTGACCTCGGCCGTCCAGCCGTCCTCGGCGAGTTCGACGGCGGTGACCCGGCCCACGGCGACGTCGTTGACCTTGACCGCCGACTGCGGCACCAGGCTGAGCACATCGGCGAACTCGGCGGTGACGTCGTACGGGCGGCTGCCGAGATCTGCGCCGCCGGGCAGCGGCAGCCGCTCCAGTCCGGAGGTCTCGGGCAGCAGGGAGCACCCGGAGAGGGCGAGTGCCAGGGGCAGGGCGAGCGCGCCGGGCAGCCGCCGCAACGGGTGCGCCGGACGGCTTCTTGCCAGGAGCCGGGGCAGCCGTCTCACCGGGCGCCCCCGTCCCCGGAGCCGCTCTCGCGCGGGGTGCCGTAGACCGTGCCGACCGCGGGGAGGGGCAGCGCGGGCAGGGCCTTTTGCCGGGCGGGGCCGGCCTCTTCGAGCGCGGTGGGCGTTCCCGTGCCGTCCCGGGCGACGACGCCGCCGAAGCTCAGCTCGTTGATGTCGGCGCGGCCGTTGAGGGTGCGGTGGGCGGGATCGTAGGCGGCGAGGGCGTTCTGGGCGGCGAGCGGTGCGGCCTCCAGCGCTTCGGCGAGCGATGCGCGCTGGTCGACCAGGGTCCGGGTGAGCGGTTCCAGCGCTTCGATGTTCTTCTTCAGGCCGTCGCGGTTGTCGGCGATGAAGTCCTTCACCAGCCCGAGCGCGTTGCCCAGTTCCCGGATCGCGCCGGAGAGGTTCTCCTTGTCGTCGGCGAGGAATCCGGTCACGGTGGCGAGCTGCCGCTCCGCCTTGGCCACGGTGGAGTCGTTGTCCTTGAGCATGGCGGTGAAGGACTGGAGGTGGGCCAGGGTGGCGAACAGGTCGCCGCTGCTGCGGTCGAGCGTCCTCGCCGCCTTGCCGAACTGTCCGATGGAGTCGCCGATCGCCCTGCCGTTGCCCTTGAGATTGTCGGCGCCGGTGCCGAGAAGCCGGGCGAGCGCGCCGTCGGCGTTTGCTCCCCGGGGTCCGAGCGCGGTGGACAGTTCGGTGATCGACTCATAGAGCTGGTCGACTTCGAGGGGCAGGGCATTGCGCTCGGCGGGCAGCACGGCTCCGTCCGCGATCCGTTCGCCGCCGGTGTAGGCGGGGGTGAGCTGGACATAGCGGTCGGCGACGATGCTGGGCGCGACGACGACGGCGTGGGCGTTCTTCGGCACCGTGACGCCGTTGTCGACCAGCAGGGTCACTCTGACCCGGTCGCCGACCGGCTCCACCGCGTCGACCGTGCCCGCCCGGACGCCCAGGATCCGCAGATCAGACCCCTCGTACACCCCGGTCGCCCGGCTGAAGTAGGCGGTGATCCGCGTCGTCGGTCCGTCCCGCAGGGCGAGGACGCCCGAGGTGCCGGTGACGGCGAGAAGCGCGAGACCGGCGCCGATGCCGGTGAGTCGTCTGAGGTTCATCGGCCATCGCCTCGGGGTCGTGGGGGCATACAGCCGGTCGCCGGGGGCGTGCCGGCGGGGAGATGGCTCCGGGGGACGAGCCCGCAGAGATAGGTGTCGAACCAGCGGCCGTTGCCGAGGGTGTTGCCGACGAGCCGGTAGTACGGTCCGGCCAGCGCCAGGGTCCGCTCCAGGCTGTCGCGGTTCTTCACCAGTACATCGGTCACTCTGCCGAGCGCGTCCAGGGTGGGTCCGAGCTGGTCTTCGTTCTCCTCGACGAGCGCGCCGAGCTGTTCGCCCAGCGCCTTGGCGCCGGTGAGCAGCCGGTGGACGTCGTCCCGGCGGGCCTCGATCTCGCCGAGGAGGACGCTGCCGTCCTTCAGGAGGGTTTCGAAGCCGCTCTTCTTCTCCGCCAGGGTTCTGGTGAGCTGTCGGCTGCCTCTGAGGAGTTCGGCGAGCTGGGTGTCGCGTTCGGAGACGGTACGGGAGAGGGCCGAGAGCCCGGCGGCGGCGGAGCGCACATCGGGGGCGGCGTCCTTGAAGGTGTCGGAGACGGCGTCGAAGCTCTCCGCGAGCTGCTCGGTGTCGATCTCTCCGATGGTCTCGCCGAGTCCGGTGAACGCCTGGGTGACGTCATAGGGGGAGGTGGTGCGGCTGGTGGGGATGGGGGCGGCGGGGTTCTGCCGTCGGTCACCCAGCGGGTCGACGGCGAGGTACTTCTCGCCGAGGAGGGTCTTGATGGCGATGGCGGCGGTGCTGGAGTCGCCGATCCATGCCTCGTCGACGGTGAAGCGGACTCTGACCCGGCCGCCGTGGAGACCGACCCCGGTGACCCGGCCGGCCTTCACTCCGGCGATCCGGACCTCGTCGCCCTCGTCGAGCCCGGCGGCCTCGGTGAAGTCGGCGGTGTAGCCGGTGCCGCCGCGCAGGGCGTCGGCGTTGTAGGCGGCGATGCCGAGGAGGGTGAGCAGCAGCAGTCCGGCGATGCCCACGGTGACCGGGTTCCGCTTCCGTACGGGCTTCCGTACGAGCTCCGCGGCCGACTTCCGTTCAGGCTCCGCTGCCGACTTCTGTCCGCTGGACGGCGGAAGGCCGGGCCCTGGTCGTCTCATCCCCGGCACCTCGATTCCGTGATGGCGATGCCGGTGGGCGGACGGCTGCCGTCCGATGTGGTGACGCCGCTGACCCGGGCCTCGCACAGATAGAGGTTGAGCCATGATCCGTAGGAGGTGAGCCGGGTGACGGCCCGCATCTTCGCGGGCGTCCGGCGGAGGAAGTCCTCCAGGGCGGGGGTGTGCTCGTTCAGCTGCCTGGAGAGCCGGCCCAGTTCGCGGATGTCGCGTTCGATCGGGGCCCGTCCGTCCTGAAGGAGACCGGCGGTGACGGTGGCGAGTTCGCCCATGGACTCGACGGCCTCGCCGAGCGGTGCGCGGTCGCGCGCGAACCCCGAGACCAGCCGTTCCAGGGTGTCGACCAGATCGTCGAAGCCCTCCTCCCGGTCGTTGACGGTCTTCAGCACGGTGCTGAGGTTGGTGACGACCTCGCCGATGACCTCGTCCTTGGCGGCGACGGTCCCGGTCAGGGAGCCGATGTGCCGCAGCAGGCTGTCGACGGTTCCGCCGTCGCCCTGGAGCACCTTGACGATGGATCCGGCCAACTCGTTGATCTCGGTGGGCGACAGCCCCTCGAACAGCGGCTGGAAACCGTTGAAGAGCTGGGTGAGATCGAGTGCGGGGCTGGTGTGCTCCAGCGGGATGGTCCCCCCGGTGGGCAGCGAGCGGCCGACCGGGCCCGTGCCCTGTCCGAGGTCGATATAGCGCTGGCCGGCCATGTTCAGATACTTGACGGCAGCGGTCGCCGAGACGGGCAGTCTCCGCCCTTTCTCGACGCTGAAGTCCACTTCGGCCACCCGCCGGTCGGCGATCCTGACCGCGTCGACCTGGCCGACCTTCACTCCGGCGATCCGCACGCTGTCGCCCGGGATCAGCCCGGTGACATCGGTGAACCGCGCCCGGTACGGGGAGGTGTCGCCGACGCCGGTGTTCGCGATGCCGATCGCGAGGACGGTCGTGGCCAGCGCGGTGACCACGATGAAGACGAGGGACTTGACCAGGGGTGCGGTGACGCTGCGGCGCTTCACTTCAGTCTGACCTCCGTTCCCCGGTACACGGGTCCGGTCAGGACGGTGCTCCAGTCGGGCAGTTCCCGGGGCGCTTTCCCCAGCTCCATCGCCAGCAACTCGTTGACCAGCCGGTTCTCCTCGGGCGAGTTGGGCAGGCCCAGCGCGGGCGCGGATCCCGCCGCGGGGGCCGGGCGCCCGTTGTAGGGCACGGAGTAGCAGCGCGGTCCGCCGTCCGCGTCATAGACGGGGGTGTCCTCGCCCGGCCGGTACGCGCCGAGCGAGGGCACCGCGGTGACCTTCACATGGAGGCCGGGCTCATCGGTGCCCTTGCCGAGGGCCTTGTCCATCACGGGGACGAATCCGGCCAGGGTGCGCAGGGTGCAGGGGAACGCGGGCGCGTAGCGGGCGAGGAGCTCCAGGGTGGGGCGGCCGGTCGCGGCGAGCCGGATGAGGATCTTCTCGTTCCGGCGCAGAAAGGCGGTGACCTCCTGGGCCGCCGCGGTGGTCGTGCGGTACAGCCCGGAGAGTTCGGCCCGCTGGTCGGCGAGGGTGGCGCTGGTGGTGGTGAAGTCGGTCAGCGCCCGCACCACATCGGGCGCGATGTCCGCGTAGAGCCCGCTGACCTCGACCAGACGGGCGATGTCCCGGTTGAGGACGGGCAGCTGGGGGTTGAGCTTCCGCAGATGGCCGTCGAGGGTGGTCAGGGTGGAGCCGAGCTGTTCGCCCCGGCCCTTGAGGGCCCGGGCGACGGCGGTGAGGGTGGCGGAGAGCTTCTCCGGCTGCACGGCGGTGAGCAGCGGCAGCACATGGCCCAGCACCCGCTCCAGTTCGATGGCGTTGCGGGAGCGGTCCCGGGGGATGGTGTCGCCCGCTCGCAGGCTCCGGCCCGACGCGGACGCGGACGCGGACGGCGGTACGAGGGCGACGTACCGTGCGCCGAAGAGGGTGGTGGGCAGCATCTGGGCGGTGACCTCGGCGGGCACCTCGCGCAGCCGGCCGGGCCGGATGGCGAGGGTGAGCCGGGCTCCTTCGCCGTCGGCGTGGATGGCGCGGACCGACCCGATGACCACGCCGCGCATCTTGACCTCGGCGTTGAGGTGCATCTCGTTGCCCACGGAGCCGGTGAGCACGGTGATGACGGGGTCGTCGCTGAAGTCCTTCTGGTAGACGGCGACCGACAGCCGGATCAGCAGGACGGGGATCAGCAGAAAGACGGCTCCGGCGAGCCGGAGGCGGACGCGGCGGGCGGTCATCCGGCCACCTTCACGGTGGTGGTCGCGCCCCAGATCGCCAGCGACAGGAAGAAGTCGGTGACGCTGATCAGCACGATGGCGTTCCGTACGGACCGGCCCACGGCCACGCCCACTCCGGCCGGGCCGCCCTGGGCGCGGAAGCCGTGGTAGCAGTGGGCGAGGATCACCATCACGCTGAAGATCAGTACTTTGAGGATGGAGAGCAGTACGTCGTCCGGGGAGAGGAACAGCTGGAAGTAGTGGTCGTAGGTCCCCGCCGACTGGCCGTTGAAGAGCACGGTGATCCAGCGGGAGGCGAGATAGGAGCTGAGCAGTCCGATCGCGTACAGCGGGATGACGGCGACGGTTCCGGCGATGATCCGGGTGGTGACGAGATACGGCATGGAGCGCACGCCCATCGCCTCCAGGGCGTCGATCTCCTCGTTGATGCGCATCGCGCCGAGCTGGGCGGTGAAGCCCGCGCCGACGGTGGCGGAGAGGGCGAGTCCGGCGACCAGCGGGGCGATCTCCCGGGTGTTGAAGTAGGCGGAGACGAATCCGGTGAAGGCGGAGGTGCCGATCTGGTTGAGCGCCGCGTACCCCTGGAGGCCGACGACGGTTCCGGTGAAGAGGGTCATGGCGACCATCACGCCGATGGTGCCGCCGATGACGCCGAGGCCGCCGCTGCCGAAGGCGACCTCGGCGAGGAGCCGCTGCACCTCCTTGAGATAGCGGCGCAGGGTCCTCGGCGTCCACAGCAGCGCCCGCGCGTAGAACAGCAGCTGATCGCCGGAGCGGTCCAGCCAGCCGAGTGGGGACATCGCTCAGCCCCCCTTCGGGGGGACGATCTGGAGATAGATCGCCGTCATGATCATGTTGACGAGGAACAGCAGCAGAAAGGTGATGACGACGGACTGGTTGACCGCGTCGCCGACGCCCTTGGGGCCGCCGCGCGGGTTGAGTCCCCGGTGGGCGGCGACGATGCCCGCGATGAAGCCGAAGACCAGCGCCTTGAGTTCGCTGACATAGAGATCGGGCAGCTGGGCGAGGGCGGAGAAGCTGGCGAGATACGCGCCGGGGGTGCCGCCCTGCATGATGACGTTGAAGAAGTAGCCGCCGAGGGTGCCGACGACGGAGACCATGCCGTTGAGCAGGACGGCGACGGACATGGTGGCCAGCACCCGGGGCACGACCAGACGCTGGACGGGTGAGACGCCCATGACCTCCATCGCGTCCAGCTCTTCGCGGATCTTGCGTGATCCGAGGTCGGCGCAGATCGCGGAGCCGCCCGCGCCCGCGATCAGCAGGGCGACGATCAGCGGGCTGGCCTGCTGGATGACGGCGAGCACGCTGGCGCCGCCGGTGAAGGACTGTGCGCCGAGCTGCTGGGTGAGCGAGCCGACCTGGAGGGCGATCACCGCGCCGAAGGGGATGGAGACCAGAGCGGCGGGCAGGATGGTGACGCTGGCGATGAACCAGAACTGCTCGATGAGCTCCCTGATCTGGAACGGTCTGCGGAAGACCGCGCGGACGACCACGGCGGCGAAGGCGAAGAGCCGGCCGGTCTCCCGCAGCGGGGCAAGGGCCCTGCTCGGGGTGGGCGGCGTGGACGGCGTGGACGGTCCGGGCGGTCCGGGCGGTCCAGGCCGTCCGGGCGGTCCGGCTATGGGTGCGGTCATCGCGCCGCCGTTCCGCCGCCGGCCTGGGCGTAGCTCTTGAGCACGGCGGTCCGCGCGGCTTCGGGGAGCTCGTCCAGCAGGGCGAGCACCCGCTGCCTGCGCCGCCCTGCGGCCCGGCGTTCGGGCATTCCGGGGGAGGGTTCGAGCTGGGGCGGCAGCGGCCGGGGCGGCAGCGGCGGGCGGTCCCCGAGCCGCTCCCGCGCGAGGGTCGCCGCGTCCTTCTCCTCCGACATGCCGATGGGGCCGTCGCGGCGTCCGCTCAGAAACTGCGCGACGACCGGCTCATCGCTGGTGAGGAGCGCCTCGCGCGGTCCGAAGGCGACGAGTTCGCGGCGGAAGAGCATCCCCATGTTGTCGGGAACGGTGGCCGCGATGTCGAGATTGTGGGTGACGATCAGCATGGTCGCGTCGATCTGCGCGTTGAGGTCGATCAGCAGCTGGGAGAGATAGGCGGTGCGGACCGGGTCGAGCCCGGAGTCGGGCTCGTCGCAGAGGATGATCCTCGGATCGAGGACGAGCGCGCGGGCGAGCCCGGCCCGTTTGCGCATTCCGCCGGAGATCTCACCGGGCAGTTTTCCCTCGGCCCCGACGAGCCCGACCATCTCCATCCGCTCCATGACGATCCGGCGGATCTCGGTCTCCTTCTTGCGGGTGTGCTCGCGCAGCGGGAAGGCGATGTTGTCGAAGAGGGACATGGAGCCGAAGAGCGCGCCGTCCTGGAACATCAGGCCGAAGGATTTACGGATCTCGTAGATCTGGCGCTCGGAGCTGTTCACCATGTCGACGCCGTCGATGAGGACCCGGCCCGCCTCGGGCTTCAGCAGCCCGATGACCGACTTGAGGAACACGGTCTTGCCCGTGCCGGACGGCCCGAGCAGCACGCTGACCTCTCCGGCCGGCAGGGTCAGGCTCACGTCCTGCCAGATGTTCTGTGCGCCGAAGGACTTGGTCAGTCCCTCGACGACGACTTCGATGCCCATCTCGGCTCCCGCCGCTGACGAAGGTCCGGAGAGGTCCGGCTGGGGTCTCTTCCGGCTCTACCGGGGTCTCTTGCGGCGCTAGGGGAGGACGGCGGAGTGCCAGTAGCGGGAGAGGTACTTCCCGTTGTCCGGGCGGACCGTGCCCGGGGCGGTGAGCCCCGCGCTGTGGGTCATGGCGCCGTTCAGGGTCAGGCTGTTGTTCCCGGACGGCGAGGGCAGTCCGGTCTTGAGATCGATCGCGCCGTTGAGGATCCCGAGGAGTCCGCAGCCCCGGGCTCTGGGCACGGCGAAGGAGCTGTCGCCCTGGCTGTTCCCGGTGAGGGCGAAGCGCAGCATCGCGCCGTCGTCGGCGTTGGGCGTTCCGTCGCCGTCGAAGCGCTGTACGGCGAAGGCGGGGGCGGTGGTGTTGCTCGGGCGGAGCACGACCGGGTCGGCGCTGGAGCCGATGTAGCACTGGGAGCCGAGGAACGGGTTCTGGAGCCGGATCCGCACGGGCAGGGTGACGATCGGTTTCCCGGTGGTCAGTCCGGCGGTCAGGCTGAAGCCGGTGGGGGCGCCGGCCGATTCGACGGTGGCCGTGACCCGGTTGAGGCTGTTGTCGGTGAGCAGCCGGCAGATGTCGGTGACGACCGGGATGTCGCCGGGGCACATGAGGCCGAGCAGTCCGCCGGGGATCTCGGCGGACTCGCCGATGAGGGCTCCGTTCTTCGGCGGTACGACGGTGAAGACGCCGGTGGCGGTGGTCTGCACCACGCCGAACTGGAGGTCGTTGGCCCCGGTGACGGCGGTGGTGTTGCCGAGTTCGATGGAGCCCGAGGGCGATCGCGAGGAGACGCAGGTGGCGACCGTGTCCTGGCCGTCGGCGGCCAGCATGGCGGGATCGTCGACCGGGCAGCGGTCGAAGGGAGCCCAGTGGCCGTTGAGTGCCACGGCCGCCGACCGCTCGGCGGGCCGCGCCGCTCCCGAGGCGCGGCTCGGGTCCTGTCCGGATCCGGAGGCGTGGGCGGGGACGGCGGCGAGCGGAACGGCCAGGAGGAGGGCGGTGAGCGCGCCGAGGACGGCCGTGCGGACCGGGCCGGGGGCCGGGAAGCGCTGGGGGACGGGTCTCATCTGTCTCTCCTCGGTTCTCGCAAGGGGCTGGGCGGGCGTGCCGGGGTCAGCGCTCCGGCTCGGGCACCTTGACGGGCTGGTGGTCCTTGGTGCAGTAGGTCGGATCGGGCCGGGGGTTGCCCGATGCGCAAGGAGCCCCCTGCACTTGCTTGAGGTAGTTGCCGGGGCCGGACACGGACGAGGTGAAGAGCGGGTCGAGATCCTCGTCCACACCGCAGCCGCTGAACGGCGGGATCGTCACGGTGGCGGTGAGCACTCCCCCGGTGACCAGCTGATAGCCGTCGCCCGGGCCCTTCAGCTCCCCGGTGAGGACGACATGCCGCTCTCCCTCCTGGGCGGGGTCGGGGTCCTTGGAGTACAGCGGTCCTACGGTCCGGCAGTCCGGCCCGACGTCCAGGGGGACGCCGTTGATCTCCACGTCGTACAGCCGGAGCCGCAGCGGCACCCTGACCACCGTCAGCCCGGTGTATTTGGCGAGCAGGAGGTCCGAGTCGATGGTCATGGTGTCGAGCTGGGTGAGTTCCATCGTCGCCGTCGTCGGCATGAAGCCGTAGGTCAGGAAGGTGGCCCTGGCCGGCGGCATGACCGGGCGGCCCCGGTAGTCGAGTTCGCCGGTGGCGTGCTGGAGGAGATGGAGACCGTCCGGCTGGAGAACGATCTTCTTGGACACATCGATGAGCTGGGTGCAGGAGAGCGGGACCTCGGACGCCCCGTCGAGTTTGGCGACGTTCGAGTAGCCGGTGACATAGGCGACCATCGCGAAGGCGTTCTCGGTGTCGCCGACGCAGGGCGGCGCGGGCCGGGCGCGCTGCCCGGCGGGCGGCGAGATCGTCAGCGCGCCGCCGTCGGGCCCCCGTTGCCCGGGGGCCGCGGCCGTGGGGTCCCGGCCGGGGACGGAGGGGGTCGGCGAGGAGCCGGGAGGCGCGCTGCCGTCGTCGCCGGGGATCGCGATCGTCGCCAGTCCGGCGTTCTCGCCGCTCCGTGGCGAGCAGTCCAGGGTGTGGGGGGACGGCTGTGCGGGGGCGCCGTCCGCCGTGAAGAGGGCGAGGTCGAGGGCGAGGGCGCCGGCGGTGAGGGTGAGGTCGCCCGTACCGCCCGGTGTGATGGTGGGCAGGGGCCCCTCGAAGGTGAGCACGGGGTCCGCCGCGCCGGGTCCGGCGCCCGGGCCGGAGGGGGAAGCGGTGCCGGGGGCGGTATCCGTGGCGGACCCGGAGTCGGAGCCCGCGCCGGCGGTATCCGTCGCCGAGCCCGACCCGGAACCGGAACCCGTCGCGGACCCCGAACCCGTCGCCGCGCCCGTGCCAGGGGCGGGCTCGGGCTCGGCGTCTGCCGGAAGGGCGACCGGTTCGGTCCCACTGCCCGCCCACACCGCCTCCGCCCGGTGCGCGCCCTGGGCGACGGCCACGGTGAGCCGTGCCGTACCGCTGACCGAGGCCGCCTTCAGCGCGGCGAGCTCCGCCCGCGCCGCCTCCGGGAAGGTCACCGCCGCTGCCGCCCCGGCGGTGATCCCCTCGCCCGCGCTCCCCGACACGGGCAGCGCGGCGGTGATCCGTACCTCCACCGGCAGCGTCCCGGACGGAAAGCCGCACCGGTAGCCGATGGCGGCCGACACGGTCCGCTCGGTATCGGCCCGCGCCCCCGGCGCCACCCCGGCGAGCAGCACCGAGACCGTGATCAAGGCGCTCCGCCAGGGCCTTGGGGAGCGGTGACGTGATCTCCGGGCACGGCCCCCGGCCGGGCGAGGGGGGCGGGTGCCCGCGCCATGGCTGCGCGGCATGCTCCAGGTCTCCTCTCGCTCAGCCGGATGGGGGCGTACGCATGGGCGGGACGGGCGGATCGCACGGCGGGCCGCCCGCCGTGCGATCCGCCCGCTCCGTACGGCTACGGGGTCCCGACCACCGTGGGACGGCCCGAGCCGCCCGCCGGGGTCGACACCCGGTAGCTCGCGTTGAACGTCGGGTGGTCGCCGTTGGCGGCGATCCCCGCACAGCCGGCGCTCGCGTTGGCGACCGTCAGCTGACGGGTGGCGTTGTTGGACACGGTGAGGACGCCGGTGGAGTTGCGGTAGGTGGCGTTCACCTCGCCGACGACGTCGAAGGTGCAGGTCAGCACGGTGAGACTGGCGTTGATCCCGGAGATGAAGCCGGTGGTCGTCCCGGTGGTCGCGTTATAGGCCGTGCCCTTCAGCTGCCAGGGCGGGGTGGTGTCGGCGATCGGCTGCACCGGACCCACCGGGCTGGTGCACGGGTTGGCGGCGCTGCCGAAGGCGGCGCTGGAGATGTTGGCGATGTGCCCCGGGTTCCCGGTGGCGCTGAACATGGTGCCGCCCGCGGTGGCGGTGGGACAGGTGAGCGGAATCCCGTTGAGGTTCAGCACGGTGTTGGTGGACAGCGCCGAGAACGTCTGGGGCGAATTGGGTCCCACGGTCCACACCGTGGGAGCCGCGAGGGCGGGCGCACCGGCGAGGGCGAGGGCGGCGGCGGCTGCGGTGGCGGTCAAGGCGGCTTTGGCGAGGGGGTTTCGCACGGAAGGTTCCTCCGGTTCCGTCAGTGAGACGCACTGCTTGCGCGGAACGCGGTCCGCGGCCAGGTGGGGGAGGGGAGGCGCGGAGCGCGGAAGGGGAATCCTGTTCACTGGCGGTTGTCAGGATTCGGCCATGCGCTATCTATGACGCTGCGAGACGTTACTTCTCGGAAACATCGCACACAATGCCGTGGTTCAAGATTCTCTCGGCGAGATTTTTTCCTCGTACCGGTGTGAGTCTTTTCCCCGTCGGCATTGTCAATCGGTGCGCAATTCCGCCGGGAGACCCCGTTTCACCGGGTGCTGGAGCGAGGGCCCCTGTCACCCCCGGACAGTGCCGGGCCATCGGGACGCGGGGACGACCGGGGCCGTACCGGATCATCCGGGGCACACTCCGGGTGACCCGGCGCCCCGAGTACCGGACCCATTCACTCCGCGCACCGTCCCGCACCGCCCGGCGGACCCACGAGTAAGAGGTGGCCTGAATTACTCGCTCCCGACCATCCGGAGCGACCGCCTCCGGGGAATTCGCCCGCTTTTCCGTGACCGCCGGGACGGCCTATGAGCCGCCATGGAGAGCGTTTTCCCGGACCGCGCGGCTCTCCCCGCTCAAGTGGTGTTCACCTCACCGGGGTTGGTCTATCTTCACCGTCCGAGGCGAGGGGAGACGGAGATGCCGGGAACGGTCAGCCCATCGGATACCGGAGAGTCGCTCGGACCGCTGCCGCAGGAGTTCGCGGCGATCCTGCGCCCCGAACTCCCCGGCCTGATCAAAGAGATCGGAATAGAGGTCACCCGCGCCTATCCGGAGTACGCCCGGCTGTTGAACGGACCCTTCGGGCACGGCATCCGGGTGGGCGTCGAGCAGAGCATCTCCGTCTTCGTCGACCAGGTGGCCGAGCCCGCCTCGCCCTCCGCCCTGCGCGACGAGATGTGCCGCCGGTTCGGCAGATACGAGGCGTACGAGGGCCGCACCCTCGACACCCTCCAGAGCGCCTACCGGCTCGGCGCCCGCATCGCGCTGCGCCGGGCGAAGAAGGTCGGCCGCAGCTACGACCTCTCCCCCACCATGATGCTCACCTTCGCCGACGCGCTCTTCGCCTACGTCGATGAACTGGAGTCGCTCTCCCGCGAGGGCTATCTGGAGGCGCGCTCCCGCTCCGGAGAGCAGCACGGACTGCTCCGCCGCCGGCTGCTGCATCTGCTGCTGGCCGGGCCGCCGGTGCCCCGCACCGCCGTCGCGGAACTGTCCGAGCAGGCCGCCTGGCCGCTCCCCGAGCAGGTCACCCTGGTCGCGCTGCGCTCGCCCGCCGTGCTGGAGCAGGGCGATCTGGACGCGGATGTCCTCGCCGACCTCGGCGATCCGCAGCCGCATCTGCTGATCCCCGGCCCGGTGGACCCGGCCCGCCGGCGGATGCTGGACCGCGCGCTGTTCGGCAACCGGGCGGCGGTGGGGCTCACCGTGGCCGCCGCCGACGCGCACGACTCCATCCGCTGGGCCCGCCGCACCCTGGAGCTGGTGGACACGGGGGTGGTGAAGGACGGGCCGCTGGTGTTCTGCGCCGATCATCTGGTGTCGCTGTGGCTGCTCTCCGACCCCGGACTGCTCGACCAGCTCGCCCGGCGCGAGCTCGCGCCGCTGGCCGCGCTCACCCCCTCCCGGCGCGACCGGCTGGTCGACACCCTCCGCATCTGGCTGGACACCCGGGGCACGGCGGCGCAGATGGGCGCGCTGCTCGGGGTCCATCCGCAGACCGTCCGCTACCGGATGCGGAGCCTGGACGCCGTCCTCGGCGACCGGCTCCAGAACGCGGACCGGCGGTTCGCGATCCAGTTGGTGCTGCACGCCCTGCGGCTGCGCCCGCACCCATGACCGCCCCCCGGGCGGGCCGCGCCGCACCCGCCGACCGGCCGGCCCGGCAGCCTCCCGTTGACGCGCGCCGCGGCCGCCCGCCGGTCAACCTCCCGGCGGCGGTCGCGAGTTGACGCGCCCCGGCGAAAGGGCTGACGGCGCGCGCCGCCTGCTGGAGCCGCCCTGATGTCACGCTGTGATCGATTCGGGGGTATGCGCCGTTTTCGCGTAAGGTGAGTCGCCATGCGGCGGGCAGCGGGGCCCGCGAGCGGCAGGGGGGCACCACGTCCCGTACGGCACCGTCGGAACGCTGATCGACCAGGGTCGGCGTCCATGGCGTCCGGGCGGCGGAGGTGATCGTTCCGCCTTGTCGTCCTCCCGAATCCCCGCCCACGCCCCCGGCCGGTCTCCGCTCGCGGCGCGCGGGCGGGGAGATGACGGAGTCGACGCCGCTCCGTACCCGGGGGCAGCCCGCCCGCGTGTAATGGGAATCACCGGGGCGGCCCGGACGGTTGCCCCACCGTGACATCCCCGCCGCAGGAAGCGGATGCTTCTCCGCTACCCATGGAGGGGGCCACCGGGGTGCCGGCGGCCCCCTGGAGCAGAAGACAAGGACGACGCCGTGACTGCATCACCCCTCGTGCCCGTGCCCATCCCCGACCGTGTGGCCGTGCTGATCGGGTCCTGTATGCCGTTGCGGGTGCTGCGGGCCGAGATCGAGGCGGACTGCGCCGTACGCGAGGTGCACCGGTTCCGGGGGCCGCTCTGCCACGAGGACCGGGCGGACCGGGAGCAGGCGCTCGCCGCGCTGGCGCGGGCCAACAAGGTCCTCGCCGCCTACAACCCCGGTCTGGTGATCGGGCCGCACAACAGCTGACCGCCCCAGGGGCCGTCCCGGAAGCCCGGGGTCACTCCAGGAACGTGCCGTCCACATACAGCCAGGCGCCGTCCACTCGCTCGAAGGAACTGCGTTCACACAGCTCACCGCGGTTGCCGTGGTGCCGGTAGCGGGCCTTGAAGGTGACCGTGCCGGTGGTGTGGAACAGAGTGCCGTCCGTGGTGTCGACGATCTCCAGACCGCTCCACTCCATCCCCGGGTCGAGCTCCAGCCGGGCCGGCCGGGTCGACGGATGCCAGGTGCCCAGCAGATAGGCCGCGTCCCGGGCGACGAAAGCGCTGTAGCGGGAGCGCATCAGCAGCTCGGCGGTGGGCGCGCGCTCCGCACCCGAGTGGAAGCGTCCGCAGCACTCGCCGTACCCGGCGGGCAGCCCGCACGGGCAGGGCGATACGTCGGTCAGTGCGAGGGCGGCGGTGCGCCGGGGGCGTGAGCTGCGTCGGGCCATGAGGCCATCTTCGACGATTCCCGGCCAATGATCGAACGGGCCCCGACACGCCTTCCGGGTCAGCGGGGATCTCCGTATGCTCAG